>CAZWMT010000034.1:41892-59144 GCA_964635055.1 uncultured Microthrixaceae bacterium | reverse complement strand
GCCAGTCGGGCACCACCACCGACACCAATCGCACGGTCGACGTGGTGCGGGCCCGGGGCGCCCGGGTGATCGCCATCGTCAACCGCCGCAACAGCGACCTGACCGACAAGGTCGACGGGGTGCTCTACACGTCGGACGGTCGCGACGTGGAGATGAGCGTGGCCTCCACCAAGGCCTTCTACGCCCAGATCGCGGCCGGCTTCCTGCTGACCGTGGCGCTGTCGGACGCGTTCGGGCTCGACCCGGCCCCCGACCGCCAGGCCCTGCTGGCCGCGCTGCGCGACCTGCCCGAGGCCCTCGAGGCCACCATCGCCACCCGCCCCGCCATCGCCCAAGCCGCCCAGCAACTGGCCCCCCACCGTCGCTACTGGGCCATCGTGGGCAACGGGGCCAACCGGGTGGCGGCCAGCGAGATCCGGATCAAGCTGTCCGAGCTCTGCTACAAGTCCATCGCCTGCGACAGCACCGAGGACAAGAAGCACATCGACCTGTCCTCCGAGCCGCTGATCCTGGTGTGCGCCGCCGGCCTCGAGGGCTCCAACGCCGACGACGTGGCCAAGGAGGTGGCGATCTACCGGGCCCACAAGGCCGCGCCGGTGGTGATCGCCACCGAGGGTGAGGGCCGGTTCGCGGCGGCGCTGCAGGCGCTGACCGTGCCCGTCACCCACCCCCGGCTGGCCTTCGTGCTGGCGGCCATGGCGGGCCACCTGTTCGGCTACGAGGCGGCGCTGGCCATCGACGCCCAGGCCCGGCCGCTGCGCGAGGCCCGCGCCGCGATCGAGGGCGCGGTCGCCCACGCGGTGGCGGCGGCCGACGCCGAGCGCCTGTTGTCCCACCTCGAGCCCACCCTGGTGCCGTTGGCCGGCCAGTTCTTCGACGGCCTGCGGGCCGGCGAGTACGACGGCCACCTCGAGGCCAGCAGCGCGGTCCGGGTGACCTCGATGTTCCGCTACGCGCTGGGCATCACGCCCCTCGACCTCTACCAACTCGAGAACGGCAAGGTGGGCACGCCCAGCGTGGTGGTCGAGGACCTGGCCTCGGCGCTGGGACGGGCCATCGAAGAGCTCACCCGGCCCATCGACGCCATCAAGCACCAGGCCAAGACGGTCACCGTCGGCATCTCCCGGTCGGACGAGACGCTGCTGGCCGCGCCACTGGTGCGGGCCGTGCTCGACGCAGGCGCCGCCCGCGACCGTCTCAGCTACCGCTCGCTGCGCACCCTGGCCGACCTCGACGCCGCGGTGCTGGAGGTGACGGGCTTCACCCGCTACCGCATCGACGGCCGGGTCGACACCGGCGAGGCCACCGCGGTGGTGGTCGACCGGGGCGGCATCGCGCGCGAGCTCACCTCGCGCACCGACCGCAGCCCGGTGCTGCGGGGAACCAAGAACCGGGTGGCCACCGACCGCGAGGTGCTGGTGGCCCGCGGCCGCAGCGACGGCCGCACGCTCGTGATCGTCCCCGAGCTGAAGGACAACCAGGCCACGGGGCTCACCCTGTTGCACGTCCGCTTCGCCGAGCGACTGCCGGTGGCAACCGTGCGTGGCGTGCTGCAGGGCTATCGCGGCCGGTTCGCCGCCCTGCGCGACACCGTCACCGAGACCGAGCCGACCTTCCGTGAAGACCTGCTGGGCGACCTCGACGTGATCACCCTGCTCACCGAGCCGGTCACCGACCTGGCCGAGCGCTGGCGGTAGCGGCACTCGTGACCCCGCCGGCCCGGCCGACCCTGCGCACGGCGCCGCACCCTGGTGGCCGTGCTGACGCGGCCGACCGTCCTGCGCTCGGTGGCCGCGCTGCACCTGGTGGCGGCGCCGTCCGTGCCGACCGTCCTGCGCCGAGCCCGGTGGCCCCGTGTGGTCGCCCGTGATCGACCGGTGATCGGGATCGGCACCGACCTGGTCGACCTCGACCGCTTCCGCGAGGCGCTCGCTCGCACGCCGGGCCTGGTGCCGCGCCTGTTCAGCGCCGCCGAGCAGGACTACGCCGAGCGCCGCAACGACCCCACCGAGCGCTACGCGGCCCGGTTCGCAGCCAAGGAGGCGGTGATGAAGGCGCTGGGGGTGGGCCTGGGCGCCTGCGAGTTCACCGACATCGAGGTGGTGCGCGACGACGACTCGGGAGCACCAGCGGTGGCGCTGCACGGCCGGGCCGCATCGCTGGCGGCCGAGAGGGGCGTGTCGCGCTGGCTGTTGACCCTGACGCACTCGCACACCTCGGCCCACGCCATCGCGGTGGCCCTGTGATGCCCCCCCACACGGCGGTCGCGCCGGAGCCGACGGCGTGATCCCCGTCGTCACGCCCGCGGAGATGGGGGCGATCGACGCCGCCGCGCCCGAGCCGGTCGACGTGCTCATCGGGCGGGCCGGCGCCGCGGTGGCGCACGCCGCGGTGGAGCTCTTGGGCGGCACCTACGGCCGGCGGGTGGTGGTGCTGGCCGGCAAGGGGAACAACGGCAACGACGGCCGGGCCGCGGCCGCCATCCTCGCCCGTCGGGGCGTGCGGGTCGACGTCGTGCCTGCCGACCTGGCGCCGCCGCTCCTGCCGGTCGCCGACCTGGTGATCGACGCGGCCTACGGCACCGGCTTCCGGGGCGCCTACGACGCACCCGACACCGGCGGGGCGCGGGTGCTGGCGGTCGACATCCCGTCCGGCGTCGACGGCGACACGGGCGTGGCCGCGGGCCGGGTGCTGCGCGCCGAGCGCACGGTGACGTTCGCGGCGCTCAAGCCCGGCCTGCTCCTCCACGACGGTCCCCGCCTCGCCGGCGAGGTGCGGGTCGTCGACATCGGCCTCGACGTGTCGTCGGCCACCGCCCACCAGGTCGAGGCGGCAGACGTGGCCTCGTGGCTGCCGCAACTGGCCCTCGACGCCCACAAGTGGCAGCGGGCGGTCTGGCTGATCGCAGGCTCGCCGGGCATGACCGGGGCCGCCCACCTGGCTGCCCGGGCGGCGCAGCGGGCCGGGGCCGGCTACGTGCGCCTGAGCTCGCCCGGCGTGCCCGACGACCCGCTGCGGCCCACCGAGGCCGTGGGCCACCCCTTGCCGGCAGAGGTGTGGACCCTCGATCTGGTCCACGACGCCCACCGCTTCGGTGCGTTCGTCGTGGGCCCCGGGCTGGGTCGCAGCGACGAGGTCACCGCCGGCGTGCGCCACCTGCTGCGCAAGCTGGCCCAGCCCGTGGTGCTGGACGGCGACGGCCTCGCCACCCTGGGCGCTCGGGCCGTCCCGCTGCTGGCGACCCGCCGGGACCCGGTCGTGCTCACGCCCCACGACGGGGAGTTCGAGCGCCTGATCGACCGTGCCATCGGACCGGACCGCATCGACGCGGTGCGGTCGCTCGCCACCGCGTCGGGCGCGGTGGTGCTCCTGAAGGGCCACACCACCGTCGTCGCCGATCCCGCTGGCGACGTGCTCGTCACCACCACCGGCGACAGCCGGCTGGCCACCGCCGGCACCGGCGACGTGCTGGCCGGGGTGATCGGGGCACTGTGCGCGTCAGGGCTCGACCCCTTCCGCGCCGCGGCCGCCGGCGCATTCATCCACGGCGTCGCCGGCACCCTAGGCTGGCGGCGAGGCCTGGTGGCCGGCGACCTGGTCGACCGGCTGCCCGAGGCGATCTCGCTGATCACCTCGCCCGGCGCGCAGTAACGCCCGAAACCCACGACGCCCAACTCCACAGGGACCCGCGATGTTGACCCAGGACCTGCCCGTACGCGACGTGATGACCACCGACGTGGTCACCGTCGCCCCCGACCAGACCATCGAGACGGCCATGGGCGTCCTGGTCGACAAAGGCGTCGACGCCGCGCCGGTCGTCGACGCCGACGGCGCCGTGGTCGGGGTCCTCTCCACCGGCGACCTGATCGTCCAGGACGCCCAGGTGCACGCCCCCACCGTGATCAGCCTGTTCGGGGCCTACATCGAGCTGCCGTCGTGGCGCAAGGAGTTCGAAGAGGACTTCATGAAGGCCGTGGGTGCCGTGGTGGCCGAGGTGATGGACGACGAGCCCGTCACCTGCGGTCCCGACGACACCGTCGAGGTCGCGGCCACCCTGATGCACGACCACGACGCCTCCCGCCTGCCGGTGGTCGAGGACGGGCACCTGGTGGGCATCATCGCCCGTGGCGACGTGCTGCGGGCCATCGTCCACGGCGCCGGCGGCGGCAGCGCACCGGGGGCGACCGACGCCTGACCCCGGGTCGCCCGAACCGGGGCGCTCCGGCCCGATGACACCCACCCGTGCGCCCGGCGGCCGGCCGGCGTGGGCCGAGGTGGACCTCGACGCCGTGGCCCACAACGTGGCGTTGCTGGTCGGGCTGGTGGCGCCGGCGCGCCTGTGCGCGGTGGTGAAGGCCGGCGGCTACGGCCACGGTGCGGTGCCGGTGGCGCGGGCGGCCCTGCGTGCCGGCGCCGAGTGGCTGGCGGTCGCCCTGGTCGACGAGGGGGTCGAGCTTCGCGCCGCGGGCATCGATGCCCCCGTGCTGGTGCTGTCCGAGCCCCGTCCCGAGGAGATGGGAACGGTGGTGGCCCAGGGGCTCACGCCCGCCGTGTACACGATGCCGGGCATCACCGCCCTCGCCGAGGCGGCCCGTGCGGCCGGTGCGACCGCAGGTGTGCACCTCAAGGTGAACACCGGCATGAACCGGGTCGGTGCGCAACCCGGAGACGTGCCGGCCCTGGCCGGCGCCATCGACGCCGACCCGGTGCTGCGGCTCGACGCCTTGTGGACCCATTGCGCGGTGGCCGACGAGCCCGACCATCCGTTCACCACCGAGCAGCTGGCCCGCTTCCGGGCCGCGGTCGAAGAGCTGGCCGGCGCCGGCCTGCGCCCCCCGATGCTGCACGCGGCGAACTCGGCCGCCGCGCTCGTCGTGCCCGAGGCCCGGTTCGACCTGGTGCGGGCCGGGATCGCCGTCTACGGCATCGACCCGTCGCCCACGCTCGCCGGGGTGGCCGACCTGCGGCCGGCCTTGTCGCTG
The DNA here is from genome assembly GCA_964635055.1 of uncultured Microthrixaceae bacterium. Taxonomy (GTDB): domain Bacteria; phylum Actinomycetota; class Acidimicrobiia; order Acidimicrobiales; family DATDAH01; genus JAEUJM01. The sequence continues at coordinate 54,162 of CAZWMT010000034.1, read as the reverse complement.
CACGCCCGGATCACCCACGTGAAGCGGGTGAGTGCGGGCGAGCGGGTGTCGTACGGCCTGCGCCACGAGTTCGACCACGACGCCACCGTGGCGACCGTTCCCCTGGGCTACGCCGACGGCGTGCCCCGGCGCCTGTCGGCGGTGGGTGGCGAGGTGCTGGTGGGGGGCCGGCAGCGCCCGATCGTGGGTGTGGTGACCATGGACCAGTTCATGATCGACTGCGGCGACGACGCCGTGGCCGTGGACGACGACGTGGTGCTGATCGGCACCCAGGGCGGCGAGACGATCACCGCCAACGACTGGGGCGAGCGCCTCGACACCATCGGCTACGAGGTGGTGTGCGGCATCGGCCCCCGGGTGCCCCGCGTGTACCGGGGCGCCTCGACGTGAACCCACCCGTTCCGGAGACCTGATCCGCCCGACCTGAGGCTCCGAGCCGGTCGGTGGCCGCCAGATCCGGCACCGGACCTCGGGGCCCGCCGGCTGCCGGAGGACGGCGGGCGTGACCGGTCGGCGGTGCGGCGGAGGCCTGTGGACTGTTGCGTCGCGGCCGGCCCTCTTCGCGTTGTAGTGCGCTCGACGCGCCGCTCAACGCACGGCACGAGGTCGGGCAGCGAGGGCGCCAGCGCAGCGGCGATCGCCGTAACCCGCAAGGCAAGCCCGGGGTTCTGGGACCGCCTGAACGGCGCCCGGATTCCGGGGGATGTTGCCTCGAGTTCGAGGACACTCGCGCCGCGGCGGATCGGACGGCAGCACCAGACGAGACCAACCAACCCGTCGCCGGTGGTTCGCTCCTTCTGGAACCATCGTCCACGACAGGCCGGCCGGCGCCGAGATCAGGCGCCGGTTCGACCGACGTCGGCGCCTCGGTGTGCCCGGGCATAGGTTGCGGGGCGTGATCACCGATCTGCCGGGCGTGTGGGCCGGGCACTGGACCGACCACGTCGGCCGCACCGGCTGCACGGTGGTGCTGTTCCCCGAGGGCACGGTGGCGTCGGGCGAGGTGCGAGGCGGTGCGCCGGCCACCCGGGAAACCGCGCTGCTGGCCCCCGAGCGGCTGGTCGACCGGGTGGACGCCGTGGTCCTCTCCGGCGGATCGGCGTTCGGGCTGGCGGCGGCCGACGGCGTGATGCGCTTCTGCGAGGAGCAGGGCACCGGGTTCCCCACCGCCCACGGGAACGTCCCCATCGTGGTGGGGCTGTCGCTCTACGACCTCGGCGTGGGCGACGCCCGTGCCCGTCCCGGCGCCGAGCAGGGCTACGCGGCGTGCCTGGACGCGTCGGCGGGCCCCCTGGCCCTCGGCGCGGTCGGCGCCGGCACCGGGGCGACGGTCGGGACGTGGGGGGGCGCCGACGCGTCGCTGCCCGGGGGCCTGGGCGGCGCGGTGCAGCGCCAGGGCGACCTGGTGGTGGCCGCGCTCATGGCGGTCAACGCCTCGGGCTGGGTCGACACCGGTGACGTCGCGCCCCGGCCCGGCGGCGGGGGTCTGGCCACCAACACCACCGTCGGTGTGGTGGCCACCAATGCCCGACTGGACAAGGTGGCGTGCCACCTGATGGCCCAGTCGGCCCATGACGGCCTGGCCCGGGCGCTGGTGCCCGCGCACACCCGCTTCGACGGCGATGCGGTGGTGGCCGCCTCGGTGGGCCCCGAAGAGGCGCGGATCGAGGCCCAGGTCGACCACGTGCGGTGGCTGGCCATGACCACCGTCGAGCAGGCTGTCCGTGCTGTCGGCGCCCTCCCGCCCGCCTAGCCGGCGAGAGGGTCGAGCCGTGTAGATCGGTGCCCACGGCCCAGGCGGAGGCACGCTCCAGATAGCGCCTTCATTGTCCATGTTTCGTCGCCAGGCGACGAAAGATGGACAACGAACCTGAGATGGAGCCCTGCGCGTGCCCTCCCGCGACGACCGGTGGCCACCGACGCGCGCGGGTCCGCCCGCCTCCTAGCCTGAGGGCGTGATCGAGGTCGCCACCACCTCCGCATCGGGCACCCGCGCCGTGGCCCGAGCCGTCGCCGAGCTGGTGCGGGCCGGCGACCTGCTGGTGCTGGCCGGCGACCTGGGAGCGGGCAAGACCGCGTTCACGCAGGGCCTCGGCGCCGCGCTGGGGGTGACCGACCCCATCACCAGCCCCACCTTCACGCTGGCGCAGCGCTACGAGGGCCGGCTGCGGCTGCACCACCTCGACGTGTACCGCCTCGGCAGCCTGGACGAGGTGGCCGACCTCGACATCGGCGAGCTGCTCGACGACGACGCCGCCACGGTGGTGGAGTGGGGCGACACGATCCTGGGGGCGCTCCCGGCCGACTACCTCGAGGTGCGCTTCACCTTCGGCGAGGGCGACGACGACCGTACCGTCGCCTTCACCGCGGTGGGGCCGGCGTGGGCGGCCCGAACCGGCGCCCTGCGCCGAGCCCTCGACGAGGTGGGCCCGTGCTGATCCTGGGCATCGACACCGCCACCGATCAGGTCAGCGTGGCCATCGGCGGCCACGAGGGCGTGCTGGGCTCGGTGAGCGTGGCCCGGGGCCGGCGCCACGCCGAGACGCTGGCGCCCGCGGTCGACTTCCTGCGCCGCCAGACCGGCATCGGCCTCGACGAGCTGGGCGTGGTGGCGGTGGACGTGGGTCCCGGCCTGTTCACCGGGTTGCGGGTGGGGGTGGCGACCGCGAAGGCCCTGGCCTACGCGCTGCGGGTGCCGATGATCGGTGTGCCCAGCCTCGACCTGGTGGCCTTCCCGCTGCGGCTCACGTCCCGCCTCATCGTCGCCGCGGTCGATGCCCGCCGCGGCGAGCTGTTCTACGCGTCCTACCGCCCGGTGCCCGCCGGGGTGCAGCGGGTGACGCCCCACCAGGTGGGGAGCCCGGAGGACCTGGCGTCGGAGATCGTCGCCGCCGGCGAGGACTGCCTGCTGGTGGGCGATGGCGCCCGCCGCTACGCCGACACGTTCGAGGGCCTCAGCCGGGTGCACATCGCCGACCAGGAGATGGCACACCCCAGCGCCACCTCGCTGGTGCAACTGGCGCATGCCCAGGCCCTGCGCGAGGAGTTCGTCAACCCGTGGGAGCTCGAGCCGCTGTACCTGCGCAAGCCCGACGCGGTGGCCAACTGGGCCACCCGGACCTCGGGAGAGGCGCGGTGAGCGAGCGCGTGGGCCCGCCGGGCGCCACCGGTGCCCTCACCGAGCCGCCGGGGCGCCCGGCCGGCCCGACCCCGGGTCGGCGCGACGAGGACACGGGCACCGGCAACGCGCTGGTCGACCGCCGCGGGCTGGTCGATCCGGCCGGTCCCCTTGCCCGGATGGTCGAGCCCGATGCCCTCGCCCCCCTCGAGATCCTGCCCATGCGGCGGCGTCACCTGCGCAGCGTGATCCGCATCGAGGTGCAGTCCTACCCGCGGCCGTGGTCGCTCGGCCTCTACCTGAGCGAGCTGGCGCTGGGCAGCCTGCGCTGCTACCTCGTCGCCCGGCGGGCCGGTGAGTTGGTGGGCTACGGCGGCGTGATGTACATCGGGCCCGACGCCCACGTCACCACCCTGGCCGTGGCCCCGGAGTTCCATCGCCAGGGCATCGGCGGCCGGGTGCTGCTGCAGCTGGCCCGGGCCGCGGTGGCCCACGGCGCCGAGAACCTCACCCTGGAGGTGCGTGTGTCGAACGAGGCCGCCATCGGCTTGTACCGCCGGTTCGGGTTCGTGCCCGCCGGGGTGCGCAAGAACTACTACGCCGAGGTCAACGAGGACGCGCTCGTCATGTGGGCCAACGACATCGGCACACCCGAGTACGCCGAGCGCCTCGACCGGATCGCCGGGGCGTTGCCGGCGCCGACCAACGGCACCCCGGGCGTGCCACCTGGCGCCGGCACCCCGCCCGGCGGCGATCGCCGGGCGGTCGCCGACCACGGGGACCCCCGCTCGTGATCGGTGACCGCGCCCGGGTGTTGGGCATCGAGACCTCGTGCGACGAGACCGCCGCCGCCGTCCTGGAAGGACCACGCGACGTGCTGTCGTCGGTGGTCAGCAGTCAGGTCGACCTGCACGCCCGCTACGGCGGGGTGGTCCCCGAGATCGCGGGCCGCGCCCACGTCGAACTGGCCGTGCCGGTCGTGGCCGAGGCCATCGTCGAGGCCGGCCTGCGCGACGGCGAGATCGACGCAGTGGCCGCCACGGTCGGGCCCGGCCTCATCGGCTCGTTGCTGGTGGGCGTGGGCACCGCGAAGGCACTGGCCCTCGCGTGGGACGTGCCCTTCGTGGGGGTCAACCACCTCGAGGCCCACCTCTACGCGGCCGGCCTCGAGTCGCCCGACGTCGAGCCCCCGATGCTCACGCTGCTGGTGTCAGGTGGGCACACGATGCTGGTGTCGATGGAAGGCCACGGGCGCCACCGCGTGCTCGGGTCGACGGTGGACGATGCCGCCGGCGAGGCCTTCGACAAGGTGGCCCGCTACCTCGGCCTGGGCTACCCGGGCGGACCGGTGATCGACCGCCTCGCCGTCGACGGCGACCCTGACGCCATCGCCTTCCCCCGAGCCATGCGCCACGACGGCCTGGACTTCTCGTTCAGCGGCCTGAAGACCGCGGTGGTCAACCACGTGCGCAAGCACCCCGACGTCTCGGTGCCGGACGTGGCCGCTTCGTTCCAGGAGGCCGTGGTCGACATCCTGGTGGCCAAGACCCGGGCCGCCGCCGACGAGCTGGCCGTAGACACCGTCTGCCTCGGCGGCGGCGTGGCCGCCAACTCCCGCCTGCGCGAGGTGTTCCTGGCCGCCTGCGAGGCCGACGGCCGACGGGGCTACGTGCCCAGCATGGCCATGTGCACCGACAACGCGGCGATGGTGGCGGCCGCGGGCTGGTGGCGCCTCTCCCTCGACGGCCCCAGCCCTTTGGACCTGGGCGCCGATCCGTCCTTACGCCTCTGAACCAATCGGTGGTCGGCGGGACCGGCGGGCCGGCTCAGCGGTCGTCCGACTGGTTCGCTCGTGCCTCCGCCCGCAGGAGGTCGGGCTCGAGGTCGCGCCAGAGGCGCTGTGCAACGAGGCGCGCTCCCAGCTCGTTCGTGTGGGCGCCGTCGATGTACACCGAGGACTCGATGCCATCGAAGACATCGGAGTAGTTGCCGGTCCCGGGCGGCATCTGGGCCAGCTGTTCGGGCGTCCAGACGATCTGGGTCGCCTGCAGGAAGAAGCGGATGGGGGTGTCATGGTCGTCCGCCAGGAGCGACATGGCGCGGCCGCTCCGCCCGTAGATGGCGAGCGCGGCCGTGCTCGCGGCGCCGGCGTCGACCGGTTCGGAGGTCTGCAGCCAGTCGGGAAGGTGCGACCCACCGTTCATGATGCGGTCGACCACACGGGCAACGCCGCTGTTCTCGCGATAGGTGGTGGCCAGGTCGTGGAATCCGTCGAGAAACCCTGGGTACTGGTACTCCTCACGGTGGATCTCGCCACCGAGGCGTTCCAGGATCTTGGCGCCGCCGTGGGTGGGGTCGACCGACGGGTCGGAGAACTGGAGCATGTAGTCGTTCAGCCCGTCGTAGACGACGACGAGGTCGTACTGCTCGCCGGCCGCGAGCAGCCGTTCGAGGTACTCGTACTCCTGCCATCGGGCCCATCCGAACATGCCGTAGTTGTGCACCTCGACCGGAAGGCCCGATCGTTCGGCGAGACGAGCGAACTGCGACGGGATGGTTTCCGAGTCACGCTGGCCGATGCCGAACAACACTGAGCCGCCGAGGAAGGCGACTCGCAGCGGGCGCTGCCCACCCGCGATGTCCGGTTCGTACGAGCGCCGTTCTCGGTCCGATGTGTTGACCCACTGACTGTGGTACTCCTGGAATCCCCACACGAGGTACGGGACGTACTCCTGGGGGAGCGAGGCGAGCCCGTCCTGATCGAGTCGGTACTGCTCGGCCCACGGCTCGTCGCGGATGGCCGGCGACTGCATCGTCGCGTTCCACTCGCGCTGCTGCGCGGCGCGCAGCTGCGCACGATCGCCGAGCAGCAACCGGGTGCCGGACAACGTTGCGCCGAGCGCGAGGTCGAGGACGATGACCACGAGGACGATCCATGCCACGCGACCGAGCGCCCGGCGCACCGGGAGCGGCCGTCGACGGGGATCCGAACTGTGGGGGCGATTGACCAGGACGGGGGCCGGCGGGGCATCAGAGCCGTCTGGAGCGTGGTCCTCGGGGGGCCTGTCGTCGGCCGCTCGCGTCACCCACCCGGAAACGCCACGAGGCTGGCCCATCGTGCGACGCCGGAAGGGGAAGGTCACCAACGACACCGGGAGGACGATCAGCACGAAGACGGCGGTCAGCAACACCACGGTGAGGCCTCGGCCCACTGCGTGGCGCAGGCGCTTCGTCGCCTGGTCGGCCGTGCTGGCCACCACCGGGATCAGGGCACGGCACTGGTGGAGTACCAGCGTGACGCCGGCGAGGAGCAGGGCGCCGAACTGGCGACCGGTCCCTGCGAGCACGGCGACGGCGGCGACGGCGAAGAACGGACCCAGGTGGAGCCGTCGCCGGTGCGCAACCGGGACGAGCCCATCGACCTCGCCGCCACCGCGATTCACTCCAGGAGTCTCGCACTTCGCCGCCAGGTTGCCCTCGCGCCGGGTGCGGGCCTAGCATTAGCACTCGGCACCCGAGAGTGCTAAGTGCGTCACCAGCAGCACGCTCCACCGAGCACGACCGACAAGCAAGCCCAGAAGACACAGGGAGTTACCCGCATGAACCTCCAGCCCCTCGACGATCGGATCGTCGTCAAGCCCGGCGAGTCCGAAGAGACCACCGCCAGCGGTCTGGTCATCCCCGACACCGCCAAGGAGAAGCCCCAGCAGGGCGAGGTCCTGGCCGTCGGCCCGGGCAAGCGCTCCGATCAGACGGGCGAGCTCATCCCCATGGACGTGAACGTCGGCGACACCGTCGTGTACAGCAAGTACGGCGGCACCGAGATCACCTCCGAGGGCGCCGACCTGCTCATCCTCTCGGCCCGCGACGTGCTCGCGATCGTGAAGTAGCGGCCCATGTCGAAGATCCTGAAGTTCGACGAGGACGCCCGCCGCGGCCTCGAGGCCGGCGTCAACAAGCTGGCCGACGCGGTCAAGGTCACCCTCGGCCCCAAGGGCCGCAACGTGGTGCTCGACAAGAAGTTCGGCGCCCCCACCATCACCAACGACGGCGTGTCCATCGCCCGAGAGGTGGAGCTGGAGGACCCGTTCGAGAACATGGGTGCCCAGCTCGTCAAGGAGGTGGCCACCAAGACCAACGACATCGCGGGTGACGGCACCACCACCGCCACCGTGCTGGCCCAGGCCATGGTGAAGGAAGGCCTCCGCAACGTGGCCGCCGGCGCCAACCCGATGAGCCTCAAGAAGGGCATCGAGAAGGCCGTCGCCGCCGCCGTCGAGTCACTGGCCGACCAGGCCAAGGAGATCGACGAGAAGTCGGAGATCGCGCAGGTCGCCGCCATCTCGGCGGCCGACCCGGCCATCGGCAAGGTCATCGCCGACGCCATCGACAAGGTGGGCAAGGACGGCGTGGTCACCGTCGAGGAGTCCAACACCTTCGGCATGGACCTCGACTTCACCGAGGGCATGCAGTTCGACAAGGGCTACCTGTCGCCGTACTTCGTCACCGACGCCGAGCGCCAGGAAGCGGTCCTCGACGACCCGTACATCCTGTTCATGAACGGCAAGATCGCCTCGGTGCAGGACCTGCTGCCCGTCCTCGAGAAGGTCATGCAGAGCGGCAAGCAGCTGCTCATCGTGGCCGAGGACGTGGAGGGCGAGGCCCTCGCCACCCTGGTGGTCAACAAGATCCGCGGCACGTTCCACGCCGCCGCGGTGAAGGCCCCCGGCTTCGGCGAGCGCCGCAAGGCGATGCTGCAGGACATGGCCGTCCTCACCGGCGGCCAGGTGATCTCCGAGGAGATCGGCCTGAAGCTCGACAACACCACGCTCGACCTGCTCGGCCGTGCCCGCAAGGTGAACATCACCAAGGACACCACCACCATCGTCGAGGGTGCCGGCTCGAAGGCCGACGTCGAGGGCCGGATCGCCCAGATCCGCCGCGAGATCGAGGAGTCGGACTCGGACTGGGACCGCGAGAAGCTCCAGGAGCGCCTCGCCAAGCTGGCCGGCGGCGTCGCCGTCGTCAAGGTCGGCGCGGCCACCGAGGTGGAGCTCAAGGAGAAGAAGCACCGCATCGAAGACGCCCTGTCGGCCACCCGTGCCGCCATCGAGGAGGGTGTGGTCGCCGGTGGCGGCACCGCGCTCATCCGCACGATGGAGTCCGTCGAGAAGGTGATGAAGAAGCTGAAGGACGACGAGGCCACCGGCGCCCGCATGGTGCTGCGCAGCCTCGACGCCCCGGCCCGCCTCATCGCCGACAACGCGGGCAGGGAAGGTGCGGTCGTGGTCCGTCAGGTCGAGAGCGAGATCGGTGCCATGGGCTTCAACGCCGCCACCGGTGAGTTCGAGGACCTGATCAAGGCCGGCGTCATCGACCCCGCCAAGGTCACCCGTGCGGCGCTGCAGAACGCGGCGTCGATCGCGGCCATGCTGCTCACCACCGAGGCCCTCGTGGCCGACAAGCCCGAGGAAGAGTCGGCCATGCCGGCGATGCCGGGCGGCGGCATGGGAGGCATGGGCGGCATGGGAGGCATGATGTGATCCCTGGGGTCTCGTTTGCCGGGCGCGGCTGACCGCCCCGGCGGGTCCTGACCCCGATCCGGTATCCGAAAATCGGCCCGAAAGGCATGGGCCGATCTTTCGGACCCTCCGGATCGGCGCCACCCCCCGGGGCTATGGCGACGAGGGCACGACGAAACCCCATCCCATCTGGAATCGGAAGAGCGCCGGCCTGGCGGCCGGCGCTCTTCGGGTTTTCGGTGACTTCGGCGTTCGTTGCGCTCCGGACCTCGTGTGCCAGCCTGCAGCCCAGAGAACCTCGACCCTGATCGAGCGGGCCGGCGACCGGGGCCCGTCGCTGGTCAGGACTTGGCGATGGTCAAGGTGACGCCGGCGATGGCGAGTTGGATCGTCACCAGGGCGACGAACATGCGGTTCAGGGTCTGGTGGACGTCGGCTTTGAAGTCAGCCACGTCCGTCCGCACCTCGGCGATCTCGAGGCGGACCGCGGCGAGGCCGGCGTCGAGGTCGGTGCGGATGAGGGCCAGCTCGAGCTGTAGGTGTTCCTTGGTGACGGGTTCTTCGACGTCGCGGGCGGGGAAGTTCGACAGCACGGCGGCGGTTTCCTCCTCACCGATGACGGGGCTGAGCTTGCGGAAGATGGATGCGCGGAGCTTCTCCGAGAGGGCCACTGGGGTCTCCGATGTCGGGTGATCTGACTCGGGGAAGTCGACGCCACGCTACGCCGCCGGTGTGGTGGCGTCTACGGTCCCTTCGGCGAACTATGACGACGACATGGTGCACGCGGTTGGTGGGGGTGATCGCCGTCCTGGCCGTGGCGGTCGGTTGCTCGTCGGAGGACGCCGCCTTCCGGCGGGTGTCTCGTTCGGATCCTGCCCTGGCGTGGACCGGGGACCGCGTGTTCGTGTACGGCGGCGCGCCGGGCGGGGAATGGGAGGCTCGCCCGCTCGGTGACGCCGCGCTCTGGGACCCGAGGTCGGAGGAGTACGAGTCGATGGCGGATCCGCCGTTCGACCTGCCGTTGAAGCCGGGCGCGGCGTCGGTGGCCGTCGGCGACGCGGTCGTGCTTCTGGGCACGTTGTGCGAGACGCCACTGGTCCTGCCCGACAACGCGTCCTACAGCTGTTCGCCTGGATCGGTCGCCGCCGCGACGTACGACACGTCCGAGGACACCTGGATCGTGCACGACATCCCGCCAGAGCTGGCCCGCTTCACCGATGCGCACGTCGACGGTGTGGGCGCAACGAGTGACGGCCGGGCGGTGTTCTCGGTCACCGCGCGGGGCCAGCGCCTCTGGGCCGTCGACGTCGAAGGTGCCTGGGAAGCGCTCCCGCCTCTCCCGCCCGCGTTGCGACGGTTCCACCAACCGCTCTGCCTGGCCGGGGACACGGTCGCCGGGTTGGCCAAGGTGCCCGATCGCAGGACACTTCGTCTGCACCTGCTGGCACTCGTGTCCGCAGACCCGTCGTGGGCGACGACCGGCCCGGTCGCTCCGTCCCGGGTCGGCACCGAGATGGGTTCGGCGCAGCTGGCGTGCGGTGACGGCTTCGCCGTCGTCCACGGCTACGCCTTCGGGTCGGCGCAACGCCACTCCACCGACCCGACCGGCAGCGATGGGTGGATCCCGCTTCCCCCCGCGCCCGTCGAGATCAGCCAGCCGGTCGTGGTGTGGACGGGGGCGACGCTGGACTTCCTGGTCAGCCCGTACTCCATGCCGGCGTCGGGCCCGGGGCTCGCGTACGACCCGGCCGCCGACGCGTGGCACGAGGTGCGAGCCACTCCGTTGCCGACCACGGTCGTGACGGTGGCGGGGACCCCGGCGCGCCCGGCCGTGGTGTGGTGGCCGCCGGATGGCGGGACCGAGCCGTTGGTCACCGAGATCCGGGGTTGAAGGGCCTGGTGCCATGGGAGCACGTCGTCTCCGGCGCCCGATCGCCGTATCGCCGGCGCCAGCGGCGACGAGGCGGCGCCCGCTGTGGCACGGGCGCGACTGGGACCTTCTGCTCTAGCGCCCGGTCGCCGGCCGAGGGACTGTTGGGTCGAGACACCGGAGAACCGACCCGGGGCCTGGGCCCGGGGCGGAGCGCAGGTCCTGCTCGGACGACGAGGAGGCGCAGATGGATTTCGTCACCGTGGACTTCGACCGACAGGTGCAGGTGCCCGTCAAGGCGACGCGGCGCGCGGTGGTGGCTGCCTTGGCCGATCTGGGCTTCGAGATCGACCGGGCCCAGGGTGCCGCGCTCGAGGCGCACCGTGGCTCGTTGCTGAAGGTCGGTTTCGGTGGGCCCAGGCCCGTGCGTATCGCCGCGTCGGTCATGGGCCACAACGGGACCGCCCGGGTCCACGTCCACCTCGGCGACGCCGCGCCGGCGCCCATGAAGCCGGGGTTCGCCCGGAACGTCTACCAACCGCTCTTCACCGAGATCCAGGAGACTCTCGACGCCCACCTGCTGGCCGTCGACCCCGCCTTGGCTCCCGACCCGCTGCCCCCCATCGAGATGCACGAGGACACCCGTCCAGGCTTGCGTGGACAGGTCGGCAACCTGGTCAAGGGCCTACCGGGACCGGTGCGCACCACCGCGACCCGTGCCCTCCGCGACCGCACCTACCTCTGGCTGCGCGGGGACGAGCGCTCGGCGGTGCTCAGCCCGGACGAGGCCGAGATGATGATGACGGTCGGTTCCCTGGTCGCCGCCGACCCCGAGGCCCTGCCGCCGGCGATGCACCGCCGCCTGGAGGACCTGACCGTCGCGATGGGGCGCGCGGTGGCCGAGGCAAGCCCTCCGGCCGCCGAGCTCGTGCTCAGCCGCGAGGACGAGCCCGCCGCCGACTTCCTCTACCAGCAGTCGGTGATCCGCCAGCAGGTGGCCCTCCGGGAGGTGCACACGTGCCGAGACTGCGGGTTCTCGCGGATCGTGAACCCCGACTACCAGCACCAGGTGACGAAGAACCGGTGGCTGGCCGATGCCATCGGGATGGTGGGCCTCACCGTCAGCCCGGCAGGGGTGAACCCCTTCCTCGTGTTCGGCCGGTTGTTCAACCTCAATGCGTTCCGCAAGCAACTCGAGGTGTGCCGTCGCTGCGAGGGCGTGGACATGGACGTGAACCTCGCCGCCATCTGCCCGGAGTGCCGCACCATCCTCACCGCGACGATCCTGCGCCGCTGCCCTCACAAGGGCTGCCCGCACGACTTCCTGGCCTCCATCGCCGGCTGCTCGCTGTGGACGGGGGCGATGCGAGAGCGCGCGAATCGGGCGCGGGCGCCCCGCCAACCGGCAGCCACGCCGGTCTCCACCGATCCACCTGCCGGCGTACCGGCGGCGGCCACGCCGGCGGCCGGTTGGTACCCCGACCCCGCGGCTCGCCACCAGTTGCGCTGGTTCGACGGCTCTTGGACGCCCTGGGTGTCCGACGCCGGAACCACCGCCGCCGACCCGCTCGCCTGAACGCTTCACATCGACCAGAAGCCCCGCCCATCCAGAGAGGGGATGCCATGAGCGACCTCGAAACCCCATCCGATGCGACCGAAGAGCCATGGACCGAGTTCCTGGCCCCGGAACTGGTGGTGGCCGACACGGACCTCGACGGCGTGGCGGACGCCGTGATCGTGGACACCGATGGCGACGCGGT
>CAZWMT010000034.1:0-41792 GCA_964635055.1 uncultured Microthrixaceae bacterium | reverse complement strand
GGCGGACATGGTGATCGTGGACACCGATGCCGACGCGGTGGCGGACATGGTGATCGTGGACACCGATGCCGACGCGGTGGCGGACATGGTGATCCTCGAGACGGGCGGCAGCGCCGACACCGCGGCCGAGGTCGCCGCCGAAGCGGCCAACCAGAGCAGTGCCGAGTCGGTGCCCGAGGGCCCACCCGAGGTGGCGGCGTTCGATCAGGACGCCGACGACGTGGCCGACGCCCCTGGGGAGCTCGACCCGTTCCCCGACACCGAGGGCGTCACCGACGCCCAGTGGGCGCAGGCGCTCGACGACGCCGAGGGCGACCGCACCACCGGGCCGCTCGCCGAGGGCGATGTGCCGACCACCGAGGACATCGAGCAGGCCCAGACCGACCTCGACACCACCGCCGACATCGGCAACTACCTCTGAGGTGGCGCTGGGTCGGTTGTCGCCCGCCGTCCTCGCTCCCCGGTCACCGAGACCGGGGCGGCAGAGACCGAGATCGCCGCGTCCGCTGCGGGCGTGTGCGCCGCCGACGCGGCTACTTGCTCTGATCCGCTCATCTGACCATGCCCCGCGACCCGGCCCCACCCAACCTGGTCCCAACCAACCCGAGAGGAGATCGCCATGAGCGACCTCGAAACCCCATCCGACACCCCTGAGGAGCCCTGGAGCGACTTCCTGGCGCCAGACGTGGCCGTCGGTGACGGCGACCTCGACGGCATGGTCGACACCGTGCTGGTCGATGCCGATGCCGACGGCGTGGCCGACGCCCTGATCGCCGACACCGACGCGGACGCGGTGGCCGACACCGTCGTGCTCGACAGTGACTCGGACACGGTGGCGGACACCGTGCTCGTCGACACCGATGGCGACTCGGTGGTGGACACCGCGTACGTCGCCGCCGCCGGCGCGAGCAACGCCGCGACGGAGGCGGAGTACCCGAGCCGACCCGAGGACGCCGCGTTCGACCAGAGCGCCGACGATCAAGGCGACGACCCTGGCGAGCTCGACTCCCTTGCCGACGACGGCGGCGTGAAGACGGCCCTGTGGGCGCAGGACCTGCAGGCAACCGAAGGTGAGGGCTCCATGAGCCCGTTTCACGAGGATCCCCTCCCGACCGACGACGACGTCGAGCCGGCGGAGGTCGACTTCGACGAGTACCTGTGAGCGAGCGGCCCCCGGGCGCAGTGGTTCGCGACCGGCGCCCAAGGGGTGGTCGCCGACGGGTCGAGCGCACGGGCCCGGACGGTGGTGGCCCGACCCGGCGTCTACGGTGACGGCCCATGGAGACCGAGACTGCAGAGATCGAGATCGCCGCTTCGCCGGCCGACACGTGGGCCGTGGTGGGCGACTTCGGGGGGATCGGGTGGATGCCCGGCATCGACAGCGTCACCGTCGACGGCGACGTGCGCACCATCGCCATGATGGGCATGGAGATCAAGGAGCAACTGGTCTCGCGCGACGACGAGGCCCGGTCGATCGCCTACTCGATCATCGACGGGCCGGTTCCGGTCGAGAGCCACACCGCCACCATCACCGTGCACGAGGCCGGCGACGCCTCGCGCGTCACCTGGGAGGTGTCGGTGGCGCCCGAGGGCGCGGCGCTGTTCAAGGACATCTACCAGGGCTCGCTGGGCGCCCTCAAGGATCGCTTGGAGGGCTGACCTCGGCCGGCGGGGCTCCCGTCGCAGCGGCCAGCAGTCCCAGGCGGTCGAAGTTCCCGCCCAGGATCTCGTCGGTCGGACCGCCGAGCCAGTCGAGCGCCGCGGCGTACACCGAGCGGGTGTCGAGGTCGATGGGCAGGTCACCGGCGGTGACGCGGTCGAGGCCCGTCTCGCCGATGATGCCACCGCGAACCGAGCGACCCGCCACGAACTGCAGTCCGCCGCCGCCGTGATCGGTGCCGGCGCTGCCGTTCTCCGCCACGCGGCGGCCGAACTCGCTGGTCGTGACGACCAGCACGTCGTCGACCCGGCCGAGCCGCTCCATCTCGGCCAGGAACGTGGCGACGCCGTTGCCCACGTCGGTCAACAGGTGCGCGTGCTGGTCGGCCTGTCGGGCGTGGGTGTCGAAGCCGTCGATGCCGATCACGAACACCTGTGTGCCGACACCGAGCTCGATGATCCGAGCGGCGGTGGCAAACAGCGCGGTGCCCCGAGCGTCGATGGGAGGCTGTGAGCGGTCGCCAACGGGCGCGGCCTGCTCCAGCACATCGACGGCGTCGAGCGTCGCAGGGATGGACGCTTGGGCCGCCGCCAACAGAGGATCGGCGCTCACCGGAGCCGCCGTGGCCAGGAACGCGCCCGTGATCGCGTCCGTGTCCGCGCCTGGCGGGGTCAGCAGCCGGAACGTGTCCGGGGACGTCACGACCGTCGACAGGCTCTGCTCGGCCGCCAGCACCCGGGTGTCGGTGCCGAGCGCGACGGCCCGCAGCGGCGCCGGCTCGTCTCGGCCGGTGGCGTCGAGCCACCGCCCCAACCAGGAGGTGGCGAACGGCGACTGCCCCCCGGCGCGCCAGGCGTCCGTGGCCACGAAGTGCGACCGACTCTGCTCGGCGAAGCCGACGCCCTGGACGGCCGCGAGGTGTCCGGCGGTCCAGAGCGGGGCCAGGGGCGCCAGGGCGGGATGCAGGGCATGGCTGTCCACACCGTCGAGGGCGACGAGGTCCTGCTCGGCGATGGCGAGCGTGGGGCGGGCGTCGCGGTAGCGGCCGTCGGCCGGCACCACGCTGTTGAGCCCGTCGTTTCCGCCGGCCAGCTCGAGCACGACGAGGATGCGCCCGGGCCGGACCGTTGGCACGGCGTCGCGGCGCTGGACCTGGTCGTCGACCAGTCGTGACCACACCACCGTCCCGGCCAGCGCCGCGCCCGCCGCCCCACCGGCCAGGCCGAGGAATCGCCGTCGAGACATGCCCGCGTCGTTCATGCCATCACCAGGTCGGGCGAGGCCAGGGCCACCGTGAGCAGGCCGACCCCTCCGTCCTGGCCAGTGGCAGGGACGAGGGCACCCAGGGCGTCCCGGGTGGCGGCGGTGAACCCCTCGGGACGGCCCAGCGCGTCGGCCAGCTCGTCGAGGTCGCCCGCGGCCGCGGCGGCGCGAGCGGGGTTGTCCTCGGCGGTCGCCGCCGCGACGGCGCCGGCCAGGTTGTACCGCTGCGCCGTCGTCGACGAGGCCAACCAGGTCGTGCCGCCGGGCCACCCGCCGACGTTCGGGGGCCACATCGGGAGGTGGCCGGCATCGTGGAGCCCCCAGTACCGGTCCTCACCGCCGAGGACGGCTCCCGTCGCTCGTTGCGCGGCGACCAGCCAGGGCAGGGGACCGAGCACGAGGGCGGAAACCCGGCCCTCCGCCACCGCTTCGAGCACCCCCCGGGCCAGCGTGCGGAGGTCGAGATCGGCGTCGCGGAACCGCTCGGCCAGACGGTCGAGCAGCCCCGGCTCGGCATCGGGGCCGAGCACCGCTCGTCCGAAGCGAGCGGCCACGAAGCCCGCACAGGCCTCGTGGGCGACCACCGCCTCGATCACCGTGTCGAGATCGTGCACCCCCGCCCGCCCGAGGTAGCGCTGCGGGGTGTCGTCGTGCTCGGCGGGGTCGAGGTACGACGACGCCCGCGCCGGATCGACCGCAGAACCCGTGTCGTCGAACCGGACTCGCCACCCGGTCAGGGCCCGGGCGCCGGCGAGCACGTCGGCCTCGGTGAAGTTCCCCACCCCGAGCGCGAAGAGCTCGAGGACCTCACGTGAGTAGTTCTCGTTGGGATGGCGTCCGGTGCTGTCGACCCCGTCGAGGTAGCTGAGCATCGCGGGGTCGATCGTGGTCGCCCGCAGGAGGTCGGGGAACGGGCCGAGGCCGCCGCGTCGGAACAGGTTGATCTGCGCCGTCATCTTGGGCGGGAAGGCCACCACGGCGAGGCCGGACACGAGATGGCCGTGCCAGTACCAGGCCATCCACTCCTCGAGCGAGCGGCCGGCGGTGATGAGGTGGTCGAGCCAGCGGTTCACGGCCGTGATCGAGCCGTTCACCGTGTCGTAGAAGGGGAACGTCACATCGGCCCACAGATCGTCCGGCTCGGCGGGGATGCCGTGCCGGCCGGGATCGACCAGGCGGTCGATGACGGCGTCGACACCCAGCGCCGTGAGCTCGTCGAGCTGGCCAGGAGCAAGTCCGAAGCCGGCCCGGCGGTACAGGCGTGCAACCACCTCCCGTTCGCTCACAGGGCTGCCAATTCCGTCGCGTCCTCCTGGTGCCTCTGCCCGACGGGCGCTTCGAGCACCCGGTCGGGCCACAGCGCCGGCCAGCGCTCGGTGGGCGCGCCGATGCTACCGATCGTCGGCCTCGTCGGTCGGTCGGTCGCCCGATCCCACGACGTTGTCGGATCGGCGCGGTCGCTCACGACCCAGGTTGCCGACGAGGGCCGCCACGAGCGTGACCAGGAAGATCTGGCCGATGAGGGCCTCGAGCACGGCGAGTGAACGGGCCCACTGGCCCACCGGCACGATGTCGCCGTAGCCGAGCGTGGCCAGGGTGACGTAGCTGAAGTACCCCAGGCCGGCTTGCGCGCTGGGGCCGAGGTTGCCCTTGAAGGCGCCGGGGTCGATGGACCAGAGCCCGTGGAAGAAGAACCCGAACGTGAGGCCCAGCAGCAGGTACACGCAGATGGCGCCCAGCACGGTCTGACCGTTGATGCGGGGGTGCTGGAAGATCCGGCGCAGGATGACGAGCGGGCAGGCAACGAGCAGCGCGCCGAGCAGCAGGCTGGGGAGCCCGGTGGTGGCCGTGGTCTGGGTGGCGGCGTCGCCGGCGATGAGCAGCACCGACAGCGCCACCATGCACCACGCGATGCGGGTGGCCGTGGCGTGGGCCTGCGAGATGTGCAGGGCCAGCAGCAGCATCACCCCCATCAGCGCAGCCTGGACCACCGGGCCCCACCGGGTCTCGTCGAGCAGCGGCAGCATCACGATCTGCAGCAGGATCACGCCCAGCAGCAACCCATAGCTGTCGACCAACCGCTCCATGTCGCGCAGTCGCTGCACGCCTGTGTTGGTAGCACACGCCGGTCCCATCGGCGGCCCCCGATACGCTCGGCAGCCATGGATCAGCGCCCCCCGCCCGACCCGGCCAAGCTCCTGGCGTTCTGGATGGAGTGGGAGAAGGGCGACACCACGCCCGGCACGGTGATGAAGAACCTGAAGGTGGGCGGCCTCCGAGATCTGCTCGAAGCGATGGTAGAGCCCCCCGCGCCTTGATCCGACGGAGCGGGGATGGGTGACGTGAGCGGCGCGCGGGGTGGGTCGCAGGTCATTCCTCGCCCGGCCGACGTGCTTCCCGGTGGCCCAGCACCCTGGGCGGACCTGTCGCCCGAGGAGCGACGGGTGACGTCCACCCGCGTGGCCGATGCCGTGCGCGACCTCGGCGACCCCGTCCCCATCGCCGGTGGTGCCCCGCCGGGGGCGCGGCCCTCAGCGGTGCTCATCCCGATCTACGACGAGGGCGACGGCGCGGTGGTGGTGCTCACCCGGCGGGCCCAGCACCTGCGCTCGCACAAGGGAGAGGTCAGCTTCCCCGGGGGGCGCCAGGAGCCGGGGGAGGCACCGCACCAGACGGCGCTTCGCGAGTCGGAGGAGGAGACGGGCCTGCCGGCCCACGCCGTCGAGCTGGTGGGCGAGCTCGACCCGCTGGCCACCTTCTCCAGCCGGTCGCTGATCGTCCCGTTCGTGGGGATCCTGGCCGGCGGCCGCCCCGAGCTGGTGGCGCAGGAGGCCGAGGTCGAGGCCATCCTGCACGTGCCCTTGGCCGACCTCCTCCATGGCGACGCGTACCGCGAGGAGCTGTGGCGATTCCCCCAGGGGTACCACCCGCTCTACTTCTTCGAGATCGTGGGCGACACCATCTGGGGGGCCACCGCCCGGATCCTGCACCAGCTGCTCTCGATCGTGACGGGTACCGGGCGATGACCGAGCAGGATCCCCGCAGCTTCCACATGACGCCGGACGAGTTCCGCCGGCGGGGCGGCGAGGTGATCGAGTGGATCGCCCGGTACATGGAGCAGGTCGAGGACTACCCGGTGCGCTCACCGGCCGCTCCCGGTGACGTGCGGGCGCAGCTGCCCCCGCGCCCACCCGAGCAGCCCGAGCCCTTCGACGCGGTGATGGCCGACCTCGACCGCATCGTGATGCCCGGTGTCACCCACTGGCAGTCGCCCAACTTCTTCGCCTACTTCCCGGCCAACACCTCGGGGCCGTCGATCCTGGGCGAGCTCCTGTCCGCGGGCCTCGGCGTGCAAGGGATGCTGTGGGCCACCAGCCCGGCCTGCACCGAGCTCGAGACCCACGTGCTCGACTGGGTGATCGACCTGCTGGGCCTCCCCGAGCGGTTCCGCTCCGCGGGCGTCGGGAGCGGCCGGGAGGGGGCGTCGGGAGGCGGCGTGATCCAGGACTCGGCCTCCAGCGCCACGCTGTGCGCGCTGCTGGCCGCCCGCCACCGCGCTGCGCCCGACAACGGACTCGGTGGGCTGGTGGCCTACACGTCCACCCAGGCCCACTCGTCGGTGGAGAAGGGCGCCCGGGTGGCGGGCCTGCCCGCCGATCGTCTGCGCTCGATCGCGGTGGACGACGCCTTCGCGATGCGCCCGGACGACCTCGCCGCAGCCGTCGATGCCGACGTGGCCGCGGGCCTGCGGCCCTTCTTCGTGTGCGCCAGCGTGGGCACCACGTCGTCGACCGCCCTCGACCCCGTCCCGGCAATCGCCGAGGTGTGCGAGCGTCATGGCCTCTGGCTGCACGTCGACGCGGCCATGGCCGGCTCGGCGGCGGTCGCGCCCGAGTTGCGCTTCGTGAACGAGGGCCTCGAACAGGCCGACAGCTACGCCTTCAACCCCCACAAGTGGCTGTTCACCAACTTCGACTGCGACTGCTTCTACGTGGCCGACCGCTCGGCGCTGATCGAGGCGCTGTCGGTGCTGCCCGAGTACCTGCGCAACGCCGCCTCCGACACGGGCGCGGTGATCGACTACCGCGACTGGCAGGTGCCGCTGGGCCGGCGGTTCCGCGCCCTCAAGCTGTGGATGGTGATCCGCCACTACGGTGCCGAAGGGCTGCGCCACCACGTGCGGCGCCACGTCGAGCTCACCCGCGAGCTGGTGGGGTGGATCGAGGCCGACGACCGCTTCGAGCTGGCGGCGCCGGCGCCGCTCAACCTGGTGTGCTTCCGTCACGTGGGTGGTGACGAGGTGAACCAGCGGCTCCTCGACACCCTGAACGCCTCCGGCGCGCTGTACCTCACGCACACCCGCCTCGACGGCCGGCTCACCCTGCGCCTTTCGATCGGCCAGACCCACACCGAGCGCCACCACGTGGTGGCGGCGTGGGAGCGCATCACCGCCCTGGCGTGAGCAACTCGCCGGCCCGGGTCGGCGCCCGCTCGGACGGGGTCAACGCGTGTTGTCGGCCTCGTCGTCGTCGGCGGTGGCGGTCGCCAGGAACCGGAGCGTCGGCTCGAGCTCGGCCCACATCGCCTCGGACACGAGGCGGGCGCCGAGCTCGTTGGTGTGGACCTCACCGATGTAGACGTCCGCCTGGTGCCCGTCGAGAGCGTGGGAGAGGTCGATGACGTCATCGGGGAGGGCGTCGTGGACGTCGGGTGGCCACCCCGCCTGGATCGGCTGCCAGAAGCTGCGCACCGGCGTGTCGTTCCTTCGAGCCAGTTCGGTGATCGCTCGGTGGGCCCGGCCGTAGATCGCCAACGCGGCCTCCTGCTGTGCTGTCGGACCGGCACTGCTGGGAGTGGCCCTCCAGGACGGTGGTTCCTCGGCGCCCAGCACGTGCTCCGCCACCCGCCACAGGGCGCTGTTGCGCCGATACGACTCCGTGAGCTCGGCGACGCCCGAGAGGTACCCGGGCTCGGTCTCGTGCTCGTCGTGGAAGTCCGAGGCGAGGGCCTGGAGGGCGGAGGCACCGTAGTGGGTCGGCTGTTCCGAGTAGTCGGTGCGCTGCACGAGGAACTCGTTGAACCCGTCGTAGAACACGATCAGGCCGAACCGGTGGCCGGCGGCGAGGAGCTGTTCGAGAGAGAGGTACTCCTGCCAGGACACCCACGCCGGGAACCCGTAGTTGTGCACCGCCAACGCCACGCCGTGGGACTCGGCGATGCGGGCGAGCTCGGACGGGATGGTGTGCTGGTCGCGCTGGCCGATGCCGAACATGGTCGACCCGCCGAAGAAGGCCACCTGGAGGGCCGGCGCCCCGGGAGCGTGGGCGGGTCGGTAGGACCGTCGCTCGCCCCCGGCGACGTTCAGGTAGGTGCTCTCGTAGTCGTGCGGGGCCGAGATCAGGTACGGGACGTAGGTCGGGGCCTGCGACTGGAAGTCGGCGAGCTCGTCGGCGAACGGGCGCGCCCAGGGCTCGTCAGCGATGTTCGGCATGCTCATGACGGCGTGAGCGCTGTCGCGCTTGACGACCAGGAGGTCGCCGCGATCGGAGGGTCGCAACAGCCCCGTGCCCGACAACGCCGCGCCGGCCGCGACATCGAGGACCATGGCCACGAGCAGGAATCCGGCCACGGTCACCACCGTTCGCGTCCGTGAGCGCCTGACATCGACCGACGGCCCCGCGGGGGTGGGTGCCTGTGGGTCGGCCGGAGCGGGAACGTCGACCGGCTCGACGGGCTCGCCGAGCCCGACCGGTTCGCCCGGCTCGACCACTCGGGCGGACCCGGTCGTCGACGGCCTGCGTTTGCAGTGCGGATGCCTGTGATGCACCGTGCCGACGGGTTCCCGTGCGATCCACCCGTCCCCGTTGACCTGGCGACCGGCCCTCGTATGACGCCGTCGAACCGGGCTGCTGATCAACCAGGCGGGGAGGACGAGAAGTGCGAAAGCGAGCGTCAGGGACACGGCGGTCAGCGCGCCGACGGTGGCGCGGCGGGCGAATCGTGCGGCGACACGGAGGGCGCGCATCGTGGTGCGTCCGAGCGACGGTGCGAGGACCGCGACCTGGGTCACGAGCATCCCGATGACCACGACCGCGCCGATGACGACGACCGCGCCGGCTGTCCCCGGATGGACCTCCACAGCGAGGAGAAGCGACATCCCGGTGGCCGCGGCGGCGAGCGCGAGTGAGCGTCGCCCCACTCGTGATCTCCCGTCGTCCGAGGCGATCGGGACGGGTGCTCCTTGAACCATGGGCTGGCCCCCGATAGCCGGATGATAGTGGCTGTCCGTCGAGTGAGCCCGGTGATCATTTGGCCCGTTGCCCACCAGGCCGACCGTCGTCATTGTCCGATGACCGTCCACCGGGCCTGCCGTCGCGAGCCGGAGACGGTGACCGACGGGTAGCGTTGGCCACATGTCGGTGACCGTGACCTTCGAGGGCGACGACCACGCTCACGTCGTGAAACAGGTGCAGGAGTGGCTGGCCACGGTCGAGGCCGAGCCCGACGGGCCGCTGTCGCCGGCCGAGGCCATCGCCCAGGGCGCCGAGGTGACGAAGGACGCGCTGCGCATCATCGCCCAGGCGGCGCCGCGTCCGATCGCGCAGAACGACGTGTTCCAGCGGCTCACGGGCATGGGCTACAAGGCCACCGATGCCACGAAGAACGCGCTGGTCAGCGGCGTCGGCGCCATCGAGGACGCGACCGGTGGCGGTGTGGTCAAAGAGGTGCGCGACACCGGCCGCGGCGCGATCTACGAGATGAACGTGGCCGTGGCCAAGCAGATCCTCAAGCAGCTCCACGGCACCTGAGCGTCCGGCTCGGTCACCGCGGGCCGATCAACTCGGGTCGGCCAGCGCCTCGACCTGCGGACGCAGCTCGTCCCACAGGGCCTGGGCCATGAGGTGGGCACCCGCCTCGTTGGTGTGCACCTCGTCGATGTACAGCTCGTCCTCGTGGCCGTCGAGTGCGTGGGAGACGTCGGTCACCTCGTCCGGTAGGCGGTCGGTGACGCTGGGGTCCCAGCCTGCCTTGGTGGGTTGCCAGAAGAAGCGGACCGGGGTGTCGCGGTCGTCGAGGACGGCACCGGTGAGGTCGATCGCGCGGCGATAGATGCCGAGCGCGGCGTCCCGCTGCTGTTCAGGAGTGGCGCTGGAGGTGTATGCGCCCTCGCCCACCGGGTCACCACCGCGGAGGCGATCGACCAGTCGGCCCACCGCGCTGAAGCGCGCGTAGGCCGAACCCACCTCCCGGAGGCCCGCCGTGACGGTCTGGGAGGCCTCGTGCTCGTCGTGGTACTGGGCCGCGAGCTGGTTGACCGTGGCCGCGCCCAGGTGCGTCGGGTCGGTCGAGTACCCGGTGTTCTGGACGAGGAACTCGTTGAAGCCGTCGTAGAACACCACCAGGTCGTACTCCTCGCCGGCGGCCACGAGGCGCTCGAGGTACTGGAACTCCTGCCAGCTGACCCAGCCCGGCAGGCCGTAATTGTGCACTTCGACGGGTACGCCGGCGTCCTCGGCGAGGCGGGCGAACTCCGACGGGATGGTGTGCTCGTCACGCTGACCCACCCCGAACATGACGGACCCGCCCAGGAAGGCGACCCGCAGTGGCCTCTGGCCGGTGGGCACCGGTGGCTCGTAGGACACGCGCTCGGTGTCGGTCGCGTTCAGGTACCGGCTCTCGAACGCGTGCGGGCCGTTGACCAGGTACGGGACGTAGCGTGCATCGCCCAGCTGGTAGTCGATGAGCGCCTCGCCGTACTCGGCGGCCCAGGGCTCGGATGCGATCGGGGGGGCGGCCATCGTCGTGCGGACGGCGCTGGCGACGTCGCGCTCGACCTCGCCCCGGTCGTCCGGCGGTAGGCC
Source organism: uncultured Microthrixaceae bacterium (assembly GCA_964635055.1). Taxonomy (GTDB): domain Bacteria; phylum Actinomycetota; class Acidimicrobiia; order Acidimicrobiales; family DATDAH01; genus JAEUJM01. The sequence continues at coordinate 31,007 of CAZWMT010000034.1, read as the reverse complement.
CGCGAGGGTGAGGACGCTGCCGGCCGCCAGGTCGACGATGACGAGCGCCGCGACCACGGCCAGCGCGGTCACGAGGCGGGGACGCCGTCGGCGCCACCGACGCGGGGGGCGCTGGGGATTCGCCGTGTCCGGGGAAGCGGACGCGACGTCGTCGCCGAGGATCGGGCCGGCGTCAGCGGCGGCGGCGGTGGGCCCCCCCGCATCCTCGGCCATGTCCGGGACCTCTGGCTCGACCTCTGGCTCGACCTCTGTCTCGACCTCGGGTGCGGGATCCTCCACGAGCCGCGCCCGCTGTGGCTCACGTCCGAACATCCGCGGCGCGGCGTCGGTGCGGCTCAGGGCCTCCCGGGGGATCCAGCCGTGGCCGGACAGGCCCCTCGGCCGACCGAGGGGCCGCCGGAACACGAGCCCCACCAGCGAGACGGGGACGATCACCAGGACGAACACGACGGTGAGGAGCGTCCAGGACAGCACCAACCCCACCACGTGGGCGATGGCGTGGGCGCTGCGGGCCAGGCCTGCCTCGAGTCGGTGGGCGAAGCCCGGCGAGAGCAGGCTGGCCTGGAACAGCGCGAACACCACGGCGATCAGTGCCAGTGCCGCCACGAGGTGGCCGGTGACCAGGAGCGCGACGAGGACGCCGAGCGCGCCCAGCGGCGCGAGGCGCACGAAGACGCGCTCGCGCCGGCCCGACGTCGGGGCATCGAGCGGCGCCCAGCCCGGGGCGCGCACCACGGTCGTCAGGTGCTCATCTCCACGGTCGCCGGACGCGGCTCATCCGGCTCATTGTCGCCCAGGTGGGACGGCACCGGCCGGGCACCCCCGTCCCGGTCGCGGTGGCGGTCCCTCGTGAGCAGCCCTGCCGCGAGCACCGCGACCAGGGGGACCACCGGATAGCGGTAGTGCGGATCGATGACCCCTACGAGGATGGCGAGGGTGTACAGCACGATCGGTACCCAGATCGGCAGGGCCCGTCGGCAGGCGGGCACGAGGGCCAGGCCGATGAGGGCAAGGGCGCCGACGATCCATCCCCACAGGTTCGCGAGGTCCCCGAGCGGGCCGTGCCAGCGCCCTGCCCAACCGGGCTCGGAGTAATTGCGGGCCCCGTCCACCACCCTGCCCTCGCTGCTCCAGGTCTCCCACAGCTTGTCGCTGTAGAGCCGCGTCGCCTGAACGGGGTGCGTGGTCGCCCAGTGCACCGCCTTGCCCATGGCGGACCGGTACCAGTGGGCCTCGTCGGGCTCGGTGAGCTCGACCCCCGGCGGTGGGGCGGCCCCGAGGCGCTCGAGCATCGGGAGGAACCGGCGGTCGTCGAAGGGCGAGCCCCCGTAGCAGTCGGCCTGGATCCGGGGGCTCAGCTTGTCGGGCTCCCAGAGCGGCAGGGCGTCGTCGTGGTTGCCGAAGCAGGCCGCGCCGGCGTTGTTGGTCGACGCGGGGCTCCAGACGCCGACCTGCACGCCGTTGCGGATGGTCCACGGCACCAGGACGACGACGACGGCCAGTGCCACGAGCCCCGTCGCCCGCGCCGAGCCCCGCCACGTCCCGGTCTGGGCGCGGATGGCCAGCGCCGGCGCGGCGAGGCCGATGAGGCCGGGGCTGCGCACCAGGAAGGCCGCGCCGGCCAGCAGGCCCACCAGGAGCCAGCGCCGACGCCAGCCGTCGCGCGCCCCCACCGTGGCCAGCGCCAGGATGCCGAGGAGGAAGGGTGTGAACGCGGTCTCGCTGTGGGCGGTCGAGGTCCAGTACACGAGCGCGGGGCACAGGGCCACCAGCCAGGCGGCGGTGTTGCGGGCGTGCGGGCCGATCCACCGCGCCGCCAGGAAGCCCGACAGGACGATGGTGATCGTCCCCGCGACCACGTTCACCAGCGACGCCACGAACGCCGCACTGGCCCATCCAGTCTCCCGGGCCACCCAGACGAACGGTGCCAGCAGCGCCGGGTACCCGGGGGGCCAGTACGCACTGGGGCCGCCCCCACCCCCGAACCGCGGGCTGATCCCCTCGGTGAGCCCGATGGCGATGCGCAGGTACTCGGCGGGGTCGCGCAGCTCGTTGGGCGTCCGGGTGGCCCAGATCACCCAGAGCAGTCGCAGGCCCGCGCCCACGACGACCGCGGCGACGAAGCCCGCCCGCCGCGAGGGTCGCGGCACCCGCGGCGTGGGGATCGAGCGGGCCCTGCCCGCGACCCGTTCGCCGAGGCGTCGACGCTCATCCTGCGGGCCGGGAGTCGCCGTGGTGGTTCGCACCGCGCCCTTCGACGCCGGCGAGGCCTCCTGCGGCCGAGCCGGAACCGCAGGCGCGACACGACGCGTGGATCGCTTCGCGGCCCGGCGGGCCCGCAACGCCGGCCACCCGAAGGTCACCACCTGGGCCACGAGCGCCACCACGACCACGACGGCCACCCCCGTCGCGAGCCGCTCGCCCAGGGCCGCGGTCATGCACCGACGTTACCCCGGCCCGGGTGGCCCGACGGGGTCGGAAACCGGCGCGGGACGTCCTCGGAGCGGGCTGTCGCCTGACTAGACTGACCACCTTCGAGACACGGACGAACGACAACACGAGGGGTGAACCGGCGTGGCTGAGATCGAGATCGGGATCGGCAAGTCGGGGCGACGGGCCTACGGCTTCGACGACATCGCGATCGTCCCGAGTCGCCGCACCCGAGACCCCGAGGACGTGGACATCTCGTGGGAGATCGACGCGTTCCGGTTCGAGCTGCCCCTGATGGGATCGGCCATGGACGGGGTGATCAGCCCCGCCACCGCGATCGAGATCGGCCGCCTGGGCGGCGTCGGCGTGCTCAACCTCGAGGGCCTGTGGACCCGCTACGAGGACCCCGACCCGCTGTTCGCCGAGATCGCCGAGCTGTCGCCCGAGAAGGCCACCCTGCGCATGCAGGACATCTACTCGGCGCCGATCGTCCCCGAGCTCATCGGTGAGCGCATCCGCCAGATCAAGGACGCCGGGGTGGTGTCGTGCGCCTCGGTCACCCCGCAGCGCACCGAGGCCTTCTCGAAGGCCATCCTCGACGCCGAGCTCGACCTGCTGGTCATCCAGGGCACCGTCGTCTCGGCCGAGCACGTGTCCAAGACGGCCGAGCCGCTCAACCTCAAGCGCTTCGTGCGCGAGCTCGAGATCCCCGTCATCGTCGGGGGCTGCGCCAGCTACCAGGCCGCGCTGCACCTCATGCGCACCGGCGCCGCCGGCGTGCTCGTGGGCGTGGGCCCCGGTCACGCCTGCACCACCAGGGCGGTGCTCGGGCTCGGCGTCCCCCAGGCCACGGCCATCGCCGATGCCCGCGCCGCCCGCATGCGCCACCTCGACGAGACCGGCGTCTACGTGCACGTGATCGCCGACGGTGGCATGGGCACCGGTGGCGACATCGCCAAGGCCATCGTCTGCGGCGCCGACGCGGTCATGGTCGGCTCGCCCCTCGCCGCCGCCAGCGAGGCCCCCGGCCGTGGCTACCACTGGGGCATGGCCACCTTCCATCCCACACTGCCTCGTGGCGCCCGGGTCCAGACCGTCACCCGGGGCACCCTCGAGGAGATCCTCGTCGGCCCGGCCCACGAGAACGACGGCCGCATGAACCTCTTCGGCGGCCTGCGCACCTCCATGGCCACCTGCGGCTACGAGTCGGTCAAGGAGTTCCAGAAGGCCGAGGTGATGGTGGCGCCGGCGCTGCAGACCGAGGGCAAGAGCCTGCAGAAGTCCCAGGGCGTGGGGATGGGTCACTGACCCGGAGCTCCCGGTGACCGATCGCGGCGCGGAGAGTGAGGCCACCCCGACGGTCCTGGTCGTCGACTTCGGGGCCCAGTACGCGCAGCTCATCGCGCGCCGGGTGCGCGAGGCCCACGTCTACAGCGAGATCGTCCCCCACGCCGTCACCGCGGCCGAGGTCGCCGAACGGGCGCCGGTCGCCATCATCTTGTCGGGTGGCCCGGCATCGGTGAACGTCGAGGGCGCGCCCCGGCTCGACCCCGCCATCTACGACCTGGGCATCCCGGTGCTCGGCATCTGCTACGGCGCCCAGCTCGTCGCCCTGCAGCTCGGCGGCGAGGTGGCGGGCACCGGCAAGGGTGAGTACGGGCGAACCACCCTCGAGGTGGTCAACCCGGGCCTGCTGATCCACGACTACCCCCCGGCCACCCAGGAAGTCTGGATGAGCCACTTCGATTCGATCGTGGCCGCGCCCGAGGGCTTCACCGTCACCGCGAAGACCGCGGACGTGCCCGCGGCGGCCTTCGAAGACCCCGATCGGGGCCTGTTCGCCGTGCAGTTCCACCCCGAGGTGGGTCACACCCCTCAGGGCCAGGCCATCCTCGAGCGGTTCCTGTACGAAGGCGCCGGCTGCTCGCCGTCGTGGACCATGCGCTCGATCATCGACCAGTCCGTCGAGAACATCCGGGCCCAGGTCGGCGACGAGAAGGTGATCTGCGGCCTGTCGGGCGGCGTCGACTCCGCCGTGGCCGCCGCGCTCGTGCACAAGGCGGTGGGCCACCAGCTCACGTGCGTGTTCGTCGACACCGGCCTCATGCGCCGCGACGAGGGCGAGCAGGTGGTCGAGACCTTCCGCCGCAGCCAGGGCATCGAGCTGATCCACGTGCAGGCCGCCGAGCGCTTCTTCGAGCGCCTCACCGGCATCGTCGACCCCGAGGAGAAGCGCAAGACCATCGGGGAGCTGTTCATCCGGGTCTTCGAGGAGGCCGCGGGCGGCCTGTCCGACGCCCGCTTCCTGGTGCAGGGCACGCTCTACCCCGACGTCATCGAGTCGGGCACCCCCGACGCCGCCCGCATCAAGAGCCACCACAACGTGGGCGGCCTGCCCGAGGACATGGACTTCGAGTTGGTCGAGCCCCTGCGGGCGCTCTTCAAGGACGAGGTCCGCGAGGTGGGCCGCGAGCTCGGACTGCCCGACGAGATCGTGTGGCGCCAACCGTTCCCCGGTCCCGGCCTGGGGGTGCGCATCATCGGCGAGGTCACCCCCGACCGGGTGGCCATCCTGCAACACGCCGACGCCATCGTGCGCGAGGAGGTGAAGGCCGCCGGCCTCGAGCGCGACATCTGGCAGGCGTTCGCGGTGCTGCCCGACATCCGCAGCGTCGGCGTGATGGGCGACGAGCGCACCTACGCCTACCCCATCATCGTGCGGGCGGTCACCAGCGAGGACGCCATGACCGCCGACTGGGCCCGCATCCCCTACGACGTGCTCGAGAAGTTCTCGTCGAGGATCATCAACGAGGTGCGCGGCGTGAACCGCGTCGTCTACGACATCACGTCGAAGCCGCCGGGGACGATCGAGTGGGAGTAGCTGTTGGGTTGTCTCGGCTCGGTGCTGATCTGCGCTGACTGACCGGCCGGCGGGTCCTGTCCCCGATCCGGTATCCGAAGATCGCCACGGAACGGCATGTGGCGATCGTTCGGACCCTCCGGATCGGCGCCACCCCCCGGCCTCTCGCCGTTCCGAGGACAGCTGCCCGTTCGGGGGTCCCACTCGATCGTGAGTTACGGGGTCGACGTGCTGCGCCTCCGCCCTTCCTTGCTTGGGGTCGGGTACTGCCGCCGTTTGCTGACTTCGGCGCTGGCTGCTGGCGGCGGGCTTGGGGTCGGGCGAAGGGCGGCGCTCGGGGACCTGGGGACGTTCGCCTCTGGTCGGCGTCCTCGGACCGGTGGACGCTTGGGGCACACCCCTCGATGCAGGAGCGGTCCTGATGCTCTCCCACCGGTACGTCGCCCGTCTCACCGCGCTGGCCGTGGCCCTTTCGGCCCTCGCCGTCGTGGCGTTCACCGCCGGCCCTTCGGCCGGCGCCGCGGATCGGGCGCCTGCGCCCGAGCCGGCTGTGGAGACGGCGTTGAGCGGTGTGGCTCACGTCACCACTGGTGAGCACCACAGCTGTGCCTTGATGACGAGCGGTCAGGTGCGCTGCTGGGGGCTGAACAGCTACGGCCAGCTCGGGGACGGCACCCAGGTCTCCCGCACGCGACCCGTCACCGTGAAGAACCCGGCCGGGACGGGCGCGCTGAGCGGCGTGGCCCAGGTCATCGCCGGCGCCAACCACACCTGCGCCCGGCTGACCAACGGCAAGGCCGTCTGCTGGGGTTTCAACGGCCGCGGTCAACTGGGTGACGCCTCGACGGTCGGTCGTTTCCGCCCCGTCAAGGTGGTCGGTCCGTCGGGGACGGGCGCGCTCCGCAACATCACCCTGCTCACCGCTGACGGCTCCCACACGTGCGCCCTCCTCGCGTCGACCGAGGCGATGTGCTGGGGGGACGACACCTACGGGGCCCTCGGCGACGGCCTGGGAAGCACCGGCGAGCAGGTGCTCTCGGCGGTGCCCGTCTCCGTGGTCGCCACGACCGGCCCGGGGTTCCTGACCGGCATCACCCATCTGGTCACCGGTGGCGGGCATTCCTGCGCCGTGCTCGCGAACGGCCAGGCCCGCTGCTGGGGCAGCTCCGCCTTCGGCGAGCTCGGTGACGGGAGCACCGGGATCGACGGCCGGCCCCGGCCCGTGGTGGTGCTCAACGGCACGGGGACCGGCCCCCTGACCGGGGTGAGCCTGGTCAGCGCCGGTGTGGCCCACAGCTGCGCGGTGATGACCAACGCCCGCGCCCGTTGCTGGGGATCCGACACCGCGGACTACGTCCACTACGGGCAGCTGGGCACCCGCAGCGACTCGATCTACCCCGCGACGGTCCTGAACAGCGGCGGATCGGCGCCCCTCACCGGTGTGTCGATGATCCGCGCCGGTGACGGCCACACGTGCGCCCGCCTGTCCGCCGGACTGGCCGCGTGCTGGGGAGCGAACTACGACGGTCGGCTCGGGATCGGCCGCAGCGGCATCGACGCCGACCGCGACGTGCCCGTGCTGGTGCAGAACACCGCCGGCACCGCGGCGCTGACGGGTGTCTCCGAGGTCGCCGCCGGCGCCGCCCACAACTGCGCCCGCCTCTCGTCGGGTCTGGCGGCGTGCTGGGGCGCGAACTCGTACGGTCAGCTGGGCGACGGCACCCAGACCCAGCGGACCCGGCCCGTGCTCGTCACCCAGTAGCGGGGTGCGGCGTCGGTCACGTCGGCCAGTTTGGACAGGTCGGCCCCGAAGCCGACGGCGGTGACCGTTCGCGGGCCCAGCACGCTCCCACCCGGTTGGACCGCTGTCGCCGCGTGCTGTGAGCATGGCGCCCGCATGGCTCGGGAGCGGTTGGTGGATCGGAGGCCGGCGCTGACTGCCGACGAGTTGGTGGCGGGCTTCGTGCCGCCTGCTCGGTTCGGAGGCGTCCGCTTCTCGAACTACGTGCCCAGTCCTGCCCATCCCTCCCAGGCCGCCGCCCTCGCCTCGGTCGAGGGCTTCGGCCTTCAGGTCGCGTCGCCGGCCCCCGAACGGCCGCGGCGCTTCCGGCGCTCGCGCGACGCCGCCGCGTCCGGCCCGCCGGCGCTCTACCTCGACGGGGGCTACGGGGTGGGCAAGACCCACCTGATCGCCGCCCTGTGGCATGCCACGGACCTCCCCGCGGCGTACCTGAGCTTCGGCGAGCTGACCGCGGTGATCGGGTTCGTGGGCATGGACGAGGCGGTGCGCGCGTTCTCCCGCTACCGGCTGCTGTGCATCGACGAGTTCGAGCTGGACGACGTGGCCAACACGTTGATGGCCGTCACCTTCCTGCGCCGCGTGCTGCCCTCGGAGGAGCGGCCCGACGGCACCCGGGTGGCCACCACCTCGAACTCGGTCCCCGACCGGTTGGGCGAGGGCCGGTTCGCGGCCGACGACTTCCGGCGCGAGATCGCGGCCATCGCCGGCCACTTCACCGTGGTGCGCATCGACGGCCCCGACTACCGCGCCGCGTCGACGGTGCCGGTGGAGTCGCTTGACGACGCCGAGGTCGACGCGGTGCGCTCGGGGGCCGACGGCGTGGTGACCGACGATGACTTCCACGAGCTGCTGGCCCACCTGCGGGTGGTCCACCCCGTCCAGTTCGCGGCCATGTTGGACGGTGTCGACACGGTGGTGATCCGGGGTCTGCACCCCATCGACAACCAGGGCGACGCCCTGCTGTTCGTGCACCTGGTGGACGAGCTCTACGACGCCGCCCTGACCGTGGCCCTCACGGGGTGCGGCGTGCACGAGCTGTTCCCGGAGACCTACCGCCTCGGCGGCTACCGCAAGAAGTACGGCCGCGCCGAGAGCCGCCTCACCGCAATGTTGGCGGAGGCGACCGCGTCGACGGGCTGACCGCCGATCACGGCGGTCCCGTTCCAGGAGGGTCGACGCGCGACGACGGGGCAGGGCTGTCCACCCGACCGCCGTCACGCTCGATTCCCACCCAGCGTGGTCGGGAGGCGCTCAGCCGGACGACGTGGAGGAAATACCAGTCACCCGTGACGAGCATTTCCTCCAGAGGATCGCCGGACGCCCGACACGACCACGAATGGTGGGCGTCGAGCGTCTCGGCTCGTCACGACCTGGCTGAATCCTGCGAGGACTCGCCCAGCGCCGCCTCCCTCGCGGGTTCCTGTCGATCGGCGCAGAGGTGCATGTCAGGTGGAACTGGTACGAAAAGGATGGCTACGAGCCGGCCAACCGGGCGACGACGGGGGCCAGGTCGTCCATGGAGTCGGCGCTGATGCCGAGGTAACTGATCCCGAAGCGCTCGCGCTGCTCGACGAGGTCGTCGATGATCTGCTCGACGGTGCCGGCCAGCGAGTGGGGACTGGAGAGGGCCGCCTCGGGGGTGAGGCCGAACGCCGGTGCCAGCTGCTCGGCCAGCGCGGCGCGATCGTCGGTGATGACGGCCAGGTGGATGCGCACCTGGAGCTCGATCTCGTCGAACCGGTCGCCGGCGGCCTCGCGGATCCACTCGAGCTTCTCGGCGGTGTGCTCGGCGGTGCCGTCGGGGCCCACGGTGGCGTCGATGCGGCCCCCGTGCAGGTTGAAGTTCAGCCCGATGATGTCGGCCTCGCGGGCCGCGAGCTGCAGGATCCTGCGCCCACCGCCACCGACGAGGATCGGCGGGTGCGGCCGCTGCACCGGCTTGGGCGTGCCCTCGAGGCCGGCGACGGCGTAGTGCTCACCGGCGAACGTGACCGGCCCGTCCGCGAACAGCCCCTTCAGCACGGCGATGGCCTCGGCCAGTCGCTCGATGCGCACGCCGGCCGGGTCGAGCGGGATGCCCGCCTGCTCGTAGTCGGTGGTCATCCACCCGGCGCCGACGCCCAGCTCGAGGCGGCCGCTCGACAGCAGGTCGAGCGTGGCCACCTCCTTGGCCAGCACCACCGGGTGGCGGTAGTCGTTGGCGTAGGTCAGCGCACCGATGCGCAGCGTGCTGGTGGCCGCGGCCGCGGCCATGAGCCCCACGGTGGGGGCGAACTGGGCGTCGAGGTGGTCGCCCATGGTGAAGGTGGAGAAGCCCAGGTCCTCGGCCTTCCGGGCGATGGCCGCCCATGCGGCGGCGTCCGCCGCGTGGCCGACCTGGACACCGAACCGGAAGGGTCTGAGCACCCGCAGAGAGTACTTTCACGCCATGTCCGACACCGCAGACCCGCTGGACGACTTCGAGGCGCGCATCGTCACCTACGACGGCGAGACCCGCACGGTGTTCCGCAAGGGTGAGGGCCCGGGTGTCATCGTCATCTCCGAGATCCCGGGCATCACCCCGGCCGTGGCCGACTTCGCCCGCCGGGTCGTCGACCTCGGCTGCACCGTGGCGATGCCGTCGCTGTTCGGCACGCCGGGCAAGCCGGTGTCCGTGCCCTACGCGGTCTCGTCGCTCGCCGGTGCTTGTGTGTCGAAGGAGTTCGCCACGTGGGCCGCGGGCAGGACCTCGCCCGTCACGGTGTGGCTCCGCCATCTCTCCCGCGACCTGCACGACGAGCTCGGCGGCCCGGGTGTGGGCGTGGTGGGCATGTGCCTGACGGGTGGCTTCGCCCTGGCCATGATGGTCGACGACGAGGTGGTGGCCCCGGTGCTCAGCCAGCCGTCGCTGCCGTTCCCGGTCGGTGCCCGCCGCAAGGCCGACCTGGGCATCTCCGCCGACGACCTGGCCCGGGTGAAGGAGCGGGTGGAGGAGGGGATCTGCGTGCTCGGCCTGCGCTTCACGGGCGACCCGGTCATGCCCGCCGACCGCTTCGCCACCCTGCGCCGCGAGCTGGGCGACGGCTTCGTGGGCGTCGAGATCGACTCCTCCAAGGGCAACCCCCACGGCATCCCCACCAACGCCCACTCGGTGCTCACCGAGCACCTGGTGGACGAGCCGGGCCACCCCACCCACGATGCCCTGAACCAGGTGCTCGACCTGTTCCGCGAGCGCCTCCTCGTCGACGTCTGAACGGCTCGACCCAGCGCCGCGAACGGCGAACCACAGCGATGTGACCCCCAGGTAGGGTGAGCGTGTGCCCCCCGATACACCGCCAGGCGATCTGTTCGCCGGGCCGGCCACGGGTCACCAGCTCCTCGATGGGTTGAACCCCGCGCAGCAAGAGGCGGTCCTGCACCACGAGGGCCCCCTGTTGGTGGTGGCCGGAGCGGGCTCGGGCAAGACCAGGGTGCTCACCCACCGCATCGCCCACCTGATCCAGGCGCACGACGTGTCGCCGTTCGAGATCCTGGCCATCACCTTCACGAACAAGGCCGCCGACGAGATGAAGCAGCGGGTGGCCTCGCTGGTGGGGCCGGTCGCCGCCAAGATGTGGGTGTCGACGTTCCACTCGGCCTGTGTGCGCATCCTGCGCCGCGACGCGGCCCGGCTGGACTACCCGTCGTCGTTCACGATCTACGACCAGTCCGACGCCCGCCGCCTCACCGGCTACGTGATCCGCGACCTCAACCTCGATCCCAAGCGGTTTCCGCCGCGGGGCGTGCACGCCACCATCAGCGCGGCCAAGAACGACCTGATCCGCGCCGACGAGTACGCCGATCGGGCCCAGGTGATCTACGAGCGCAAGGTGGCCGACGTGTACTCGGAGTACCAGCTGCGCCTGCGCCGGGCGGGGGCCATGGACTTCGACGACCTGCTCATGGTGGCGGTCGAGCTCTTCCAGAAGAACCCCGACGTGCTCGAGAACTACCGCCGGCGCTTCCGCCACATCATGGTGGACGAGTACCAGGACACGAACCGGGTGCAGAACGAGCTGGTGCTGTTGGTGGCGGGCGGCGGCCCGTCAGAGCGGGTGGGAGGCCACCGCAACGTGTGCGTGGTGGGCGACAGCGACCAGTCGATCTACCAGTTCCGCGGTGCCGACATCCGCAACATCCTGGAGTTCGAGGAGGCCTTCCCCGACGCCACGGTGATCGTGCTCGAGCAGAACTACCGGTCGACCCAGACCATCCTCGACGCCGCCAACGCGGTCATCGCCAACAACATGGGACGCAAGCCGAAGGAGCTGTGGACCGACCAGGGCGGCGGCATGGCCATCGCCCGCTACCACGCCGACGACGAGGGCGACGAGTCGCAGTGGGTCGCCCACGAGATGTCGCGCCTGCACGATGACGGCGACGCCCGCTGGGGCGACTTCGCGGTCTTCTACCGCACCAACGCCCAGAGCCGCGTGATCGAAGAGCAGCTGATGCGCCAGGGCATCCCCTACAAGGTCATCGGCGGCACCCGCTTCTACGACCGGCGCGAGGTGAAGGACGCCCTCGCCTACATGAAGGCGGCGGTCAACCCCGTCGACGAGGTGAGCATCAAGCGCATCCTCAACGTCCCCAAGCGGGGCATCGGGGACAGCACCATCGGCCGCCTCGACGCCTGGGCCAAGTCGCACGACGTGGCCTTCATCGACGCGCTCCGGGCGGCGACCGAGGCCGGCGTGAAGGGCACGGCGGTGAAGGGCATCGCCGCCTTCCTCGAGCTGTTCGACGACCTGGGCCGCGTCGCGGCCGACGGTCCGGCGCCGCTGCTGCAGGCCGTGCTCGACCGCACGGGGTACGCCGACGAGCTCGAGGCCGAGCACAGCGTCGAGGCCGAGGGGCGCCTCGAGAACCTGGCCGAGCTGGTGGGCGTGGCCCAGGACTTCGAGAGCGTCGACGAGTTCCTCGAGCAGGTCAGCCTGGTGGCCGACACCGACGAGCTGGAGGAGGACGACTCCTTCGTCGTGTTGATGACCCTCCACTCCGCCAAGGGCCTCGAGTACCCCAACGTCTTCCTCATCGGGTTGGAGGACGGGGTGTTCCCGCATCTGCGCTCGCTGGGCGAGCCCGACCAGCTCGAGGAGGAGCGGCGCCTCTGCTACGTCGGCATCACCCGGGCCCGGGAGCGCCTGTTCCTCAGCCACGCCTGGAGCCGGATGCTGTACGGCTCCACGCAGTACAACCCGCCCAGCCGCTTCCTCGACGAGATCCCCGAGGCGCTGGTCGAGGTGGTCGAGGGGAGCCGGGTGGTCGGCCGGCGGCGCCAGTCGTCGGTGTTCGGTGGATCGGGGTCCGGGTCCGGGTCCGGCTCTGGCTCGTCCAGCGGCGGGTCGTCGTCGTACTCGTCGCATTCACCGGTCAGCTCGCACCGCGACGAAGTGGTCGAACGGGCCCTGCGCCCGCCGCCTCCCACACCCAGTGGTGCCGACGCGCTGGGGCTCCGGGTGGGCGACGACGTGCGGCACAACACCTTCGGCGAGGGCGTCATCATCGACATGGAGGGCAGCGGCGACAAGACCCAGGCCACCGTGCACTTCCGCGACGTCGGCCAGAAGGTGCTGCTGCTCAGCTGGGCCCCCCTCGAGAAGGTCTAGCCGGCTCCGGCCACCGCGTGGTGCGCTCGAGGGTCGAGCGGCCGATGTCAGTTCTCGTCGGCGTCCTCGGTGGGGTCGGCGGTCCACAGGAAGCGGGCCGACGCCGTCGGCACCGTCGTGTTCGTGAACCCCTCGACGGTGTCGGGGACGTCGCGCAGGGTGAAGATGAAGCGGAAGGTCTGCGCGTCGGGCGAGTCGGTGACCGTGAACGCCTCCACGCCCCGCCGGGCGGCGGACAGCCCGGCCAGCGTCCCCTGGAAGACGGTGCCCGTGGGTGTGAAGCCGTCGCAGTCGTGGAACGTGCCGCCGGTGCCCCGCTCGACCCGGACGTCGAGCAGCGACGCCAGCGACCCCTCGGCCTCGCTCGACAGGCTGACGGTCACGGGCAGCACGTTGCCGTCGTAGCTCACCACGATGCAGTCACGCTCGGGGCGGCCGGGGACCATGTCGTCGACGGCGAAGAGCGAGGTCCCGAAGTCGTCGTCGGTCAACTGGACCGAGCCTGCGGCCAACTGGGCGTCGGCGTGGGCATCGACGGGCGTCAGGGCGGCCCGCGACCGGGTCACGACCAGGATGCTCACGATCAACAGCGCGATCGCGGTGGCCAGGGACCGGGCGGTCGTCCGGCCGGTGCTGGCCTCCTCCTCGGCGATGTCGATCGGGCCGCTCTCGCGCTCGAGGATCCGGCTCATGTCTCCCGCTCCGGGCGACTCCGTCGCCGGGCCGCCTTCTTGTGCGTTCGGGCCACGCAGGCCGGGGCCCCGCCCTCGTCCCTCGGGCTCATCGTCCCTCGCACCCCCTCCGTCGGTGCCCCGTCGGGATCCGGCTCGGTGGGTGTCGCTGCTCGGCTCAGCGGCGCGGCCCCGGGCATCACGCGCGCACCCCCGCCGGGACGCGCGCCTCGAGCGGCGCGGCAGGTACCCCCCCGAGCAGCGCCGCCACCTGCTCGGGCGTGGCCGGCCGGTGCAACAGGTAGCCCTGGATGAGGTCGGTGCGCATCTCCCGCAGCAACTGGAGCTGCTGCTCGCTCTCGATGCCCTCGGCGATCACCCGCAGGCCGAGCTCGTGGGCCAGCCCGATGATGGAGCGCACGATGGCGCGGTCGTGGTTGTCCGCGGAGGCCAGCCCGTCGACGAACACCTTGTCGATCTTCAACACGTCGAGCGGCAGCTCGCGCAGGTGGCGCAGTGACGTCTGTCCCTGACCGAAGTCGTCCAGCGCGAGGCGCACCCCCCGTGCCCTCAGGTTGCTCATCAGCCCCACCAGCTCGCTCCCCAGCGACACCACGTTCTCGGTGACCTCCAGGAGCAGGGAGGCCGGCGGCATGGCCGTCTCGCCCATGATCCGGTCGAGGTCGGCCGAGAACCCGGGGTGGTTCAGCTGGCTGGGCGACACGTTCACGCCCAGCATGAGGCGGTTCCCGCGGGGCGCCTGACGCCACAGGGCGTGTGCCCGCATCGCCGTGCGCAGCACCCAGCGGCCGAGGTCGACGATGAGCCCCGACTCCTCGGCCATCGGGATGAGGGTGCTGGGCGGGATCGCACCATGGCGGGGGTGGTCCCATCGCACCAGCGCCTCCACGGCGACGATCGACTGGTCGTAGGCGCGGTAGACGGGTTGGTACACGAGGCGCAGCTGGTCTCGCTGCAGCGCGGTGCGCAGGTCGGCCTCGAGCTGCAACCGGGTCACCGAGGCGGTGTCGTGGCCCGCCTGGTAGAGGGCCCACCGGGCCCGGCCGCTGGCCTTGGCGCGGTACATGGCCTGGTCCGCCCGGCGGACGAGCTCGGCCGGGTTGGTGAACGGCCGGGGGGCCAGGGCGATGCCCACGCTGGCCGAGATGGCCACCTCGTGGCTGGCCACCACGAACGGCTCGTTGAGTGAGCGCACCAGTCGCTCGGCGACGGCGGTCGCATCGTCGGGGCCGGCCACCCGGTCGAGCAGCACCACGAATTCGTCGCCCCCGAGCCGACCCACGATGTCGTCGGCGGAGACGTGGCCCGCCAACCGCTGCGCCACGGCGATCAGCAGTTCGTTGCCGGCGTCGTGGCCGAGGCTGTCGTTGACCGGCTTGAAGCGGTCGAGGTCGATGAACAGCACGGCGGCCTGCTCGTGGGCGGGCGCCGGTCGGGTGACGGACTCCTCGAGGCGCTGCAGGAAGCGGGCCCGGTTGGGGAGGCCGGTGAGGCCGTCGTGGAACGCCCGGTGCTCGAGCTGGTCGCGCATGGCCCGTTGCTCGGCCACCAGCTGGCCGTTGCGCATGGCCACCCCCGCCTGCGCGGCCAGCAGCTCGAGGCACTCGTACTGCGCGGTCGACACGTGGGCGCCGGACCGGGCGCCGGCCCGGAGCGACGCCGATGCGCCCAGGGCGTGGAGGGGGCTGGCCGCCACGACCTCGAGCCCGCAGGCATCCAGGTCGTCGAGCTCGGCGGCCACCTCGCTGGAGCGGTCGGTCACCATCGTGCGGTGGGTCTCGGCGGCCGCCACCGCACCGCCGGCCGGGTGTTCCGGGGCCGGCAGGGTCAGCTCGCCGGTGGACTGAGCCCCGGTGACGAACCACTCGCCCGAGGGGCGCCGGACGGCCAGGTCGACGGTGTCGAATCCGAGGCCCAGCGCGGAGGTGGTGACCGCGTTGACCACCTCGACCTCCAGGCTCGTCACCCGGTGGCCGGCCTCGGCCACGGTCTCGAGGAGGCGGCCCCGTTCCGAGGCGCGCTCCCAGGCGTCACGCTGACCGCGGATGTCGATCAGGAGCTGCTCGGAGAGGTAGCCGGCGGGGATGGTGACCAGGAGGATGACGCCGATGCGCTGCACAGCCAGCTCGACGGCGACCAGCACATCGGTCTCCGAGCTCCCGGCCGCGTTGACCATCAGCACGAGGTAGGCGAGCGACACCAGCGCCCACACGACCATGGCGCCGCGCAGGCGGTAGCGGAGCGCCCCCTCGAGCACCGGCACGACCAACAGCACCCACATCACGTCCCGGCCGGTCACGTCGAGCGCCGTGGCCAGGGTGAGGACGAGGAACGCGTCGGCGGAGATCTCGGCCAACGAGAGCACGGCCTGGCGGCGGCGGCTGTCGGCGTGCTCGGCGGCGATCGACACCAGGCTGATCAGGCCGGCCACACCGGCCAGCAGCAACCCCACGATCCATCCCGTGACGGGCAGGGCGGGATCGCCGGGCCCGGGCCGGTAGGTCGCGAACTGCATGAACAGCAGTGCGGCGGCGATGAACCGCATGCGCCGGAGGGCCGCGCTGATCACCTGGGACGACCGGCGGGGGTCCTCTCGGCCCGCCCGGCCGCTCGCCCTCGCCTCCGCTTCCGCCTCAGGCATGGCGAGCCCGTCGGGTCGGCCGGAGGGCGGCCCACAGCGCCAGGAGGGTGCCGAGCGCCCACAGGCTCAGCAGGGGCAGGTTGCCGTCCTCCACCCAGACCCTGGGCAGCCCGACCGCGGGCACGAGCAGGCGTCCCACCCCCTCGACGTCGGCCGGCTTCACCCGGTACGAGTCGCTGACGCTGTTGGCATCACCCCTCGTCTGGTAGGTGCCGTTGGGGTTGACCTTGTCGATGCGGTGGGTCAGGCGGCCACCGGGCCGGACCGGGTCGGCGAAGGTGATGACCGCACCCTCTTCCAGGCCCCTGCCCCCGTCCTCCGGGGCCGCCGACAGCACGATGTCGCCCTGGTTGATGCTGGGTTGCATCGACCCGGTGGTCACCACGAGCGGCGTCCAGCCCACGAGCAGGCGCACGACCAGCACCCAGACCACGAGGCAGGCCACGATCGAGAGGTAGAACCAGCAGATCAGGCTGGCCGCGGGCGCGGCGCGAGCCAACACGCCGCGGCCCTTCTCGCCGGTCCGCCCCTGACCGGTGGCGGGATCGTCCGCCACCGAGGGAACGGCCGGCCCGGTGACGGTCATCTCCAGTGCCATGCGATCCTCGCCCACCCATCGGCAGCCAGGCCCGCGAGGCGAGGACTTGACGCGGCATTCGTCGAGCCGGGTGCCCGAGTGGTGCAAATGGGCCAATCGGACCATTTGGGTGCGGGCGGTTGCGGCCGACAGGGAGCGCACGAGTGGGGCGGACGCGGTGCACCCGAGATCGGAGTAGTCGGACAGTGGAGACGAAGCGACAGGACCAGGTTCGCCGGGCGTGGCTCTATCGGGGATTGGCGGTCGTGGCCTCGCTGGGCTTCGTGAGCGTCCTCGTCGTCAGCAGTTCTCGGGCGGCGTTCGTGGACACCACGGACAACGCCACCAACACCTTCAGCGCCGGCGACGTCGTCCTGAACGACGACGACACCGGCAGCGTGCTGTTCAACGTGGCCAACCTGGCCCCCGGGGACAGCCGGACCCGCTGCATCGCCGTCACCTACACCGGGTCCCTGACCGCCGACGTGCACCTCTACGGGACCGTGGGTGGCAGCGGCCTGGCCCAGTACCTGGACCTCGACATCGACGTCGGCAGCGGCGGCGACTTCGCCACCTGCACGGGCTTCGTGGCCTCCTCGACCCTGTTCACGGGGACACTCGCGGCCTTCGGGGCCGCCAACACCGACTTCGTGAACGGCCTCGGCGGCTTCACCGGCGCCACCGACCCGACCACCCGCACCTACCGGGTCACCGTGACCCTGCAGGATGACAACGCCGCCCAGGGGCTGTCGGCAACGGCCGGGTTCACCTGGGAAGCCCAGAACGTCTGATCGGTCGCGGTCGATCCGGTGGACCGCGGACCGGTGACACCCACGCCCCCCGGGCCCGAGCGGCCTCTCGGAGCGGGGGCCCACGCGCCAACCGTCGGGCGGTTCACCGCTGGCTTGGTGGGGCTGTTCGTCCTCACCACGGTGGGGTGGATGGGGCTGTGGGCGGTGGCGACCACCTTCCTGTACGGCTCGGCGCCCGTGGTGGTGTCGTCGGGATCGATGGCCCCCGCGCTCGACGTGGGCGACCTGGTGGTGGTCGAGCCGTACCACGGCCAGCGCATCCACACCGGCTCGGTGGTGGTGTTCGACGACCAGGCTGCGGGCCGCTCGACGATCCATCGTGTCGTGGAGGTGGCCGAGGACGGCACGTTCACCACGAGGGGAGACGCCAATCCGGTCGCCGACTCGGCACCGCTCGACATCGCCGACGTGGATGCGTCGGGCCGCTTCCTCCTGCCCCGAATGGGGCTCCCGATCGTGTGGGCCCAGCAGGGGCGGTGGCCGTTGGTGGTGCTGACGCTGGCGGGCCTGGTGTTGGCGGTGTGGCTGGCCCGGTTCGCGTTGGCCGACGCCCACGACCCCTGGCTGGCCGGCGTGGTGCCCGACCCCGGCACAGGGCTGATCCTGCGGGAGCGTCTCGCCCGCACCCTGGCCCGGGCGCGGACCTCCTTCCGGCAGGCGGGGGTGGCGGGGGCGTTGGCCGGGATGGCCCGCCGGCGGACCGCCGAGGTGGGTGCGCTCGCACTGGCGTTCGTGCTCGCCCACGCCACGGTCAGCGCGTACGCGGCGTTCGCGGACACCACGGCCAACACCGGGAACCAGTTCGGGGCCGGCACGCTGGCCGCCCCCTCCGGGTTCGGCGCCGCACCGGGCTCGTGCGTGGGGGCGGCGACCATCGCCTTCCGCAGCGCATCGAGCGGGCGGAACACGCTCGGTGACGAGCTGGTGCTGGCGCGACCGTCCGGTGTCCAGGCCGGCGACGTGCTGATCGCGGGCATCACCTGGCACACCCACGACTACTCCGGCACGCTCATCGATCCGCCGTCCGGGTGGCACCTGATCCGTATCGACACCGAGTTCAGCCATGTCGTGCAAGGTCTCTTCTGGCGGGCTGCGGGGGCGTCCGAGCCGGCGACCTACACCTTCTCCAACGGCACCGCCGACCTGACCCGCGAGGTGGTCGGAGGGATCGCGGCGTACTCCGGCGTGGACACGACCGACCCGATCGACGCCCACGACGGTCTCACCGAGACCAGCGTCGTGTTCTCGATCGATGCTCCCTCGGTCACGTCGACGGTGACCGGTGGTCGCCTGATCAGCGTGTTCGGCCAGCACGACCCCGGCCTCTTCGCACCGCCGACGGGGATGACAGACCGCTACGCCACCGCCGTGGGAACCGGTGAGCGCTCGGTGAACACGATCTTCGCGGACCAGGTCCTCGGAGCCGCGGGCGCGACCGGGGTGCGGACGGCGACCGGCAGCGGCAACGGGAGCGGCGTGGGCCAGTCGGTCGTCCTCGACCCTGGCGGCGGGGTGATGTCCGCAGCCCTGTCGTGGACGGCCACGTCGTCGAGCTACGCCGACGGCTACCTGCTGCAGCGCTTCATCGGGACGACCCTCGACGACCAGTGGACGATCACCCCTCGCTCGTCGAGCAGCATCGTCGACTTCGGTGGCCTCGCGGCCGGCACCACCTACACCTACCGGCTCCGGACGACCTCGGGCACCTGGCGTTCGACGGCGGTGACCGTGACCTACACGGCGGCCCCGTGCTGACATCGAGGCCCTCCTCGCGAGCGCTCGTGGCATCCGCGCTCGGACTGGCTCTGGCGCTCGCATCGCTCTGGCCGAGCCCTCCGGGGCGCTCGACCGCCGCGGGTCCCACGGATGTGTCGGCCGGCTGCGAGCCGGCATCGGCCGAGCTCGTCTCCGTGGTCGAGCAGCGGCTCACGGTCCCAGGTGCCGGTCTCGGTGCCGGCTGGGTGGAGCCTGCCGAAGCGGCCGACGCCTACTACCTCGCAGCCGAGACGGTCCGACCGGACGTCGAGGGCGAGTCAGGCATCGGTGTCTGGGTCACCAACCAGCCCGAGGGGAAGGGATCGGTGTTCGCCGTGGACGGTCTCGCGGTCAGTGCGTCGTCCTGGGAGCCCGCGGCCCGTACCGCGGTCGGGTTCTCGTTGGAGGACCCGGCGGCTCGGCGAGCAGTGGCGTGCGCGGCGTCTGCCGGGTAGTGCCCGTGACCGAGCCCCTCGCGTCGACCGGCGGGCCGTCGGTGTCGCACGGGTGAGGTTCAGAGATGGATGTCGTCGGTCGGCCCGAAGTCGTCCCAGCGTGGTGGCGAGGCCTCCTCCGGCGGGACAGGCGATGATGCGCCCGGCGGCGGCGGGCGAGCATCGTCCTCCCCGCGGCGTCTGGCCCTGACGCGGTCGAGCAGCGATCGGTGCTCCTCCCCGTCGGTGATCGTCGCCACGGCGAGCGCCGTCGTGATGGGTACGGAGAGCACCAACCCGATGCTGCCGACCAGGGCCCGCACGATCTCGATGGCGACCACCTCCCGCGTGATCACCCGGCCGAGCTCGCGCCCCTCCTGTTGGAAGAAGAGCAGTAGCGCCAGCGAGGCGCCGGTGTAGGCGAGCACCAGTGTGTTGATGGTCGAGGCGACGTGGTCGCGGCCGATCCGCATGGCGCCTCGGTACAACGAGAGAGCAGGGAGGGTGGGGTTGGCGTGACGGAGCTCGTCCACGGCGGCGACCTGGGTGACGGTGACGTCGTCGAGCACGCCGAGGGCGCCGATCACGATGCCGGCGATGACGATCCCGCGGAGATCGAGGGCCGAGGCCGTGACACGGAGGGTCTGGGTGTCGGCGTCGGAGAGACCCGTCAACTGGGCGAGGTGTGCCATGACCGCCGCCAGGAACGTGATCACGGCGACGCTCACGAGCGTGCCCGTGAGCGCCACAGTGGTCGCTGGGCGGATGCCGTGGGCGACATACAGGGCCGCGAACGCGATCACCGACGTGGTGACGAGCGCCACGGCGATGGGGTTCTGGTCACGGAGCAGTGCCGGGAGCAGGAACACCATGACGACGCCGAGGCTCAAGGCGAGCCCGATGAGCGAACGCACGCCCTTCCACCGCCCGACGGCCACGACCACCACCACGAAGAGGGCCGTGAGGGCGACCAGCGGTGTCGAGCGCTGATACTCGGCGAACGTGTACTGGAAGTCCTCGGGGGCCAGCGCGTTGTACAGCAGGACGACCTTGTCGCCGGCCGCGAACTCCGGTGTGCTGAAATCGATGTCGGACCTGAGGAACGTCGCGAGGTCGTTGCGGTGCGGCCCGGACGTGAGCCGCACCGACACGAGCTGGCAGTCGGTCGGCAGGTTCTCGTCGACGTCGGTGCACCCTGTCGTGTCGACCCTGTTCACCATCGCATCGACGTAGATGAGCCCCTCGGTCGATGCGCTGAGATCGGGACCGGTGCCGCGCGGCCACAGCACCAGTACGCCCAGGACGGTCAGCAGGGCGATCCCCGCAACGAACCAATTGAGCCCACGTCGGACGTGCTCGGCACCTGGGACGGCGCCGTGGGAGTGAGCCGCCGCGGACGGCAGCTCTCGCGGTGAGCCCGCCCCTCGTTCCGGGTCCTCAGGCAAGAGCGTCGGTGATCCGGTCGGCGTTGGTCTGGATCATGTCGAGTTCCTGACAGTAATGGGTATGGGACTCATTCGCAAGAGAGGTGTCACTCACTGGTAGGGATCGGCCGGCTCGGGGATCTCGGTGACGCTGGTCGCCTCGAGGTCGACCCGAGGGAGGTCGGTGTCGGTCGGACGCACCTCGTCAGGGGGTACCAGGGTGCCTTCGACCTCGACCCACGTGTCCTCTTCGGGTGTCCCGCCGCCCCTGACGCCCACCTGGACGGGAAGGGCGTCGGCCGCACAGCACGTGAGCACGAACCGGGTGAGCAGGAAGCCGTCGGGAAGCTCGTCGCTGTGGACCACCAAGCCCGTCAGCCGCACCGGTGTCCCGTCCAAGGCGTGCGCACTGTCCCAGAAGGCCCGGTCGAGGAACTCGGGGATCGAGAGGTCGGCGACGCCGTCGTCGCCGACGCGCAGGGCCGGGAACACGCTTCCCTGGTACACGGGCACTGCGGGGGTCTGACGGATCGCCGCGTCGGCGCCGAGTGCGGGTGGAGCCACCAGCAACAGCGTGACGAGGGGCAACACGAGCAGCCAGGCGACGGCCGGCCCGCCCTCGTGGTCGTGGTCGTGCTCGTGGGCGAGGTGAGCGGCCTCCGGCTCGGCACTCGCCGCGATGCGGTCCTCGTGGGCGGCGGCGCGGAACATGGTGGTCAGCCCGAGGACGACGAGGATCGCCCCGGCCGCCACCAGCGGCCAGAACATCGCGGGCTTGACGTACGAATCGAAGCTGCCGTTCACCACGAGGCGCAGCGCGACCATGCCGAGCACAGCCACCAGCAGGCCCTGCGCGCGACGGTTCATCGACGGCTCACAACAGCCACCAGCCCACGGCCAGTGACACGCCGACCGCGGTCACGAAGGTCAACGGGGCGAACCGCACGGCGAAGGCCCGTCCGAAGAACCCGACCTGCAGGGCGATGAGCTTGAGATCCACCATCGGTCCGACCACCATGAACGCCAGGCGCGCGGTGAGGGGGAACTGGGTGAAGCTGGCGGCGACGAAGGCGTCCGCTTCGGAGCACATGCACAGGATCACGGCCAGCGCGGCCATGGACAGGACCGCGACGAGGCCGTGGTCGGCGACCGAGTCGAGGGCTGTCCGACCCACCAGCACCTGGAGTGTCGCCGCCGCGAGGGCGCCGACCACCAGGTAGCCGCCCGCGTGCAACAGATCGTGCACCGCGGTCGCTCGGAAGACCTCGAACGGGGGGTCGTCCTCGTGAGCCACTGCCCGCCGGGCCCGGTCGGTCCAGTCGTCATGGCCGATGCGGAGCCAGATCCAACCGATCACCAGCGAAGCGACCAGCGAGGCCACGAACCGCGCAAGCGCCATCTCGGGTTGCCCAGGGAAGGCCACCAGCGTCGACACGATGACCACGGGGTTGATGGCCGGGGCGGCAAGGAGGAAGGTGACGGCGGCCGCGGGAGCGACGCCCTGGGCAACGAGGCGACCGGCGACAGGAACCGACCCGCACTCGCAGCCGGGCAGCGCCGCTCCGGCCAGGCCTGCCACCGGCACCGCCAGGGCCTGGCGGTGGGGGAGCACCCGCCGGAGCGCCGCCGGTGACACCCACGCGGCGATGCCGGCACTGATCAGGACCCCGAGCACCAGGAACGGCAGTGCCTGGACGGTGATGGACACGAAGATCGTGGCCCAGGTCTGGAAGCGCGGGGCGTCGAACAGCGGGGCCAGCGGCCGTTGGAGCAGTGCGACGGCGAGCAGCGTCGCGCCCAGGAGCTCGGCAGTCCCGAACAGCCGTCCCCGCCCCACCGATGGCCGACGCGCACCCACACCCCCGTCGAGCGGGTCGGTCATCGTTGCGGGTGTCGCACGAGGCGGGCCTCCGTCGACTGATGGTGAGAACTACTCGTGCTCGTCCGGAGCGTACGTACGGTGCCAACCGGTCGCAAGTGCGGTTGCCCGCCCGAGCTCGACCCCGTTGCCGGCCCGGGGGCACCCACCCTGGGGACTCGGGCCCAGACGACCGGTAGTGTCGGCTCGTGAACCCCTTCGCGAGGGCCCGGTTCGTCGTGGCCCGTGATCAGACCCTCGGTACCCTGCTCGCCCGCCTGGCGGCGTTCCACGGCGACGGCCGCCTCGTCTCGGAGGCCGGCGGAGAAGAGCTCACCTACGCCGCCGCCGCCGATCGGGTGGCCGGCTGGGCCGGGGCGGTGTCCGAGCGGGTCTCGCCGGGCGACCGGGTGGTGCTCATCCTGCCGAACGGCTACGACCTGCTCCTGGCCTGCTTGGCGGTGTCCCGCGCCGGCGCCATCCCGGTGCCCGTCAACGACCGCATGCGCCCCGACGAGGTCGAGCACGTGGTGGAGGACTCCGGTGCCCACCTGATCGTCCGTGAACTGGCCGACCTCGACGGCGCCGAGCCGCTGGCCGAGGCGGTGGGGGCCGACCCGTCGGACGTTGCCGCGCTGTTCTACACCTCGGGCACCACGGGCAAGCCGAAGGGCGCCGAGCTCACCCACCGGGCCCTGATCGGTGGGGTGACCGCTGGTGCGGCGAACCCCGACTGGCTGCGCCACGACGAGGCGGTGGTGGGGCTGCCCATCGCCCACATCATGGGCTTCGCCGCCCTCGTCGGCCTGGGTTGCGCCGGCATTGCCGTCTACTTCGTGCCCCACTTCCGGCCCACCGACGTGCTCGACGCCCTCGAGACCCGCAAGTCGTCGCTGTTCATCGGTGTGCCGGCGATGTACCGGATGATGTCCGAGGCCGGGGCGGCCGAGCGCGACCTCAGCTCCGTGCGGGCCTGGATCTCGGGGGCCGACGCCATGCCCCCCGACCTGGCCGCCGAGTTCCGGCGCTACGGCGCCATCGCCCACCTGCCCGGCATCGGCGCGGTGGGCGACGCCCTGTTCGTCGAGGGCTACGGCATGGTCGAGACCGGTGGTGCGGCCGCGGCCAAGCTGTCCATGCCCGTGGTCGGTGAGTCCCTGCTCCCGTTGCCCGGCTACACCTTCCGCGTGGTCGACGAACTGGGCCACGACGTGGCGGTGGGCGGCGAGGGCGAGCTGTGGATGAAGGGCCCCGGCGTCCTGAAGGGCTACTGGGGCAGCCCCGAGGCCACCGCCGACGCCGTGACCGCCGACGGCTGGCTGCGCACCGGCGACCTGGTGCGCAAGGGGATGTTGGGAACGGCCACCTTCGCCGGCCGCAAGAAGGACGTCTTCATGCACGGCGGCTACTCGGTGTACGCCCGCGAGGTCGAGCAGGCGCTCGAGGAGCACCCCGACGTGCTGGAGGCCGCGGTGGTGGGGCTCCCCGACGAGCGCAAGGGCGCCGTACCCGCGGCCGCGGTGCGGGTGGCCGACGGGGCCGCGCTCACCGCCGAGGAGCTCGTCGAGTGGGCCGGCGAGCGCTTGTCGTCCTACAAGGCCCCCCAACGCGTCCTGGTGGTGGACGACCTGCCCCGCACGGGCACCACCAAGGTGCAGAAGAAGGAGGTGATCGCCCTCTTCGATGCGTGACCCCTCGGTCGACAGGTGACCTTCGACGGGTGACCGGTCGCTAGGAAGGCGTGCGCAGGTCGACGACCAGGCGCTCGTCGGCGGTGACCTCGACCGGGTACTGGGTGAGGCCCTCGCCGTCGGCGGGGAAGGTGACGGCGTCGTCGCAGCTCGAACGGAACCGGCCGGTGTCGGCGTCCCACACGGCCAGGCAGTCGTCGGTGCCGGGCACCCGCACCTCGAACGCGGACCAGCCCTGGTTCTGGGAATCGCCGAGGTGCTGGACGTAGATGTCGCGGCTGCCGCCGGACGGGTCGTTGAAGACGAGCGGCTGTCCGTCGCCGTCGGCGATCTCCCGGGCCAGGCCCTCGGTGTACCCGGCGTTGAACTCGTCGTCTCCCACCCGGACGTCGGCCTGGCCGGACGAGGCCAGCTGCAGCACCAGCCAACCCATGCCCAGGCCGGCGACAACGGCCACCACAGCGATCAGGACGGCTTTGGTGCCCTTGCTCATGCCCTCTTACTATCGGCCGCCGTGGATCACCGCTACCGGGTCGTCGTGGCCAAGACCGGCCTCGACGGTCACGACCGCGGTGTGAAGGTGATCGCCCGGGCCCTGCGCGACGCGGGGTTCGAGGTCATCTACACCGGCCTGTTCCAGACCCCGGAGCAGGTGGCGGCGGCAGTGGTGCAGGAGGATGCCGACGCCGTCGGGCTCTCGGTGCTCTCCGGCGCCCATCTCACGCTCTTCCCCCGGGTCATCGCCGAGTTGGCCGAGCGCGGCCGCGACGATGCCCTGGTCTTCGGCGGCGGGATCATCCCCGACGCCGACATCGCCACCCTCAGAGCACAGGGTGTCGCCGAGGTGTTCAACCCGGGCACCTCGATCGACACCATCACCGATTGGCTCGCCGCGGCCCTCGCCGAGCGCGAGCGACGACTGGAGGATCCCACCTAGTGGACCTGTACGAATACCAGGGGAAGCAGTTCTTCGCTTCCTACGACATCCCCGTCTCGCCCGGCGAAGCGGTCACCACGGTGGACGATGCGGTGGCCGCGGCCGACCGCATCGGTTACCCGGTGGTGGTGAAGGCCCAGGTGCAGGTCGGCGGGCGCGGCAAGGCCGGCGGCATCAAGCTGGCCGACGACGCCGCGGCGTGCCGCGAGCACGCCCAGAACATCCTGGGCATGGACATCAAGGGCCACACGGTCGAGATCGTGTGGATCGAGCTGGCCTCCGACATCGCCGAGGAGTACTACGCCAGCTTCACCCTCGACCGCGCCGCCAAGAAGCACCTCGGCATGCTCTCGGCCGAGGGCGGCGTGGAGATCGAGGCGGTGGCCGCCGAGAACCCCGACGCCATCGCCAAGATCCACATCGACCCGGTCGACGGGCTCACGCCCGAGGCCGCCCGCGAGTGGGTGCTGGCCGCCAACCTGGACCCCGACGTCACCGACGGCACGGTCGACATCCTGCTGAAGCTCTACCGGGCCTACACGGAGGGCGACGCCGACCTGGTCGAGATCAACCCGCTGATCGTGAAGCCCGACGGCGCGGTGCACGCCCTCGACGCCAAGGTCACGCTCGACGGCAACGCACTGTTCCGCCACCCGGACTACGAGCAGTACGACGCCACCCAGGTGCGCGACGAGCGTGAGCAGGCCGCCCACGAGAAGGGGCTGCAGTACGTGGGCCTCGACGGCACCGTCGGCATCATCGCCAATGGCGCCGGCCTGGCCATGAGCACCGTCGACGTGGTCAGCCAGGTGGGCGGGTCGCCCGCCAACTTCCTCGACATCGGCGGCGGCGCCAACGCCGACGTGATGGCCGGCGCCCTCGAGGTCATCAACAACGACGAGAAGGTGCGGTCGATCTTCATCAACATCTTCGGCGGCATCACCCGGGGTGAGGAAGTGGCCAACGGCATCGTGCAGGCCCTCGGCCGGGTGGAGATCAACTCGCCCATCGTCATCCGCCTCGACGGCACCAACGCGGAGGAGGGCCGGGCCATCCTGGCCGAGCACGCGTCCGACAACTTGACGTCCGAGCCCACCATGCTCGACGCCGCCCGCCGTGCCGTGGCCCTCGCCGCGGAAGGAGCCTGATCCCTGATGGCAATCTTCGTCGATGAGAACACCAAGGTCGTCTACCAGGGCCTGACCGGCAGCCAGGGACGCTTCTACGGCCTGCGCAACCGGGACTACGGCACCCAGGTGGTGGCCGGCACCAACCCCAAGAAGGCCGGCGAGGACGTGGACGGCATCCCCATCTTCGCCTCGGTGGGCGACGCCGTGGAGGCCACCGGCGCCGACGTGTCCTGCATCTTCATCCCGGCCCCCGGCGTGAAGGCCGCGGTCATGGAGGCCGCCGAGGGCGGCGTGAGGATGATCGTGGTCATCACCGAGGGTGTGCCCGCCCACGACGAGGCCCTGTTCTACAACCAGTTGAAGCGGGACTTCCCCGACGTGCAGCTGCTGGGCCCGAACTGCCCCGGCATCATCAGCCCCGGCAAGTGCAACATCGGCATCACCGCCGGCGAGATCGCCATGGGCGGCGGCCCGGTGGGCATCGTCAGCCGCTCGGGCACCCTCACCTACCAGGCGCTGCACGAGCTGACCCAGAAGGGCATCGGCCAGACCACGTGCGTGGGCATCGGCGGCGATCCCGTCCCTGGCACCACGTTCATCGACTGCCTCGAGCGCTTCGAGGCCGACCCCGAGACCAAGGCCGTGATGATGATCGGCGAGATCGGCGGCTCGGCCGAGGAGGAGGCGGCGGAGTTCATCGCCAACTCGATGACCAAGCCGGTGTCGGCCTACGTGGCCGGTGTCACCGCCCCTCCCGGCAAGAAGATGGGCCACGCCGGCGCCATCGTGTCGGGCGGCAAGGGCACCGCGGCGGCCAAGATGGACGCCCTGCGGGCCGCCGGCGTGCAGGTGGGCCACAACCCCACCGAGGCCGGCGAGCTGATGGCCGACATCGTCGCTTCCCTGTAGCGAGAAAACGTCATAGTCGAGGCAATAGCGCGCGCCGAGCGCGCGCTATTGCCTCGACAATCGCCGGTCAGGGTTCGGGGGGGGGGGAGGGCGGGGGGGTGGGGGCGATATCGCGCCACTCGACCAGGACCTCGTCGGGGGTCTGCTGCACGAAGCCGTCGGGGGTGTCGGGGATGCGCAGGGTGCCGCCGCCCTCGTCGCCGAAGGTGAGGCGCAGGGCCCACTTGCCGTCGCCGTTCTGGATGCCGCCGACCGCGTTGCGGTAGATGCGGGTGGGGCCGATCACGAAGTGGCTGGCGCCGGGGTCGCCGTCGCTGTTGGCCTCGATGTAGTGCAGCGCGGCCACGGCGTCGTCGCCGGCCTGGATCCACGAGCCGAGCGAGATGCGCTGGCCGACGAGGCAGACGAGCACGAAGAGGGTGACCCCCGAGCCGATGGCGAAGCGGGCGACGCGGTGTGAGGGGAGCGAGGCGTGGCTGCGCACCCAGGCGTAGCGGATGATGCCGACCACCACCAGGGCCGAGCCGATGGACGACGCCGCGTAGAGGCGGTCGTTCTGGCCGTGTGAGCCGATGGGGAGGGTGAAGCCCACCCAACCGCCGATGGCCATCAGCGCGATGCCGGCGAGCACGAGTGCGGGGCCGGTCTCGCGGTCGCGCTCGCCCTTCACCCACGCCACGGCGCACACGACGACGCCCACCGCCGCGACCGCGGCCAGGGCCAGGCGGAGCGCGGCGGGCGGGGCGGCGCTGGCCAGCAGGCCGGTGCCGAAGTGGCCCGACCAGAACACCACGGGGTCGATCATCCGCAGCTCCAGCGGGTAGATCGAGTGGGTGGCCGACCAGGCCGCGGCGGCCCCGCTGAGGGCGATCACCACGACCCGCTGCCAGACCGTGACCGGCCGGCTGGGTGCCCGCAGCTGCCACCGGCCTGGCACCAGCACCGGTGTCAGCAGGCAGATCGGCGTGAAGAGCTCGTAGCACAGCACCGACGCGGCCAGGAGCAGGCCGGCGGTGACCCAGCGGCCGTGGGTGAGCGCCAACACGCCGGCGAGGGTGAGCACCAGCGCGACGAGGCCGTTGCCGCTGGCCCCCCACAGGGCGATGGTGTTGTGGTTCGGCACCAGTACCCACACGGCGGCGACGGCCACCGCCACCAGCGGCGACAGGTAGCGACCGAGCAGCAGGTAGAGCAGCACGGTGGCCAGCAGGTAGAGCGCGGTCACGAGGGCGAACAGCACCAGCGGATGGGTGTCGGCGATGGCGTAGAGGGCGGTCAGTGAGGCCCACGTGCCGGGCCGGCTCTCCAGCATCGGACGCGTCATGGCGCCGTTGAAGTGGCGGTACCCGGCCAGGCTCCAGTCGTCGAGCACGAAGCCCACGCCCTGCACGGCGTACCACGCCGCCCGCGCCAGGACCAGGGCGGCGAGGGCGCCGACCGCCCAGACCGGACGCTCCAGGCGGCCGGCGTTCTTGTCGTCGACCTGGCTCATCCCTGCCCTGCCTGCTGTTGCGCTCGGTGCCACTCGACGGTTCGGGCGAAGCCCTCGGCGAAGCCGGTGCGGGGGCGCCAGCCCAGGTCGCGCTCGATGCGGCGCCGGTCGGCCACCCACACGTCGGTGTCCCACGGCCTCGGCGCCAGCGTGTCCCACGCCGGCTCGACGTCGACGCCCAGCACCTGTCGAGCCACCGCCACCGCCTCCCGCAAGGTCGTCTGCACGCCGGTGCCCACGTTGTACACCGGGCCGGGGGGTGGTCGGCCGGTGGTGCTCGTGCCCGAGGCACCCTCGGCGGCGGCGTCGGCGGCGAGCAGGAGGGCGTCGACCACGTCGTCCACGTGCACGAAGTCGCGGGCGGTTCCCGGGTGGGCGAGCGGCGGCAGCCGGCCCTCGAGGGCGTGCTCGACCAGTTGCGGGACGAACCGGCGGGGGTCCTCCCACGGCCCGTACACCGAGTAGAGGCGCAGGGTGGTGTACCCGGCCAAGCGGCAGGCCAGCGTGCCCCAGGCCTTGGTGAGCCCGTAGTAGCTGTCGGGCTGGGCGGCCTCGTCCTCGGTGGGCGCGTGGTCGCGGGCGCCGTACTCGGACGACGAGCCGGTGTTCACGAAGGCCCGGACCCCCGCCGACACGCAGGCGTGGACCAGGTTGTCGGTGCCGATCACGTTGGTGGCCCGTATGGCCGGCTCGTCGGTCTGCCACGGGTAGGCGCCGTGGGCGGCCAGGTGGAACACCTGGTCGGGGGCCATCACGTGCATCAGCGCGGCCAACTCGTCGCGGGCGCCCAGGTCGACCTCGCGCCGGTGCAGGTCGTCGAGCACGTCGTCGAGGCGCCAAGTGTGATGGCCGGGGCGGACGAGCAGGTGCACCTCGTCGCCCTCGGCCAGCAGACGCCGCACCAGGTTGGCGCCGACGAACCCGGTGCCGCCGGTGACGGCCACGCGGGCCATCAGTCGAGGAAGCCCGAGTAGCCGAAGGCGTCGAGGTACTGCCAGGTGGCGGTCCGCACCCGCTCCACCTCGTCGGCGTCGAGCTCGGCCGCCGTCGCCCGGTTGGCCTCGGGGGTGGCGGCCCGGATGGTGCCCCACGGGTACACCTCGTCGAGGGCCTCGCCGTTCCAGCTCGGTGCCGCCAGGGCGTCGTGGGCCTCGAGACCGAGGGTCGCGCACACGGGGGCGAGGGCGGCGACCGCGTCGGCCATCACGTCCTCGGCCCGCACCACGTGTACCCGGCCAGGGTGTCGCTTGGCGGCCAGAAGCGCGTGGTACTGGGTGGTGGTCCATCCCTGGAGGTACGCGTCGACGGTCATGGGCACCGGGCGCTTCTTGGTGTCGGCGTAGGCCGACCAGGGGTTGCGCACCACGTGCAGCACGTGGGCGCCGGGCAGGTCGCCGAGGATGCGGTCGGCGTCGACGGTGATGATCGGGCTGTAGCCCACGTACACCTGCTCGTCGCCACTCGACCGCCAGTCGCGCCAGGTCTCGAAGGTGGCGCGGAAGAAAGCGGCCACGTTGCTCGCCCTCGATCGCCCCGACGCCGACACCAGCCGTACGTAGGCGGCCGCCCGCTCGTCGTCGTCGAGGTCGAACGACACGTGACGGAACTTGCTGACGTGGGGAGTGCGGGCCCGCACCTTGGCCTCCTCGTCGATGATGGCGCGGAAGTCCTGGGCGGGGGTGGCGTCGAGGGCGAACTCGGGCCAGCGGTACTTCACCGGGAACATCGAGGCCAGGCCGTCCTGCACGTGCCGGGTGCCCACCTGCGACTCGAACGGGTACACGGCCAGCTGGGGATGGCCGTCGAGCGATCGGTGGGTGACGTTCCCGCCGTTCTCGTACATGGCGCCCAGCATCAGCAGGCGGAAGTCGGTGGCGTCGGCGCTCATTGGTCCACCATCCCTGTGTGAGCACGAGTCAAGGTCGGTTGTGCTCTTC
>CAZWMT010000033.1:0-68269 GCA_964635055.1 uncultured Microthrixaceae bacterium | reverse complement strand
CTGCCCCTGCAGATCGGCGCCCGCGACGTCGCCTTCCCCCGGATGAACGCCTTCAGCTTCTGGTGCTTCCTCTTCGGCGGCATCTTCGTCAACACCAGCTGGCTGCTCGGCGGCGCCGCCGACGGTGGCTGGTTCGCCTACTCGCCCAACACCGGTGTGGTGTTCTCACCGAGCCACGGCCTCGACTTCTTCACCATCGGGCTGCTGATCACCGGCATCGCCTCGCTGGTGAGCTCGATCAACCTCACCGTCACGGTGCTCAACATGCGGGCGCCGGGCATGAGCCTGATGCGGATGCCGGTGTTCACCTGGATGGTGCTCGTGGTGCAGGTGCTGCTGGTGTTCGCGCTGCCGGTCATCACCCTGGCGCTGATCCTGCTCACCTTCGAGCGCCTCTTCGACGCCCAGTTCTTCAACCCCGAGGCCGGCGCCGACCCCCTGTTGTGGGAGAACCTCTTCTGGATCTTCGGCCACCCCGAGGTCTACATCCTCATCCTGCCGTCGTTCGGCATCGTGTCCGAGGTCATCCCGGTCTTCTCCCGCAAGCCCATCTTCGGCTACCCGTTCATGGTGTTCTCGGGGATCGCCATCGGGTTCATGGGCTGGGGCGTGTGGGCCCACCACATGTTCGCCTCGGGCATCGGCCCCATCTCGGTGGCCGCGTTCTCGCTCTCCACCATGTTCATCGCGGTGCCCACCGGCGTGAAGATCCTGAACTGGCTGGCCACCATGTGGGGCGGCAAGCTCACGTTCACCACCCCGATGCTGTTCTCCATCGGCCTGGTGGCGATGTTCACCATCGGTGGGCTGTCGGGCGTCACCCACTCGGTGGCCCCGTCCGACACCCAACAGACCGACACCTACTACATCGTCGCCCACTTCCACTACGTGCTGTTCGGCGGCGCCCTGATGGGGCTGTTCTCGGGCTTCTACTTCTGGTGGCCCAAGATCTACGGGTACAAGCTCGGCGAGCGCCTGGGCAAGGCCCACTTCTGGATCATGCTCGTCGGGTTCAACCTCACCTTCGGGCCCATGCACATCCTGGGCCTGCAGGGCATGTCCCGGCGCATCTACACCTACGACGACGGCCTCGGGTTCAACTTCTGGAACATGGTGTCCACCATCGGTGCGTTCACCATCGCGGTCTCGATCATCATCTTCATGCTCAACGTGATCCGGAGCCGCTCCAAGGCCAAGGGCCAGCCTTCGCTCGGGCCCGACCCGTGGGACGCCCGCAGCCTCGAGTGGATGATCCCGTCGCCGGTGCCCGAGTACAACTTCGACGAGATCCCCGTGGTCACCGGCCGCGACGAGTTCTGGAGCCGCAAGTACGGCGAGGACGAGAACGGCCGCACCGTGCGCCAGCACGCCACCGAGGACGTCTGCCAGAAGCCGGGCGCCACCGGCATCCACCTGCCCTCGCCGTCGTACTGGCCGATCGTGCTGTCGTTCGGCCTGCCCTTCATCGGCTACGGGCTGATCTTCAGCCTCTGGTGGGCCGCCTTCGGTGCCATCTTCGTCATCGCCGGCATCTACGGCTGGGCGCTCGAGCCCGCCGACGACGACGAGAACCCCCACGGCCACGACGACCACGACGACCACGGCCCGAGCAGCGACGGCGAGGCCGCGGCGGTCGATGCCGGCAGCGACGCCACCGACAGCACCGACGCCGACAGCAGCGCCGCCACCGCCACCGAGGAGGCCCCCGTTGGCTGACACCGCGACCCCCGAGGTCACGATCTCGCAGGCCATCGCCGCCGAGGTCGGTGGCGGGCACCACGCCACCAACACCGGCTACTCCAACGAGAAGCTCGGCATGTGGGTGTTCCTGGGCTCGGAGTGCCTGCTCTTCGGCGGGCTGATCAGCACGTACCTGCTGTACCAGGACCGTGCCGTGTCGGGCCCGCTGCCCAAGGACCTCTACGACATCCCCTTCACCTCGGTGAGCTCGTTCGTGCTGTTGATGAGCTCGCTCACCATGGTGCTGGCCGTCGGCGCCCAGATGCGGGGCGAGCTGTCCCGCGCCCGCACGTGGCTGGTCACCACCGCCCTGCTGGGCATGGTCTTCATCTCCGGCCAGGTGTACGAGTTCACCTCGTTCGTGAAGGAGGGCATGGGCTTCACCACCAACCTGGCGGCGTCCGCCTTCTACACGCTCACCGGCTTCCACGGGGTTCACGTGACCGTGGGCATCATCATGTTGCTGTCGCTCGTGGCTGCGTCCGCCAACGGCAAGATCCCCCAGGAACGGGCCGAGACGGTCGAGATCGTCGGCCTCTACTGGCACTTCGTCGACATCGTGTGGATCCTGATCTTCACGATCGTCTACCTGATCACGTAGGAGCCCAATGAGCACGACCGAATCACCCGCACCCGCGTCGGCCGCGGCTCCCGAGCCCGAGGCCCACGACGAGCACATGCACCCCAGCGACTGGAAGTACATCCAGATCGCGATCATCCTGGCCGTGCTCACCGCCGCCGAGGTGGCCACCTACTACGTCGACCTGGGCAAGCTCGAGATCCCCATCCTGCTCACGCTGATGGTGATCAAGTTCACCCTGGTGGTCATGTGGTTCATGCACCTCAAGTTCGACAGCCCCCTGTTCACCCGGACCTTCGTGGCCGGGTTGTCGATGGCCGTCGTGGTGTATGTGGCCGTGCTGTCCACCTTCGAATTCTGGGCGAGCTGACCCGGTTCCGACCATGATCGCCGCCGCTCCGAACGTCTGGCGGTGGCATCCGCACCCCGAGGTGTGGTTCGTCCTGGTCAGCCTGGTGGTGCTGGGCTACTACGCCGCGCGGGTCATCGGCCCCAAGGTGGTGCCCGAGGGCCAGCCCGTCGTCACCCGGCGGCAGCGGCGCTTCTTCGTCGCCGGCCTGCTCACCCTGTGGCTGGCCGCCGACTGGCCGTTGCACGACGCTGCCGAGCAGTACCTGTACGCGCTGCACATGACCCAGCACTTCCTGTTGGCCTACGTGGTGCCCCCGCTGTTCCTGTTGGCCACACCCACCTGGCTGGCCCGCCTGATCATCGGAGACGGGCGGTTCGAGCGCTGGCTCAAGGTGCTGGTGTTCCCGGTGATCGCCGGTGTGCTGTTCAACGGTGTCGTGATCTTCACGCACTGGCCGGCGATGGTGAACCTGTCGGTGTCCAACGGCATCGTCCACTACTCGGTGCACGTGCTGGTGGTGTTCAGCGCCCTGCTCATGTGGACGCCGGTGTGCGGCCCGATCCCCGAGTGGCGCATCTCGCTGCCCGGCCAGATGGTGTACCTGTTCCTGATGTCGATCGTGCCCACGGTGCCGGCAGCGTGGCTGACGCTGGGCGGCACCATCATCTACTCGGCCTACGACACGCCCGACCGGCTTTGGGGCATCAGCGCCCTGGCCGACCAGCAGATGGCCGGGCTCATCATGAAGCTGGGCGGCAGCGCCTACCTCTGGGGGATCATCACCGTGATGTTCTTCAAGTGGGCGGCGCGCCACGAGCGGGCCGAGCGCACCGGCGAGGTGCTCACCGAGCGCGACGTGCTGACGTGGGAGCACGTCGAGGCGCAGTTCGACGAGCATCCCCCCGCCGTCGAGCCCCAGGCGCCGACCACGTCCCCTTGAGGAGCAGGCCGGTGCGTTCATGCGCCGCCGGCCGGGCCCGTCACCGGCTGAGCCGGAGGAAATAGCAGTCACGGGTGACGGGTATTTCCTCCAGAGTCAACGCGGCTGGTTCGACGACCCGACATCCGGCCACGGACCGTGACCTGCCCACGAGGTCGTCGCTCCTCTGGGTGGCGTCGCGCCCGAGCGCCACTGTTGGTGTCGTGCTCGCCCGCTCCTGGCCCTACTCCCAGCGGAAGGTGAGGGCGGCGGCGATGGGGGTGGCGACGGCCCAGACGGTGAGGGTGGCCCAGGCCCAGCCGGGCACCGAGGCGCCGGCGGTGAGGGTGCCGTCCACGCCGGCGGCCAGCGCGGCGGCCGGCAGCAGCTTGGCCAGCGTCTCCAGCGGGCCCGGCAGCTCGGACAGCGGGATGATCATCCCGCCGAGGAGGAGCAGCAGCAGGTAGAGGCCGTTGGCGAGGGCCAGGGTGAGCTCGGCCCGCAGTGTGCCGGCCATGAGCAGGCCCAGGCCGGCGAAGGCGACGGTGCCGAGGGCGGCGACCGCCAGGAACGGGAGCCAGGTGGCGTCGGGGTCCCAGCCGAGGAGCAGCGAGACCGGCACCAGGACGGCCAGTTGCACCACCTCGATGACCAGCACCGAGGTGGTCTTGGCCATCAGGAGGCGGGGGCGCCCGAGCGGTGTGGCGCCGAGGCGCTTGAGCACGCCGTACTGACGCTCGAAGCCGGTGGCGATGGCGATGTTCACCATGGCCGTGGACATCAACGCCAGGGCGATCACCCCCGGGGCGAGGAACTCGATGGGGTCGTCCACGCCGGCCGGCTTCGGCAGCACGTCGACCTGCGAGAAGAAGACCAGCAGCAGCACCGGGATGCCGAGGGTGAGCAGCACCGACTCCCCACGGCGAAGGGTGAGGGTGAGCTCGGTGCGAGCCTGGGCCACCAGCGCGGTCATCGGTCACTCCCGCCGTCGGGCGCCGCTGATGGCGGCCGCTCGTCGGCGCCGTCTGCGGCGGGCGCGCGCCGGCGCCGTGAGAGGCGCCCGCGGGTCGCCCGTGGCCGTGCGCTGGTGGGACGGTCGGCGCCCGTGCTCGGGCCGTCGCCCGTCTCCGTGAGCTGCAGGAACACGTCCTCGAGGCGTTGGCGCCCGGCCCGCAGGTCGGCCAGCGGCAGGTCGCTCTCGGCCAGCCAGGCGGTCAGCGCGGCCACGGTCTGGGGGGACGCGGCCGCGGCCACCCGGTACTCGCCCGGGCTCTCCTCGGTGACGGTGGCGCCCAGCCGGGCACCCAGGTCGGCGACGTCGAGGTGCGGCGGCGCGCCGAAGCGGATCTCGTCGCCGCCGGCCGCGGTCATCAGCTCGGCGGGCGTGCCGACGCCCACCACCTGCCCCCGATCGATGATCACCACGCGGTCGGCCAGCTTCTCGGCCTCGTCGAGGTCGTGGGTGGTGACCAGCACGCACACGCCGTCGTCGCGCAGCTCGCGGATGATCTCGCGGATGAGCTGGCGGCCCGACACGTCGATGCCCGACGTGGGCTCGTCCAGGAAGGCCACCTCGGGCCGGCCCACCAGCGCCAGCGCCAGCGACAGGCGCTGGGCCTCACCGCCGGAGAGCCGGCGGACCGGCGTCTTCGCCTGGGCCACCAGGCCGACGCGCTCGAGCAGGCGGTCGGCGCTCTGGGCGCCGGGGTAGAACGAGGCGAACAGGCGCAGCGCCTCCCGGGGTGTGATGCCCGGGTACACGCCGCCCTGCTGCAGCATCACCCCGATGCGACCCGTCAGGGCGCGGTGGTCGCGGTCCGGGTCGAGGCCCAGCACCCGCACGGTTCCCGACGACGGGTGGCGGTAGCCCTCGAGTGTCTCCACGGTGCTGGTCTTGCCGGCGCCGTTGGGCCCCAGCAGTCCCAGCACCTGGCCCGCCTCCGCCACCATCGACAGACCGTCCACGGCCGTGAGCGCGCCGTACCGCACCGTCAGGTCGTCGACCTCGATCGCAGGCACCTACTTGATCGCTCTTCGCTCAGCGCTCATCGCATCATCATGGCGCCCTCGTCCCTCGGGCACCGCAACGTGACACGTTCCCGGAGCAGGGGTGGCGTTGCGGGAACCGCTGCGGGGGTGGCGGCGGGGGGCGAATACGCTCGGGCCATGATCGACATCCACCGGCTGCGGGCCGATCCCGACGGCGTCAAGGCCGCCATCGCCCGCCGCGGCGACGGCGTCGCCGCCATCGAGCGGGTGCTCACCCTCGACGAGGAGCAGCGGGCGCGCACCACCGAGCGCGACGACCTGCGGGCCCGCATCAACGCACTGTCGAAACAGGTCGGGTCGCTGCGGCGTGACGGCAAGGTGGCCGAGGCCGAGGCGCTGCAGACCGAGAGCAAAGCCCTCGGCGAGCGCGAGCGGGCCCTGTCCGACGACGTCGACCGCCTCGCCGCCGAGGTGGGGGAGCTGCTGCTCTACACCTCCAACCTGCCCGCCGACGACGCACCCGACGGGGCCGACGAGCACGACAACGTGGTCCTACGGGTGGAGCACGTCGACGAGGCCGCCTACGGCGAGCACCAGCGTGTGGCCCATTGGGACATCGGCACCGAATTGGGCCTCCTCGACATGGAGCGGGGCGCCAAGCTGTCGGGGGCGATGTTCGCGATGTACCGGGGGGCCGGCGCCACCCTGGCGCGGGCACTGTGCCAGGCCGCCCTCGACCGCAACGCCGACGCCTTCGAGGAGATCCGGCCGCCGACCCTGGTGCGCACCGACACCATGGTGTCGACGGGCCACCTCCCCAAGTTCATCGACGACGCCTACCACCTCGAGCGCGACGACCTCTGGGCCATCCCCACCGCCGAGGTGCCGCTCACCTCGCTGGCGCGCGACGAGATCCTCGACGAGGCCGACCTTCCGGTGCGGCTGATGGCCCACACGTCGTGCTTCCGTCGCGAGGCGGGGTCGGCGGGCCGCGACACCCGCGGTCTGCTGCGGGTGCACGAGTTCGACAAGGTCGAGATCCTGGCCTACACCACCCCCGACCAGGCCCAGGACATGCACCGCGAGATCCTGGCCCGGGCCGAGGGGCTGATCGCCGACTTGGGCCTGGCCTACCGCATCCTCGACCTGTGCACCGGCGACCTGGGCAACTCGGCCGCCCGCACCTGGGACATCGAGGTCTACTCGCCGGGAGTCGACCAGTGGCTCGAGGTGTCGTCGGTGTCGTGGTTCAGCGACTACCAGGCCCGCCGGGCCAACATCCGCTACCGGCCGGCGCCCGCCGACGGCGAGACCAAGCCCGGCCGCCCGCAGGTGGTGCACACCCTCAACGGCTCGGCGCTGGCCGTGCCGCGCGTCTGGGCGGCCGTGGTCGAGACCCACCGCCAGCCCGACGGCAGCATCGCGCTGCCCGAGGTCCTGCACCCCTACCTCCGGGGCCAGACCGTCCTCGGCCCCTGATCGACCGCAACCCGGGACCCCACGGTGTCCCGGGCCAGGCGGAGGCGGCTCGGGACCGTCGGCACGCCCGTGGGGCTGACGACGTCCATGGTTGGGAGCGCCCCGCGGTCGTCCGGTAACGTCGGCAGCCGTGGAGACCCTGTCCCTCGCCAGCGGGGCCCTCGCCATCGTGCGGGCCCAGATCTTCTTCAGCATCGCCCTCGGCCTGGTCGCCCTGCTGATCACGTTCTTCGCCGTCTACGTCACGTGGTCGACCATGTGGGGCAACCGCTGGTACCGCCAGGCGGCGCCGTCCGGCGACGCCGGGGCGCCGGAGGCGGACCAATGAGCCCGACCAGCACGGTGTACAAGGGCAA
Organism: uncultured Microthrixaceae bacterium; assembly: GCA_964635055.1. Lineage (GTDB taxonomy): Bacteria > Actinomycetota > Acidimicrobiia > Acidimicrobiales > DATDAH01 > JAEUJM01. The sequence goes on along the minus strand of CAZWMT010000033.1, from coordinate 60,854 downwards.
GTCCGGCCAGTGGTCCTTCGTGGCCCACCGGGTGACCGGCTTCCTCGTGTTCATGTTCCTGCTGTTGCACATCGTCGACGTCTCGCTGGTCAACATCGACCCGGCCCTGTACGACCGGGTGCACGCGCTGTACGGCAACGTGCTCCTGCGGCTGTTCGAGTGCGGGCTGCTGCTCGCGCTGCTCTTCCACTCGATGAACGGCCTGCGGGTGGTGCTGGTCGACTTCTTCCCGGGTGTCATCCGCCGCGAGAAGATGCTCACCGGGATGGTCGTGTTCGTCACACTGGCCGCCGGGATCCCGGGCTCGCTCGTCATCCTCTGGCCCTTCATCGACGGGAAGATCCTCTGATGGCCGCTCCCACCAAGCCCTCCGAGCCCGTGGCGCCGTCGCGCCGAGCACCGGTGGTCGACCGCAAGCCCAAGGCCAACTTCGAGACGTGGTCGTGGTACTTCATGCGCATCTCGGGCCTGGTGCTGATCTTCCTGGCCCTGTTGCACTTCTCGATCACCCACATCATCAACGACGTGGCCGAGACCGACGCCACGTTCGTCACCGGCCGGTGGGACAACCCGCTGTGGCGCCTGTTCGACTGGACGCTGCTGGCCCTCGCGCTGCTGCACGGACTCAACGGCCTGCGCTGGATCATCGACGACTACGTCCGGTCGCCGGCCAAGCGGGCCGCCACCAAGGCCCTCACCTACGGCGTCAGCGGCCTGCTGTTCGCCTACGGCACCCTGGTCATCCTCACCTACTCGGGCTGAACGCGGCGCCGCGGCCGGCCACCACGGGGACGAGTCCCCGGGGCAGCCGACCACGGTGTCAGCGCCGTGTTGGCGTGTTGCCGGTCGCCCGCACCCGCTCAGGCGCCACCCGGGACATTGTTGTCGGTGGCCATGCTGATCCAGGTGTCGCCCTGCTGGCCGACCCGGTACTGGATCTCGCGGATCCGGTCCCCGCCCCGGTACACCGAGTCGCTGTACACCAGTCGGTTCGCGGTGATCTCGTGGCTCTCGACCCGCCAACCGAAGTCGCCGACCCGGCTCCGCACCTCGACGACGGCGTACTTGCCGTTGCCGAGCGCCGTATCGGTCAGCGTGACGGTGTAGTGGGCGCTCGCGTAGGAGTCCCAGTAGATCCGTCCCGAGACCGCGGCACCCGGCCGCGACGCGCTGGCGCCGTCGGAGTCGAAGTGGCAGTAGTTGGGCGGAGTGCTGCACGGCGGGGATGCCTGCGCGGTCGGCGCGAAGCCGACCAGTGCGCCCAGGGTGATCCCGAGCGCCACGATGGTGGCGGCCAGGGTGTGCGTGCGGGTCATGGTGACACCTCTTTCGGTAGGGGGTTGTGTCGAGGTGCACACTGCGCCCCCCACCGGCGGGCGTCTGTAACCGTCGTTACACGTCGGCGCCGCCGCCGACGTCCCCGCCGCCGTCACCGACCGGGGGTGGGGCCGGCCACCGGCTGGGGTCGGCCAGATCGGCGAGGTCGTGGTGCTCCGCCGTCCCGGTGGCGGCCAACCGGCGCCGGGTCCACTGTCGCAGCACCAGTCCGATGACCAGCACCAGGGCGAACACTCCCACGACCGCGATCGCCTCGTTCATCGGGTCAGCCCGCTGCCGGCGCCCGCCCGGCGATGAGGGGCAGGTCGAGGTAGGTGCGGATGCCGGGGTCGGCTTCGCACACGTAGGGGATGGCGTTGACGCAGTGCATGGCGGTGGCCACGATGCCGGGGTTGCGCTCGACGCCGGCCTCGGGTGTGGTGGGGTGGATGCCGTGGAAGGTGACCGCGAGCGGGGGGTCGGCGTCGAAGGCGATCTCGAAGCGCTGTCCCTCCGAGCCGAAGGTCCACGGTGGATCGAGGTGCTCCTCGCCCATCAGCCAGTTCACCGCCGCGGTGATCACGGGCACGCCGTCCACGGTGCCCTGCCACTCGAATCGCTGCGCCGCCACCGTTCCCGGAGCCAGCACGCCGACGGGCGTGGCGATGGGCGCGGTCGCCAGCGCGGTCTCGTGGACGACCCGCTTGTCGGCGTCGAGCACGAAGCCCAGTTGGGCGGCGATCATGTCGATCGACTGGCCGAAGCCGTCGCCGAGCAGCGCCGGCATCGGGCTGCCGGCGGCTTCCAGGGGTGTCTTGCCGAACATCATGATCTCGCGCACCACGAACTCGGTGGCGTAGCTGCGGATGTCGGAGAACTCCTCGGCCCGCACGTGGCGGATGTTCGTGCACAGCGCGGACAGCATCAGCGGGAAGCGCTCGGTGATGCCACCCGGGTGGATGCCGGTGCCGTGCAGGGTGACGCCGGCCTCCCGGCACACCGCTTCCAGCGCAGCAACGTCGCGAGCGACGAACGGGTACACCCACCCCACCGGCGTGACCAGGTTCTTGCCGGACGCGAGCAGGGCGCGCACGTCGGACTCGTCGGCGAGCATGGGGCTGTACACCACGCAGTCGGCATCGAGGTCGAGGACGGCTTGCTTGTCCGTGGTGGCGGCCACACCCAACGGCTCGATGCCGGCGATCTCGCCGGCGTCGCGCCCGTGCTTGGCGTCGCTCGACACCCAGCAGCCGACGAGCTCGACCTCGGGGTGCGCGGCCACGCCCTCGATGGCCGCCCGGCCCACGTTGCCTGTCGCCCACTGGATCACCCGGTAGCTCACGGCGGCTGTTCTAGCCGCTGGGGCCGGTGTCGGTGCGTTGCGCGGATAGGGGAACCGTGGGTGGGGTAGGAACCCGGTCTCGCCGGATCTCTCCGAGGCGGCGACACCGACGACCGAGGATCAGGAGCGACCATGACCAGCACCGAGCAGGGAACCGTGCTCGACGGCGGCGACGCCACCGACGGGCCGCAGCGCGTCCCGCTGAACGTCTACGAGACCACCGAGGCCGTGGTCGTCGTGGCGCCCATGCCGGGGGTGCAGGCCGAGGACGTCGCCGTCGCGGTGGACGGCACCGGGCACCTGCACCTGAGCGCCCGGCTGCGTACGGCAGCCCCCAAGGACTACCTGCTCCACGAGTGGGAGTACGGCGACTACGAGCGGGTGTACGAGCTGCCACCGGGCTTCGAGGGGCCGGTCGTCGCCTCGCTCGGCAACGGCCAGCTCGCGATCCGAGTCGCCCGGACGGGTGACCGAGCGGCGGACTCGCCCATCGCCGTCCAGCCCGCAGCCGCCGCCGGCTGAGCGCTTCGACGCGGCGCCGGTGTCGACAACCTGAGCCCGCCGGGCGCCCCCACCGCTCAGCCGGTGAAGCGGGGGCCGGCCGGGAGCGGGGCGGCGGGTGATGCCGGCGGCGCCGGACCGCGGGCGAAGGCCAGCGAGGCGGCGCCGTCGCTGTTGCCCCGCACCTCTTCGGTGACCACGAGGAAGCAGGCCACGTCGCGGCAGTCGAACGGTGGGCCGTGAGCCGTCGCGTCATCCGGTGAACCTCGGTGCGGTCGTGACGGGGTCGGCGGCGGCAGCCGCGGGGAGGGGGGCGAAGGTGAGGAGCACCCGGGGCTCGAGCACGGCGTCCGTGTCGATCATGCGGGCCAGCCCGATGGCGCACGGCACCGCGCGGCAGTCGAGGTTCTCTTCTCCGATCTCATCGGCGAAGTGGTCCCGGACGGTCATGCGCGTCGCGTAGCGACCGGTGTCCGCCGCGACGAGGTCCGTCCAACCGTGCGGTTCGCAGGTGTAGTAGCCGCGGGTCCGCGTCGGCACTCGGCACTGCACCACGGAGAAGTGCTCGCCTGCGAAGAGCCCGGCGACGGCGACGTCGACCGCCTGGCCGTCGGCCAGCCCGGTCGAGGGCGTGACCGTGATGGTCGGCTCGGGCGCCAGCGGTGCGTCGGGATCAAAGGCGACGCGGGCGGCTGCGGTGCCGTTGCCGCGCAGGTCCTCGGTCACGATCACATGGCAGTCCTCGACCCTGCAGTCGAACCGTTCGGCGCTCTCACTCAGGTTGACCGCTCGCAGGATCAGGTCGGCGGTCATCGTCCCGTCCCCGTCGGCGGTGACCGGTTCGAGCAGGTGGTCACCGAACGCGCACAGGTCGTCGAGCGACGATCCGGAGCACAGGTAGAGGTACACGTACTCCCGTGGGCGGAAGCCCGTCAGCTCGAGGTGGACCTGATCGCCGTCGGTGAGACCGCTGGCCGGGGTGGTGGTGAGCACCGGGGGTGGGGCGAGGGGGGCCGACGGGTCGAAGCTGATCGGCACGTCCACCGGGTCGTCGTGCTGGCTCAGGACCCGCAGCGCGCATCCCGGCGCCACCCGGCAGTCGACCGTCTCCCCCGTATAGGTCACGTAGCGGGCGTCCACCTGGTAGGTGCCGGTGAAGCCACCACCCGGAGAGCGAACGATGTCGTCGTCGGCATCGGACCACCGGCAGGTGTCGTCGTCACCCCCGGCGGCGCACTCGACGTACCAGAGGTACCCCCGGTCGGCGAAGCCCTCGCCGTGGACGGCGACCACCTGCTCGTCGACCAGGTCGGTGTTCGGGGTGACGGACACCGTCGGTGCACCGGCGTCGGCGGCCGACACCGGCTCCGGTGGGGCTCCGGGGCGCTCGGTGGCCGCAGAGCCTGGTGCCGTCACCACACTCAGCGCTGCGACGGTGATCGCCAGCGCGAGCAGCGTGCGGGCGGACGTGGTCGTCCAACGCCCAAGCATCGTCGGTTCCTCCCCATTGCCCGCGCTCCGGCACCTTCGCACGCAGGCCTTTCGGCGTCAACCGACGAGCCAACCATCCACTCATTCACCGGAGCCGAACCGGACTACGGTGGCGCGACGCCCCCGCAGGGGGCGGGGAGGGTTCCGTGGAGGCACGTTCGAAGCGGGCGTGGGGGCGGACGCCGCTCGTCGACGACCAGCAGGTCACCCTCACCGGCGAGCGCTACGTGCCCGACGAGACGTCCATCGCGCAGTGCCCGGTCGGGTTCACCGATCCCGACCATGCGTGTGCGTTCCTGTCGCTGGCCCTGATCCGGGACTTCGGCGACCTCGACGAGCGGGTGCGGGTACACGCCGTCATCGAGACCGACGAGGGCCCCACCGACTGCCGATCGACGGCCTGCGTGTTCGCGATCATCGGGTGGGGCGCTGCGCTGCCCCCCACCCCGATCGCCGCGAGCCCGGCGTTCACGGGGTGACCATGAGGCGGGTCCTGGTCGTCGCCGTGTCGGTGCTGGCGCTGGCCGCGACGCTCACCACGCCGGGGCCAGCATCGGCCCAGGAGGTCGACCGCTCGCCGACGTTGACGGTGACGCCGGCGACCGACCTCGTCGATGGGCAGACCGTCCGGGTGGAAGGCGACGACTGGTGGCCGGACTTCGGCCCCTGGCTCCAGGAGTGCGAGGTGGCCACGGGCCGCTGCGCGTTGCAGGGGATCCGGCTCGACCCCGACGCCGGTGGCCACTTCGCGGTCGACCGCATCGCCCGGGCCTACTTCCAGACCGAGCAGGGGGAGGTCAACTGCCTCGTCAGCGCCTGCCAGTTCTTCATCGACTTCGTGGTCGAGGTCGGCGCCCCGATCACCTTCGATCCCGACGCCCCGCTCCTGCCGCCGCCGACCATCACGGTGACGCCCGACCACGGCCTGGTCGACGGCGACGCGATGGTCGTCGAGGGCACCGGGTTCAGTCCCGGGGACGGGATCTACTACGCCGAGTGCGCGCCCGGTGCCGTCTACATCTACGACGACGAGTGCCACCCCCTCGACAACGGCTCGGCCCTGGCCCAGAGCTGGAACGGCAGCCCCGGCGAGCGCCCTCCGGAGGGCTACGCCATGCGCCACGTGGGCGCCGACGGTGCCTTCCACGACCGCCTCTGGGCGTACGCCAAGGCGTTCACCTACCCCCACCGGCGGGACTGCCGGGTGGTGCCGTGCGAGCTGGTCGCCGCGGTGTGGGGCTACATCGTGGCCCGCACGCCCCTCTCCTTCGACCCCGACGCGCCCCTCCGGGGCCCGCCGATGATCCGGGCCAACCCGACATCGGCCCTCGTCCACCACCAGGTGGTGACGGTCCGCGGCGACCACTTCTACGGCCGCGAGCCGATGACCCTCAGCCAGTGCGTCGTGGGCGTGTCCTTGTGCACCTCCTGGAACTTCGAGTTCCCGGAGGTCAACGCCGTCGGCGGCTTCGTGGCCCGCATCCGGGTGAACCGGACGGTGCGTCTCCCGAGCGGCGACCGTGCCGATTGCCGGGTGGTCCGCTGCGTCGTGCGCATCAATCGCTTCTACTTCGCCCGGCGGCCGGTCTCGCTCGAGGTTCAGATCCAGTTCGCCCGCTGAGCGGCGGCTTCGCCGCTGGGGCGGCGACTCAATAGGTTGGGGTGTGCCCGCCGATCGACCTCAGGACACCCGATGACCGCGAAGATCACCTACACCCACACCGACGAGGCGCCTGCGCTCGCCACGTACTCGCTGCTGCCCATCATCCAGGCCTTCGCCAAGGCCTGTGGGGTCGAGGTCGAGACCCGTGACATCTCCCTCGCGGGGCGCATCATCGCCGCCTTCCCCGAGTTCCTCACCGAGGAGCAGCGCATCGAGGACGACCTCGCCTACCTCGGGGCGCTGGCCCGCGAGCCCGAGGCCAACATCATCAAGCTCCCCAACGTGTCCGCCTCGGTGCCGCAGCTGAAGGCGGCCATCGAGGAGCTCCAGGGCAAGGGCTACGCGCTGCCGGAGTTCCCCGACGACCCGGCCACCGACGCCGAGCGCGACCTCCGGGCCCGGTACGACAAGCTCAAGGGCTCGGCCGTGAACCCGGTCCTGCGCGAGGGCAATTCCGACCGGCGGGCGCCGGCGTCGGTGAAGGCCTACGCCCGCAGCCACCCGCACTCGATGGGCGCCTGGTCGCCGGACTCGAAGACCCACGTCGCCCACATGACTTCGGGCGACTTCCGGTCCAACGAGAAGTCCCTCACCCTGCCCGCCGCCGACACCCTGCGCATCGAGCTGCGGCGGGCCGACGGCGGGGTCGACGTGCTCAAGCCCGAGCTCCCCGTGCTCGAGGGCGAGGTCGTCGACGGCACCTTCCTGTCCGTCAAGGCGCTGCGGGCCTTCCTCCGGGAGCAGATCGCCGACGCCAAGGCCAAGGGCGTCCTCTTCTCGGTGCACCTCAAGGCCACCATGATGAAGGTCTCCGACCCGATCATCTTCGGCCACGTCGTGACGGTGTTCTTCGCCGACGTGTTCGCCAGGCACGCCGCCACCTTCGAGCGCATCGGCGTGAACGCGAACGACGGCCTCGCCGCGGTGTTCGGCGCCCTCGAGGAGCTCCCCGCCGACGACCGCGCCGCCATCGAGGCCGACATCGCCGCCGCCATCGCCGACGGCCCGAGCCTGGCCATGGTCGACTCCGACCGCGGCATCACCAACCTGCACGTGCCGAGCGACATCATCGTCGACGCCTCGATGCCGGCCATGATCCGCACCTCGGGCCACATGTGGAACGCCGAGGGCCAGGAGCAGGACACCAAGGCGGTCATCCCCGACTCCAGCTACGCCGGCCTCTACGACGAGACCGTCAAGTTCCACATCGCCAACGGCGCGTTCGACCCGACGACCATGGGCTCGGTGCCCAACGTCGGGCTCATGGCCCAAGCCGCCGAGGAGTACGGCTCGCACGACAAGACCTTCGAGATCGCGGCCGACGGTGTGGTGGCGGTGGTGAACTCGGGGGGCGAGACGATCATGTCCCACGAGGTCGAGGCCGGCGACATCTGGCGCATGTGCCAGGCCAAGGACGCCCCGATTCGGGACTGGGTGAAGCTGGCCGTCACCCGGGCCCGCGCCACCGGCGCGCCGGCCATCTTCTGGCTGGACGAGACCCGCCCCCACGACGCCCAGCTCATCGTCAAGGTGCGGGCCACCCTCGAGGAGCACGACACCGAGGGCCTCGACCTCTCGATCCTGCCCCCGGTGGAGGCCACCCGGGTCACCCTCGCCCGGGCCAAGGCCGGCCAGGACACCATCTCGGTCACCGGCAACGTGCTGCGCGACTACCTCACCGACCTCTTCCCCATCCTCGAGCTGGGCACCAGCGCCAAGATGCTGTCGATCGTCCCGCTGATGAACGGCGGCGGCCTGTTCGAGACGGGCGCCGGCGGCTCGGCCCCCAAGCACGTGCAGCAGTTCCTCAAGGAGGACTACCTGCGGTGGGACTCGCTGGGCGAGTTCCTGGCCCTCGCGGCCTCGCTGGAGCACCTGTCGGACACCTTCGGCAACCCCGGGGCCAAGGTGCTGGCCGCCACCCTCGACGAGGCCACCGGCAAGATCCTCGAGAACGAGAAGTCGCCGGCCCGCAAGCTGGGCAAGATCGACAACCGGGGCAGCCACGCCGCCCTGGCCGTCTACTGGGCAGCCGCCCTCGCCGAGCAGACCGACGATGCCGACCTCGCCGCCCGGTTCGCGCCACTGGCGGCCGAGCTGCTGGCCAACGACGAGACCATCCAGGCCGAGCTGATCGCCGTGCAGGGCAATCCGGTCGACATCGGCGGCTACTACGCCCCCGAGGCCGACAAGGTCGTCCCCGCCATGCGCCCGAGCGCCACCCTGAACCGGATCCTCTCCAGCTTCTGACCTGACCGCGCCCTTCCGCCACACTGGCGGGACGAACACACGTTCGATAGCATGCGGCCATGGCTGGGCAGCTGCGTTGGGAGCTGGACGATGCGCCGGCAGCACAAGACGGTGGGCAGCCGGCGTTGTTCGAGCCCGTCGAGCGCCACTTCGGCAGGGGCGAATTCCGGGGCATGGAGTTCCTGCACGTCCGGGCCAAGACCATCATCAACGAGTTGAAGGACGGTCCCGGCTTCCTGCCCACACCGTTCACCATCAACGCCTACCGGGGGTGCAGCCACGCCTGCACCTACTGCTTCGCCCGCCCCACCCACGCCTACCTCGGCATGGGCATCGGCGTCGACTTCGACCGCCGCATCGTGGTGAAGGTCAACGCCGTCGACGTGCTGCGGGCCGAGCTGAGCCCCCGCCGCTGGGCCGGCCACGCCATCGCCATGGGCACCAACACCGACCCCTACCAGCGCTGCGAGGGCAAGTACCGGCTCACGCGGGGGATGCTCGAGCTGCTCACCGAGGCGGCCAACCCGTTCTCGCTGCTCACCAAGTCGACCCTGGTGCTGCGCGACCTCGACCTGCTGGCCGAGGCCGCCAAGCGCACCGACGTACGGGTGAACCTGTCCATCGGCACCCTCGACGACGACGTGTGGAAGGCCACCGAGCCGGGCACGCCCCATCCGCGTCGGCGCATCCGGGCGGTGGAGGCGCTGAACGAGGCCGGCATCCCCTGCGGCGTCCTGATGGGGCCGGTGCTCCCGGGCATCTCGGACGGGCCCGAGCAGCTCGAGGACGTGGTGCGGGCGGCGCTCGACGCCGGCGCGGTGTCGGTGGGCTCGGTGCTGTTGCACCTGCGCCCGGGGGTGCGCGACCACTACCTGGCCACCATCGAGCGCGATCGGCCCGATCTGGTGGCTCGCTACCTGCGCCTGTACCCCGAGGGCCGCAGCTACGCGCCGGCGGCCGAGCGCCGCCGGGTGAGCGGGCTGGTGCAGGGCCTGCTCCGCCAGTACGGCGGGCGCACCATGGCCTCGAGCGACGGCAACGAGGACCTGGACGACGTCGCCCGCCCGACCACGGCCCGCCCGGTGGCGGTGCGCGGCCGCACGGCGGGTGGTGGGCCCGACCGCTCGGCCGTGGACCAGCTGGCCCTCGGCCTCTGAAGCGCGGGGTCCGACCGCCGACGCCTCGTTCTCTTCGCCACGGGAGCTGCCGCGATCACGCCGGTTCCCGTGGCGGAGCCCCCACCTCGCGAAACGCGTCGAGAACGCGGTCGACGAGCGCCCGAGCGCCAGGCATCGTGGCGGCTCGACTGGTGCCGCACGGCCGACGCGACCCACACTCGACGGGTGGCAGATGATCCCCGGTCCGAGGCCCGCTCCCGCTGGTTGAACGCCGGCCTGCACCGAGCCGAGCTGGTCGACGATCCGCTCGAGCAGTTCACCCGCTGGCACGCGGAGGTGGGCGAGGCGGGGGTGTTCGAACCCGACGCGATGGTGCTGTCCACGGCTGACGACCAGGGCCAACCGTCGTCGCGTCACGTGCTGCTGCGTGGTGTCGGGCCCGACGGCTTCACCTTCTTCACGAACTACCAGAGCCGCAAGGGCGACGAGCTCTCCGTCAACCCGCGCGCGTCGCTGCTGTTCCCCTGGGCCGAGCTGAGCCGTCAGGTGACGGTGGTCGGTGCCGTCGTCCGGGCGAGTTCCCAGGTGTCCGACGCCTACTTCGCCACTCGCGAGCGGGGGAGTCAGCTGTCGGCGTGGGCGTCGCACCAGAGCCAGGTGGTCGCCGACCGGGCCACCCTCGACGGCCGGTACGCCGAGGTGGAGGCCGAGTGGGAGGGCCGCACGGTCGAGCGCCCCCCGCACTGGGGCGGGTTCCACGTGCAGCCCCTCACCATCGAGTTCTGGCAGGGCCGCCCCAGCCGGCGCCACGACCGCTTCCGCTACACTCGCACGCCCACCGGCTGGCAGATCGACCGCCTCAACCCCTGATGTCGGCAGGCAAGCCGAACTGGCGCCTCATTCGGTTGCCCTGACCACCGAATCGGGCGCCAGTTCGTCGAATCGGGGTGTCCAGCCCGTGTCTAGCCCGTCGTGTGCGGGAGCACCTCGCCGCCGATGAGGCGGATGTGGTCGAGGTCGTCGAGGTCGAGGATCTGCAGGTAGATGCGGTCGGCGCCGGCCTCGCCCCACTGCCCGATGGTGTCGACCAGTTGCTGCACGGTGCCGCCGGCGGCGTTGGCCCGCAGATCGTCGGCGTCGCGTCCGATGGCCGAGGCTCGGCGGTCGACCTCGGCGTCGTCGATGCCACAGGCCGCCACCAGCGCGGCGGAGAAGGTCATCGTGTCGGGGTCGCGTCCGGCGGTCTCGCAGGCGGCCCGCACCCGGTCGCGCTGCGCTCGGAAGTCGTCGAGGCGGGCGAATGGCGTGTTGAACTCGTCGGCGTGGGCCGCGGCCAACCGCGGCGTGCGGGTGGCGCCGAACCCGCCCATGATGATCGGCGGGCGGGGCTGCTTCACCGGCTTGGGCAGGGCGGGTGAGTCGGTCAGCCGGTAGTGGGCGCCGGCGTGCGAGAACGTCTCGCCGCCGGGGGTGGCCCACAGCCCGGTGATGATCTCGAGCTGCTCCTCGAGCAGGTCGAAGCGCTCGCCCAGACCGGGGTAGGGGATGCCGTACGCGTTGTGCTCGTCGTCGTACCAGCCGGTGCCGAGGCCCAGCTCGACCCGCCCGCCGCTCATGGCGTCGACGCCCGCCACGGCGATGGCCAGCGGGCCGGGCAGGCGGAAGGTGACCGGCGTGACCAGGGTGCCGAGGCGGATGCGGCGGGTGTCGCGCGCCAGTCCGGCCAGGGTGATCCAGGCGTCGCTGGGGCCGGGGCCCGCCGACGGCGAGAAGATCTTCAGGTAGTGGTCGGAGCGGAAGAAGGCGTCGAAGCCGGTCTCCTCGGTGACGTGGGCCACCTGGAGGAGCTGGTCGTAGGTGGCGCCCTCCTGGGGCTCGGTGAAGATCCGCAGCTGCATGGGCGCCGAGGCTACCGATCGACCGGCCAGGCTCGGGCGGCCGCGGCCAGCGCATCGACCAGGGCCTCGGTGTGTGAGCCGCGATCGGCCGCTCGCGTCGGGTCGTCCCACCAGGGACCGAGCCCGCGCACCCGCGGCGGCAGCTCGAGTTGCACGCCGCCGCCAGGGGGCAGGTTCACCGGGTTGTCCGGGTGCAGGCCGCGGAGCGCGGCCGGGATGGTGTCGAGGTCGTCGACCACCTCGTAGTGGGGCAGCGCCGGCCGCAGGTGGCCGGCCAGCCACGCGGCCAGCGTGCGGTCGCGGCCGCCGAGCAGCAGCGAGGTGAACAGGCCGTCGCGGCCGAAGCCGTGCAGGGCCACCACCGTCTCGACGTGGCCGAGGAACCGGGCCAACGCGGGCGAGGCGTCGGGCGACACCAGCTTGGACGGGACGTGCCAGTTCAGGTCCGCGGGCTGGGCCACCGTGTACAGCGACGCACCCGACCGATCGGCGGCCGCCGACGCGATCAGGTCGGTGCCCACCTCGAGCGAGCCGCCGTGGAAGGCCATGAACCCGAACGCCGAGCCGAGCCGGGTCGTCTCGGTGACCCCGGGCTCGGCCAGGAGGTCGGCGAACACGGCGGCGGTGCGACTACGAGCCGTCGGGAGTGGCGCGCTCGCGCCGTGGCCACAGCACGGCGATCAACAGCGCCGTGCACACGACGATGCCCAGCATCATGGCCACCCGGGTGGCGCCGGTGTTCTGCACCCAGGTGGACAGGTCGGCGCTCCAGCCGGTGACCCACACCACCGGGCCGGGGGTGCTGAGGTCGCCCCGGTTCACCCGCACCTCGTACCAGCCGTACCAGGTGAGGTAGGCGCCGGCGATCACCAACAGCCCGCCCGACACCCGGTTGATGTAGGGCAGCGCCCGGCGCAGGTGGTGGACCAGCGACACCCTGGTGAGGGCGATGGCCACCGTCAACACGGTGAGCACCAGACCCATGCCCAGGCCGTAGGCCAGGAACACGCTGACCCCGGCGGCGTAGCTCAGCTGGCTGAACGTGGTGGCCATCACCGCCAGGAACGGTGGGAGCGTGCACGACAGCGAGGCCACCGCGTAGGAGATGCCGAACACGAACATCGAGCCGAGGCCCCGGGTGGTGCCGCCTCGTTCGAGCTTGGGCAGGCGCACCTCGAGCACGAATCCCCGCAGCATCGCGACGCCCAGTGCCACCAGCACGATGCCGATGACCAGCGTGACCCACGGCAGGAACCGGTTGATCGAGATCGAGAGGTGGCTCACCGCCAGCCCCACCGAGCCGAACACCACCAGGAAGCCCAACGTGACCACCGCGCCCACCGCGACGGCCCGCAACACGCTGCCCCGGGCGTCGGCGTCGTCGGGCTCGTCGGTGCCCAGGAAGTAGGACAGGTAGGCCGGCAACATGGCGAACCCGCACGGGTTCACCGTGGCCACCATCCCCGCGGTGAGGGCCAGGGCGAACGGGGCCTCGATCACGCCGGCCTCACGCCCCCAGGTCCTCGTCGATGGCGGAGCGCAGCTCGTCCGCGGTGGTGCCGCCGCTCAGCACGCGCACGATGGTGCCGTCGGCGTCGACCAGGACCGTGGTGGGCATGGCCACCCCGCCGAACTGGGCCAGCAGTGATCCGTCGGGGTCGCGCCCGATGTCGTAGGTGACGCCGGTCTCGTCGACCAGTTCCCGGCCCCGGGTCACGCTGTCCTGCATGTTCATCCCCAGGAAGGCCACCTCGTCGCCGAGGTCCTGGTGCACCTGCTCGAAGTCGGGCATCTCGCGGACGCAGGGCACGCACCACGAGGCGAAGAAGTTCACCACCAACGGGGTGCCGGCGTAGTCGGCCACCGAGGCCTCGGTGCCGTCGAAGGTGGTGTAGGTGGCGGTGGGAGCGGCCCGCCCGACGGTGTCGGGGCCGCTGCCCAGCGCCGGGATGGAGGTGATGCCGGGGTCGAGGGTGGCCGCGTCGTCGGACGGGTCGTCCTTCTCGCCGACGCCCAGCAGCAGGCCGGCGACCAGGGCGGCGATGACCACCGCCAGCAGGGTGGCGACCCCCACGGTGGACAGAGGGAGGCCGGGGCGTGTCTGCGGCTCGCGCTCGTCCGCCACCGCCGGCGCGTCAGCCCCCAGATCCTTCGCCGGTGCCGGACCGGGGTCGAGCGGCTCGGTCGCGCTCGACGCAGGCAGCTTCTTCGGCTCGACGGGCTCCGAGGGCACCGTTCAAGGCTACGAGCGAACCAGGGCGCGCTGACAGTCGGCCGGGCGCATCGCCGGCGCACCCGAGGCGGCTCGGTGGCGGCTCGACCACGGGCGGCCCGGGGGTCGCGATCCACGCAGGAGGGGGGAGACCTGCGACGACCCGTTGCCCCGGACCGCCCATCTGTGGTGACTGGTGCCGGCAGGGCCGCACCGCACGGTGCGGCCCTGCCGGCTGGTTTCGTTGCCCGGCGCAGCGGCGCCGGTCCTAGGCGACGCCGGCCTCGAGGAGCTCGTCGGGGATGGGGATCTCGACGAACCGGTCCTCGGGACGGGGGCACTTGGGCGGCCGACCCCGACGCCGCTTGTGGGCGAGGATCTTCCCGTTGGAGATGAGCTGGCCGCCCCACACGCCCCACGGCTCGTGCCGTTCGAGTGCGCCGGCGAGGCACGGGGCCATCACCGGGCACTCGGCGCAGATGGCCTTGGCCCGAGCGATGTCCTGCAGCTCCTCCGAGAAGAACAGGCCCGTCAGGGTGCCGGCCATGTCGGCGCAGCGCGCCTGGGCCCGCCAGTTCTTGCCCTGCAGGCTGTCCTCGAGGGTGGTGTCGGTGAGCGGGGCCAACATCGCGATCCCCTTGCCTTTCTTCGCTGTCGTCGGATGGGTGCTGCGGTCGTGTCTGTCGTGGGTGTTGGTCGGTGGGTGGGTGTTGGTGGGTGGGTGAGGCGGGTGGAACGTGGCCCGAAATGCAGAAAGGCCGCCGGGAGGATTCCCGACGGCCTGTGGAGTGTGACTTCGCTCTGTGGTGCTAGGGCGAAGGCTCCTTCAGCCGCCGGGTCTCGAGGTTCGCGTGGTCCGCGGACATCGTGATGACCGGCTTGGTGGCGGTGGTCGGCACGACATAGCCGAACGACCACACGCGGGCGGCGGGCACCGACTGGCGCGACAGACGGGACGCGCACCGACCGGTGGCCGCTTGGCCGACCAGGTTGTGAGTGCAGGTATCCATCAGTCCGTGTGCCTTCGTGTCGGTGCCTCGGCCCAGTGCCGAAGTCGGAGCCACTGCACCACGCGGCCCCTGGTCGCGTCAACCCATTTATCGATGCCCCACCACGCGGGCCGGGATTCGCCGGCCGCGGCGGCCCCGCCTGGCAACATCGACGGGTGCCGAGCGCCCCGTCCGCCGACGTGTCCCATCCGATGCTGCCGGTGCCCGATCAGGGCCGCACCTACACGGCGTCGCGCCTCGTGCGGCTGGGCGACGTGAGCCCCGCCGGCCGCCTGCGGCTCGACGCGGTGGCCCGGTACCTGCAGGACATCGCCACCGACGACGCGGTCGACGCCGGCCTCGAGGGCGCCCTCGCGTGGGTGGTCCGGCGGACGGTCATCCGCGTCGAGCAGTTCGCCCGCTTCCGCGAGCCCCTCACCCTCACCACCTTCGCCAGCGGTTACGGCCGCAGTTGGGCCGAGCGGCGGACGCAGTTGCGGGGCGAGCAGGGCGCGGTGCTCGACGCCGCCGCGCTGTGGGTGTCGGTCGATCCCTCGTCCGGTCGCCCGGCACCGCTGAACGAGGGCTTCGTGCGGGTCTACGGCGAGGCGGTGAACGGCCGCCGCGTCCGGGCGCGCCTGTCGCACCCCGACACGCCGCCGGGCCTCGACCGGGTGCCCTGGCCCACCCGGTTCTGCGACTTCGACGCGCTCGACCACGTGAACAACGCGGTGTACTGGTCGGTGGTGGAGGAGCACCTGGCCCACCGCCGCGACCTACGGGCGCCGTTCGTCGTCGAGGTGGAGCACCGCAACGCGGTCGAGCGCGACCACAGCGTCGACGTGGTGGCGCAGGCGGATCCGGACGGCGGGCTCTGGGTGTGGGTCGTCGACGACGACGTGGTCCACGCCAGCGCCCGGGTCCGCCCCGGCGTCAGCTGACCGGCGCGGCATCGCGCACCGGCGCCGGTTCCCAGGGGCGAGATCGCGCTCGGAGGGGACGCAGGTCCGGTCCGAGCTCGCGCCCGACCGCGTTCTGGGTACAGGAACGGGGTCCGTTTGAGCCGGGAGATCTGGTCCCGGAACGGGTGGGGCCGGGTCAGCCGGCGCGCGTGTAGTAGAGGAGCCCGTCCACCCGGCGGCTGGTGACCTCGCCGCCGACGCGCAGGTGCTCGAGGTGCGCGTAGGTCTCGCTCTCGGCCATCGGGCCCCAGGACCGCTCGCGGAACAGCTCGTGGGACAGGGTCTCGACGGTGGCCTCACCCAGCCCCTCGCTGGCGTCGCGCAACAGGTCGAGGCGCTCGCGGTGGTGCTCCTTGATCGCCGCGGCCCGACCGGCCAGGTCGGTGAACGGGTGGCCGTGGGCGGGCAGCACCTGGGTGACGCCGTCGAGCGCGGCCACCTTGTCGAGCGAGGCGAAGAAGTCGGCGAGCGGGTCGTCGCCGCCGTCACGGCCGTGGCCGGCGATGTGGGGCGTGATGGTGGGCAGCACGTGGTCGCCGGCCAGCAGCACGCCCTCGGCAGGGTCGTACAGGCACAGGTGGTCGCTGGTGTGGCCCGGTGTGTGCAAGGCCACCCACTCGCGGCCGGCGAGGACGATGGTGTCGGCGTCGGCCAGGCGCACGGTGGGCCGGGGCGCCACCATCCAGCGGCGCCGCAGCGGCCCGAGCAGCTTCATCTTGATCTGGAACGACTTGGGTGGCGCCGGGTGCTTGCCGCCCCACGGGGTCTCGCGGCCGTTGAACTTGGGCAACGGCGGCGGCCGCTCGTCACGTTCCTCGGCGGCCTGGAGGTTGTCGCCGACGACGGCGGGATCCTCCTCGACATCGTCGCCCTCGGCGGCCGCGTCGAACCACGTGCGGAAGCTGGTCGAGCTGATCACGCGGGCGCCGCTCTCCACCCGCACCTTGCCGGCGCCGCCGAAGTGGTCGGGGTGCGAGTGGGTCACCACCACGCCGTGCACGTGCTCGATGCCCGTGCCGGCCCGGCCCAGGCGGTCGAGCAGGGCCTTCCAGTTCTGCGGTCCGGGCATGCCGGGGTCGACGATGGTGAAGCCGTCGCCGTCCTCGAGGGCGTAGCAGTTCACGTGGCCGAGCCCGCTGAACTTGATGGGGAGCTGCATGCGCAACACGCCAGGGGCGACCTCGGTGACCTCCGTGCTGGCGTCCTCCTGCTCCTGCTTGCGGGGCCTGGTGCCCGGGGGACGTGCGCTGGTCACGTGTCCAGGTTACTTGACCGCTCGGTCAAGTTGGCCGGGGCCTGCGACCTCCAAAGGAATCGGCGAGCTCGACCGAGCACCGAGCGCGAGGCCCCCCTAGCCTCTCCCCGAGCCAATGTCCCGCATCGACCTCGCCTCCGTGGCCCTTCGATTGCTGTGTGGCTGCTGGCTGCTGTGGCACGTGGGCCTGGTCGGGCGGCGCTCGGTCGCCGTGGGCGGTTCGGGGGGCGACGGCGAGGGCGGCCCTGGTGTCTCGACCGCGCCCCGCCCACGCCCACCGTGTTCGATCATCATCCCGGCACGGGACGAGGCCGGCACCCTGCCCGTGCTGCTGGCGTCGCTGGCCGCCGAGCGCCGGCCGGGCGACGAGGTGATCGTGATCGACGACGACTCGGGCGACACCACCGCCGACGTGGCCCGCGCAGGCGGGGCATCGGTGGTGGCCGCCCCGCCGCTGGCGGACGGGTGGACCGGCAAGAACTCGGCGTGTTGGGCCGGCGCCGAGCTCGCCGGGCGCGACGTGTTGGTGTTCCTCGACGCCGACACCCGCCTGGACCCCGGTGGCCTCGACGACCTGCTCGGGGAGCACGCGGCGCGGGGAGGCCTGCTGTCGGTGCAGCCGTACCACGAGGTGCGGCGGGCCTACGAGCGCCTGAGCGCGTTCTTCAACGTGGTGGCCATGATGGGCATCGACGCGTTCACGCCGCTCGGCGCCCGCCGGGCGCCCTCGGGGGCGTTCGGCCCGGTGCTGGTGACCTCACGGGCCGACTACGTGGAGGCGGGCGGCCACCGTGCCGTTGCCGGCGAGATCCTCGACGACGTGGCCCTGGCCCGCCGCTACACCGAGTCCGGCATCCGGGTGACGTGTCTCGGGGGCCGGGGCACCGTGGGCTTCCGGATGTACCCCGACGGCCTCGGGCACCTCCTCGAGGGGTGGACGAAGAACTTCGCCGGCGGTGCCGCCGGCACCCGCAAGACCACCTTGGTGCTGGTGGCGGCCTGGATCTCACTCGGCATCGAGGCGGCGTGGTCGGCCGGCCAGGTGCTGGTGGGTTCCGACCTCGCGGTGGTGCCGGCGCTCGCGGTCTACGCCGCGGTCGTGGCCCAACTCGGGTGGATGCTGCACCGCATCGGCTCGTTCGGCCTGCGGACCGCCGTGGTGTACCCGATCCCGCTGGCGTTCTTCCTGTTGGTGTTCGCCCGGTCGCTGGTCGACGTGCACCTGCGCCACCACGTCACCTGGAAGGGCCGCCAGCTCACCACCTGACCAACCCGCCGTTCTGGTGGCTGGAACGCGACGGTCACGACACATGCCAGCCACCAGAACGATGGCCTTGGTGTTCTGGTGGCTGGAACGCGACGCTCACGACACATGCCAGCCACCAGAACGATGGCCTTGGTGTTCTGGTGGCTGGAACGCGACGGTCACGACACATGCCAGCCACCGGAACGGTGGGCCCGGTGGCTCGAGGCCGCTGCTCCCACGGCGGAGGGCCGCTGGCGGAACAGGGGTGGCGGCGGGGTCGGGGCTCAGGTGGGGGCGTCGCCGCGGAGGGTGACCCGTTGGATCACCCGGTGGGCGTCGCCGTAGTCGCCCACCACCGAGTGCTGGGTGACCCGGTTGTCCCAGAAGCCGATGTCGCCAGCGGCCCAGTGGCGGCGCACCGTGTACTCGGGTCGCACCGAGTGGGCGTACAGGAACGCCAGCAGGGCGTCGCTCTCGGCC
Organism: uncultured Microthrixaceae bacterium; assembly: GCA_964635055.1. Classification (GTDB taxonomy): domain Bacteria; phylum Actinomycetota; class Acidimicrobiia; order Acidimicrobiales; family DATDAH01; genus JAEUJM01. Next base: position 42,130 of record CAZWMT010000033.1, on the reverse strand, counting down.
GGCTCGAGCTCGTTGATGTGCGAGGTGAAGCCCGGGTTCACGAACAGCGACTTGCGGCCGGTCTCGGGGTGGGTGCAGACCACCGGGTGGATGACGGGCTCGAGCCGGGTGAAGGTCTCGCCCTCCCACGAGCCTTCCCCCACGTGGTCGAGCACACCCTGGAAGGCGGCGCGGCCGTCGTGGGTCGCGGTCAGGGTCTCGAGGAAGCCGGCCAGGGAGCTGCTGAGACCGTCGAAGGCGGCCTGCTGGTCGGAGAACAGGGTGTCGCCGCCGGCGGGTGGTACGACCACGGCCCGCAGGATGGAGCCCAGCGGGGGCCGGGCCACGAAGGTGACGTCGGTGTGCCAGTCGAGGCCCCGCCGCCGGGTGCTGACGTCGCCGTAGTTGGCGTAGAGCTCGCGGGGCGCCGAGTAGTCGATCTCGAACACCTCGGGGTGGCCCTTCAGGCCAGGGATGACCGGGTGGCCCTCGGTGGGCGTGCCGAATCGGCCGGCGAAGGCCAGGTGCTCCTCGGGGGTGAGGTGCTGGCCCGGGAAGAACACCACCTTGCGATCGAGCCACACCGAGCGGATGGCGGCGACGGTGTCGTCGTCGAGCTGGCGGCGCAGGTCGATGCCGGTGATCTCGGCGCCGATCGTGCCCGACAGCGGTGTGACCGCGAACGGCAGGGTCTGGTGGGGGACGTCGCTGACGCTGATGGTGGCAGTCATGGTCGGGGCTCCTTCACGGGATCGAACGTGGGGTCGTGGGCGTGGCTGTCGCGGGGGTCGTGGTCGTGGGGGTCGTGGTCGTGGGGGTCGTGGTCGTGGGGGTCGGGCCCGGTGCCTCGGTCGAGGGCGTCGAATGCGTCGAGGTCGGGGCCGCGGCCGACAGGGCCACGGGCTCGAGGTCGTCGTGCACGCCCAGCTCGTCGAGCAGGCGCGTGCGCAGGCCGCGTGTGTCCTGGCCGGTGACGTCGAGGTCGAGCGAGAGCCGCCCGTCGGTCAGGACCAGCACCCGGTCGGCTAGGCGCACGGCCTCGTCCACGTCGTGGGTCACCAGCAGCACCGCGGGGCGGTGCCGGGCGCAGAGTTGGCCCACGAGGGCGTGCATCCTCAGCCGGGTGAGCGCGTCGAGGGCGCCGAAGGGCTCGTCCAGCAGCAGCAGGTCGGGCTCGCGCACCAGCGCCCGGGCCAGGGCCACCCGTTGGGCCTCGCCCCCGGAGAGGGTCTTGGGCCAATCGTGCTCCTGGCCGTCGAGTCCCACCTCGTGCAGGGCGTGGCGGCCCTGCTGCTCGGCGCCGCGACCCCTCAGGCCCAGGACCACGTTGGCGATGACCGATCGCCACGGCAACAGCCGGGGGTCCTGGAACACCACGGCCCGTCGCTCGGGGACCCAGATGGTGCCTTCGGCGCCCCGATCGAGGCCGGCGAGGATGCGCAGGAGGGTGGACTTGCCCGACCCGCTCCGGCCCAGCAGGGCCACGAACTCGCCGGGTGCGATCTCGAGATCGATCGAGCGCAGCACCTCGCGCGCGGCGAAGGAGCGCCTCAGGCCCTGCGTGACGACGGCTGCCACCGGAGCAACCTCCTCTCGAGGAAGCGCACGAGGCCGTCGGACAGCAGGCCGAGGACCGCGTAGGTCACCAGGCAGACGACGATCACGTCGCTCTGGAAGAAGGTCTGGGCCCGGATCATCAGGTAGCCGAGCCCGCTCTGGGCGTTGAGCTGCTCGGCGAACACCAGCAGCAGCCAGGCCACGGCGGTGGCCATGCGGATGCCCACCAGGAAGCCGGGAAGCGCCCCCGGCATGATCACCTGGCGCAGGCGCTCCCGGTGGTTCAGCCCGACCACCGCGGCCAACTCGTCGTAGCCGGGGTCCTGGGCGCGGATGGCGGAGTACGTGTTGACGTAGACGGGGAAGGCGACCCCGAGCACGATCAGGCTGATCTTGGTGGTCTCACCCAGGCCCAGCCACAGGATCAACAGGGACTGCAGGCCGATGACGGGCACGAAGCGCAGCATCTGGACGTTGGCGTCGATCAGGTCGTCGCCGGTGCGGGACAGCCCGGCCAGCAGGGCCAGCGCCCCGCCCACCGGGATGCCGATGGCCAGGCCCCAGAGCACCCGCTGCAGCGACGCCCACATGGCGCCGCCCAGCGTGCCGTCGCGGAGCAGGTCGACGCCGGCGGTGAGCACCGTGGACGGGGCAGCCAGCACCTGCGGGCTGATCCAGCCCAGCCGCGACGCCACCTCCCACAGGGCGAAGAAGAGGACGACGCCGATCAGCCGTTCGACGCCGCGGGGGATGAAGGGGCGTTGGACCTCCCGCTCACCCGGCGTGTGCGTCGGCAGTCGTGTCAGCCGCCGACCGGCGGAGGCCGGCGGCGTCGTCCTGTCCTCGACGACGACCGAGCCGGCGGCAGGGGGAAGTGTTGCCGCCGGCTCGGTGTCGTGTATGACCGTCACCGGCCCGCCGCCTCGGCGACGAGTTGGTTGTAACGGTTGTCGAACTCACTGGCGACATCCACCTGCTCGGGGATCTCGCCGTTGGCCTGGAACAGGTCGGCCAGGCGCTGCTGGGCATCGAGCACCTCGCCCGGCAGCTCGAAGAACGCGGCGTCGCCCGCCTGGCCCACCACCTCGGCGGCCCGTTCGGGGCTGAGCCCGTAGGTGTCGACGTAGACCGCCTGCGCGATCTCCTCCGGGTGGTCGGCCAGGTAGGCGAACGACCGGACCAGGCGGCCGATGTAGTCGCCCAGCGCGGCCGAGACGCCGGCGTCGTCGAGGGCCGCCTGACTGGCGATCACGAACGACGAGCGGTCGGTGATCTCGTCCGCGCTGGCCACCTTCTCGGCGGTCGGGTTGGCCTCGAGGTACACGCTGGTCAGGGGCTCGACCAGGATGCCGGCGTCGGCGCTGCCGCTCTGGAGCGCCGCGGCGGTCTCGGTGACCGGCACGTTCACCGGGGTGACGTCGTCGAGGGACAGCCCTTCGGAGTCCAGCGCCTGCAGCAGCACCGCCTCGCCGGCGGTTCCCTGCTGGTAGGCGACGCTCCTGCCTTCGAGGTCGGCGAAGCCGCTGATGTCGTCGATGCCGGGGCCGGTCAGCAGCCCGTAGTTGCCGTGGGGGGTGGCCCAGCCGGCCACCGCAAGGATGCGCTGCCCCTGGGCCTGGGCGAAGATAAGGGGCGTGCTTCCCACGAACCCGGTGTCGATGGCACCGGCCTGGAAGGCCTGCAGCATCGGGGGGCCGCCCACGAACGAGGAGTACTCGACCTCGTAGGGGAGGTCCTGGTCCTCGCCGGCCAGCCCGAGCACGGTCTTCAGGTAGTCGAGCTGGTCGCCCACCCGCAGCGTGGTGCCTTCCGGGATCGTGGCGTCCGCGGCGACCGGTGGCGCGGTGGTCGACGCGGCGTCGTCCGCCGCAGCCGTCCGGGTGGAGGCGTCGGAGCTGCACGCGGCCAGCACCAGCACGAGCGGTGCGAGGGTGGCGAGCAGCGCGAGCACGGGGCGACGGTGAGTGGGCATTCCTAGCTTTCCAATAAAGATGATTGGTTAAGTCAGGATTAAAGCCCGTCCGTCGTGGCGCGCGCAAGGGGAGGGCGGGTGACATCCGCCACAGGGCCCTCGGAGGAGGGCGGGGATCAGGCGGAGGGTGGGGTGGTGGGAGGCGTGACGAAGACGTGCTGGCGGTAGTAGGCCAGCTCGGCCACGCTCTCCTTGATGTCGTCGAGGGCCCGGTGCACCCCGGCTTTGCCCGGTGCCGCGCCCATCACCTCGGGGTACCAGCGCCGGGCCAGCTCCTTGATGGTGGAGACGTCGACCGACCGGTAGTGCAGGTACTCCTCGATCTCGGGCAGGTACGCGGCGAGGAACCGCCGGTCGGTGCCGATCGAGTTGCCGCACAGCGGCACGCTGCGGGCCTGGGGGACGTGCTCCTTCAGGAACGCAAGCGTCTGGGCGCCGGCATCGGCGAGGGTGATCGTCGACGCCTCGATGGCCGGCAGCAGCCCGCTGCTCGTGTGCATCTTCACCACCACGTCGTCCATCTCGGCCAGCGCCTCGGCGGGCTGGTGGACCACCAGGTCGGGGCCCTCGGCCACGATGTTCAGCTCGTCGTCGGTGATCAGCGTGGCGATCTCGACGATGACGTTGCGGGCCGGGTCGAGCCCGGTCATCTCGAGATCCATCCAGGCGAGCATCAGCTGACTGTACGGGAGACGGCCCGCCCCGCGGTCAGCCGTTGGCCAAGAGGAGCCGTGCGGGAACGACGGTGACGGGGAAGGGCCAGTCGAAGGAGCCCTCGTCGTCGCCCTCGATGATGCGGACGGCCTCGTCGTCGCCGTCCCACCGTCGCTCGGTGAGGCTGGGCACCAGTGGATCGAACGCCCAGTGGGCGGGGACCCCGGCCTCCTGGTACGCCATCATCTTGGTTCCGAGGTCGTAGAGGCGGGTGGTGGGGGAGAGGACCTCGACCACCAGGAGGGGCGGGCCCTCGAGGCGCTTGGTCTCGCCCGGCGCCGGGAGCGTGACCAACACGTCGGGCTCGACCATGGTGTCGGGCCCGAGGACGACGTCGAACGGGGCGACCAGCACCTCCCGGTCCGGCGGGCACGCCGCGGCAAGGGTGCGCACGAAGTTCACGACGATGCGTTGGTGGTTCCAGATCGGTGCCGGCGTCACGTGCAGGCTCCCCTCGATCAACTCGTAGCGGTTGCCGTCCGAGGGGAAGTCGGCGAGGTCGTCGATGGTGAAGCCGCTGCGCTGGTCCGGGAGCACCGAGGTCACCTTGGCACGGTACCCAGGGGCACCGACAGCCTCAAGGGGTCGTCTGGGCCGCTCGGGCCACCGTTGCGCTCGCCGGCGCACCGACAGCGGTGGCACCGACAGCCTCAATGGCCGGCCGGCTCGTACGATCGGCGCGTGCTCGACGTGCCACTGGTCCGCCTCGATCCCGACCTGCCCGTCCCCGCGTACGCCCGGCCGGGCGACGCCGGCGTCGACCTGCTGGCCCGTGAACGGGTGGTGCTGCAGCCCCGCAACGGCCGGGCCCAGGTGCCCACCGGCGTGGCAGTGGCCATCCCCGAGGGCTACGCCGGGTTCATCCAACCCCGTAGCGGCCTGGCCCTCAAGCACGGGGTGACCTGCCTCAACACCCCCGGTCTGATCGACTCGGGCTACCGCGGTGAGCTCATCGTGTTGCTGGTCAACACCGACTCGAGCTCGCACTACACCGTCGAGCGGGGCGACCGAATCGCCCAACTGGTGATCCAGAGGGTGGAGCACGCCGTGTTCCGCGAGGTGGCGGCGCTGGACGAGACCCACCGCGGTGAGGGCGGCTGGGGCCACACCGGCTGACTGGATCAGCCGAAGAGCGTTCAGACACGCCGCTTCTTGCGGAACCGCACCGTGCGTTTGGCAGGGTCGGCCACGGCCACATCGACCAGGTCGGCCACCATGCGCTGGAAGCGGTCGATGGCCTCGTTGCTCGGGGCCGGGACCCGGCGGCCCAGGTCGGCGGTGAGCTCCACCTCGATGGCATCGCCGAGCAGCCGGTAGAGCACCTCCACCTCGCCGTCGTGGCCCGAGCCGTCGAGCAGCAGGATGAGGCCCTCGTCCACCGCGAGGCGCAGGTCCTCCACCTCCGTGTGCGCGAACCCGAGGCGCAGCGCCAGGCCGGCGACGGTGACGCGGGCCAGGCGCCCGTACTCGGGTTGGGCCGGGATCTCCAGCCGGATCTCGTCGCTCGTCGTCGTCACGCTGTTGTCAGCTTCCCACCCGGGTCACGGGTCGGCGCGCACCGGCACCTCGCGCACCACCTCAGCGGCCGCCTTGTCCTCGCGTTGGCCCAGGTAGGACGGGTGGCGCAGGATGCCGTCGCTGGTCCACTCCCCGAAGGCCACCTGAGCCACCAGGTCGGGCACCACCCAGTGGGCCACCCGGGCCACGGGACGGGGCGGCGGCGGGTCGAACGGGCAGGTGGCGGCCGCCCGTTCCTCCAGCAGGGCGCCCAGCCGGGTGAGCTCGGCGTCGGTGAACCCGGTGCCCACCCGCCCCGCGTAGCGCAGCGGGCGATCCGGGGCCTCGGCGTCGTGGTAGCCCACCAGCAGCGCGCCCATGCGGTTGGCCCTGGCCCCCTCGCCGGTCAGCCAGCCGCCCACCACCAGCTCCTGCTCCAGGCGCACCTTCACCTTGCGCCAATTCGACGAGCGCCGGCCCGCCTCGTAGGGGCCGGCCCGGCGCTTGGCCATCACCCCCTCGAGCCCCTCGGCCTCGGCCGCGTCGTACAGGGCCTGCCCGTCGTCGTGGCTCGACGTGAGCGCCCAGCACCGCCCGCCGCCCGCCTCGGTCTCCTCGGCCTCCTCCAGCAACGCGGTCAGCAAGCGTCGACGGTCGGTGTAGGGCAGTGCGGTGGTGTCGGTGCCGTCGAAGTGCAGCAGGTCGAAGATCTCGTAGAGCACCGGCACCTCGGCGCGGCGGCGGGCCACCTCGACGGCCTTGGTGAGGTGCATGCGCTGCTGTAGTCGCCCGAAGCTGGGCCGGCCGCCGGCGAAGGCCACCACCTCGCCGTCGAACACCGCCGGCCGCCCGCAGGCGGCGTCGACCAGGCCGGCCAGCTCGGGGAAGCTGGCGGTCACGTCGCGGCCGTTGCTGCTCTCGAGCCGCACCGGCGGGTCGGCGGCGGGGTCGACGTAGGCCAGCACCCGCATGCCGTCCCACTTCAGCTCGTAGGCCCACGCCGGGTCGTCGGGGTCGTCGTGGGGCAGTTCGTTGCCCAGCACCGCCTTCATCGGCTTCACCGACCGGGGCAGCGGCGCCATGGCGCCAGGATACGGACGGCCGGCGTGGGCGGCTCGTGCCGGTTCGGCCAGGCCGACCAGGCCGACCAGGCCGACCAGGCCGACAGGCCGACCAGGCCGACAGGCCGACCAGGCCGACCAGGTCGCCGGCGGTCCGCGTCGGATCAGGTCGGGGTCGGATCAGGTCGGTGGGGCAGGTCGGTCGGGCGAGGCCGGTCGGGCCGGGTCAGGCCAGGTGCGATCGGCGCCCGGATCAGAAGAGGACGGTCGCCGGCGGGGTGCCGTCGTAGGCGGCCCAGAGGTCGGGGGTGTCGGCGACGTGATGGGCGGCGGTGAGCGCCTCGGCGCGCGACACGGGTGCCTTGGGGCTGAAGGCGGTGCCGCCGCCGGGGACGGCGGCCATCCCGACGCTGTCGGCCCAGTCGAGCGCCTCGTCGTACCAGGCGCCGTCGGGGACGTCGGTGAACGGGTGGGTGTGGTCGCCGGCGTCGGGCCGGTCGAGCAGGTTCCACAGCAGCCACGTGAACTGGGCCCGGTTGATGGCTTTGTCGGGCTTGAACCGGTTGTGCGGGTAGCCGGTGACCAGTTGCTGGGCGGTGGCCCAGTGCAGCGCGGGCTTGTAGTCGGCCTGACGGGGCACGTCGGACCAGCGGTGGCGAGGCGAGCCCGTGGGACGGTCGAACATGGCGTAGAACCACGAGACGGCCTGGGCACGGCGGAGGGGATCGGCGCCGCGGAAATTGGCGCTGGCCGGGGTGATGGCGTTGAACCGGGCCCATGCCGCGGGGGCGTCCCAGTAGTCCGACGGCTGGACGTCGGCGTAGCCGTGCGGCGGGAAGGCGACCGTGACGACCACGGGCGCAGAGGTGACCGGGTCGGTCTGGTCGGCGTCCGCGGTGACGGTGTCGGACCTGTCCTCGCCGACGTCGGCCCCCGTGGCGGTGCGGGTGCACTCGACCGTCGCCGCGGTGCCGGGCGCGAGGGTGCCGTCGCCGACGGGGCCGACGCAGGCGGGAACCCCGGCGTCGGTGACGGCCACCCCGTCGAGGGCCTCGTTGCCGACGTTCGTGAGTGTGGCCGTGTAGGTGATCTCGTCACCGGGTGCAGCCGACGTGGGTTCCGCCTCGAGCGCGACCGTCAGGTTCGGATTGGGGATGCTGACGCGATGGAGCCAGGGCAGCCCGCCGTCGCGTGTGGCCACCCAGAGGTTGCCGTCGCCGCCGGTGGTGATGCCCCACTCGCCCTGGGCGGTGCTGGTGGAGGTGTGGAAGAGGTCGGTGAAGGTGGTCACCTCGCCGGTCTGGGCGTCGATGCGCGCCACACGACGCGGCGCGGTGACCCAGAGGTTGCCGTCGGGGCCGACGGCGACGGCCCGTTGGTTCGTGAGGCCGGTGGGGTGCACGGTGCCGGTGTCGGTGGTGGGGTCGAAGCGGAAGATGTCGCTGCGGCCGATGGCCCAGACGGCGCCGTCGGGCGTGATGGCCGCGTCGAGCGGATCGGTGATGGTGCCGGTGGAGTGGCTGACCACGGCACCCGTGGCCGGGTCGAGCTCGCCCAGGGTGCCGTTCAGCTCGCCGGTGAACCAGAGGCCACCGGCGCCGTCGGCGACGAGGGCGCCGGGGCCCTCCACCCCGCCGCTCGGACGGGTCGTCACCGCCCCCGTGGTGGGGTCGATCTCACCCAGGGTGTCGTTGGTGAACCCGGTGATCCAGAGGTCGCCACCGGCGTCGGCGACGATGCTGCTCGGCTGGCTCACACCGGGCGTCGCCGAGGTGGACAGGGCGAGGGTGGCCGGGTCGATCCGGCCCACGTGGCCGTCCGCCGCGCTGAACACCACGGTGTCGCCGGGACCCTCGGCCAGGCCGGTGACGGGATGACCCACGTGGAGGGCCTCGACCGCGGGGTCGGCCGGCGTCGGGTCGTGGGGATCGAGGGCGCCGACCACGAACCCGTCTCCGGACGCGGTCCACAACCGCCCGTCGGGGCCGCCGAGCAGGAGGGTGGGCCGGTGGACCCCTCGGGCCCTCGCCGTGAACGCGGCGGTGGCCGGGTCCACCTGGGCGAGGAATTGCTCGCCGTCGACGAACCAGAGCGCGCCGCTGCCGTCGGTGGTGAGGAGGGTCGGTCGGGCACCGGGGGTGGGCGTGACCGTCACTGTCCCGGTGTCGGGGTCGAGCGCGCCCAGGGCCCGGGTGGTGCCGTCGCTGAACCACGTGCGCCCGTCGGGCCCGGCGGCGAGCGCGTCGACAGAGGCCGCCGGCGCCACGGGCCACGTCTCGACATCGGTCGTGTCGGGGTCGACCCGCCCGATGCCGGTGGAGGCCCCGAACCACACGGCGCCGCCGGTCATCGCCAGCACCCCGCTCAGCTGTGCGCCCGTGTCGATCTGGGTGAGCGTGCCGGCGGGTGTGATCCGGGCCAGGACGTCGGGGTCGTCGAGCGCCGATCCGACGGGCAGGGGGTCAGAGGACGAGAACAGCACCGGCACCCAGAGGTTGCCGTCCGGGCCGAGTGCGATCGTGCCGAACCCTCGGTCGGCGCCGCCCAGCGCCGGGAGGGCATGGCGGGTCACGGTGTCGGTGGCCGGATCGACCTCCACCAGCGGGTCGCCGGCGGTGTCGGTGACGTACCAGAGGTGGCCGTCGGCGGTGGCGGCGAGCCCCCGGGGACCGTTGCTGCGGGGCACGTCGAACTGGTCGAGCGCGGTGCGGTCGCCAGGGTCGACCTGCACCAGCCGGTCGGTGGTGCCGCCGGCGAGGTCGCCCAGCACCCACAGGTCGCCGGCCGGTGTGAAGGTCAGTGCCAGCGCTCCGCCCACGCCCGCGAGGTCGGTGGGTGTCTCGTCGCCGGTGGCCGGGTCGAAGCGGGCCAGGTCGGCCCCTGGGCGACCCTCCCGGGCCGTCGCGGCCTGCCACAGCGCGCCGTCGGGGCCGGCCACGACCGCGTTGGTGGTGAACGGGGGACCGACCGCGAACGAGGTGATCGGCGGGGGTTCCTCGGCGGCCGCCGGAACGGTGGTGGCCAGCCCGGCCGCGACCACCGTGGCCACGGTCGAGACCGCCAGTGCCGCGCTCTGTCGCATTGCGAACGTCTCCTTCGGTCAAGCCCCTAAGCCCTGCCGGGCACCACTGTGACACATCGCACCCGCCTTCTTCCCGGCCGCGATGGACTCCCTACCTACCGGTAGGTAGGCTGGGCCGCATGGCCACCACGTTGACGCCTGCCCCGTCCGCTCCCGCGCCCGACGGGAAGCCGGTCAAAGAAGAGCGGGGCTCGCTCCGACCGGTCCTCGACGTCATCCCCGCCGAGGCCTACGACAACCCCACGTGGAAGGGCCTGGCCTACTTCGCCCGCGACCTGGTGATCTACGGCATCGCCATCGCCGGCCTGATCGCCTTCGCCAACCCGCTGATCGTCGTGCCGTTCCTGGTGCTGGCCGCGCTGGCGGTGTCGGGCCTGTTCATCGTGGGCCACGATGCGGCCCACGGTGCCCTGTTCAAGAGCGAGCGCCTGGCGTCGCTGGTCGGCCACATCGCCATGTTGCCCAGCTGGCACGTGTACGAGGGTTGGCGCCTCGGCCACAACCGGGTGCACCACCACTACACGGTGCGCCAGGACTTCGACTTCGTCTGGCACCCGTACACCGCGCAGCAGTTCCGCGACATGAACGGCTTCCAGCGGGCCCGCCACCGCTTCGAGTGGAGCTGGGCCGGCGCCGGCATCTACTACCTGCGCGAGATCTGGTGGAAGCGCATGGCCGTGGGCGAGCCGCCCAAGCGCTGGGCCAGCAAGATCCGCCGCGACCGGTTCGTGGTGCTGGGCTTCATCGTCGCCTCGAGCGTGGCCCTCACCGCCTACGGCCTGACCGCCGGCGGCCTCAGCATCCTGGGCACGGTCTGGCTGGTCGCCCGAGTCGTCGTCCTGCCCTTCGTGGCCTTCTGCTACGTGATCGGCTCGCTGGTGCACGTGCACCACATCCAGCCCGACATCCGCTGGTGGAAGCGCCGCGAGTGGACCAAGTGGCACGGCCAGATGGAGGGCACCACCGTCCTGCGGGTGAACCCGGTGTTCAACTTCTTCGTGCACTGGATCATGGTCCACGTGCCCCACCACGTGGACGTGCGCATCCCCATGTACAACCTCGAGCTGGCCACCGACGCCATCGAGGAGGCGTTCCCCGGCGTCATCCACGACGAGCCGCTGCGCTACCGCGACTTCGTGTCGAACACCCGGCACTGCAAGCTGTACGACTTCGACGCCGGTCACTGGCTGAGCTACGACGAGGCGCTGGCCGAGCCCGCGGAGGACGCCGTGCCCTCGCACGTACCGGCCCCCGCCGCGGGCTGAGTGGTCGTACTACGCTGACCCGATCCCGAGCAGAGGGGGTTGGGGATGAGCGACACACCGGCAGGTCCCGGGTGGTGGCAGGCGTCCGACCTGCGGTGGTACCCGCCGTCGGACGCACCCGGCGACGCAGGTAGCGGGGCGGTCACGGCCACCACCACCACCACCGCGCCCGCGGCCGGCGCGGCGCCGGCTGCGGCGCTCCCACCGCCGGGTTGGGTGCGACCGGTCTACCTGTACTTCCTCTGCTTCGTCGGCATCGTGCTCATGGCCGTGGGTGCGCTGGGCGCGGTGCTCGGCATCGCCCACCTGGTGTCGCCCGACCTGAACCAGGGCGACCCCGTCACCCGCATCGCCACCGCGGTGATCGACGTGGCCGACGCCACCCTCTCGGACTCGTCGCAGGACTTCGGCGACACGAGCGACGCCCGCGACGCCCTGGGCACCGCCCGCGACGAGATCGACCAGCAGAACCGCTACGCGGCGGCGAACGAGTTGCTGCGGGGACTGGTGCTGGCCGGCATCGGGGCGGCGATCTACCTGTACCACCTGCGCAAGGTCGAGCCCCGGCCGGCCCCGGCCACCCCCGCACCCACCCCCGGCACGACGCCGGTCGCGGCGGCGCCTGCCGCGTGGGCGCCGGCGGCCCCTGCCGCGGCAGCCGCGGGCGCGCCTGTGACCGGCGGCGCGGCCCCACCGACCGAGGCGGCGGGACCCCCAGCAGCTCCGCCCCCGCCGCCCCCACCACCGCCACCCGCCTGACCACCCGCTCCCGCCCGCCGAGCGCCTGAGGCCACGGCCGCCCGAGGGCGGTGCCGCGCGCCCCGAGTTGCCTCCAGCACCGTTTGTCTATATTGTCGATCATTCCACTAGAGAAAATGGAGATCGAGCATGTCGAGACGACGACTCATCGCACTGGCCGCCATCGTGAGTGCCTTCGCCCTGGTCGCCGCTTGCAGCAGCGACAGTGACAGCGACGCCGGCGGCAACGGCGCCGAATTGGCGATCGTGGCCTACTCCACGCCCGAGGCGGCCTACGGCGAGCTGACCGAGGCCTTCCAGCAGACCGACGCCGGCCAAGGCGTCACCTTCCAGACCTCGTTCGGCAGCTCGGGCGACCAGAGCCGGGCGGTGGCCGAGCAGGGCCTGCCCGCCGACCTCGTCGAGTTCTCGCTCGAGCCCGACATGAACCGCCTGGTCGACAACGACATCGTCGCCGCCGACTGGGACCAGACGCCCACCGACGGCAACGTCACCGAGTCGGTCGTGGTGTTCATGGTGCGCGACGGCAACCCCGAGGGCATCGAGACCTGGGAGGACCTGACCGCGGACGGCATCGAGGTGGTGAACCCGAACCCGTTCACCTCGGGCGGGGCCCGTTGGAACGTGATGGCCGCCTACGCCAGCCAGATCGAGCAGGGAGCCACCGAGGACGAGGCCGTCCAGTACCTGAACGACCTGTACGCCAACATCATCGTGCAGGACGACAGCGCCCGGAAGTCACTCGAGACCTTCACCGGCGGCGCCGGCGACGTGCTCCTCGGCTACGAGAACGAGGCCATCTTCGCTCAGCAGAACGGCGAGGACCTCGACTACATCATCCCGCCGCAGACGATCCTGATCGAGAACCCGGTGGCGGTCACCGAGACCACCGAGCACCCCGAGCAGGCGCAGGCCTTCTACGACTTCCTGTTCACCCCCGAGGGCCAGCAGATCTTCGCCGACAACGGCTACCGCCCGGTGATCGAGGACGGCGTCACCCCGCCCGAGGGCTACGAGTTCCCCACCGACGTCGCCATCGCCAACATCGACGACTTCGGCGGCTGGACCGACGTCATGGCGGAGTTCTTCGATCCGGAGGGGTCGATCATGAAGGACGTACAGGAGGGCATCGGGGTCCAGGTTGAGTCCTGAGCCGGCGGCCGTCGCGACCACCCGGTCGCGGCGGCCCCGGCCCCGCCGGGCCGCGCGGGTGGCGGGCCCCTCCCGACGGGCCCAGAACCTCGGCCTCGGGGTGGCCACGATCTACCTCAGCGTGATCGTGGTGATCCCACTGGCGGCGATCACCTTCCAGTCGCAGGAGAACGGCTTCGCCTTTTTCTGGGATGCGATCACCGGTCCCCAGGCCTGGGCGTCGCTGCGGCTCACCGTGTCGCTGTCGCTGCTCGTGGCCGCGCTGAACGCCGTGATGGGCGTGCTCATCGCCTGGGTGCTGGTGCGTGACCACTTCTGGGGCAAGCGCCTCGTCGACGCGGTGATCGACCTGCCGTTCGCGTTGCCCACCATCGTGGCCGGCCTGGTGCTGGTCAGCCTGTACGGGCCCGAGAGCCCCATCGGCGTCGACATCGCCTACACCCGCACCGCGGTGGCGGTGGCGCTGGCCTTCGTGACGCTGCCCTTCGTGGTGCGCACCGTGCAGCCGGTGCTCCTCGAGCTCGATCGCGACATGGAGGAGGCCGCGGCCTCGCTGGGCGCCGGCCGCGTGACCGTGTTCCGGCGCGTCGTGCTGCCCAACCTGGTGCCCGCAATCGTGGCCGGCGCCACCCTGAGCTTCGCCCGCGCCATCGCCGAATTCGGCTCCACGGTGCTGATCTCCGGCAACCTTCCGTTCAAGACCGAGGTGGCCGCGGTGTTCGTCTACGGCCAGATCGAGACCGACCAGAAGGTGACCGCCGCCGCGGTGTCCACCGCGCTGCTGTTCATCGCCCTGATCGTGCTGTTGCTGCTCAACCTGTTCCAGCGATGGAGCGCGCGCCGTGGCTTCTGACCGCACGACCGCCAGGGACCACGGCCGCGGCGCCCGCATCGGGCTCCGCGTCGTCGCCCTGCTGTACCTGGCCTTCCTGCTCGTGATCCCCGTCGGGCTGATCTTCTGGAGAACGTTCGAGAACGGGGTCGGCCCCGTGATCGACGCGCTCACCGAGCCCGACGCGGTGCACGCCTTCAAGGTCACGTTCCAGGTGGCGATCCTCGCCGTGATCGGCAACGCCATCTTCGGGGTCATCGCCTCGCTCCTGCTGGTGCGGGGGCGGTTCCCCGGCAAGCGGGTGTTCGACGCGCTCATCGACCTGCCGATGGCGGTGTCGCCCGTGGTGGTCGGCCTGTCGCTGATCCTGGTCTACGGCCGCCTCACCACCGTCGGCGGCTGGTTCAGCGACCGCGGCTTCGACATCATCTTCGCCGTGCCCGGCATGGTGATGGCCACCATGTTCGTCTCGCTGCCCCTGGTGGTGCGCGAGATCGCCCCGGTGCTCGAGGAGATCGGCACCGAGCAGGAGCAGGCGGCGTGGACCCTCGGTGCGAACGGCGCCCAGACCTTCCGCCGCATCACCCTGCCGTCGATCCGCTGGGCCCTCGCCTACGGCGTCGTGCTCACGCTCGCCCGTTGCATCGGTGAGTTCGGCGCCGTGGCGGTCGTGTCGGGCCGCCTGGTGGGCAAGACCCAGACCCTGACCCTGTACGTCGAGCAGCAGTTCCAGGGGTTCGACGAGACCGCGGCCTACGCGGTCTCCGTGTCGCTGGCCGTCATCGCCATCGTGTCGCTGGTGCTGACCAACCTGCTCCGACCCGACGACGAAAGGGATTCCTGATGAGGATCCGCACCGCGCACCCCACCACCCCCACCGTTCTGGTGGCTGGATCCAGGCGCTCACGACACGATCCAGCCACCGGAACGACGAATCGTGGGGACGCGCCCGCATGAGCATCGAGGCGAAGAACGTCACCAAGCGCTTCGGCGACTTCGTGGCGCTGGACGACGTGTCGGTGAGCATCGCCACCGGGTCGCTCACCGCGCTCCTGGGCCCCAGCGGCGGCGGCAAGTCCACCCTGCTGCGGGTGATCGCGGGCCTGGAGGTGCCCGACGAGGGCAGCGTGGAGATCGCCGGGGCTGACGCCACCGCGCTGCCCCCGCAGCAGCGCAACGTGGGCTTCGTGTTCCAGCACTACGCCGCCTTCAAACACCTCTCGGTGCGCCGCAACGTGGCGTTCGGGCTCGAGATCCGCAAGCGCCCGAAGGCCGAGATCAAGGCCCGGGTGGACGAGCTGCTCGAGCTGGTGCACCTGGAGAACTTCGGCGACCGGTTGCCCGCGCAGCTGTCAGGAGGCCAACGCCAGCGCATGGCCCTGGCCCGGGCCCTGGCGGTGGAGCCGTCGGTGATGCTGCTCGACGAGCCCTTCGGGGCCCTCGACGCCCAGGTGCGCAAGGAGCTGCGCACCTGGTTGCGCCGGCTGCACGACGAGGTGCACGTCACCACGGTGATCGTCACCCACGACCAGGAGGAGGCCATGGACGTGGCCGACGAGATCGTGGTGCTGGCCGACGCCAAGGTGGAGCAGGTGGGCACCCCCGACGAGCTGTACGACCACCCCGCCAACGACTTCGTGATGAGCTTCCTGGGCCCGGTCACCACCGTCGGCGGGCAGCAGGTGCGCCCCCACGACCTCGAGGTGTCGGACCGCCCCATGGAGGGCGCGCGGGAAGCGACGGTCGAGCGGGTGGTGCGGCTCGGCTTCGAGGTGCGCGTCGACCTGCTGATCGACGGCGAGCCGGCCTGGGCGCAGATCACCCGCGGCACCGCCGAGCAGTTCGCCATCGAACCGGGATCCACGGTCTGGGTCAAGCCGGCGCGCACCACGAGCACCGCCGGATGAGCCTGCCCACCGAAGCTCCGTGGCCGCCCGGTGAGCGAGGGACGAGCGAGCCATGACGACTGCGATGAGGCGTCAGCCGAAGAGCCAACGGACACGAGAGCCCCGACGATCGCGATGAGCGATGAGCGAAGGGCCAGAATAAGGGTCATGCGGGTCTCAGCGAAGGTCGACTACGCCGTGCGCGCCGCCGTGGAGCTCGCGGTGGTGGCCGGCGAGGGCCCGGTGAAGGGCGATCGCATCGCCCAGGCCCAGAAGATCCCTCTGAAGTTCCTGGAGAACATCCTGTCCGAGCTGCGCCGGGCCGGCATGGTGGCCAGCCAGCGCGGCGCCGAGGGGGGCTACTGGCTGGCCAAGCCGGCCGAGGCCATCTCCATCGCCGACATCATCCGTGCCGTCGAGGGCCCGCTGGCCGACGTGCGGGGCATCCCGCCCGAGAGCCTGGAGTACGAGGGCGCCGCCGGCCCCCTCAAGCCGGTCTGGGTCGCGGCCCGCGCCAGCCTCCGCTCGGTGCTCGAGGTGGTCACCATCGCCGACATCGCCGGCGACCACCTGCCGGCGGTCGTCGACCAGCTCCTCAGCGACCCCGAGTCCTGGGCGCGGCGCTGACGCCGGTCGGTCGTCCGGGGCTGCCCGGTGCTGAGCTCTGGCGAGTGGGGTGCCGAGGTGCCCCCGGCCGGCGGCATCAGCGGCGGTCGGCGCCGGCGGGCCAGAAGGGGATGAACCGTGGGGTACGGGCGGCGTAGTCGTCGTAGCCGGGGTAGCGGGCGCGCAGGCGGCCTTCCTCCCAGCGGGCCTTGGCCATGAACCACCCGACGAGGGCGCCGGCCGCCAGTGCGGCCACGGGATTGGCCGAGCGGGCGGCGGCGCCGACGATGAGGGCCATCACGCCGCTGTAGATGGGGTGGCGCACGAACCGGTAGAGGCCGCCGACCTTGAGCTGGCCGTGGGGCACGGGGGTCGGCAGCGCGGTGAGCGAACGACCCAGGTTCACCAGGCCGACCAGCAGCACGGCGGCGCCGATCCACTCGAGGGCGACGGCCACCGCGTCGGCCAGCGGTGACAGGGTCCACGAGTCGCCGGCGGGCAGGAGCAGGACGGCGAGGATCAGCACGGCCTGGACGAGGACGAACCCCCACGCGATGGCCGTCTCCCGCGGGGTGTCACCGGTGACCAGGCCCATGACGCCATTCTCGTCGTCGGGCCCGGCAGTCGAGTGCTTCGCTCGCCCCTCGGAGCCAGGCCGCCGGCGGATCCGTTCACCTGAGCGGTCGTGGCCGAGCGCTCGGCGGGCGCCATGGCCAACGGCGGCGGGGTCAAGCCCGTGCGACCCCGACTCCACGGACGACGCCGACAGCGAAACCGACAGCGACGCCGCCTGATGCGAGCGATTACATTGGGATACATGGCATCACAGGGAGGATCGGTGCAGCGGTCGTTCCGGCTGTCGCGCACCACCAGCGACCTGTTGGACGCCGCCGCCGCGGCCTCCAACCTGTCGCGCAACGCGCTGGCCGACCGACTGCTGAGCGAGGCCCTGCGCCTCGAGCGCCATCCCCTCATCCGGTTCCGCACCGGTTACGCCGGCCGGCGTGAGCCGTCAGTGCAAGGGTCCCGCCTGCTCGTGCGCCAGCTCATCGCCACACACCGGGCCCACGACGGTGACGTGGCGCTCACTGCGGAGTACTTCGACCTCGACCCCGCGGTGGTGCGGGCTGTGGTGGCGTACTACGTCGAGTTCCAGGACGAGGTCGACGCCGATGCGGCGTGGGCCCGCGAAGGCGAGATCGAGGAGCGAGCGCGCTGGGAGCGTGAGCAGGCCGCCCACGTGTGAAGCTGGCCCTCGACCACCACTTCACCACGAGGCTGGCGATCGTTCTGCGCGAGCGAGACCACGACGTCGTGGCCGCCATCGAGGTCGGGTGGCACGACCTCGAGGACCCCGCGCTGTTCGAGCGTTGCGTGGAGGACGGCCGGGCACTGCTCACCAACAACGCCCGTGACTTCGTGCCCATCGTGCGCGAGTGGGCGGCAGAAGGCCGCTCCCATCTGGGCCTGCTCCTCACCGACGACTCGTCCTGGCCCCGAGCCACGGAGCGCGTCGGCCGCTACATCGACGCGCTCGACGTCCTGATGTCCCAGCACCCGGACGACGACGCGCTCGCCGATCGGGTGCGATGGCTGTGAGTAGCCGCCGCTACCCCGTCGCCGCCGGGGTGAGGTCGAATTCGGCGCCCAGCTTGATGTCGCTGTAGCGCCGCACCCAGTCGTCGTTGACGGCGTCGGACTGCCGCTTGAGGGGTGGCCCGAGCGACTCGGGGTCTGGCGCCTCGAGGCCGAGGCGCTCGAGCAGGCGGACGGTGCTCGTGGTGTAGTCGCCGGCGAAGTTCTCGTAGAGCACCAGGATGGGCCTGGTGCCGATGTGCTCGAAGAACGTGTCCCAGAACGCCTCCTGCACCAGGATCTGGTGCAGGAGGTGCTCGATGGCGCGGAAGTGGAAGCGCAGCCCGGGTCGGCTCTCCTCGAGGAAGCTCTTGTAGGGCGGCGGCGACTCCTTCGCCGCGTCGTGCGACTCACTCCACGCCGCGGTCTGCACTGCCTTCCAGAGCGACACGGCCTGGCGCACCTTGTTGGCCCGGATGACGCGCACGAACTGCACGTCGGGGAACACGGTGGGGAGCAGGTCGGCCAGGGGCACGTCACGGTAGGCGGCGACGTTGCGCAGCAGGCTGACGAAGTCGCCCAGGTAGCCCCACATCAGCTTGGCGCCGAACACGCCGTTGTCGGTGGTGCCGGCGGCGAAGACCCACTCGAGGTACCGGTCGTAGGCGGTGCGGCTCCACAGCGGCGAGCGCTGTGGCGGATCGTCGCCCACCACTCGTTCGGTCAGGTGGTCGAGGATCGAGGTGTCGGTCACCCCGGTGAAGTACTCCTCGGGCCTGCGGGGGCGACCCGAGTGGCGCAGGGCCTCGAAGTACTCCTCGGGCCGGCCGGCCACCCCGCTCTGGGCCAGCGCCTGGCACACCAGGGTGCTGCCGCTGCGGGGCGTGGAGCAGACCAGGTAGGACCGCTCAGGGCTCATCGGGGGACCTCCCGGGTGGGCTCGTCAGGGGATCGTTGCCACTGCTCGTTCACCACCGCACCGGGTGGGGCGGGCACGGGGCCGTGCAACAAGGGGTCGTCGGTCTCGCGCATCCAGGCGGTCAGGCGCTCGCGCAGGTCGGCGACCAGGTCGGCGTGGCCGGGCTCGGCGGCCAGGTTCCACCCCTCCTCGGGGTCGAGCACCAGGTCGTAGAGCTGCTCGCGGGGCACCACGGTGTCGGCCCAGCCCGCGGCGAGCAGGGCGTCCTTCGCCGCGCTGTCGTCGACGTTGGGCAGGACGGGGTGCGGGTAGTCGTGGAAGATCCGGATGTACTTCCACCGCTCGGTGCGCAGCGAACGCTGGGCGTCGTAGGCGGCGTGGTAGGTGAGCTCGGCGAAGATCTCGTCGTGCAGGCGGTCGGTGCGACCCTGGACCAGCGGCACCAGCGACCGACCCTGCAACCAGCCCGGATGGGCGATGCCGGCCACGTCGCAGATGGTCGGGTACAGGTCGAGGTGGGTGACCATCGGGTCGATCACCCGCCCACCGCTGAACCCCTCGGGCCCCCGCATGAGCAGCATCACCCCCGTGCCCCGGTCGTAGAGCGTGGCCTTCGAGCGGGGGTAGGCCAGGCCGTGGTCGGTGGTGCAGATGATCAGCGTGTTGTCGCTGATGCCTCGATGGTGCAGTGCGTTGAGCACCGCACCCACGCCCTGGTCCAGCGAGCGGACGCTGGCCTTGAACGACGCCATGTCCTCGCGGGTGGCGGGGGTGTCGGGGATGTGGGCGGGCGGCCGCGAATAGAGGGTGTCGCGCACCGACGTGGGCACGGCGTAGCTGCGGTGGGTCTCGAAGAACCCGACCGACAGGAACCACGGCTGGGGCAGCTCCTCGATGGCGGTGGTGGCCAGCGGCGTCACCTCGGCGGCGTGGTTCGAGGTGACCGGGACGACCTGGTCGTACCCGATCACACCGGGGTCGACCGACACGTGCTGCTCGCCGATCAGCGTCGAGTGGTAGCCGGCTCCTCGGAGCGGGTGCACCCAGTGCTGGGTGTAGTCCGTCAGCGACCAGCCCCGGTGGGCCAGGCCCATCATCCCGTTGCTGTGGCAGTGGCGACCCGTCAGCAGGCCGGCCCGACTGCCCGAGCACACCGGCGCCACGCAGAACGCCCGCCGGAACAGCACCCCCTGATCGGCGAGGTGCTGGATGTTCGGCGTCGGTACCTGGTGGCCGTACGGCTGGACCCAGCGACCGGTGTCGTGCGAGTGGAGGTAGAGGATGTTCGGCGGAGCCACTTCCCTACTATATCTGTAGGAAACATGGGAGTTAGGGTGCGGCGTCGCGGCCCTCGCCATCGTCCAGCAGCACCGGTGCCAGCCGGGCGGCCTGGTCACGGATCTCGGGGATGGCCGTCGACTCGAGCAGGTGGCCTCGCCGCAGCGGGCCGATGGTGAACACATGCTCTGACGGCGTGCCCTCGGGCCCGACGACGGCGCCCCGGTCGTCCACCTCCAGTCCCATACCCAGCGAGTCCGGCACCACCAGCCCGGCGTCGACCAGTCGGTGCAGGAACGGGGCGCGGGCGCGGCGGACATCGCCACAGGGGCCCGTGCAGTTCACCACCGCGACGGCGGGCAGCACCCGGTCGTGACCGGCGTGGCTGACCACCACCTCGAGCTCGTCCCCGGCCGCTCGCACCAGGCGGACGCGCCCGGCCCGCAGGGCGAGCGCACCGCTGATCTCCAGACGGGCCACCTCGTCGCCGACCTCCGGCGCCATGCGGTGGCGCACCACCTCCCAGCGGCGTGAGACGTGGCGGAGGAACCGCCGGCGCTCGACCGGGTCGAGCGCCTGCCACAGCGCCGCCGTCCGGGGACGAAGGTCGTCGACCACGCTGGTCCAGTCCTCACCGTCGGCGATGGACTTGTCCACCGCCTCGCGCACGGTGCGCAGCAGTGAGCGGGCGGTCTGGGGCTCGTCGAACCGGAGCGGGAGCGAGCGCCGCTCGCGGCGCACATGGGGATGGGGCTGGGGGGCCAGGCCGTGCCGCGACACGGCGGTGAGCGGCGTGCCGGGGGCGAGGCGCGAGAGCGAGAGGGCCACGTCGACCACGGTCAGGCCCGTCCCCACGAGCACGACGGGACCACCGCTGGCAGTGGCCGATCGAGCCACGTGCTCGAGGGCGCCGTGCGCCCAGGGGTCGTCGATCACCCGGCCCGAGGCAGCGGCGTCGTGGTCGGTGGAGAGCGGGGTGGGCCGCGAGTGGCCGGTGGCCAGCACGAGCCGGTCGTAGGGCAGACTCCGGCCGTTCGTCAGCATGAGCAGGCCCAGGCCCGGCCGGGTCTCCACCGGTCGCACCAGCTCCGCGGTGCCCTGCACGACGTGCAGCCGGGTGGCGCCCGCGCCCTCGACCGCGTCGGCCAGCACGTCCTGCAGGTAGCGGCCGTAGGTCCCTCGGGGGAGGTACGACCACTCGCCGGCCTCGGGATCGGACGCCTGGGCCCAGCGCACGAAGTGCCCCGGGTCGTCGGGGAGGGCCGACAGCCGTCCGGCGGGCACGTTGAGGCGGTGGACCTCGTCGGTGGTGTCGTACGCCAGCCCCCGACCCACCGCGGGTGACGGCTCGACCAGCACGACCGTGGTGGGCCGGTCCCGGCCCTGGCGAAGCAGCTGGGCGGCGACGAGCGTGCCGCTGGCCCCTCCCCCCACGATCACGATCTGGCGGTTCACCATATTTCGTATCTTATCTATGGATTTACTAGGAATAAAGCCCTAGGGTCTGGCCATGCCGCCGATCACCGTCGCTGACGACCGGATCTCCACCATCGCCCTCAGCCGCATCGCCGAGGAGCTGGCCGCCACGCCCCTCGCCCGCCAGGCGGTGCGCCGGGGCTTTCCCGAACGGTGGTACCAGCGCATCGCCATCGCGCCCACCCACGAGGCGTGGCTGATCGGATGGGGTGCGGGCCACGAGCTCGAGCTCCACGACCACGGCGACTCGTCGGGCGCCCTGGCGGTGGTGACGGGCCGGCTCACCGAGCAGTCGGTCGACCCTCGGGGCACCGGCCTGCGCCGCCGGGTGCTCACGCCGGGTGGCACCCACGTGTTCGACACCGGCCACATCCACCACGTGGCCAACGAGCACGACGAGCCCGCGGTGAGCGTGCACGTCTACAGCCCCCGGCTGCGCTCGATGACCTTCTACGACCACCATCCCGACAACTTCCTCCAGCCCCTCCGGTCGGAGGTGACCTGGTGACCTCCGGCCTGGCGAGGTCGCTCGACGAGCGGCCCGAGACGCCGCCGCTGGGCATCGACCGCCTGCTGGAGGCCACCCGCGCCCGGCTGGACCGGCTCACCCCGGAACAAGCGGCCGATGCCGTGTTCGACGGGGCCCTGCTGGTCGACATCCGCCCGCGGGACCAGCGCCTGTGGGAGGGCGGCATCCCTGGCGCGCTGATCATCGAGCGCAACGTGCTCGAGTGGCGCCTCGACCCGGCCGGCGATGCTCACCTCCCCGAGGCCACGTCGTATGACCTGCAGGTGATCCTCTTCTGCTCAGAGGGCTACGCCACGAGCCTGGCCGCCGCCTCGCTGCAGGACGTGGGCCTGTGGCGGGCCACCGACCTGATCGGTGGCTTCCAGGCGTGGGCCCGTGCCGGCCTGCCGACGACGTCCGCCCGGGCCTTGCGCTCGCCGGCCGCCCTAGGGACGTGAGCGCCGGTCCCCGCGCGCGGCGCTGGCCGCTGGTTGTGATCCTGGTGCTCGGCATCGCCCTGGCCCTCGCTCCTGCGGTGTTCCAGATGTTCTCCCGTGCGCCCGCCGGCGGCGTGATGATCGCCGACTTCCGCCCGTTCATGACCGAGGAGCGCCTCGCGACCTTCCGCGGCTACCTCGACGAGATCGGCGCCGCCCGTGACGAGACGGCCACCGACCTCGAGCCCGCCCTCGACGACCCCGACGCCGCCACCGCCACCTACCCCCAGGTGACGACCTGGGTCGACCAGTGGGGGGCCATCGACACGGACATGAGCGACATGCTCGACACGATCGACGCCAACCGGGGCCGTTTCGACGGGGTGTCGGCCCTGCCGCCGTTCGCCCTCTTCCCCTGGTTCTTCGTGGTCCCCGGCGTGCTCATCGCGGCGGTCGCAGCCGTCTCGCTGCGCCGCACGGGCACGGGCCGGGCACCCCTCGCCGTACCGCTCGTGGCGCTGGGCGTCGGTCTCCTGCTCGCTCCTGCGGTGTTCCAGATGTTCACCCGCGCCCCGGGCGGCCAGGCCATGATCGACGACTTCCGGCCACTGATGACGCGTGAGCGGGTCACCACGATCCAGGGGTACTTCGTCACCATCGGCGCGGCCGAGGGCCAGCTCCGCACCGCCGCGGTGCCCGACGCCGAGGAGGCCGAGCCCTCGTCCACCGAAACCTCGTTCCCGGCCATCGAGCAGCTGTCGCAGGACTGGCCCGCCATCGTCTCCGACCTGTCCGAGATGGTCGGGGGCATGGCCGACAACCTCGACAACTACGCCGGCATCGCTGCGCTCCCGCCCTTCGGCCTCTTCCCCTGGTTCTTCGTGGTCCCCGGGGTGGCCGTCATCGGCCTGGCGCTCGTCGCCCGGCCACCCCGTCCCGATCAACCATCGATCAGCTCCTCGGAGGAGACATGACCAGACCCCGCACCCCCCACCTGATCACCCTGCTCGCGCTCGTCGCCTGTCTCGGCCTCGTCACGGCGTCGTGCAGCAGTGATTCGGGCTCGGACGACTCCTCGGGCACCACCGCGGCCGCCGCCGGCAGCGGGGACGAGACGGCCACCACCGCCGCCACCTCGGGCGACCTCGTAGGCACCTTCGCGATCGACCCGGGAACCTTCTCGGGCGGCCAGGCCTCGGGCTCGTACTTCCGCATGGTGCAGTCGGACGGCACCGTGGCCGACGGCCCCTATCTACCCAACGGCGACTCGACCGCGTCGGACCAGACGTACACGCTGCTCGAGCCGGGCACCGACGGTGGTCTCATCACCGGCGAATTCCAACCCGACCCCGACCCGGCCTACGACGCCGACGGCAACGCCCTCGCCGACGCCATCATCACGCCCACCCCGTTCTTCGGTGTCGGGTTCAGTCTCAGCACGAACGAGGAGGACCCCCAGACGGGCGAGGCGGTGGATCCGGTGTCGATCACCGACGAGGGCGGCACCCTGACCGGCCAGACGGCGGCGGTGAGCGCCTCGTACAGTAACCAGGCGTTCAACCAGGGGGCGCCCAAGCCCGACGGCTCGAGCCCTGGGCAGACCACCGAGGTGTCCGGCACCTATGACGCGACCTCCGGCGCCTACACCCTCGACTGGGCCAGCCAGATCGTGGGTGGCCCCTTCGACGGGTTCACCGGGGTCTGGCACCTCGAGGGCACCTTCACCGCCGCGTGATCCGGCGGCAGCTCGCGATGACGGCCGGCCGGCACCGCCCTGTCCTTCCTCCCTCCTCCCAAGAGGGTGCGGAGCCGGTCGGCCGTCTCGTGGTCATCGACGCCAGCGCGTTCCCTCGGTCGCCCACGGGCCAACTGGCCGCGGGGGCCGTTGCCGATGTCGAGCGCGCGTCGCTGATCGAGCTGTCCCGCGTCGATGCCGAGGCACTGCTCGGTCGCGGCCAGCACCGGTCAGTGGCCGAGGCCATCCAGTCGGTTGCATGCGCCGAGGTGCTGCTCGTGGCCACGCCCGTCTACCGAGGAACGTACAGCGGGGTGCTGAAGGCCTTCTTCGACCTGCTGCCGCCGGGCGTGCTCGACGGGGTCGACTGCGTCCTGCTCTCGACGGGCTCGACGGACACGGCGCCGCCCGGCCTCGCTGCGGCGGTGGGCGAGCTCGTCGCCAGCCTTGGCGGCCGGTTGGCCCCGGGGCCCCGCCACGTCCGGATCAGCCAGGTCGACCTCGAGGCCGGGCCCGGGCCGGACGAGATGGCGCTCGCCCGCGCCGCGGTCGCCGACGCCGTCGCACGCCTCGGTTGCCGTTGACATGAACCCAACCGGGTAGCGGTGGCGGGCGTCCGACGGCGTGGCGGCGCCCATCACACGGCGGCGGTGCCGGTTGCGGCGCGGCGGTCGGGTCGACCCCGCCACACCGCTGGGGGCTGAACGCGACGATCCGGGAGCGTGGTACCGTCGCTGCCGCGGGTGCGGGTAGGTCGTTCGTTCGCGTCGAAGGGTTCGCTCTGCACGTGAGATCCAGCGTCACGAGGGTGCGGCTCACCGCGGCGGCGGTGACCGGGGCACTGCTGCTCAGCGTCGCGCCGACCGTCTCGGCGCAGTCCGGCGGCGACGCCCGGACCCAGCGCGACCAGGTCCGCGAGGAGCAGGCGGCGAACGCCGCCGACCTCGACGCCCTGCGGGCCACCGACGCCCAGCTCCAGGACGCCCTCGACGCCCTGCGCCGGGATGTGGCTGCCCAGCAGGCGGCGGTGGAGGACGCCCAACGCGGCGTCCGCCGGGCCGAGCGCGACATCGCGGAGGCCGAGGCCGCCCAACTCGAGACGCAGGCCGAGATCGACTCGCTCGAGGCCCGTCAGCAGACGATGGCGGTCGACTCCTACATCCGATCCGGCACCAACGCCGGCGACATCGAGGTGCTGAACGAGAGCGATCCGCTCGCCGTGGCCGAGCGTGAGGCGCTCCTCGACCTCACCAGCGGCCGCAACGCCGACCTCTCCGACCAGCTCACCGGGGCCCGCCAGGACCTGCGGGACGAGCAGGCCCGCGCCGAGGAGGCGGAGCAGCGCGCCGAGGACCAGCGGGGCCGGGCCCAACGCCGGTTGGCCGACCTGCAGACCGCCCAGCAGCGCCAGGCCGCCTTCGCCGCCGACGTCGATCGGCGCATCGAGGCCCGACTGTCCGAGGCGGCCAACCTCGAGCAACTCGACGCGCAGCTGTCGGCCGACATCGCCGCCCAGCAGGCGGCGCTGGCTGCCCAGGTGCCGTCCACCGGCGGCAGCACCACGCCGGTGCCGGCCGGGACGGGCGGCAACATCTCGCTGTCCACCGTGGGTGGCATCACCGTGGCGTCGTCCATCGCCAGCCAGGTGCAGGGACTGTTGAACGCGTCCCGGGCGGCCGGGCTCAACCTGGGCGGCGGTGGCTACCGCGATCCGGCCGCCCAGATGGCACTGCGGCGGGCCCACTGTCCCGACCCGGTGAACTCGCCGCCGTCGGCCTGCTCGCCGCCCACCGCCCGCGTGGGCACGTCGCTGCACGAGCAGGGCCTGGCCATCGACTTCACCAACAACGGCGTGCTCATCCGCTCGCACTCCGACCCCGCCTACGTGTGGCTGGCCGCCAACGCCGGCAGCTTCGGCCTCCACAACCTGCCCAGCGAGCCCTGGCACTGGAGCACCACCGGCGGCTGATCCCCGCTCACCGCGTTCCGCCGCTTGGCCCACCACGCCCAGGCCGGGAACCCGCCCACGACTGCACCCACGGCGTCAGGCGGTCCCGCGGGAGGTGACCTTCGGCCCTGTCCCGCCAGGCCCGCCGTCCGTAGCGTGACGCGATGACCTCAGGCGCTGACGGCGACCGAGCGGGGCGCCGCTGGCCGCTGGTGGCGATCCTGGTGCTGGGCATCGGGTTGGTGGCCGCCCCCGTGGCGTTCCGCATGTTCAGCCGGGCGCCGCAGGGCGGCACGATGATCGACGAGTTCCGGCCGTTCATGACCGAGCAGACCATCACCGACTTCCGCGGCTACCTCGACGAGATCGGCGCCGCCCGTGACGAGACCGCGACCGACCTGCAGCCCGCGCTCGGCTCCGAGCAGCAGTTCGCCACCGACTACCCGCAGGCGGCGGCGTTCGTCGAGCAGTGGGGCGGCATCGACGCGGACATGAGCGACATGCTCGACACCATCGACGCCAACCGCGACGAGTTCGACGGCGTCTCGTCGCTGCCGCCGTTCGCGCTCTTCCCGTGGTTCTTCGTGATTCCGGGCGTGCTCCTCGTGGTGTTCGCCGGGGTCTCCCTCGCCCGCGCCGGCCGCGGCCGACGCCCACTGACCACCCCCCTGGTCGTGCTGGGCGTCGGCCTGCTGCTGGCGCCGGCCATGTTCCAGATGTTCACCCGGGCGCCCGGTGGCGGCGCCATGATCGACGACTTCGAGTCGCTGATGACCCGCGAGCGGGTCACCACCATGCAGGGCTACTTCATCACCATCGGCGCCGGCGAGGGCCAGTTGCGCACGGCGGTCGTGCCGGCGGTGGTCGACCAGCAGGGCGGCACGGCGGCTGACCACCCCGCCACGGCGCAGCTGTCCGACGACTGGCCACAGCTGCTGTCCGACATGTCCGAGATGGTCGGTGCCATGGCCGACAACCTCGACAACTACGCGGCCGTGGCGGCCATGCCGCCGTTCCCCCTGTTCCCGTGGTTCTTCGTCGTGCCCGGGGTCGCGGTGATCGCGCTGGCCCTCGTCGCCCGCCGGCCACGACCACACGAGGCGGCACCTGAGCTCACGGTCGACGCCGACGCCGATCCGGCTCCCGCACCATCCCCAGCACCATCTCCAGCACGACCCGTCCCCTTGGAGGACCAATGACCAGATCCCGTTCCCTCACGCGACGTCTCCTGATAGGCGTCGTGGCGCTGGCCGCCCTGGCGGCGGTGTCGTGCAGCAGCGGTGGCGACGACGAGTCGTCCTCCACCACCGCGGCGCCGGGCGACACCACCCAGACCACCGCGGCGGCGTCGGGCGAGCTCGTCGGCACCTTCGGCATCGACGCCGGAGCCGTCGACGGCGACGCCGTCACGGGCTCGACGTTCCGGATGGTGCAGTCGGGCGGCACCGTGGCCGACGGCCCGTTCGTGCCCAACGCCGACTCGACCGCGTCGGACCAGACCTACACGCTGCTCGTGCCCGGCACCGACGGCGGTCTCATCACCGGCGCGTTCCAGCCCGGCCCCGACCCGGCCTTCGACGCCGACGGCAACGCCCTCGCCGACGCCATCATCGAGCCCACCCCGTTCTTCGGCGTGGGGTTCAGCATCGCCACGAGCGACACCGACCCCGAGAGCGGCGACGGCGTCGACGAGGTGACCATCACCAACGACGCCGGCACCCTCAGCGGCCAGACCACCGCCATCACCGCGGCCTACGGCGACCAGCAGTTCAACCAGGGCGCCCCCAAGCCCGACGGCTCGCTCCCCGGTGAGACCACCGAGGTGACCGGCACCTACGACGAGGCCACCGGCGCCTACACCCTCGACTGGGCCAGCGAGATCGTGGGCGGCTCGTTCGACGGGTTCACCGGCGTGTGGCACCTCGAAGGGACGTTCACCGCGACCTGATCGACCCGCCCGGTCCCGGCCCCCGGCCCCGCCCCCGCCCCGCTCCCTCGATGTGGCGGCGGGGCCGGGGTGCCGGCGGGTTGTGGTGTGCCGTAAGCGCTGGTAGAAACCTGACCGAGTAGGTCAACTTTCACCAACCGACAGGGCGCCGCCATGACCGCACGTGAGTTGTTCTCGTTCCCCAACCCCGTCAACGAGACGTCGGCGCGCGTCGTCGCGAGCGGGGTCGTGCTGATGGGCGCCACCTTCCTGGTCACCGGCTGGGCGTGGGTGCTGGTGCCGCTCACCTACGGGTTCCTGGCCCGCGTGCTCACCGGCCCCACCCTCAGTCCTTTGGGGCGGCTGGCCACCCAGGTGGTCACGCCCCGCCTCCACGTCGAGCACAAGTTCTGCGCCGGCCCGCCCAAGCGCTTCGCCCAGGGCATCGGCGCCGCGTTCACGGTCACGGCGTCCACCCTCTGGTTCGGGTTCGGGCTCCATGGGGCAGCGCAGGTGGTCATCGCCATGCTGCTGGTGGCCGCCTCGCTCGAGGCGTTCCTGGGCTTCTGCCTCGGCTGCACCATCTTCTCGTTCGGCATGCGCGTGGGGATCGTGCCCGAGGAGGTGTGCGAGCGCTGCAACAACATCTGGGCCGACCGCGCGGATGGCGCAGCCTCCGACGATGTCGCCGCCTCCGACGATGTCGCCGCCCCGGTCGACGCCGGCCTGGCCGCCGCCTCCACCGGCGCCTGACGCGGCCGGCAGCGGCCGTCAGCCGGCCAGCAGGACGACGGCCGCCAGCAGGCCGACGAGGGCGAGGGCCTCACCCAGGGCCTGGAACACCGGCGCGGCCACGGTCAGTCGGGCATCCCAGCGCTCGGGATCGGGAGCGAGCGCGCGCTGGGCGGGCAGGAAGCCCCGGCCCGCGCCGAAGCCGGCGCCCAGCGCCAGCGCCGCCCACAGCGGGCCGCCCAGCACCACGATCCCCGCCGCCAGCACATGGGGTGCGGCGCTGGGCAGGTAGGTCCGCAGCCCGGTCCCCAACTCGTAGCCGAATCGGGCCGCGGCCCGCTCGGGGGACCGCCCGAACACGGTGCGGGGGATCTGGTGGCGCTTCTGGGGGAGGCCGATGCCCAGGAACCCGTGGCCCGCCAGCAGGATGGTCACCGCGGCGACCACGAAGAGCGCCACCCGCGTGCTGCCGGGCACCCACGAGAACAGGCCGGACAAAAGCCAGAAGATGGCGGCCGACGTCAGGCCACCCGCCGTGGTGGCGAGCAGGAACGACACGAGGGCGATGGTCTTCGGGGTCCGGTGCCGCCAGACCGGCGGCGTGAGCGCCAGCGCGCTGTTGCGGCTTCAGACCGAGCCGGACAGCGAGTGCCCGGCACCCGCGCCGGTGGCGACGAGCACCACCACGGCGACACCGGCCACCCAGCCCACACCGACGAGCGCGGTCGCCGCGAGCGCGACCGTCAGGGGGTCGCTGACGACTCGGCGGCCGACGGCGGCGACGTCCATGCTGAGGCGACCGGCTCTCAGCCGGTGCCGTGGTTGGCCGGGTAGGGCACCCGCAGGCGCTTCTCGCCGAGTTTGGTGTTGGTCCCAGGCCCGATGCTGCTGGCGAACACCTTGAAGGTGTGCTCCCCCGGCCTGACCGACAGCGTGACGTCGAACCCGTGGTCGAGCCCGCTGGCCCAGAAGAACGGGGGGATCGCGGTGCTCCTCCGGTTGGCCACGGGCCGCGACACGAGGATGCCGTTGCGGTAGATCCCGACGGTGACCGGGGAGCGGGTGGCGTCGGGATCGATGGCCCACCCCTTGAAGCGCACCCGACCGGGAGCCACCACGGCGGCGGAGACCAGGGCGCCGACGGGGTCGTGGTACACCGGGGCATCGGGGTCGCGGCCGTCGCATTCGGTCACCTTGCGACAGATCTTGGGGTACCAGCCGCCACCGATCAGCTTGTAGCCGTCGTGGCACCGGTACAGCGTGTGCTGGGCGCAGTTGCCGCACGGGCCGTTGTGACCCCAGGTCCAGCCGTCGTAGCCCGCCCAGCACGCGCCGGGGCGCAGGCGGTAGCCCTCGGACGGTCGGTTCTTGAACCAGCCGTAGTACTGCCCGCTGGGCTCACAGGTCTCGGCGAGCACCTGGGACGGGCCACAACCGGGCTCGCACTCCGCGTCGGCGGCGTAGGGCGGGCACCCGTTGGGGTAGATGCGGTAGCCGTACTGCCCCGGGGCCGGATCGGCCAGCGCGGGCCGGGCCTTCGGGAACACGCCGAGCGCGGCCACGCCCGCCCCCACGCCGGCGGCAAGGACCCCGGCGAGGAAGCCACGGCGCGTGGGCTGGGGCGCGTACCGGAAGCGCTCGGCCTCGCGACGGCGACGGCCAGGTGCCCCCGGAGGCGGCCCGCTCATGGGTACCAGGTCGGCGTAGGCCATCAGTGCTCGATCTCCTCCCTCGTTGCGAGCACCGCCAGCAGCTCGGCCGCCAGTGCGACGCTTCCCGCAGCGCCGGCGGCGGCGACCTGGCCATCGGGGCCGACCACCACCAGCCACGGTGCCGCACGCACGCCGTAGGCGACGTAGGCGGCGCCCGCGTCGGCGTGATGGACGACACCGCGCTCGGTCGGGTCGGCGGCCGCGGTCGGTCCGCTCCAGAACACGTGCACGGGCAGGGTGGCGGCGCGGGCGGCGTCGGCCACGGCGGGCAGCACGCGCAGGCACGACCCGCACTCGCGGTCGGCGAACAACAGCACCGCGCCGGTGTCGGCACCGAGCTCGACGCCGTCGACGGCGGGCGCGGGGGTGCCGATGGACGGCTCCGGCCCGAGGGCTCGCAGCGTCGCGGGCGCCAGCCGCTGCTCGAGGCGGTGAACGCGCGCCAGCACGCCGGCGAGCGCGAAGCCCAGTGTGACGATCGCGATCCACGCCAGCACCAGCGCGGTGGCGGTGAGGCTCATGGCCGCACCCACTCCACTTCGAGCAGGGCCGCCGCGTCCGCCGCGGCGTCTATCGCGCCGGTGTCCGGCAGCACGTTCACCCGGGCGGTCTCGGTGACGAGCACGACGTACGGTGCGCCGGGCGCGAGTTGGTCCTGGTAGAGCTCGCCTCCCTGCGCAGGGGTGCCGGGCCAGGACGGCAGGGCCCCGGCGGTGTCGTTCGACAGCGGGGTGATCTCGAGCAGGCCCACCCCCGGCAGCTCCTTCACGAGCTGCGGGGCGTCGTACCAGCCGACGCCCGAGCCGGGGAGCACAGCGAGACCGGTCGGGCCGGGCTGGAGGTCGAAGCGGTCGAGCAGCGCGAGCTGGGCCGTCGTCGTGAGGTCGCTGCTGGTGAGCGCCAGGGAGACGCCAGCGGACTCCCACACCGCGGTGGTGTCGGTGCGGGTCGTGCCCGACACGGGGTCGGCGTGCACGGCCCGGCCGATGCGCAGGGTGCCACCGCGGTACTGGTACTCCTCGGTCGGTGCGACGCCCTCGGCAGCCACGAGCGCGTCGAAGAGGCCGGCCGGCTGGGTGGTGATCTCGCGCACGATGCCGTCGACGGTGAAGCGGCCCGCGGTGGTGGCGATGGCGCCGAGGTCGGCACTGCTGGTGATGGTGACGGTGCTGCCGTCGATCGCGAGGTGCTGGACGGATCCGGTCATCGCGGCCCTAGTCATCCGTTCTCGGCGGCCCATCCGAGCACCTGGGCGAACCGGTGCCGGGAGAACCGGGGGCCGTGGGCGAACTGCGCGTGCACGCCGGCGCCGCTGCCATGGGGCTCGGCGGCCTGGACGGCGACGGCGCAGGGCCCGCCACAGGCCGGGGTGACCCGGTAGAGCGGGCCCCCGGCCGCGTCGCCGAGGGTGCGGGCGTTGTGGAACACCAGCCGCGGTGTGCTGGCCGTGACCCGGCCGCCACCCCGCCACTGTGCCCCGGCGAGGTCGCCGGGGTAGCCCCGCACCTTGACCACGCGTCCGTCGAGGTCGGTGCCCCGGCCCGACAGCCAGAGGCCGAACCACCCCACCCGACGGCCGATGCCGCAGTCCAGTTGCACCACGGCGAAGTCGGACGTCTCGGCCCCGTCCACCCGCCAGGGCTCGGGCGCGAACGCGTCGACCCCGTTGCAGGTGCGGTACGGGGTAACGGCGCCGTTGTGGCCCGGGTCGAACTCGATGTCGGTCGACCACGCGGCGGGCACGTCGCCGTCGCCCCGGTGCACGCAGTGGGCGGCGGTGATCACCGAGTTCTTGTCGACGAGGAACGCGGTGCAGGTGCCGGGATCGCCGCTCGGGAAGCGGAACGTCAGGGTGCCGACCGCGCGGGCGGGGTAGGCGGTGGTGTCGGCGACGACCTGCTCCTGGCCCGTCGCCGCCTCGTCTCCGCCGGTGGTCGGCTGCGGATCCTCGCCGGCGAAGGCCAGCCCGGCGGACGGAGCGGTGCCGGCGGGTACCGCCCTGGCCGGCTCCGCCCCGACCGGCCGCACGGCCGCGGTCGCCGCGGGGTCACCCGTCACCAGCAGCACGAGTGCGCAGACGCCGGCGGCGATGGTCGGCGCCTTCACCGCCCTAAGGAACCGACATGCGCCCACACCCACCACCCCGAGTCGCCCTCGCTCGTCGCGCCCGTGCAGTATGCCAGGTCACGGGTCGCCCCCGGAGCGCGGCGCGGGATGCGCGGGTGACCGGTGCCCGGCGAGCGTGCGCCGGTCACCGATGCGCCGGGTGACGCCGAGGCGGTCGAGTGCCTCGAGCAGCGGTATCGCATGTTTGCGAGTGAGGCCCACGGCGTCCCTGAGCTCGCCGGCGGTGGCCGGCCCCTCGGCCAACCGGGAGCCGACGCAGGCCACGAGGTCGCGCAGGTCGTCGCTCGTGACGAGGTAGTCGCCCACCACCGACAGCGCACCCGAGTCCACGAGGCGCCGCAGGTCGCGCCCGGTGAGGCCGGTGGCGGTCTGTGCCTCCCGCGAGGTGAACAGGCGGCCGACGCGGCCGTCCTGCACCGCTCCACGCACGTGGTCGGATGCCTCGGCGTCGAGGTCGTGCACCGTGGCCGCCGGGTCGTGCAGCGAACCGTCGCGTTCCACGGCCAGCCGCCGCTCCACCAGGCTGCGGGCGGCGAGGCGCTCGATGCCGTCGTCGGTCAGGTCGAGCCGCCCGAGCGCAGCGAGGTGCCGGGCCAGGGTGCCACGTGCGGCCCGCAGGTCGCTGATGGCCACCACCCGATCGCCGAACCGGCGCGTGCCGGTGGGTCTGGCGCGACCGGTGTGCGTCTCGACCAGGTCGGCTGCAGCCACGCCGCCGGCCTCGGCGAGCATCGCAGCGGCGATCCGGGCGGGCCGGCGCGACGGTGGGGCCTCAGTCGCCGCGAGTCGGGCCGCCAATGCGTCTGCGGGCCGGCGCACCACCGTCGGGTCGACGGCGAGGACGGTGCCGCCCGCCACCGTGGTGCCCCGCCCCGCATCGCGCAGCAGCACGCGGTCGCCGATGGCGAAGGGCCCGCCGTCACGGCCGAGGTGGAGCCGGGCGAGGCGAACGGCCCCTGGCCCGGGCACCGGGCCGGTGCCGTCCCACCCGTCGCCCAGTGCCGGCGTGGTGGCGTAGGACAGGCGAGCCGGTGCCGACCACGTGCCCACGAAGGCCGTGTAGTCGCCCCGGGCCCGGGGCGGGGTCGCACCGCGCACGGGGTGCAGGGACACGTGCAGGTGGCGGCCGATGGCCCACTGGCGTTCGTGCACCACCGCCGCACCCCGCGCCGGTGGGTCGCCGTCCACGCGCAGCCCCAGAGCGACCCGACTGCCGGGGCGCGCCTCGGCCGCCGGCACGCCGTAGGTGTGCACCGAGCGCACACGCACGCCGGCCGCCCGGGTGCCGTCGGTGGCGGTCAGCCGTTCGCCGGGGGCGAGTCGGCCGCCCGTGAGGGTGCCGGTGACCACGCGGCCCACCCCGTCGAGCAGGAACGAGCGGTCGATCCACAGCCGTGGACGCCCGCAGTCGTTCTCGGTGGGGGTCGCGGTGACGACCGTGTCGAGGGTCGCCCGCAGCCGTTGGATGCTCGCCGGGTCGTCCGCCGAGGTCGGCACGACCGGCGCACCCTCCAGGAAGGTGCCGGTGAGCCGTTCGGCCACCTCACCGCACTTGTGGTCGAGGGTTGCGGCATCCACCAGGTCGGCGAAGGTCAGGGCCACCACGCCGAGCGGGGCGCCCAGCAGGTGGAGCAGGCCGACGTGCTCCTCGGTCTGGGGCTTCCAGCCCTCGCGGGCCGACACCGCGAGCAGCACCCCGTCCAGGGCCCCGCAACCCGCGACCGTGTTGGCGACGAACCGCCGGTGACCGGGCACGTCGACGAACCCCACGGTGCGCCCCGACGGCAGCATGGTCCACGCGAAGCCCAGGTCGATGGTGAGGCCCCGGCGGTGCTCCTCGGCCCAACGGTCGGGGTCGGTGCCCGTGAGGCGCTGCACGAGCGTTGACTTCCCGTGGTCGACGTGGCCGGCGGTGGCGATGATCACCGCCTGCTCACCTCGATCGCCCGGCCGACCGCAGCGGCGACCGGGGCGTCGCCGGCGGGGTCGAGCGAGCGCAGGTGCAGCCGCACCGTTCCCTCGGCCACCACGCCCAACACGCCCTCGGAGCGGAGGGCGTGGGCCAGGCGGTCGCTGGTCGTCCCCTCGGGTGCGAGCGCCACCGCCACACCAGGTAGCGCCCGGGCGGGGAGCGAGCCGGCACCCGTGGCGCCGGGGGCATCGACGACCGTGGGTCGGACGGACGCGGGCATTGCCGCGGCCATCGCCTCGGCCCTCCTCCGTAGCGCGCCCATCGGGGCGGTGGCCATCCGCCAGAACGGCACGTCGCGCTCGGTGGTGCCGCGGAGGTAGGCGTCGAGGGTGCGGCACAGCAGACCGCCCCGAGCCTTGTCGTACCGCAGGGCCCGGGCCAGCGGGTGGCGCCGGGCCTGCCCCACCAGTCGGGCCCGCCCGCAGATGATGCCGGCCTGGGGCCCTCCCAGCAGCTTGTCGCCGCTGAAGGTGACCAGGTCGGCACCGGCTCCCAGCGTCTGGCGGGCCCCCGGCTCACCGCGCAGCCATGGGGGTGGACCTCCGGTCAACCAAGGGCAGCGCTCGTCCAGCAGGCCCGAGCCCAGGTCGACCACGAGCGACAGCTCGTGCTCCCGGGCGATCGCGGCCAGGTCGGCGGTGCGCACCGCGCTCACGAATCCGGTGACCACGTAGTTGGACGGGTGCACCTCGAGCAGCACGCGGGTGTCGCCCCCCACCGCCCGGCGGTAGTCGTCGGCGTGCGTGCGATTGGTGGTGCCCACCTCGTGGAGCCGGGCGCCGCCGCTGGCCACCACCTCGGGTATCCGGAACGAGCCACCGATCTCGACCAGCTGCCCCCGCGACACCACCACCTCGCCGCCCTGGGCCAACGCCGCCAGCACCAGCACCAGAGCGGCGCAGCCGTTGTTCACCACGAGCGCGTCCTCGGCGCCCGTGAGGGCGCACACACGGTCCTCGATGCCGCGCAGGCGGGGCCCGCGTCGACCCGTGGCCAGATCGAGCTCGATGTCGCTGGCCCCGCCGAGCAGGGGCCCGCCGGGCCCGCCGTCGGCGACGTCGTCGAGGGGGGCGCGCCCGAGGTTGGTGTGCAACAGCACCCCGGTGGCGTTCCAGACCGGCCTCGGGGGAGCCGACGCCGCGAGCTGTTCGGTGAGCCGTCGGATCAGCTCGTCGGTGCCCGGCATCGAACCGCCGCCGCCCGTCGACGCGGCCCGGGCGTCGTCCAGGACCCGCCGGGCCGCCAGACGGGCCAACGGTGGCGCGACGTCGTCGCCCGCGTGGGCGGCCAGCACGTCGACCGCGGGCAGGGCGCGGCGGGCGTCGCCGCTCACGGGCCCCACGCGTGTCGGCCCCACGTATGCGGGCCCCTCGCCTGTTCGTACGGCGCCGCTCCTCGCCGCCTCGGCCTGGGCGTCGGCCGGCCGCTCACGCGATCACCATCGGGGCGCCCGAGGACGGCGGCGCCACGAGGCGACCGATCACGTGGGCCTGTTCGCCCGGCGCGGCCGCGAGCGCCGCCACGTACGCGCCCGCAGCCGCCTCGGGAAGGGCGACGAGCAGGCCGCCCGAGGTCTGGGCGTCGGCGGCGATGGTGCGCAGGTGCTCGGGCGTGGTCCGCCAGTCGACGTGGTGGGCCTCGGCCAGGTTGCGGCGGGTGCCTCCGGACACGGCCCCGGCCGCCAGCAGGTCGTCGAGGCCCGGCAGCAGGGGCAGCGCGGCGGCATCGACGACGGCGCCGACCCCCGACGCGGCCATGACCTCGCGGAGATGCCCGACGAGCCCGAACCCCGTGATGTCCGTGGCGCACCGTGCGCCATGTGCCACCGCCGCCCCGGCGGCGGTGGCGTTGAGCCGGGTCATCGACGCCACGGCCGCGCCCAGCACGTCGTCGGGGCACAGGCCCTGCTTCCGTGCGGTGGTGACCACGCCTGTGCCGAGCGCCTTGGTGAGCACCAGGACGTCGCCGGGTCGCCCGGCGTCGTTCGTGAGCATCGTCGCAGGATCGACCATCCCGGTCACCGAGAGGCCGAACTTGGGCTCGGCGTCGTCGATCGAGTGGCCGCCCACCAGCGTGCATCCCGCCTGGTCGAGCACCTCGGTCGCGCCGTCGAGCACGGCGGCCAACGTCGCCCACGGCAGGCCGTCGCGTGGCCAGGCCACGATGTTCAGGGCCGTGAGGGGGGTGCCGCCCATCGCGTACACGTCGCTCAGGGCGTTGGCCGCCGCGATGCGGCCCCAGTCGCCTGGGTCGTCCACCACCGGCGTGAAGAAGTCGACGGTCTGCACCAGCGCCTGCCGGTCGTCGAGCCGGTACACGCCGGCGTCATCGCCGCCTTCCGGCCCGACGAGCACCGCTGGGTCTGTGGGCACGGGCCGCCGCCGGGCGCCCAGGGCCGCCCGCAGTTCGCCGGCCGACAGCTTGCAGCCGCACCCGGCACCGTGCGAGTAGCTCGTGAGGGGCGGGTGCTCACCCGACATGCGACGCACCACCCTGTTGCTGGCGGAAGCGAAGGGGAATCGAACCCCCCGCACCTGAACTCAGGTGCCGCACGGTTTTGAAGACCGGGGAGCCCACCAGGAGCTCGATCGCTTCCGCTGTCCTGCCTAGCACGTGCACGCTCCGCCTCCGTCCGCCACACGAGCCAGGCGGTCACCGGATTCAACCAGAGTCCGCAGCCCATCCGTCGCCGACGGCGTTCGGCGCCGCGGAACGTGTCCCGATCAGTGCCTCTCGGCGCGGCGCTCGAGCCGGGTCGCGTTGGGCTGCCAAGGTGACCTCCGGCCCTATCGCACCGAAGGGGTGATCCGTACGGTGACCAGTGATGGCGACGTGCCCGAACTGCCAACATCCCAACAACCCCGGCGCCGCGTTCTGCGAGTCGTGCGCCTCGCCCCTGTCGGCGTCCGGCGTGCCGACCCCGCCCGAGGGCCAGCCGACCGTCCCCGTGCGTTCGGGCCCGCCCGCCGGCCCGCCCCCTGGCCCGCCCCCGACCGCGCCCATGGCGCCGGGCATGGGCGCGCCGGGGATGATGGCGCCGGTGGCCGCGCCCGGCGACCAGCGGTCGTCCACCTCGCCGGCGCTCGTGGCCGTCCTGGTGGCGGTGGGTGTGCTCGCACTGATCGCTGTGGGTGTGGTGGTCTGGGCCGCGACGAAGGGAGACGGCGGCCAGGACGTCACCACCGGCGGTACCACGGCGCCCACCTTCGACGACGTCACGACGACGTCGACCACCCAACGGCCCGCGACGACGCAGGCGCCGCCGGCGAACCCGGCCGACCCGACCCAACTGCCCAGCGGCCTGCTCTGCCGTGACCTGAACGCCCGGGGCTACAACTACTCCGAGGCGGTGGCCTACTGGGCGGCGGAGGGCCGGCCCGACCGGATGGACGAGGACCGCAACGGGTACCCGTGCGAGACGGTGTACGACACCGCCGACGTGGTGGCCTACTGGGGCTTCGACCCCCAGGGGGGCGGCAACGGCGCCGCGACCAGCGTGTACGACCT
This sequence comes from uncultured Microthrixaceae bacterium, assembly GCA_964635055.1. Lineage (GTDB taxonomy): Bacteria > Actinomycetota > Acidimicrobiia > Acidimicrobiales > DATDAH01 > JAEUJM01. Next base: position 3,915 of record CAZWMT010000033.1, on the reverse strand, counting down.
GCCGTCGGGGCTGTTCTGTCGCGACCTGCGCGCCCGCGGCTTCTCGTACTCCGACGCGGTGGCCTACTGGAACCTCGAGGGCCAGCCCAGCCGGATGGTGGCCCGCGACCTTCCCTGCGAGACCGTCTATCCCACCGCCGACGTGGTGGCGTACTGGAACCAGTTCGCCGACTGACCGTGACGGATGTCGACGCCCCGACCGCTCGATCCGCTGACCCGCGGGTCAGGGCGATGGCCGATCACCCCGACGAAGTGCCATCATGGCCCCACCGCGAACAGCAACCATCCCGGGAGGGAACACATGTCTCGGTTCACCAGGCGGACGGCGATCATCGTCGCGATCACCCTGGGCCTCGCAGGGCTCACCGCTGTGGGCGGCGCCCCGTCGGCCAGCGGCCAGGAGGCGTCACCACCGCCCATCGTGTCGCTGCCAGCACCTCCCCGGGGGGTCCAGGAGACCGGCACACTGGTGTCGCCCGGGTTCGCGGGCACGGCCACCGAGGCCGGTGTGGCCCCCGAGGCCACCGTCCGGACCGGCGACTTCGAGGGCCAGGCCGTCAGCCCCGAGTCGGTGATCGGCGCCGACGGACGGGTGCAGGTCACCAACACCACCGTGTACCCGGCCCGCGCCATCGGCCAGATCGAGTTCACCCAGGACACGGCGCAGTTCATCTGCACCGGCTGGCTGATCGACTCGAACAGCATCCTCACCTCCGGTCACTGCTCGTTCGACCCCAGCCCGTCGGGGGGCAACATGATCGAGTCGGCCCAGTTCTTCCCCGGCCGCAACGGTGGCACCGACCCGTTCGGCGGCTGCAACGTGGTCTCGGTGTTCGCCAAGTCGGGCTGGCGGATCCACGGCAACGTGAAGGACGACTGGTCGATCCAGCAGCTCGACTGCAACATCGGCAACACCGTGGGCTTCCTCGGCTTCTTCTCGCTGACCGCGGTGAACGGGCTCGACGGCAAGACCGCCCGGGTCGAGGGCTACCCCGGTGACAAGCCCTTCGGCACCCACTGGAAGATGTCGGGCACCATCGCGGCCCGCACCGACGCCAACAACGTCTACTACCCGATGGACACCTTCGGCGGGCAGTCCGGCTCGCCGATCATGGTGGCCAACCGACCGTCCTGTGGTGGTCCCTGCGGCATGGGCATCCACTCGTACGGGGCCAGCGGCAACCCGCCGCTGAACAGCGGCCCCCGCATCACCAACGCCAACTTCAACACCATCAGCGACGTCGCCGACAACAACGGCGGCTGACGCCGGCGCATCACCTCGCAGTCCCGACCGGTGCCGCCCTCGCCCAGCGGGGGCGGCACCGTCGCGTCCGGCCCCTCGCAGCTCCGGCGATGCCGCCCGGGGCGATTGCGCTCACTGCCCGGAGGCGCTCGTGCCGGGGCGGGTTCCGGGTAGCGCGACCGGTTCCGGTCGCGGTGGCGGGACGGGGTGGCCCGACGGATCGGCGGATCGGCGGCGGGGGTCAGGCGGTCGCCGGTGTCTGTCCGGATGCGACGACCTCGGCCTCGGCGGCCGGGGTCTTGGCCGCCTGGGTCTCGGCCACCAACACCGCCTCCAGTGAGGCGATGGCCACCTCGATCTGGTCGTCGGCCGGCGGCTTGGTGGTGAGCGCCTGCAGGGCCAGGCCGGGGGCGGTGATGGCCTTCACGAACCGGCTGTCGGGGCGGCGCTTGGCCAGGCGCAGGATCTCGTAGGCCAGGCCGGCCACCAGGGGTAGCCCCAGCACCCGGCTGAGCACCAGCACCGCCCACGAGGCCTGGCCGACGAACGAGAACACGACGATCGCCACCACCACGACGAGCAGCAGGAAGTCGGTGCCACACCGGGCGTGACGGGTGCTGTAGCGGCGGGCGGCCTCGACGGTGAGCGGCTCGGCGTGCTCGAAGGCGGCGATCACCATGTGCTCGGCGCCGTGGTACTCGTAGGTGCGACGGATGGCAGGTGACCGCCCGATGGCCACCACGTAGCCGAGGAACAGCCCGAGGCGGAGCAGTCCCTCGGCCACGACGAACACCACGGTGCTGTCGTCCACCAGGCCGCTGACGGCCCGGGCGATGGCGGCGGGCACCACCGCGAAGACGGCCACGAAGACCACCAGGGTCACCACCGTGGCGAGCGCCAACGAGCGGTTGCTGGAGGCCTCGCCGCCCTCCTCGCCCTTCTCGACCGCCGCCGACCAGCGCAGCGCCCGCAGTCCGAGGGCCATGGTCTCGACCAGCGCGAACGCCCCCCGCACGATGGGGATGCCCTTGGGCTTCTGCGCCCACTCCGGCACGACCTCGTCGGTGGTGGCGATGGTGCCGTCGGGCCGGCGGGCGGCCACCGCCCACACGTGCGGCCCTCGCATCATCACGCCCTCCACGACGGCCTGGCCACCGATGGGGGTCGAGGGGTCGAGCGTGGGCGCGGCGGCTGTGGGTTCCTCGTCGGGCACGGTCATCTATCGGCCCACCGCCGCCGGCGATTGACCATCCCGGTAGGGTGGGCCCATATCTGACGGGTCGTCAGAAACGGAGCAGTGCCATGGACGAACCCACCACCGACACCACGCCGATCCCCCTCATCGTCAGCGTCGACGACCACGTGGTCGAGCCGGCCCACCTGTGGCAGACGTGGTTGCCGGCCAGGTTCCGCGACCGGGCCCCCTACGTCGAGCGCCACGGCCTGGCCGGGCTCAAGTACGTGAGCGGCACCACCTACGAGTACGAGCTGGCCGACGACGCGCCGGCCTGCGACATCTGGTTCTACGAGGGCAAGATGTTCCCCCACAAGCGCCACGTGGCCTCGGTGGGCTTCGAGCGGGACGACATGACGCTGTCGCCCATCACCTACGACGAGATGCGCCCCGGTTGCTTCGAGCCCGAGGCCCGCGTCGAGGACATGGTGGCCAACCACGTCGAGGCCTCGCTGTCGTTCCCGACCTTTCCCCGCTTCTGCGGCCAGACCTTCGCCGAGGCCGAGGACAAGGAGCTCGCGGAGGCCTGCGTCTACGCCTACAACGACTTCATGGTGGAGGAGTGGTGCGGCGACAGCGGCGGCGCCCTCATCCCGCTCACCATCGTCCCGCTCTGGGACGTCGAGCTCGCCGCCGCCGAGGTGCGCCGCAACGCCGAGCGGGGCGTGCGGGCGGTCACCTTCAGCGAGATCCCCGCGAAGCTGGGCCTGCCCACCCTGCACAGTGGCTACTGGGAGCCGTTCTTCCAGGCGTGCGAGGACACCGGCACCGTCGTGTGCATGCACATCGGCTCGTCGTCACAGATGCCCGCCACCTCGCCCGACGCGCCGCCGGCGGTGGCGGCGACGCTGAGCTTCGGCAACGCCATGAGCTCGATGAGCGACTTCCTCTTCTCCGGTGTGCTGGTGCGCCACCCGAGGCTCACCCTCGCCTACTCCGAGGGCCAGATCGGCTGGATCCCGTACATCCTCGAGCGGGCCGACGACGTGTGGGAGGAGCACCGGGCGTGGGGTGGCGTGCGCGACCTGGTGCCCGAACCGCCGTCCACCTACTACTACCGCCAGATCTACGGCTGCTTCTTCCGGGACAAGCACGGCCTCGACTCGCTGGAGGCGGTGGGCGTCGACAACATCACCTTCGAGACCGACTACCCCCACACCGACTCGACCTGGCCCCACACCAAGGAGGTGGCCGAGAAGATGATGGGCCACCTTCCCGCCGACGTGGTGCACAAGATCGTCCGGGGCAACGCCATCCGCATGCTCGGCCTCGACCTGACCTGACCGCTGATTCCCGAGGCAATGGCCCCCGGGTTCCGCCAGTTATTGCCTCGGGTTCGGTCGGTACGCGTTCTCGAGGCAATGGCCCCCGGGTTCCGCCAGTTATTAGAGGTGCGGACCGATTGGTCCACCACTTGGGGTCCGGCGCGGTGAACGCT
>CAZWMT010000032.1:13770-68629 GCA_964635055.1 uncultured Microthrixaceae bacterium | reverse complement strand
GCTCGTTGCCCATCACCCACGAGTTGGTGTTGGAGATGTTGAGCGTAGGAACGCCGACACCCCCGGGCACGTCAGTGATACGTCGCCACGTGCACGGCGAGCCCGTCTCGCGTGAGGCGATGGCACCTTCAATTGGCAGGAGAGGAAACAGAATCGCCAGAAGGGCGACCACGATCAACGCCGGGATCGGTCCCGACCACCTGCGCCCTTCCCTGGTCGCCCTGTCATGCATCATGACGCCACCCCGAGCCTTCCCGTGGCCGCCGCCGGGCGCGGCGGCAGATTCGCATGCACAGGGCAACCCGCCGCCGGTTGGTGGCGTGATCCTGAGCTGCCAGACCTCTCGTCTGCATCACCTGAGCCATCCGTCGCCCTCCGCGCACCCCGATACCGAGAGAGCAGAGCGCACGCACCTCAACGAAACCTCAACGATTCCTCACGCGATCGACGAGGACGGGCTGAATAGATGGTTCGGCCCAACGGTCGGTGCGGTGGCGGCGGCCGTGACGCTCGACGGCCGGGCGGACATCGAGATGCGGGCCTGTCTAGCGCCCCAGATCGACGAGCACTCGAGAACCGCATGTACGTCGTGATGGTCGGGCTGACCACATCGCCGTCGGCATCGTCCTCGCCGGCGGTCGCTGACCGTTCCGCCTGAGCGACATCAGGCGCTCCATCGAGCGTGGCATTCCGTCGACCGCGCCGGGCGTGATTCGTGAACTGGCGCCCGATTCGGCTGCCAGGGCGACCGAATCAGGCGCCAGTTCGAATTCGGTCGGGCGGGTCGACCGCCCACGGCGCCGCCTCGTCCCAGCGGTCCTCGTACACCAGCTCCTGCAAGGGACGGCGCCGCACGGGGCCGTGGTGGCCTGCGGGGCGGCCCAGGGTGATGGTGGCGCCGATCACCACGTCGTCGGGGATGCCCAACCGCTCGCGGAGCTGGTCCTCGACCGCCCCGTGCCAGATGGTCATCACCCCGCCGTAGCCCAGGGCGCGGGCGGCCAGCAGCAGGTTCTGGCAGGCCGGGTAGATCGAGGCGCCCTCGGTGGGGTGGGCGGGGCGATGGCGGCGGTAACAGGCGAGCACGACGACCGGCACGTCCTCCACGTGGTCGACGAAGTGCTGCATGGTGGCGGCCATGCGGCCCTTCGGCGAGGACGCGTCGGTGCCGCTGCCGGCGTCGTAGCCGTCGGCGGCCCGCTTGGCCGCCCACATCGATCGGAAGCTCTCCCCCAGCAGCGTCCGGGCGGCCCGCCCCCCGGGACCGTCGCGCAGCACCAGGAACCGGAAGGGCTGGCGGTTCGAGCCCGACGGCGCCCGGGTGGCCGCGTACAGCATCGTGGCCAGGTCGTCCTCGGCCACCGGGTCGGGGCGGTAGCGCCGGATGGCCCGGGTGGTGGTCACCACGTCGAAGAAGGACAGGTCGTCGCGCACCGGTCGAGCCTGACCCAGTCGTCCGCCCGCGGCAACCGCCGGCGCGCCACGGTCCGGGCCCGCCGGTGCCCGGGACTCGCACCGGTGGTGGAAGACCACCCGGACGCGTGTACGGTTGGCCCCGCTTTGCTCCGGCCTCGTCGAAACTGACGCTGGTCGGGTGATCGTCGGGTTCGCACCACGGGACACGACGGGCCGCTGGAGACATCGATCTCGCTCGCGGCCACGCCTTCGCTGCCGCGACGCAGCAACACCGGTTCGCCGGTGACCTCGAAGGCCTGCCGACCGGGTGTGTCGCCGCCCCGTTTCCCTTGCCTCACCGAACCCAACGAACGCGCTGCCAACGCGGCGCGCACAGGAGCAACAACGTGTCCATCACCTTCCGCGAGCTCGGCGTCCCCGCCGACCTCGCTGCCCTGCTCGACGAGCGCGGCATCACCTCCCCCTTCCCCGTCCAGGCGGCCACGCTGCCCGACGCCATGGCCGGCCGCGACGTCTGCGGCAAGGCCCCGACCGGCTCGGGCAAGACCCTGGCCTTCGGCATCCCGCTGGTCACCCGCGCCACCAAGGGCCGTCCCCGCAAGCCGCACGCCCTCGTGCTCGCTCCCACCCGCGAGCTGGCCGCCCAGATCGAGAGCGAGCTGCGCCCATTGGCCGCGCTGCGACGGATGACCGTCGCGTCGTTCTACGGCGGCGTCGGCTTCGGCAAGCAGCTCGCCGCGCTCCGCAACGGGGTCGACATCGCCGTCGCCTGTCCCGGGCGCCTGGCCGACCTGGTGCAGCGGGGCGACGTGCGCCTCGACGAGGTGGACCTGGTCGTGCTCGACGAGGCCGACCGGATGGCCGACATGGGGTTCCTGCCCGAGGTCAAGCGCCTGCTCGACCAGGTGCGCCCCGACCGCCAGACCCTGCTGTTCTCGGCCACCCTCGACAACGACGTCGACGTCCTCATCCGCCGCTACCAGAACAACCCCGGCCGCCACGACGTGGCCGCCATCGACCAGGGGCCCGACCTGACCACCCACCACTTCTGGCACTCCGGCGAGCACGAGCGGGTCGACCTCACCGCCCGCCTGGTGCGCGGTCACGGCCCCACGATCGTGTTCTGCCGCACCAAGCGCCGCGCCGACCGGCTCACCAAGCAGCTGGCCAACGCCGGCATCACCGCCGCCGCCATCCACGGCGACCGCAGCCAGCCCCAGCGTGAGCGGGCGCTGCAGGCCTTCACCCAGGGCAGGGTCGAGGCGCTGGTGGCCACCGACGTGGCCGCCCGCGGCATCCACGTCACCGACGTGGCCTGCGTGATCCACTTCGACCCACCCGCCGACGAGAAGGACTACGTCCACCGCTCGGGCCGTACCGGTCGGGCCGGTGCCAGCGGCACCGTCGTCAGCCTGATCGGCGGGGAGCACCGCAAGACCGCCACCAGGATGCAGCGCAAGCTGGGCCTCGGCACCAGCGGGCCGGTCGAGCCCGACCTGGACGACTTCCCCGCGGTGCCCGCCCCCGAGCCGGGCACCGCACCGAAGCCGTTCGACCCCGTCGGCCCCAGCAACCAGCGCCGCGGCAACGGCCCCCGCCGCCCCCACCAGGGTGGCGGCCGCCAGGGCAGCGGTGCTCGTCGCACCAGCGGCGGCCCGCGTCGCGGCCCGAGCGGCCCCTCAGCGCGGGGCACCAAGGCGTCCGCGGGCGGCTCGGGCAACGGCAACGGTCAGGGCCCCAGTGCCCGCCGCAAGGGCGCCCCTCGCAACGGCCCGCCCCGCAAGGCCGGCGCCGGCGGCCACCGCAAGGGCGCACCCCGCTCCTGAAGGCAGCCGCGCCGCGAGCCCGGCGCATCCGCCCCCCGAGGTGGATGCGCCGGGCTCGGGCGGGCACGGGCTCAGGTCGGCTCGCCCCCCAGGCGTCGGTCGATCTCGGCGCCCATCACCTTGCAGTCCGTCGCCGGGTGGTCGAAGCGGCACAACAGCGCGCCCTCGAGGTAGCTCCGAGCCTGCTGCAACCGGGCGATCTCGTCGTCGAGGGCTTCGAGGCGCCGGCGGGCGATCACCTTCCACTCCCCGACGGTCGCCGCCCCCAGCACGCCGGCGATGTCGTCGAGTGACAGGCCCGCGTCCTGCAGCATGCCGATGAACACCAGGCGTCGCAGCGACTCGGCCCGGTAGCGGCGCTGGCCCGACCGCCGCTCGTCCGCGGCCAGCAGGCCCCGGCGTTCGTAGAAGCGGACGGTCGAGGTGGCCACCCCCGCACGGGCGGCAGCCTCGCCGATGGTGGCCAGGTCGGCTTCCGACATGTCGCCCAGTTGACTTGAACCTGGGTTCAAGTGTCAACGTCGGCGCCATGACCGAAACCGATCAGCTGCCTCCCAACCACCATGCCGACTACCCCGGGTTCGCCGGCGTGTCCGGCCTGCTCGCCGCGCTGAGCATGAGCCGGGGCCGAGCCGACGACGCCGCGCTGGCCATCGGGCTCACCGGCCTCGCTCCGGGCGACCATCTCGTGGACATCGGGTGCGGGCCCGGGCGGGCCGCCCGGCTGGCTGCGTCGCACGGCGCCGCCGTCGTGGCCGTCGACCCCGCCCGGGTCATGTTGCGGGTGGCGCGCCTGTCGACCCGGCGCTCGACCGCCATCAGCTGGCGCGTCGGCGCCGCTGAGGCGCTGCCCGTGGAGGCCGGCGTCGCCGACGTGGTCTGGTCGCTGTCCGCCGTCCACCACTGGGCCGACGTCGAGGTCGGGCTGCGAGAAGCCTGGCGCGCCCTGCGGCCGGGCGGGCGGTTCCTCGCGGTGGAGCACGCAGTGGCGCCGGGCGCCGACGGTCTGGCGAGCCACGGCTGGACGCCGGCTCAGGCCGAGTCCTTCGCGGCGGTGTGCCGTCGAGCCGGTTTCGGCGAGGTCGAGGTGAGCCGTCACCCCACGGTGCGCCGGCCCGCGGTCGCCGTCCGCGGGGTGCGGCCGCACCCGTGAGCGCCCGCGTACCGTGCCGGGATGACCGATGCCGACCCGTCGAGCGCCCTCGCCCTGTTCGCTCGGCAGCGAGCCTGCCGGGACTACGCGCCCGAGGGGGTGTCCGACGACATCGTCGAGGCGGTGCTCGACGCCGCCACCCGGGCGCCGAGCGCGCAGAACCTCCAGCCGTGGGTGTTCGTCGTGGTGCGCGACGCCGAGCGGCGGGCCGCGGTGTGGGAGGTGGGCCTGCGCCTCTGGGACGCCGGCGGGCGCGAGGCCAGCGCGGCCGTCGACCCACCCCTCCTGCACGCCTCGGTCGACGCCGCCCTGGCCGACGGAGGGTTCGCCCGCGCCCCGGTCACCATCGTGGTGGGCGCCGACGCCGACCGCTGCCCGCCGGGCTCGGTGGAGTCGTCGATCTGGCCCGCCGTCCAGAACCTGCTGCTGGCCGCCACCGCCCTGGGCCTGGGCAGTGCGCTCACCACCATCGCCACCTTCTTCGCCGACGACCTGCGCGCCGTGGTGGGCCTGCCCGCCTCGGTGACGCCCGTGGCGGTCGTGCCCCTCGGCCACCCCGCCCGACCACTCGGCCCGAACCGCCGCGAGCCCGTCGCCGACCACATCCACCGCGAGCGCTACGGCACCCCGTGGTGACCGCCGGATCACCGCTGCTGGTTCACCGCGGCCGGCGCTCGGTGATCGTGGCCGGGCAACCCGCAGCTCACGGGGTGGGGAACCACGCCTGGTACTGGGCGAAGGTGTCGTCGTCGAACGCGACCAGCACCACGTCGGTCACCTGCTCGAGCGACGCCAGCGTGTCGGTCACCGTGGTCACGGCGATCTCGGCGGCCGGCCCCACCGGGTAGCCGTAGACCCCGGTCGAGATGGCCGGGAACGCCACCGACGCGGCGCCCAACCCCTCCGCCACCTCGAGCGACCGCCGGTAGCACGAGGCCAGCAGCTCCGGCTCGCCCTCGCCGCCGCCCCGCCAGACCGGCCCCACCGTGTGGATCACCCAGCGGGCGGGCAGGTCGTGGCCGCCGGTGGCCTTGGCGTCACCGGTCGCACAACCGCCCAGCAGGCGACACTCGTGCAGCAGCCCGGGGCCGGCGGCGCGGTGGATCGCACCGTCCACGCCGCCGCCGCCCAGCAACGACGAGTTGGCCGCGTTGACCACGGCGTCGACGGCCAGGCGGGTGATGTCGCCGTGAACGGCGCTCAGAGGCATGGCTCAGCCTGCCAGGTGCACGCCCGCCCGCGGGGCGCGCTCAGAACGGCGTCTGCTGGTGCAGCACGAGGCGCCAGCCGTCGGTGCCGCGCACGTAGGTGCTGTTGATCAGCGCTCGGTAGTCGTTGTCGCCGCGCTGGGCCCGGGCCGCGTAGGCGACGACGGCGCTGCCCTGGCCCAGGGGCACGACCCGCTCGTCGCTGAGCTCGAACGACGTCCACGGCTCACCGTGCATCGAGTCGATCACCTGGGCGCGCTCGTCGATCACGAGGCCGCCCGGCAGGAGCATCAGCACGTCCTCGGCCAGGGTGCCCGAGTAGAAGGCCGCGGCCTCGTCGCCCGAGGTCGACAGCGCCCGCCACGCCGATCGTTCGAGGGTGAGCAGCTCGTCGGTGAGGGTGGTGGTCATGGTGCACCTCCTGGTGTCGCCTGGTCCCTACCCCGCCGACGGTGCCGTCACCCCGCGCGCCGCCGGCGCACCGTGGCGACGCTGTCCACGGCCACGAGGTCACCCACGCCGACGGCCGTTCGCCCCGCCGTGGTGGTCCTGCGGGGAGAGGGCCACATGCGGCCGCGCGAGGCGCCGGACGAGCCGGTCGACGCCATCACCCGGCACACGACGCGCTGACCCCACGAGCTGGCGCATCCAGGCCGCTGAGAGCGGACTCGTTGCGCCGAGTTGGCGAGGTCGAGCGGTACCGTCCGACCGATGGTGGACGTACCGGACGACCTCGAGGAGCGCCGCCGGCGCCGCCTCGCCGAGGAGCTCGAGGAGAACGGCCTGCCCCTCGACCGGTACCCCGACGACGTCCGCGCCATGCTGCTCGAGGAGGTCGAGCACGGGCTGCGACCGGAGGTGCACGAGCGACGGGTGGTGATCAGCGGCACGATCCTGGCGCCCAGCACCGACCCCGACACGTGGGAGGCCGGGACCCAGCTCGCGATCACCCGCGGCGCCATCGGCGAGCAGCCCCTGTCGGCGGCCCGCCGCTTCGCCGACGGACGGTCCAGCTGGCTCCTGCGGCGCACCGCGGGCTCGGTGGAGTGGCTGGTGTTCGACCGCCCGGCGGGGTCCGAGCGCGACCTGGTGGTGCTGGCCGAGGTGCTGGGCGCCACCATCGTGCAGCGCCACCCGGCGGGCTCGGTGCGCGTGGTCGGCCCGTTCGGGGTGCTGCGCTGGGAGAGCTTCCGCTGGCACCACGAGCCACCGGTCGACAGCTGGATCGACGCGGTCACCGCCGACCCCGACCACGGCGACCCTGCCGTGCTGGAGGCGCTGCTCGTGTTCGCGGTCCACGACCTGGGTTCGCTCGGCATCGGGTCGCTGCTCGTCTACCGCCCCGATGACCGGCCCGGCCCACCCGTCGAGGAGCGCCTCCCCGCGCCGCCGCCGCTGCGCATCACCCGCGCCACCCACCTCGCGCCGCTGCGCCACGCGCTGGCCCAGGTCGACGGTGCCGCGGTGTTCGACGCCGAGGGCGTGCTCCGTCGACTCGGCGTGCGCCTCGTGCCCAGCAACGCTGCCGAGGAGCAGGTCGCGCCACTCGGCGGTACCCGCCACACCTCCGCCCGCCGCTACAGCCACGACGACCCCCTGGCCACCGTGGTCGCGGTCAGCGAGGACGGCCCGGTGTCGATCCTGCGCAACGGCCGGATCGTCTTCGCCGAGCCCTCGGAGGGCGAGGGCGACACCGGACGCGCGGGGGACGACCAGGGCCCCGACGCTACGACTGGGCGGGTGCCCCTCGATCCAGGGGCCTCGCCCTAACGCTCACCTGGCCTCCCGCCGTCAGCGCTATGCCACGGGCGAGCCGTGGTGGACCGTCAACCGCCAGCCGTTCGGGGCTCGGACGTAGACGTTGGTCGCGGCGATGGTGCCCGTCATCGCCCCGGCCATCAGGTTCTCGTCGAGGGTCACCCACGCCACCCCGCCGGCGATCACCACCTCGTCGTTGGTGACGATGAACTGGTTGCGCCCGGGGCCGGCGAAGATCCGCCGCCACGACTCCTCCACGTCGGCCCAACCCCGCAGGATCGGCCAGCCGGGGTGGACGCACACCACGCCGTCGTCGTGGGCCCAGACCGCGGCCATGGCCTCGAGGTCCCTCGCCTCGTGGGCGTCGTAGAACGCCTGGTTCGCGGCACGCACCTCGGCCACCACGTCGCCGCCCGCGGGCGGGTCGGACGCGGGCTGGTCGGACGCGGCGGCGTCGGGCTCCTCCACGAGCCCGACGCTAACCGGCCGATCAGGTCACTCGGCTGCGGGCGCCGACGACCCCTTGCGGTGGAACACGGCGTGCAGGCTGAACGCCCCGGGGCCCACCGTGGCGATGCCGAGCAGCGCCACCATCTCGATGATGTGGCTGCTGTTCACCGGGTTCTGCTCGGGGAACACCTCGCTGGCCAGGAACATGAACAGCATCAGGACGGCGCCACCGATGCCCGCGGTACGGGTGAACACACCGGCCATCAGCGCCACGCCGAGGCACAGCAGGGCAGCCATGAACATCACATCGGCGGCGTTGATGGCGTCGGGCGCCGAGGGCGCCATCCACGCGAACCACGAGCCGGTGTGGCTGGCCTCGGTGGCGAAGGTGAGGAACCCGAAGGTGGGCGAGCCCCCCTTGACCATCGCCGCACTGCACACGTAGTCGATCGACGAGCCCTCCTCGGCCCGGCAGGTGGCGAAGCCGAGGCCGAACATCTTGTCGAAGAACGCCCACAGGAACGACCACCCGAGCAGGAGGCGCAGGACGGTCCACGCCCACATCCCCTTCACGGTCGTGCCGTCCACGTCGGCGTTCGCCTGCTTGGTCAACGTCGCGGTCATGGCGACTTCCCCCTTTGATCGGATGGCGGCACCGCCACCATCCGGGCCGAACGGCCCGTTCGCCCAGGATCCCCCCGGCCACATCGGCGGCACAGTGCCGAAGGTCCCGTCTGCAAGGGCCCGTCGGCACCATCGCCGTTCGGCACCGTCCGGTCGTGGGCCGGCCCGGCACCGGGCCATTGCCAGCCCGGCCGCGGTTCCCTAGCCTGCTGGGGGCCCGCCGGGCGGCGGGCGCCCGCCAGTGGAGGTGCCCCAGTGAGTGATCCGGCCGGCCCCGACGAGGGACACCTCGAGGGCTACGACCCCTACGACATCCTCGACGCCGAGGCTGCCCGCATCGAGGCGTGGCTGTCGGCGATGGCCGACGACGACCCGGTCTGGGACCTGCCCTCTCGGTGCGCCGGCTGGAGCGTGCGCGACGTGGTGGCCCACCTGGCCGCGGTGGAGCACTACCACCACGCCTGCCTCGACGGGCGGGTGCAGCAGTACATCGAGGCGGGCATGGCCCAGGGGCACACCAGCCTCGACGAGTTCAACCAGGCCGGGGTCGACGAGCGGTCCGGGAAGGCGCCCCACGAGCTGGTCGCCGAGTGGGCCGACGCCGACGCGGAGACCCGTCGTCGGCTGCGCGAGCGTGACGGCGACGACATCGACAGCAGTGTCGGGCCGTATCCGCTGCGGTGGCAGGCCTTCCACGTGGCCACTGAGCTGGCCACCCACGCCGATGACATCGCCCTGCCGGTCACCCCCGACGAGGCCGCCGACCGCCTCGCCTGGCGCACCGCGTTCAGTCGCTTCGCCCTCACCGAGAAGGACGGCTCAGCGGTCGTCGAGCCCACCGGAACCGGCACCCGCGTGGTCATCGGCGGGACCGAGGTGGTCGTGGACGACCCCACGCTGGTGGCGGGCTTGGTGGACCGCCTCGACGACGAGGTGGACCCGGCGGTGCGGGCGGCGCTCTCCGCCCACTGACCCGGCACCAGCACCGCGTCGCACACGCCGGCGCACGCCGGCCACCCGGAGGACGCGCCACGGTCGGCGGCCCGTGACTCGGGACCAATGGCCCTAGCCACCGGCAGGGGTGGGGCCGACCATTCGTGGGTGAACTCCGTGCTGCGCAACATCCCCGTCGTCCGCGAGTGGGTCCGTCACGACATCGAGCCACCCACCTGGGACGGCCCCGAGGGTGCGAAGCGTGTGCTGGTCGAGGAGGAGGACACCGAGCTCCGGTCCGCCATGGGTGAGGCGCTGCGCCAGGCCGGCTACCGCACCGCCGAGTGCTCCGGGCCGGGCCGGCACCGCGAGGGACGATGCCCGCTGGTGGAGGGCGACGGCTGCACGGCCGTCGAGCGAGCCGACGTGGTCGTGCAGGTGCTGGTGGCCAGTGACGAGCCGATGAACGAGGTGCGGGCCGCGTTGCGGGCCACCGACCCCGACCTGCCGGTCACGGTCTTCGCCCCCGCGCCGTCCGTCCGCCGCCACCCCGATCTCGTCGACGGCACCTCGGTGGCAACCGGCCCGCTCACCCGCAAGGGTGTGGTGGCCGCCGTGCGCGACGCCATCGGGCCCCCGTGAGGCGACGGCGGCGATGCGGCCCCTCCTGGGGGGTCCTCGCCGTCGTGGTCGTCGTGGGGTCGTGATCGCCACACGCGCCGGTCGGGGCCACCCCCCTCCATGTCCCGGCCGGTGCGTGTGGATGAACCCCGGTCCCTCGGCGGCGTCGGTGACGCCGGGTCCGCCGTGGGTGGCGCGGCCCCTTAGCCTCGGGGTCATGGCCGCCACCCGCCTCCCCGACACCCTGCTCACCGCCAGCTCATCGCAGATGCTCATCGACGGCGCCTGGGTCGACGCTCTCGACGGCGCCCGCCTCGACACGGTCGACCCCGCGACCGGCGAGCTGATCGCCTCGGTCCCCGATGCGGGCGCCGGCGACGTCGATCTCGCCGTCACCGCCGCCCGGCGGGCGTTCGCCGACGGCTCGTGGGGCATGGCGGTGGCCGAGCGCGAGCGGGCCGAGCGGCTGTTCGCCCTGGCGTCGCTGTTGCGCCGCGACGCCGACGAGCTGGCCGCGCTCGAGACCCGCGACTGCGGCAAGCCCCTCGCCGACGCCCGCTGGGACATCGACGAGGCCGCCTTCCTGTTCGAGTACTACGCCGGCTGGGCCACCAAGATCAGCGGCGACATCCCGCCGGTCGGCCCCGAGGCGTTGAGCCTCATCGTGAAGGAGCCGGTGGGCGTGTGCGGCCTCATCGTCCCGTGGAACTACCCACTGCTGATGGCCAGCCAGAAGGTGGCCCCCGCCCTCGCCGCGGGGTGCACCGTGGTCCTCAAGCCCGCCGAGCAGACCCCCCTCACCGCGCTGGCGCTCGGCCGCCTGGCCGTCGAGGCGGGCCTGCCGCCGGGGGTGCTGAACGTCGTCACCGGCACGGGCCCCCACGCCGGCGAGCCCCTCGTCACCCACCGCGGGGTCGACAAGATCAGCTTCACCGGTTCGAAGGCGGTGGGCCGCCACATCATGCGGCTGTGCGCCGACGACCTGAAGCGGGTCACCCTCGAGCTCGGGGGCAAGAGCCCCAACATCGTGTTCGCCGACGCCGACCTGGCGGCCGCGGTGCCGGGCACGGCCGAGGGCATCTTCGGGAACCAGGGGGAGGTGTGCTCGGCGGGGAGCCGCATCTTCGTCGAGCGACCCGTGTACGACGAGGTGCTGTCGGGGCTGGTCGACGAGGCGCGGGCCATCACGCTCGGGTCGGGCTTCGACCCCGACGTCACCATGGGGCCTCTGGTCAGCGCGACCCAGCGCGACCGGGTGGAGGGCTACATCGGCACCGGCCGCACCGAGGGCGCCCGCCTGGCCTACGAGGGCCGCCGGCCCGACGACCCGGCCCTGGCCGGCGGCTTCTTCGTGCCGCCCACGGTGTTCGAGACCGAGTCGCTCGACCTCACCATCGCCCGCGAGGAGATCTTCGGTCCGGTGGCCACGGTGGTGCCCTTCGACGACGCCGACGAGGTGACGGCGATGGCCAACGACACCGAGTACGGCCTGGCCGCGGCCATCTGGACCCGCGACATCACCAAGGCGTTCACCGCCGCCCGCGCCGTGCGGGCCGGCGTCGTGTGGATCAACGACTCGCAGCCGGCGCCGAGCGAGGCGTCGTGGGGCGGGTTCAAGCAGTCCGGCATCGGCCGCGAGCTGGGCCCCTACGGGCTCGACGCCTTCCTCGAATCCAAGCAGATCTACGTGAAGCTGGCGTGAGGCGGCGGTGGCTCACGGCGCGCCGGGGGTGACCACGCCCGACTCGTAGGCCACAACCACCAGCTGGGCGCGGTCGCGGACCCCCAGCTTGGTGAGCAGGCGGCTCACGTGGGTCTTGGCGGTGGCCACCGACATGTACAGCGACTCGGCGATCTCCGCGTTCGAGTTCCCCCGGGCCACGGCCACGAGCACCTCGTGCTCACGCTCGGTGAGCAGCGCCAGGCCCGGGTTCTCCGCTACGGGCGTGCCTGCCGGGCGCTGGGAGAACTCCTCGATCAGGCGGCGGGTGATGCTCGGCGCCAGGAGGGCCTCGCCGTCGGCGATCACCCGGACGGCGGCCAGCAGCTCGTCGGGCAGGGTGTCCTTCAGGAGGAACCCGCTCGCCCCGGCCCGGAGCGCCTCGAAGACGTACTCGTCGAGGTCGAAGGTGGTGAGGATCAGCACCCGGCAGCCGGCAGTGCGGTCGTCTGCGGTGATGCGCCGCGTGGCCTCGATCCCGTCGACGTCGGGCATGCGGATGTCCATGAGGATCACGTCGGGGCGCTCACGGAGGGCGAGGGCCACCGCCTCGGCCCCGTCGGCCGCCTCGCCTACCACCTCGAGGTCGGGGTCTGATCGGAGCAACACGGTGAAGCCGCTGCGCACCAGGGCCTGGTCGTCGACCACGGCGACCCGGATCACGAGCCTGCCTCCGCGGTCGCGGCGTGCGCTCGGTGGGGGCCGTCGGTGTCGCCGGCCGTGTCCCGGTCCGTGTAGGGCAGGCGGGCTCGGACCCGGAAGCCTCCCCCCACCTGCGGACCGGCGTCGAGGGTGCCGCCGTAGACCGCCACCCGCTCGCGCATGCCGACCAGACCATGACCGGTGGCGCCCTGCTTCCCGCCCTCGAGGGACCGCTCCGACCCCGCGCCGGCCAGGTCGATGCCCCGGCCGTCGTCGCGCACGTCGATCTCGATGGCGGCCGGCCCGACGGTGACCGCCACGGTCGCGGTCGCCCCGGGACCGCCGTGCTTCAACACGTTCGTGAGCGCCTCCTGGACGATGCGGTAGGTGGTGAGCGCGACCCCCGCAGGCACGTCGCCCGCGGGACCGTCCACGTGGAGGGTCGTCGCCACGCCGGCGTCGGTCACCTCCCGCACGAGCGCGTCGAGGTTCGACAGGCCCGGCGCCGGAGCGTACGCCGCGCCAGCTCGCTCCCCCTCCTCGTCGCGGAGCACGCCGAGCAGCCGCCGCAGCTCGGTGAGGGTCGAGCGGCTCGTGTCGGAGATGGCCTCGAGCGAGCGCTTGGCCGCGTCCGGGTCACGGTCGATCACGTGCATGCCCGCCCCGGCCTGCACGGCGATGACCCCCATGGAGTGGGCCACCACGTCGTGCAGTTCCTGGGCGATGCGCAGGCGCTCGTCGGCCAACGCCCGCCGCGCCTCCTCTTCGTGCTCACGCTCCACCGCCTCGGCCCGCTGCTCGAGGGCGGCGAGGCGGGCGGCACGGGACTGGAGGCTCCAGCCGAAGAGGAAGGCCGCGGCGAACAGGCCGGTGTAGGAGACCAGGTTGGCGGTGTCGAAGTGCGAGGTGTCCGACAGGTACAGCGCCGTGAGGCCCAACACGGTGTACACGTAGGCGTAGACGACCACCCGGGCCCGGCAGCGGGCGCCGACGGTGTACGCGCCGAACAGGGCGATGAGCGGGGTGGCCCCCTCCTGGTACTCGAGGCCCGACAGCACCATGACCGCGAGCGACGACACCACGTAGACGGCCACGGGTGACTTCCGTCGCACGTAGTACGGGACGGTGACGGCGAGCAGCAGCAGCCATCCGCCGGCGTCGTCGGTCAGCGCCGTGCCATAGCGCACCGCGGACGTGTCCCGTGTCGACAGGAGTGCGGCGACCACGAACAGCGTCGCCCACACCGCGTCCACGATCGCGGGGTGGCCCGCGACGGCCCGGCGGAGGCGGTCGGCCCAGGGGAAGTCCACAGGATCACCGTAGGTGGGGGCGACCGCCCGCGCATCCGACCGGAGGCGGGTCCCGCGTACATCTCGAGATGTACGGAGCGCGTGGCGGGAGGCGTACGCGCCCGGCCCCCAGAGCGTGCCGCGGCCGCGCAGGATCCGACTTCCGGGTGACCACCAACGAACCCAAGGGCCGACGACCCTGCGGCCGCTGCGGCGCACCGTGGGTGGTGGCCGGAGACACCGACCAACCCCGACGAAACGGAGCAACCATGTCCACCATCCTCGAAGCACCCTCCAGCCGGCAGGCACCGGCCGGGGCGCCCACCGGGGCCCCGGCGGCCGCCACCGCGCTCGAGGCCACCAAGGTCTACGGGCGGGGCGAGACCCAGGTTCGAGCGCTCGACGGCGTCAGCGTCGCCTTCGCCGCCGGCCGCTTCACCGCCATCATGGGCCCCTCGGGCTCGGGCAAGTCCACCCTGATGCACTGCCTCGCCGGCCTGGACGACCTGTCCTCCGGCTCGGTGTTCGTCGGGACGACCGAGCTCGGCCGCCTCAAGGAGCGCCAGCTCACCAAGCTGCGCCGCGACCGGATCGGCTTCGTGTTCCAGGCCTTCAACCTGGTCCCGACGCTGACCGCGGCGGAGAACATCACCCTGCCGATGGCCCTCGCCGGCCGGCGGCCCGACCAGGCCTGGGTCGACCACGTGATCGACACCGTGGGCCTGCGCCACCGCCTCGAGCACCGCCCGTCGGAGCTCTCCGGTGGCCAGCAGCAGCGGGTGGCCGTGGCCCGCGCCCTCGCCGGGCGTCCCGAGGTCATCTTCGCCGACGAGCCCACCGGGAACCTCGACTCCCGCACCGGCGCCGAGATCCTCTCCTTCATGCGTCAGGCCGTGCGCGAGTTCGGCCAGACCATCGTGATGGTCACCCACGACCCGGTGGCCGCCTCCTACGCCGATCGGGCCGTGTTCCTCGCGGACGGCCGGATCGTCGACGACCTGCCCGACCCCACCGCCGACTCGGTCTTCGACCGCATGCGGCACTTCGGAGCGTGATCCAGATGCTGAAGCTGACCCTGTCCAACATCCGGGCCCACCGTGCCCGCTTCGCCTTCACCGCCGTGGCGGTCGCCCTGGGCGTGGCCTTCATGGCCGGCACCCTCGTGCTCACCGCCACCCTGTCCCATGCCTACGAGACCGTCTCCGGCAACGCCCTCGAGGGCACCGACGCCCTCGTCCGGTCGAGCCAGGTCGTGACCGGCAACGACGGCACCGTCGTCCGCGCCACCGTCGACCAGTCCGTCCTGACCACCGTCCAGGGCGTGCCCGGCGTCGCCGCCGCCGTGCCCCGGGTCGAGGGCATCGCCCAGGTCGTCGGCCACGACGGCCGCCTGCTCGACGACGGCGAGAACCGCGCCATCCCCAAGGCCATGGCCTGGAGCGACGACCCAGAGCTCAACCCCACCGAGCTCGTCGACGGCCACGCGCCGGCGGCGGCCGACGAGGTCGTGATCGACCGGGCCACCGCCCGGGCCGGCCACTTCGCTGTCGGCCAACCCGTCCGGGTCGTCACCCCCGCGGGCTCCGACACCTACACGCTGGCCGGCGTGGTCACCTACGGCGGCGCCGACAACGCCGCCGGCTCCCCGGTGATCGCCTTCACGGCGCAGACCGCGTCGGACACCATCGGTGAGCCCGGCCGCTACGACGCCATCGCCGTACGGGCCGGTCCCGGCGTGTCCTCCGACGAGGTCACCCGCAACCTGACCCAGGCGCTGCGCTCGACGCCCCACGTCGAGGCGCTCACCCACACCGAGGCCGTGGCCGCGGCCAAGGCGGAGGACGGCGAGGCCGTCGGCTTCATGAGCACGTTCCTGATGGCCTTCGCCATCACCGCCCTCCTGGTCGGCTCGTTCGTGATCTCGAACACCTTCTCCATCACGGTCGCCCAGCGCACCAAGGAGACGGCCATGCTGCGGGCCATCGGCGCCAGCCGCCGCCAGGTCGCCCGGGCCACCAAGCTCGAGGCCCTGGTCACCGGCGTCCTGGCCTCCGCGCTCGGCGTGTTCCTGGGCATCGGCGCCGCGGTCGGCCTCAAGGCCCTGCTGAACAGCTTCGGCCTCGACCTGCCGGCCGGCGGGCTGGTCGTGTCCGGCTCCACGGTGGCCATCTGCATGGCCGTCGGCACCGTCGTGACCCTGGTGGCCGCCATCGTCCCCGCCCGCCGGGCGGCCAAGGTGGCGCCCATCGCCGCCATCCGCGACGTGGCCGTCGACCGCTCCGGTCGCTCGGTGCGCCGGGCCGTCATCGGTGCGGTCGTGACCGTCGCCGGCATGGCCCTGCTGGCCATGGGGCTCGGCGGCGGCGATGCCGGCTTGGTCGGCATGGGTGCGGCCGTCGTGTTCCTCGGCGTCGGTGTGCTCGGCCCGATCATCGCCCGGCCCGTCAGCCGTCTCATCGGCGCCCCGTTGCCCCGCTTCCGGGGGATGACCGGAACGATGGCCCGGGAGAACGCGACCCGGAACCCCAAGCGCACGTCGGCCACCGCCTCGGCGCTGATGATCGGCGTCGGCCTGGTGGTGTTCATCACCGTGTTCGGTGCCTCGGCCCGGGCCTCGATCGCCAACAGCGTCGACCAGGCCGCCCGCTGCGACTGGATCATCGACACCACCTTCGGGCAGGGCGGGCTCAGCCCCGAGGCCGGCCGAGCGGTTGCGGCGCTGCCCGAGGTGGGCGCCATGTCCGCCATGCGCTACACGCCGGCCAAGGTGGACGGCCACGGTGCCACCATCTCGGCGTTCGATCCTGCGCAGATCGAGCAGGTCGCGGATCTGGCCGTGACCGACGGCTCGGTCGCCGACCTCGGCGTCGACACCGTCGCCGTCCACACGGACCAGGCCGAGGCGCTCGGCGTGGGCGTGGGCGACACCGTCACCATCGAGCTGGCCGACACCGGCGAACCCGCTGTCCGCTCTGACCGGGCCGCTCGGGCCCAGGCCTTCCGGGTCGCCGCCGTCTACGACACCTACGAGCCCATGGGCCGCTATGCGATGAGCATCGCCGCCTTCGACGCCCACGGGGTGGAGCCGGTGGACAGCTTCCTGTTCGTCACCAACGCCGACGGCGTCTCGATGGACCAGGCCCGGGCGGCGCTGTCGTCGGCGCTGGCCGACTACCCGACGGCCCACCTGCTCACCACCGACGAGTTCACCCACAGCCGGGCGAGCGTCATCAACCAGATGCTCAACCTCATCTACGCCCTGCTGGCGCTGGCCGTGCTGATCGCCCTGTTCGGCATCGCCAACACCCTGGGGCTCTCGGTGTACGAGCGCACCCGTGAGCTGGGGCTGCTCCGAGCCGTGGGCATGGCGCGGGGCCAGGTCCGGGCCACGGTCCGCTGGGAGTCGGTGATCATCGCCCTGCTGGGCACGGTGCTGGGCCTGGTCATCGGGCTCGGCTTCGCCTGGGCCCTCGTCGACACCCTCGCCTCGCAGGGGTTCGAGGTGCTCTCGGTCCCCTACGCCCAGCTCGCGGCCATCGTGGCCCTCGCCGCGGTCGCCGGTGTGGCCGCGGCGCTGCTCCCCGCCCGCACCGCGGCCCGGGTGCCGGTGCTGGAGGCGCTGCGCACCAGCTGACCGGGAACACGCGACCGGCCCCTCTCCGTGTCCGACGACACGGAGAGGGGCCGGCGGCGCGCCCGGGGCCGGTCAGTCGAGGCCGAGGCGGCTCGCCAGCCGCGCGGTGTCGGCAGGGTCGAGGACGGTGCCGACCAGGGCCCACACGCCGGCGAACACGTCGCCGGGCGCCCCCTGGCGCATGCCACCCAGCAGCTCGGCCCGGTCGTCGACGTTCATGGCCGGCATCATGACCGCCAGCGACGAGGCCATCTCGTCGGGCGGGATGCTGCCCACGATGGCCTCGTGCAGGCCGACCACGGCCTCGACCCCGAGGGCCGCCTCGAGCGCGGGCATCACCACCCGCTCCTCGGTGTGCTGGTGGGCCAGGTAGGTGCCCGTGAAGTCGGCCAGCTCGAGGTAGAGGTGGTGGCCCCAGCGGCGGGCGTCGGCATCGCCGGCCTCGGCCACCGCGCCGGCCAGCACGATCAGGTCGTCCATGCGGGGCTCGAGGCGGTGGTGATCGGCGGCGATCAGCTCGGCCAGGTCGGGGCGCTCCGTCTCGAGCACCGGCTGGATCACCGTGTCCTCGTGGTGGGCGTGGCTGACCAGCAGGTCGACGCCGGCGCGCACCCGCCGGGCCAGGTCGACCCGACCCGGGCGATCGAGCGGGTCGACCTCGCCGGCCCGGGCGGTGACCGAGAACAGGTCGGCGCGGATGCCCTTGTGGATGTCCTTGTAGAGGTCGAGCACCACCAGCGCGGGAGCCTCGGTGCGGTGGGTGGTGATGTCGGTGATCAGTGCCATGGTCGTTCCTCCGTGGCCGTCGTGATGGGGACGAGGACCATCGTGAGGGCTTCCGGGAACGGCCGCGGCTCAAAGGTTCGTGAGCGGATGCTAAGTAATTGCTACCCGTGGCTGAATTCGACGATCGCATCGACCGGCAGTTCGCCGAGCGCGGGTGCGCCCTGATCATCGGCACCGTCGGCCCCGACGGCGCTCCCCACGCCGCCCGGGCGTGGGGGCTCACCCTGGGGCCGGGCACACGGGGCCCGATCCGCCTGCTGCTGAGCGCGGACGACCCGGTCACCCACGCCAACCTCCGCCGCGCCGACGCCCACGGTGGCCGGATCGCCATCACCGGCGCCGACGTGGTGACCTTGCGGTCGTTCCAGCTCAAGGGCCGCGTGACCGCGTGGGAGCCTGCCGGCCCGGACGACGAGGCCCGCGCCGAGCGCTACCTCGCCGAGTTCTTCACCGACATCGAACAGACCGACGGCACCTCCCGCCGCCTGCTCGAGCGACTGCGACCGGCCGGGTACGTCGCCTGCACCGTCGACGTCGACGAGTCGTTCGACCAGACCCCGGGCCCCGGCGCCGGTGCGCCGGTGGAGCAACCATGAGCGCGAGGGACGAGGGCGGGGCCCGAGCGGCCCGGCGACGGAGTCGCCCGGAGCGGGAAGCATGAGCCCGAGGGACGAGGGCGGGGCCCGAGCGGCCCGGCGACGGAGTCGCCCGGAGCGCGAAGCATGAGCCCGACGGAGGAGGGCGGGGCCGGCGCCCCCATCGCGCTGTCGGCCCTGCACCTGTGCTTCGAGGGCGCCATCCCCGCGGTGGTGGCCACCGCCGCCGCCGACGGGACCCCGAACGTCACGTACCTGTCCCGGGTGCGCATGGTCGACGACGACCACCTGGCCCTGTCGAACCAGTTCTTCTCCAAGACCGCCCGAAACCTGGCCGAGAACCCGCGGGCGTCGATGCTCCTGATCGACCCGACCACCTACGACGAGTACCGCCTCGAGCTCGTCTACGAGCGCACCGAGCGCCGGGGTGAGGTGTTCCGGCTGCTGAGCGAGGACGTCGACGCGGTGGCGGCCGAGACCAACATGCAGGACGTCTTCAAGCTGCGCTCGGCCGACATCTACCGCGTGCTCGACGTCGAGCTGGTGCCGTCGATCCTCTCCCGGCCGGCCACGGCCACGGTCGCGGTCGTCGGCGGGCCGGGGGGCGCCACCGGCCTCGCCGAGCTCACCGCGCGGCTGTCGCGCTGCGGCGACCTCGACACGCTGGTGTCGGTGGCCGTGGACGGCCTCGCCGAGCTGCTCGGCTTCGAGCACAACCTGCTCCTGCTGCTCGACGAGACGGGACGCACGCTGTTCACCATCGCCAGCCACGGCTACCCGGCCGAGGGCGTCGGCTCGGAGGTGCCGGTGGGCGAGGGCATGATCGGCATGGCTGCGGCACGCGGCCAGGCCATGCGGGTGGGCAACCTGCGCCACATGCGCCGCTACTCGCGGATCGTCCGCCACGAGTACGAGGGCACCGGCGAGGTGGGCCCCGGCCACGAGGTGCCGCTGCCCGGTCTGCCCGGAGCCACCAGCCGCCTCGCGGTGCCGGGCCTGGCCCTCGGCCAGCTGGTCATCGTGTTGATGGCCGAGAGCGACGCGCCCGTGGCCTTCACCCCGGAGGACGAGGCCCTGCTCACCGCCGTCGCGTCGCTCGTGGCCAACGCGGTCGAGGTGGCCCGCGCCCAGGGCCCCGACACCGTCGACGCCGTGGCCCTCCCCCGGGCCACACCGCCCGCGCGCCGCCCGGCGGGCACACGGGTGCGGTTCTTCCCGGTGGACGGCAGCACCTTCCTCGACGACGAGTACCTGATCAAGGGCGTGGCCGGCCGCATCCTGTGGGCGCTGCTCGGTCACCACCAGCGCGAGGGCAGGGAGGAGTTCACCAACAAAGAGGTGCGCCTCGACCCGTCGCTCGAGCTGCCCGAGTTCCGGGACAACCTGGAGAGCCGCCTCATCCTGCTGAAGCGCCGCCTCGACGAGCGCGACGCCCCCATCCGCATCGAGAAGACCGGACGGGGCCGCTTCCGCCTGCAGGTCGACGGCCCTGTCACCCTGGAGGCGGTGGGCTAGTAGGACTGGTAGAGCTTCGAGCTCATTCCGAGGTCGGCGCTGGCGGAGCGCTGCCGGCCGCTCGGCTTCGCCAAGAGGCTCGGTCGGAACCGCGCGGCGCGGCACTTCGCGGGCGCCTTCGCTCGTCGTGGTGGCCAGAGGCGAATGGACCTTCTCCCGAACTCGGCGGTCCGCCGTACCGCGCAACGGCAAGGCGAACGCTCCGACAATCGATCAGCCGCGGGTGGTGACGAAGCGGACCTTGTCCACTCGGTCGGCGTGCGTGGTGGAGCGCAGCGTGAGCTTGGCGTCGAGGCGAGCGCCCGCTCGTGCCGAGACCGTCGGCGTCACAACGACCTTGATGCTGACGGTTCCGCCCGGCGCGACCGTGGCGGTCCGATAGGTGCCGGCGGTGACGTCACCGGTGACGTCGGTGCGCCCCACCAGGTACCTCACGCTGAACGCAGTCGACGACCCGCGCCCACGGACCACGACTGCGTCTGAGAACGGAGCGTCGTTCTCCACGGTGACGACGTACTTGACCGATGCGCCGCGGCCGACGGTCGCCCGCTTTGCCTGGCCGCTACCAGTGGTGTTGTAGATGTCGTCTCCGACGCTCGCGCCGGTCGGCCCGATCTGGATGCGGCCGTCCGGCCGCGCCTCGGCGACCGTGACGTCCAGATCGGGCGCATCGACGTCTGCGAGGTGGTCCGCTTGAGCGGACGCCGGGTTGGTGAAGGTCCCGATATCGGCAGCGGACGCGACGTGGTCGCAATCCACCTCTGTCGAGGCTCCTGCTGCGAGGAACCCGACTGAACGATCGCAGTCATCGACAGCTCCGTCGAGGGCCACGCCGGAGAGTGGGATGTCGCCCATGTTCTCGATAGTGAAGTGGTAATGGATCGTCGCTCCCACGGGCACGACGTCCTCATCGACCGAACTGTCGACGGCCATCGATCGCTGCGTCCCCACCTGGGTGTAGAGCGGGCTGGCGCTGATCGGATCCGTGCGGTCGGTGTCGACCGACACCTCATTCACGAACGTGCCCTCGTCAGCGCCGGTCGTTTCGTGAGAGCAGTCGACGATGGCCTCGGCGCCGACGGCGATGTCCGCCACGGCGCCCGCGCACCCGGCCACCTGGGCGTCGGTCAAGACTACGCCCGTCAGCGCGATGTTGCCGGTGTTGGTGACCGTCACGTGGTAGTTGATCGGCTCACCCACAAGCACCCCGGGTTCGTCGGCACGCTGGCTGATCGTGAGTCGAGGGTCGACCACGACGTACGTGCGCACCTGGTTGGAGCGCACGGAGTCGGTCTGGTCGGTGTCGACCGACACCGTGTTGAGCCAGTAACCGCTCTGGCCGACCGCGGTCTGGAAGCTGCAGTCGACGACGACCTCGGCGCCAGCGGCGAGGTCGTCGAGCGGACGCGTGCAGTCCGGGACCGACTGGGCACTCAAGGCCACCCCGGTGAGCGTCTCCGTGCCCGTGTTCCGCACGGTCACTTGATACGGAATCACGCCACCGGTGCCCACGTAGGACGGGCCGGTCATCGAGACTCTCACCTGCGGGCCCTCGGGATCCACGCGTCCGATCTGGTCCGAGTCGGGGATCGTGAACCAGAGCTCGCCGTCCGCGGCCTGCACGATCCCAGAACCGAGGCCGACCTGCTCGACTACGGCCTCGCCATAGAGGCTGAGTCCGCCGAACGGGTCGATCCGACCTACGCGGATGCCGTCGTTGTAGTCGGACCCAACCGAGAACCACGCACTGCCGTCCGACGTCACGACCAGCCCCCCGACGTCGACCCGGCAGCCCGTCTCACCTTGCTGGTGGATCTGCCCACTTGCACTATCGATCGTGAATACGCGCGACCAGGCGCCGCAGAAGGCTTTCCCGTAGCCACGAGCGAACCAGATGGTCCCGTCAGGGGCAATGGTGATGTCCTCGACGCCGCCGGTTCCGTACGAGTCGTCAGCGCCGGCGTGGTACGAGGCCGTCGCCCCCGTCGCAGGGTTGAGCCGCACGAGGTCCCGGTTTCCGCCGCCGTACCAGAGCTCGTCGCCGGACGTCACGATCGGGCCTCCTCCCCCAGCCGAGCAGGCCGCCGAGGGGCCGGTCCGGTAGGGGGTGATGACTCCATCTGGGCTCACGGACTCGAGACATCTCAGGTTGGTCACCCAGACATCTCCATCTGGGCCAACCGTGATGCCGCCAGGCCAGTGGAGGTAACCAGCGGGATCCGCGAACGAACTCACCGCTCCCGTGTCCGGATCCAGGCGACCGATGCGGTCGACGCCTCGGTTCGTGAACCAGATGTTGCCGTCCGTGCCAACCGTGAGGTGGGTGGGCTCATCGATATGCCGGGCTGACGCGTAGCTGGTGAAGACCCCGGTGTCCGGGTCGAAGCGACCGATGCGGTCGTTGCCCGTGCTCACGAACCACAGCGCTCCGTCGGGACCGATCACGAGGTCCCCGGGCTGGTCCACCAGTCCCGTTGGGTCAGTGAACGTGGTGATGTCACCGATCGCGGCGCCCGCTGGCGTCGCAGGCAGGGCGACGCCAGCGGCGACAGCCAAGGATGTGGCCACGAAGATTCGCCACGCATGACAACGGCGCACACCACCTCCCCGGATCAGGCGCGACGACGAGCGTACGCCCGCGACAGCCATGAGGTCCCCCGAGCCGACACAGCCACGCGAGGCCGACGGCGCTCGATCATCACCGAGCGGCCGGGTAGGCATCCATGTCGGACGGTGGCTACAGCGGCTTGAACCACTGTTGGTCCAGGCGAGGGCCCAGGGACCAGCGCCGGCCTTGCGAACATTCGATTCCATGCGGTCCCAGGTCGTACGAGCATCACGAACTTGTCCCACTTGCTCATGTCCTTCGAGCCGGTGAGGAACAAGGCCCGGACGCCGTTGTTGTCGAACAGTTCCTTCTCGGCGGGCTTCTTCCTGATGTTGCGGTCGCGGGTGACGACCACTAGGTCGAGCCCAGCCGAACCCACGATGAGGAGCCAGTCAGGGTCCTTGGCTCCAAGTGGGATCTGAGGTAGCGCACGGTGGCCCGGGTGCACGACGTCTGCTCGAACGTGAGCCAGCGCTCGCCCTACCGGCAGCATGTTCTCGTCGACAAAGTACGTAGCCACCGGGAGCCTCGCTGGCGCCTGGCGGTGATGGACCTAGGCCTGACCTACTAGGGGTCCCAGCGGATAGGCCTGGAACTGGCTCCCGATTCGACGGTCCTGGCGGTCGAATCGGGAGCCAGAACGGATTTGCAGACGCCCAATCCGCGCGGCTCCTACGAGGAGCCGCTTCAGCGCACGGCGGTGACCACGATCGTGGTCATCACGCCACCGGCGGCGATCAGCAACCCCGTGGCGGTGAGGATGACCGTGGTCAGCCGCCGGTTCGTGGCGGCGGCCTGTTCGTGCACCTCGGTGCGGAGCTCGGCCAGCCGGACCTGGACCTCGGCCATCTGGCGCTGGACCTCGGCCATCTGGCGCTGGACCTCGGCACGGAACTCGGCCAGTTCCGCCCGCAGGTGGGTACGGGTGACGAGTTCGTCGCCTTCACGGGCGGGGAACTCGGCCAGGAACGCCTCGGTCACGTCGTCCCCCAACCGGGGCGAGAAGTGCGCGAAGAGCGCGTTGCGGTGCTTCTGGGACAGGGCCACAGGCCCCACCTCCGATGTGAGGTCGGTGTCGGCATCGGGGGAAGCGTGTGGCCAGGCTACCCGGCGGCGACGACGTCCAACAGGGCCTCGAGGGCGTCGACGGAGTGGCCGCTGACGAACTCGTCCACGTGGGGCAGCGCCGCCGCCATGCCGCCGGCGAGGGGCTCGAAGCCCTCGGTGGCGGCGCGCGGGTTGGCCCAGACCACGCGGTGGGCGAGGCGGGCGAGCCGCTCCATCTGCTCGCCCACCAGCGCCGGGTCCTCGCGCTCCCAGCCGTCGGACACGATCACCACCACCGCCCCCCGGGCCAGGCCCCGCCGGCCGTGCTCGTCGTTGAAGCGGCGCAGTGCCTCGCCGATGCGGGTGCCGCCCGACCAGTCTGGCGCGACGAGAGCGGTGCGGCGCAGCGCCTCGTCGGGGTCGGTGGTCTGCAGCACCCGGGTGAGCCGGGTGAGCCGGGTGGCGAACACGAAGGCCTCGGCCCGGGTCGAGCGCACCGCGCCGTGCAGCAGGTGCAGGTAGGCACGCGAGTACGACTCCATCGAGCCCGACACGTCGGCCAGCAGGACGATGCGGCGGCGGCGCACCTTGCGGGTGCGCATCACGTGGGTCACGGGGTCGCCCCCGGTGCGGTGGGCCCGGCGCAGGGTGGCCCGCACGTCCATGCGGCGACCGGCGGCGCCGGCCACGTGGCGCCGGCCCGGCCGGGTGGGGGCCCGCACCGCCAGCCGGGCCATCAGGTCGCGCAGCGACGCCAGCTCCTCGGGCGTCCACGCCGAGAAGTCCTTGGTGCGCAGGTGCTCGTCGCTGCTGGCCGCGGCCAGGACCGTCTCGGGCGCGTCCTCGTCGTCCTCCTGATCGTCCTCCTCGTCACCGCGCTCCTCGTCCCGGTCGGCGGTCGCCCCCACGGCCTGGGGCACGGGCGCGGCGCCGGCATCCCTGTCGTCGCCGGGTGGTCGGCGGTCGGGGCCCGGCTTGGTGTGCGGGGGCGGCGGCTGGTTCGAGTCCCCCCGCTCGTCGGCCTGGTCGACCAGCCCGCAGAACACCTGGGCGAACACCCGGTCGAGCACCTCGATGTCGCGGCGGCTCGCGGCCAGGGTGACCCGCGCCATCCAGTACACCTCGTCGGTCGTCTTGGGTCGCCCCTGGGCGACCGCCTTGGCGAACCGACCGGTGCGCTCGGGCGTGACCGCCACGCCGGCGGCGTGCAGCACCTGCCCGAACCCCGCGGCGACGGCGGCGAGGTCCGGCTGCGCGCCGGCGGTCGTGGTTGGGGTCACGCCCAGACGACCCGGGCCTGCAGGTCGGCCCCATAGCTCGACCGGTCGAAAGCGACCCGGTCCAGGTCCGCTTCGAGCAACGCTGTCGCCCGGTCATCGGTCACCCGATGAGGATGCCGCGCACGCAGTTGCTTTTCACGACGCCGCCTCCAGATCTCGGCTAGACCGTGCCGATGATCGACCGGGCGATGCGGGTGCTCAGGGACCTGCTCGACGATCACCTCAGAACCGAGGCGGGTGTCGGTGTCTCCGAAACGAGCGAGGACCGCGTCGCTTTCGTCGACGGCGACGAGGTGGGCGCTGCGGCTTTGAAGCTGAACGCCGTGACGATGATGCTGGTGAACCTGGAGGAAGAGGCCACCATGCGGCCTCCCGACCTCCATCGAGGAACCACCGCGAATGGCAAGGCCGCCACGGTGGCTCCTGAGGTTCGGCTGAGCTTGTACGTCCTGTTCGCGGCGCGCTTCAAGCACTACGAAACGGGCCTGCAGCAGCTCTCTTCCATCATCGGCTACCTCCAGAGCCACCCCGTGCTCGACCACCGCACCGCGCCCGACCTCGATGACGCCATCGACCAACTCGTTCTGCAACTCGTCACCCTGACCTTTGCCGAGCAGAACGAGCTGTGGAGCGCGCTACAGACTCCCTATCGCCCATCAGCGCTGTACCGGATGCGACTCCTCTCGTTCCACGACGCCGAGCCGCTGGCCGCGCCCCAGATCACCCAGCGCAAGATCACGGTCACCCAGTGAGCTCCGTCAGCGCTCCACCTGCGACCGCGTGACGAAGCACCTCAGTCGCCAACGACCAGAAACGGGAGTGTGAAGCAAATGGCGGTAACCAGCTACAAGACCCCGGGGGTGTACGTCGAGGAGATCTCGACGCTCCCCCCCTCGGTGGCCGACGTGTCCACGGCGGTCCCCGCCTTCCTCGGCTACACCGAGAAGGGCGGTCCGGCTGACGAAGATGGCGCTCCGCAGGTCAAGCGGATCAGCTCGATGCTCGAGTACGAGCAGTGGTTCGGCGGACCCAGCCCCACCCCCTTCACGGTGACGGTCGCCGGCGCCCCCGCGACGATCTCGGCGGTGACGGGGACGGGCGTGACCGGGGATCGGGCCGCAACGACGGCCGGTCAGCCCGCCAAGTTGCTCTGGTACTGCCTCAAGCACTACTTCGACAACGGCGGCGGTCGTTGCTACGTCGTGTCGGTCGGCAAGTACACGATGACCGCCGACGCGGCGCACTTCGAGAAGGGACTGGCCGCCCTGGAAGCGGAGGACGAGCCCACGCTCATCCTCCTCACCGATGCGATCAACCTCGCCACGTACCACGCTGTCTGCCAGAAGGCGCTGGCACAGTGCAAGAAGCTCGGTGACCGCTTCGCCATCCTCGACGTGAAGGACGGCGACTACGAGGCCTTCCGCGACGCGATCGGCACCAAGGCGCTCGAGTACGGCGCCGCCTACCACCCGTACCTGCGGACCTCGATCCCCCACGACTACGAGCCGACCGGGGTGACCATCCATGACAGCGGCGGCGCAACGAGCAAGAGCGGCGTGTTCGGCGGCATCACCGTCAGCTTCAGCGGCACCGGCGAACCCAAGGTGAAGATCACCAAGGGCACGTCCTCGAACCCGACCTTCGCCGTCGACGACAACGTGCTCACCATCAAGGACATCGGCACCATCAGCGGCACCGATCTGACCGCGAAGTGGGCAAGCAGAGCGACGCCGGAAGCCACCCGCGGTTTCGACATCACGCCAACCGGCGCCGGCACCGACCTCGTACCCAGCACCGACAGCACCCTGGTCAAGCTCGAAGCGTCGACCCTGGCGTCGATCGATTCCAGCTACACCGGCCTGGCCAACCAGATCAAGACCGCGCTCGCCGCCGAGCGGGTGATCCTGCCGCCGAGTGCCGCCGTGGCCGGAGTCTACGCCAGTGTCGATCGCGAGCGGGGGGTGTGGAAGGCGCCCGCCAACGTCGGCCTGACGTCCACGATCGGTCCTGTCAGCAAGATCACCAACGAGGATCAGGAGTCGATGAACGTCGACCCGACCAGCGGCAAGTCGATCAACGCCATCCGGGAGTTCACCGGCAAGGGCACCCTGGTCTGGGGGGCGCGGACCTTGGCCGGCAACGACAACGAGTGGCGCTATGTGCCGGTCCGCCGTCTGTTCAACCTGATCGAGGAGTCCACCCGCAAGGCCACCACGTTCGCGGTGTTCGAGCCGAACGACGCCAGCACCTGGCTGAAGGTGAAGAGCATGATCGACAGCTACCTCTACCGCCTCTGGCAGAGTGGCGCCTTCGCCGGATCGACGGCCGAATCGGCGTACTTCGTGTCGATTGGCCTCGGCAAGACCATGACCGCCCAAGACGTGCTCGAGGGCCACATGATCGTCGAGATCGGCGTCGCGGCCGTGCGGCCTGCCGAGTTCATCACCCTCAGGTTCAGCCACAAGATGCAGGAAGCCTGACCACACCGGAACACCGGCCGCCGGCCGCATGACGAACAGGAGTCAAGATGGCGCTGTCCAAAGAGGACATCAAGTCGACATACCCGCTTCCGGTCTACAACTACCGCGTCGAGATCGGCTCGGACGCGGTCGCCTTCTCGGAGGTCTCAGGTCTGAGCATCGGCTACGAGACCACGAGCTACAAGGAGAGCCCGACCGAGAGCGGGGCGGCCGGACCGCGAAGGGTGACGATGCCCGCCCAGGCCACACCCCCCACCCTGACGCTGAAGAAGGGGGTGGCGCGCGGCACGAGCATCAAGGCGCTGTACGAATGGATCAAGACGGTGCAGGTCAACCAGGTGGAGAAGCGCGACGTCGCCATCCGGCTCTGCGACGAAGCCGGCGAACCCGTCATCAGCTGGATCGTCAGCAACGCGTTCCCCACCAAGCTCGACGCGCCCACCTTCGACGCGAACTCGAACGATGTCGCGGTCGAGTCGATGGAGCTCAGCGCTGACTCCATCACCATCGAAGAGGCGTGAGCGCGCCCACGCCGCCGGCGCCTTCCGCGGCGGCGTATCCGCTGCCGGCATACAACTTCCGGGTCACCGTGGGCGACACCACGATGAGCTTTTCGGAGGTGTCGGGGATCAACGTGAAGTACGAGACCGTGACCTACTCCCACGGGCTCAGCTTCATCGAGGGCGACCGGATCACCAGCTTCCGGCACGACAAGTTCGTGCCGGTGACCCTCAAGCGGGGGACGGTGGCGAAGGCCGGCGCGCTCTACCAGTGGCTCGAGTCGAAGGAGGCTCGACGGCTGGAGGTGAGCCTCTGCGACGAGCGGGGGGCCGCCGCCGTCACCTGGGTCATCCGCAGAGCGCTACCGACCAAGCTCGAGGCCCCGACCTTCGACGCCGGCACCAACGAGGTTGCACTCGAATCGCTCGAGGTCATGGCCTCCGGCATCTCGGTCGAGTACGCGTGATGGCACCCGCTGACGGATCGATGCCCGCAGGTGCGCGCGGCGCCCTCGACGACCGCGCGCTGGTCGACGACCTGATCCTCGGCTTTCGCTTCGGCGTGTTCTTCTTCAGTGGCGGCGTCGTCCCGAACACCCTCGACCTGCGGTTCCAGAGGGTCTCCGGGCTGTCAGCCGAGGTCATACTGGCCGAGCCCACCGACGACGGGCAGAGCCTCACCCCGCGAGGCCTGCCCGACCACGTCGAGTGGTCAAACCTGGTACTCGAGCGCGGCATGGTGGTGGGCTCGCCCCTCAACCTCGAATTCAACGCCGCGATGAGCGCGCTGAAGTTCGTGCCGTCCAATGTGTTGGTCACGCTGTTCGGTGCTGACCGGACACCGGTCGCGGCGTGGCTCTTCCACAAGGCGTTCCCCGTCAAGTGGACGATCTCCGACCTCGACGCGTCGGAGCGATCGGTGGTGGTCGAGACGCTCGAGCTCAGCCACACCCGCATGCAGAGCCTCGTGGTCTGACATGCCGATCGAGATCAAGGAGTTGGTGATCCGGGCCGTGGCGCACGACGAGGCCGCTCACGTGGCGGACGACGGCCGTCGGACGGCCGATGACCTCGACGCCGACGCGTTGGTCGAGGCCTGTGTCGAGCAGGTGCTCAGGATCCTCCGCCGGGAGCGAGAACGGTGATCGGGTCACTGACGTCGGAGCAGGCCAGGCCCGAATTGTTGACGATCCGAGCCTTCTCTGCTCGATCGCGAGGCCGCGACTCGCTCGTCGGCACGTTCACGGCGATGTACAACCCGCCGTCGTTGGAGGAGGACTTCTCGATCTCCTACGGCCGCAGCCAGGGGTTCAACACCTCCGGTCGGCCGCTGCGCTACGCCCGCAGTGGCCCTCGGCAGCTCAACTTCAAGGTCCTGCTCGATGGCACCGGGGTCGACGACATCGGGGAGGATCTGATCCGCCGCCAGACCGTCCGGGAGCGCGTCGACGAGTTCCTCCGCCTCACCTACCGGATGAACGGCACCACCCACGAGCCGAACTTCCTCGTGGTGGCGTGGGCCGAATCGCTCGACCTCGACTGCCGACTCGAGCGCGTGACGATCACCTACACCGCGTTCGAACCCGGTGGCAGCCCGATCCGTGCCGAGCTCGCGGTCACCCTCGTCACCGACGAGGACCCCGCGAAGCGCGTGCGCCGGGAGAACAAGACCTCGCCGGACGTCACCCACGTGCGCACCGTCCGGGCCGGCGACACCCTCCCCCTGCTCGCCAGGGAGATCTACGGCTCGGCCGACCACTACCTCACCGTCGCCCGTGCCAACGACCTCGACCACTTCCGCGAGCTGGTGCCCGGCCGCGAGCTCGTCTTCCCCCCGTTGGCGACATGAGCGCCATGGGCGTGACGACGCCGACGATCCTGAGCGGCGGCAAGGCCATCGACGCCACCTTCGAGTTGGTGGCCCTCTCGGTCACCACGGAGGTCAACCGCGTTCCCCGGGCCGAGCTGCGCCTCCTCGACGGCAGCGCCGCCAAGCGCACGTTCCCCATCAGCGACGGCACCGCGTTCGCGCCGGGGGCGACGGTGGAGATACGGCTCCGCTACGAGGGAGGCGAGGAGACGAGCGTGTTCACCGGTCTCGTGGTGCGCCACGGGATCGAGGCCGCCGGGCTCGACACCTTCCTGAACGTCGAGCTCCGGGACGCCGCCGTCACTTTGACCCGACCGCGCAAGAGCGCCGTGTACGTCGACCAGACCGACGACGCGGTGATCGGCGCCCTGATCAAGAAGGCAGGTCTCGCCCAGGGCGAGATCGCGGCGACACAGCCGGCGCACGAGCAGCTGGTGCAGTACCACTGCAGCGACTGGGACTTCATCGTGACCCGGGCCGACGCCCACGGCCTGTTGGTCGTAGTGGAGGCGGGCGAGGTCTCGGTGAGGAAGCCCGACCTGCGCAGCGACCCGAAGCACTCGTTCGAGTTCGGCCTCACCGAGATCTTCGGCTTCGAGATGGAGATCGACGCCGGCGACCAGCCGAGTGGGCTCGAGACCCTGGCCTGGGACGCGAAGGCCCAGGCACTGACCCCGGCCACGTCCGCCAAGCCGTTCTCCCTCGCCCAGGGAAACCTCCAGGGCCAGGCCCTGGCCGACCAGGTGGGATTCGCACCGACCGTCCTGACCCACGGCGTGCCCCTCGATCCCCCCGAACTGCAGGCATGGGCGGACGCGACCGTCATGCGGCGGCGCCTGGCCATGATCCGCGGGCGGATCGCCATCGAGGGCTTCGGGGACGTGGCCCTGCTCGACCCCATCGAGTTGACCGGCGTCGGAAAGCGGTTCAAGGGCAAGACCCTCGTCACCGGCATCAACCACCGGCTGACCGAGGACGGCTGGCGGACCGACGTCCAGTTCGGCCTTTCGCCCGCACCGTTCGCGTCCAACGTCGACATCGCCGAGCCACCGGCGGCCGGGCTGCTCCCCGGGGTGAGTGGCCTGCAGACGGGCGTGGTCGACGCGTTCGAGGAGGACCCCACCAAGGAGCTCCGCGTCCGGGTCATCGTGCCCAGCGTCGACGGGGTCAACAGCCGGGTCTGGGCCCGCCTGGCCAGTCCCGACGCCGGCGCCGCCCGTGGCTTCTTCTTCCGGCCCGAGGTGGGCGACGAGGTGGTGCTCGGCTTCCTGAACGACGACCCACGGCGCCCGGTCATCCTGGGGTCGCTCTTCGGGTCGAAGAACGCGCCGCCCACGGCCGTCACCCAGGTCACGGCCGAGAACGTGCACAAGGCGCTGGTGTCGCGTGGCGGGGCCACGATCGGGTTCAGCGACGAGGACAAGTCGTCGGTGTTCATCGAGACAGCGGGCGGCAGCACGGTCCGGCTCGACGATGCCACCGAGACCGTGCGCGTGGCCGACGGGCACGGCAACGAACTGACCATGGGCAAGGACGGCATCGTCATCAAGAGCGCGAAGGACCTGACCTTCGAAGCCAGCGGCAAGGTCGAGATCAAGGGACAGAAAGTGGACATCACATGAAGCGACGCAGGACGCGCCAATGAGTGAGATCAGGTTGGACCTGTCGATCGACGACGCGAACCTGATCCTGGAGGCGCTCGGCCAACTGCCGTTCGCCAGGGTCTACGCCCTGGTGGGCACGATCCAGGAGCAGGCCAGCCAGCAGCTCGGTGGAACGAACGACGAGGGCG
Organism: uncultured Microthrixaceae bacterium; assembly: GCA_964635055.1. Taxonomy (GTDB): domain Bacteria; phylum Actinomycetota; class Acidimicrobiia; order Acidimicrobiales; family DATDAH01; genus JAEUJM01. The sequence goes on along the minus strand of CAZWMT010000032.1, from coordinate 36,881 downwards.
GCGCGGGGCTCGGCCAGCCGCTGGAGGAGCCGGCCGACGATGACGGCGGGTGACCCCTCGTTCCTGGGGCGGGGCTGGGCCTTCCCCCCGGCGTTCTCGAACGGTGGGGCCGACGTCGAGATGGTGGCCGGCGCCGCCGATGTCCACGAGAGCCTGCAGATCCTCCTGGGGACCCGACCGGGGGAACGGTTGATGCGGGAGTCCTTCGGCTGCGAGCTCGACGACGTGGCCTTCGAGGAGATCGACGAACGCCTGATCAACCGCGTCACCCGCATGGTGTCGGACGCCATCGGGTACCACGAGCCCCGGATCGACCTGGACCGCCTCCGCGTTGCGGAGAGCGAGCCGGGCACCCTGCTGATCGACCTCGACTACTCGATCCGCGGGGCGAACTCGCGGTTCAACATGGTCTTCCCGTTCTGCGTGAACGAAGCCAGCGCGTCGGCGGGGTGACGGCGGTGGGTGATCTCGTACTCGTCGACGGCGACAAGGCCCTGTTCCTGCCCAACTTCGGCGCGGCCGTGGTGGTCGTGCAACCGGGAACCCTCGTCGGCAGTGGTCCCGCCACGCTGAAGGGCAAGGCGATGTGTGTGGCCGGCGACGAGGCCAAGGTGTCGGTTCCCGGCTGCACCTACATCACCCCCCAGTACTCGATCCCGGGTGTCGGCACCCTCAAGATCGCTGCGCTCGCCGGCAACCAGAAGGCGAAGAAGACGCAGACGGGCGGAAAGGCCGTGCTGCTGAAGGGCGCCGAGTTCACCGCCACCTTCGAGGTGCAGAGCCCGGCCCAGCAGCCGCCTCCCGGGCCGGGATCGCCGGTTCCCGACGCCACCCCGCAGTACTCGGGACGCGGCTCGTTCGTCACCACCAACACGACGTTCCAGGGAAGCTGAGCGACGGCCATGACGAACCCCGGCGCCTCACCCACGAGCGCGACGCCCGAGCCGGGAGATCGCGACGGCACGAGCCAGCACCAGCGGAGGAGTCCGGCTCTCGACCCGGGCCACGCGCTGGTCGACGAGCGCTCGGTGCAGGACCTGCTGCGAGAAGCGCGAGCGTTCGGGTCGACCCTGACCTATTTCGGCGCGGACGGCGTCGCGGCCGGCGATTGGTCCGGCTTCGTGCCGGCCGACCTGGATCTCGACGAGGTCGCGGCGTTCCTCGAGCATCCCGAGGGCTTCTCACCCGAGACGTCGCCGGCGCTGTTCCGACCCCACTTCGTGCTGTTCCTCACGTTCCTCCGCCTGCTCCGGCGGGCCCAGCGCGAGATCAACACGTTCGGGCGACGCCACCTCGACTTCTACTACCGGGAGCTCCTTCGCCTCGCCCCCAAGCCGGCCCGTCCGGACCACGTCAACCTGCTGGTCGATCTCGCGGCAGGCGCCGAGCAGGCCTTGGTGGCGTCGGGCACCCGGTTCGCCGCGGGGACGGATCCCTCGGGCCACGAGCGCCACTACGCCACCGACCGGGATGTCGTGATGAGTCGGGCGCAGCTGGAGCGGGTGAGCTCGGTGCACGTGCGCAAGCGGCTCACCGGGCTCGAGGAGGTGAGGGACCGGAACCCCGGACCTCGATCAGAGACCCTCCTGGCCATGCTGCGGCTCGCGCTCGGCCGGCCCGACCCCGGCGATCCTCTGCCCCCGTACCCGGCCGGCAACCGTCAACTCGACGCAACATTGCTCGACGAGGTGAAGGACCTGCTCGACTTCGTCGAAACGGGCCTGCACCTGACCTTCGGCGAGTTGCGTACGTTGATGCGCCTGCGCAATCAGCGCGCGACCGGCGACGACGACGCCTGGCGGAGGATCCACGAGATCTTGCGCAGTGTGCGCCGATCGAGATCCGACGAGGAGATCGACAGCACGGGGCGTGACCTCACGGCAAGCGTCCACCGTGCCATCGGGCGTACCCCGCCCTACGACACCGTGACCGAGATCGACGACCTGTACGACCTCTTCCGGCTACGGACCACGGCCGCCGGCACGGCCTTCATCGCCGAGCACCTCGCCCCCCTTTCGTTTGACCAATTCGTCGCGCTGATGCAGGCCAAGGTGACGATGGACACGGAGTGGGCCGCCATCAACGACCTGCTCGAAGACGCGGGCCGGCGACGGACCGGAAACGCCGAGTTCGTGCTCACCGGCGCCGATCCCACCGCCTTCGCCGTCAACCTGACCGAGGCGCTCGGCACGCTCGTCTATCCGGCGCTGGCCGGCGACTCGCTGAGCGGCTACCACGCCGCGGTAGAGCAAGCCGCCGACTATTTCAACATGTCGCCCGAGGACCTCACCCATGTGCTCTCGATGCGCGGCGACCCGCCCCGAGATGCCCCGTGGTCGACCGTCGACGCGATGCTCGTCGAGGCACACCGCGCCTTGATCTCCACGGTGCGCAGCGATCGCCTGCGGCAGCGGCGCAAAGCGCAGCCCGACGGCGGGCGCCTGGCCGTGCTCCAAGCGGTGCTGGGCACCGATTCGGCCAAGGTGGACATCGAGCAGCTCAGGCCCTACCTGACCCCGGAGAACCACACGCGCCTCGAGGCGTTGATCGGCACCGCCGGCGAGCCCAGCGACGCGAGCTGGGCCGAGGCCTATCCCCTCCTCGAGATCGCGCAGCGGAACCGGGAGGGACGAGGCGAACCGATCCCGTGTGCAGAGGAGTGGCTCTCGCTCGAGGCGGCACCCGATGCCCGCGTGGTCAGCGCCAACCGGTTGGACGCAGGGACCGGGCCGACACGATGGCACACCTTCGGACGCTCCGTGGCCCCCGATACCGGTGGCGCCGCTCTGGAGCCGGCGATCGGCTGGGCGTGCAGCTCCCCGCTCCTCGCGCTCAGCGAGGGCGCACGAACGATAGCGATGACGCTCTCGTTCGATGGCGAAGGGTTCGACGCGGCGCAGCTCCGTGCAGGGTTCGCCGGTGGGCCCATCTGTGCACAGATCAGCACCGATGACGGCTGGGTCGAACCGGACGACCTGGACGTCGAGATCGCGGCCCCCGCACCCGCCGCCGCGGCCACGGGGACCATCGGGAGCACTGGCCGAGATGACCACACCCTCACCTTCACGCTGACCTTCTCGGATCTCGTCGCCGCCTTCACGCCGGCGACGGCGGCCTCCGCCGGGTTCGACACCGCGGCGCCGGTCCTGCGACTGATGCTGCGCCAGGCTCCACTGACGCGGGCGAGCGGGCACCCGACGCCCTACGCCCTCTTCCGGTCGCTGCGCCTCGAGCGTGTGCACCTCGAGGTCTCGGTGGTGGGCCTGCAGCCGAGCCACCTGGAGAACGACGAGTCGGTGCTCGATCCCGCCACGCCCTTCGAGCCCTTCGGAACGAGTCCCGCCACCGGCTCGCGTCTGCGCATCGGCCACCCCGAACTCGCTGTCCAGCGTCTGCGAACACTGACCTACGGGATCGAGTGGATGGGCACACCGCCCGTCCTCGCGACGCACTACGCGGGTTACGGACTGACACCGGCAGGGACGGTGACACTCGGGCTCGTGGAGCAAGGGATCACCTCGACGCTGGGGACGAGCGTGGGCCTGTTCGGGTCGGCACCCCTGAAGGCCGAAGGGCTGGCCGTCCGGCGCCGATCCGCTACGGCGATCGCCGGTGACCTCCGTCAGTGGGATCGGTACCTCACCTGGGAGCTGACCGGTGAGGACTTCCAGCACCGCAACTACCCCGCGCTGGCGGCGCGGAAGGCCGTGGACCTGGCGGCGGCCATCGCCAATCGCAAGCCCGGAGACACCATCACGGCCGCCGACTACCAGTTGAACCCGCCCTACACCCCGAAGATCAAGCGACTCCTCGTCGACTACACGGCCGGGATGACGGTCGACCTCGCCGCCGCGGAGGAGAACGACCCCGCGGATCAGATCCTCCACGTCCACCCGTTCGGAGTCGGCGACATCGAGACCGCCCGCACGATCGAGGGCCTCCCGTTCGTGCCGTCGTACGAGGACGAGGGCGAGCTGTACGTGGGACTGCGCGGCGTGCAGCCGGGGCAGACCCTCTCGCTGCTGTTCCAGATGGCTGATGGCAGTGCCGACTCCGACCTGGAACCCGCAGCGGTGCGGTGGAGCTACCTGCGCCACGACCGGTGGCTACCGCTGACCGGCGCGGCCATGCCGCTCGACACGACGCGGGGCCTGCGCAACACGGGCATCATCGAGTTCGCGCTCGACGAGGCGGGCCCGAACCGCCTCCTCGCCCCGGACCTGTACTGGCTGCGCGCCTCGGTGGCACGCGACACCGCCAGCCTCTGTGACACGATCGCCATCCACACCCAAGCGGTGTCGGCCACCCTCGTGGACGGCGATCACGACCCCCGCCACTTCGCCAGTCCCCTGCCGGCGGACAGCGTGGAGGGGCCCGTGGTGCCGAACCCGCTGATCGGCGCCGTGCGCCAGCCCTACACGTCGATCGGAGGACACGCCGCCGAGCCGAGCGGGGCGTTCGACGCCCGGGTCAGCGAGCGACTGCGGCACAAGGACCGCGCCCTCACGGTGTGGGACTACGAGCGTCTCGTCCTCGAGCAGTTTCCCGACATCTACAAGGTCAAATGCATCCCCGCGGGATCGGGAACCCCGAGCGCAAACACCGGGGTGGTGACCGTCGTGGTCATCCCCGACGCCCGGGACCGGTTGCCCTTCGATCCGTTCCAGCCCAAGACCCCCACCGATCTCCTCACTGACATCGAGGCCTTCCTCGACGCACGCACGCCGCCGACCGCCGCGGTGCGGGTCGTCAACCCCCACTACGTGCCGGTGCGGGTGCGCCTGGCGGCGCGCTTCTCGACCCAGGGCAACGACGAGTACTTCAAGGCCCGGCTCATCGACGACCTGAACCGCTTCCTCTCGCCGTGGGCCTATGACGAGAGCTCCGAGATCGTCGTGGGCGGGAAGATCTACGCGAACAGCATCCTGGACTTCCTCGACCGTCTGCCCTACGTCGACTACATCGCCGATCTGCGGCTGTTCACGAACCGCGACGGCAAGACGTTCACCCTCGTCCCGACGGTCGCCGAGGGCTACCACGTCGCCATCGATCGGCCCGACGACGTGCTGGTGGCCGACCCCGACCACGTGATCGACACCGTGTCGGACACCCACTACGACCAGAAGCTCTTGACCGGCATCGGCTTCATGAAGATCGGCCTCGACTTCGCCATCCCCGTGGTCGCCACGACCGCCTGACCGCCACGCCCGCCTGCGCAGCAAGGAGACACCCGATGGATCTCGAGAACTTGAAGTCCCGTGACCAGCTCAAGCAGCTCTTCGTCCAGAACGCCATCCCGACCCAGGAGGACTTCGCCGACCTCATCAACGCCGGCCTGAACCAGGTGCAGGACGGCATCGTCAGACCCGACGGGGATCGGCCGTTGGGCATCAAAGGCGTCGGCCCGACCCACAAGGTGCTCGGCCTCTACACCGACTTCACGATCGACCCGGCCTGGACCCTGTCGCTCACACCGGCGACCGATCGCAACGGCCTCGCCATCAGCGACACGGCCGGCACGACCCGACTGTTCATCGACCGGGCCACCGGACGCGTCGGCATCGGGACGACCACCCCCGCGGCGACACTCGACGTGGCCGGCGGCGTGAAGGCCACGCAACTCGATATCGCCGGCGGCGTGACCGCCACCGCCCGGGTGTCGGCCAACGGTGGCCTGACCATCAGCGAGGCCATCGGCACCCGGCACGGCCCCAACGGTGGGTCGTTGCTGTTGGACCACGACGACGTGAACGGCGCGACCAGCATCGTGTTCCGCAGCAAGGATGCGCGCGGCAACGAGTACGGGTTCATTCAATACCACGACCACCGGTGGGACGTTGCGACGAACGGGGCCCTGCTGGCCATCGGTGTGGGAGCCGCCGTCAGGGATGGCGGCGACGATCACATAGCCCTTTTGCCGAGCGGTAATGTCGGCATCGGGACAATCGATCCCACGGTCAAGCTCGATGTCAACGGCACGACGAAGACCCTCAAGTTGCAGCTCGGGACCAAGTGGCTGCTGTCCGGCGATCGTGACACCTATGACGACGCTGAATGGCTAAGACTATTTTCTCCCAGCACCACTCCGGGCCTCAACTACTACGGCGGATTTGCTGCCGGGAAGATGTGGGTAGAGCAAGGTCAATATCACCAGTCGGACGGGCGAACCAAGGTGGACGTCACGCCCATCGACGATGCGCTGCAATCAGTGTCCCGCCTTAGCGGAGTGAAGTATCGGTGGCGCGAAGACCCTACCGATGCCAACCCGCAGTTGGGTCTCATCGCCCAAGAGGTGGAAGAGGTGTTCCCCGAGCTCGTGTCCATTGGGCCCAACGGCATGAAGGCGCTCAACTACAACGGGCTCATCGCCCCCATCATCGAGGCGCTCAACGAGCAGACTGCTCGTGTCGACCGCCTCGAGCGCCAGGTCGAGTGCCTCGGGTCGGCGCCGGTCTCGTAGGCAACGAAACGCCATGGGACTGGACTATGCGTCGCTGCGCGAGCAGGGGCTCCGCGACCTCGAACGGCTGAGCGGGGGGCTCTGGACGGACTTCAACGCCCACGATCCCGGCATCACCATCCTCGAGGCGCTCTGCTACGCGCTCACCGACCTGGGCTACCGGGCGGGTTTCACCGTTCCCGACCTGCTGGCGTCCGCCGGCCGCGACTCCTTCGAGAGCCTCTTCCCACCGTCGCAGATCCTGAGCTGTCGACCGGTCACGATCACCGACCTGCGCAAGTTGCTCATGGACGTCGACGGTGTGCGGAACGCGTGGGTCGAACCCGATGCCACCGAGTTGCCGCTCCACTTCGACCCCGAGTCGAACCAGATCGATCAGGTCGCCACCCCGCCGGTGTCCCAGCCCGTGACCATCCAAGGCCTCTCTCGCGTCCTCCTCGAGCTCGAACCGTGGGCCGACAGCGTCAGCGTCCGGCACCAGGCGGCCCGGCGCCTGCGCGCCAACCGGCCCATGTGCCAGGACTTCACCGCCGTCACGGCACTCGATGCGCAGAACGTTCGCATCGACGCCGCCATCGAGATCGAGCGGGTGGCCGACCCCGAATCGGTGCTGGTGGGGGTCTTCGACGCGATCGCCGCGTACCTGTCGCCGGCGGTGCCCTTCCTGACCCTCGGCGAGATGGTCGCCCGCGGCTACCGGCTGGACGAGATCTACGACGGCCCCCTCCTGTCGAATGGTTTCCTCGAGACCGGCGCCCTCGAGGCAGTCGAGCGCCGGACCTCGGTGCGTGCCTCGGACCTGATCCGGGTCGTGATGGACGTGCCCGGCGTCCGCGCCGTGGGACGGATCGCCATGTCGACCCCCCCGGGGTCGCCACAGACCTGGCTCCTGCCGCTCGGGACGAACACATCACCGCGCCTCGACCCCGAAGGGTCGCACGTGATCCTCCAGCGGGCGGGCATCGCCGCTTCCGTCGACGTCGACGCGGTCCTCCGTCGCCATCAGGACGCCGCCGTCGAGGGCTCGCAGGCCGATGAGCCAGCGCTGGTCCCGCCCCGGGGCAGGGACCGCTACGTCGGTCACTACTCGTCGGTGCAGCGGCACCTCCCTCCGGTGTTCGGCCTGGGCGAGCGGGGGCTGCCCGGATCCGCCCTGCCCGAGCGACGGGCACAGGCCCGCCAGCTCCAGGCCTACCTGCTGTTCTTCGACCAACTGCTGGCCGACCAGTTCGCCCAACTGGCGAACGTCGGACGCCTGTTCTCGCCGACCGAGGACGACCCTCGCACGTACTTCTCGCAGGTGGTCGACGAGCCCGAGCTGGACGGTCTCATCCGCCCCGTGCCGGAAGCGGACCCGGACGAGGGGCAACCCGAGGTGGCCACCGACGAGCGCCGGCAGCGGTTCCTCGACCACCTGTTGGCCCGGGTCGGCGAAGAGCTCGGCGACTACGCCCTCGTGGCCCCCGCCGACACGGAACGACCGGACGCGCTGCGCATCGCCAAGCAGGCGTTCCTGAGCCACTACCCACAGGTGAGCGCGGGGCGGGGCACGGCCCACGACCTCGTTGCCGAGGACGGCCTCGACTGCTCGGGACTCGAGGCCCGGATCCGCCTCAAGCTGGGCCTCGAGCCGCGCCCAGGCCGCCCGCCCGGGGACGCCCCCCTCGAGGAGTCCCTGCTGATCATCGAGCACATCCTCCTTCGACCGACCCGCGACGACGCAGCCCAGTCGGTGCCGCTGCTGACCAACGCCCGGGAACGCGACCCATACTCGCTCCAGCTCACGGTCGCCTTCTGCCGGGTCGGGCGCTTCGCCGGCACCGGTGCGGGCGCGGCGTCAGCGGAGGCCCGAGCGGCCTCCCACAGCGGGGCAGAGGCGTTCCGGGCCTTCGCGACGCGCACCGTGCGCGACGAGGTCCCCGCTCATCTGACGGTCCACGTGCGGTGGCTCGAGCCCGGCGACTGGCAAGCGCTGGAGACGGCCTACCGGGACTGGATCGAGCGCCGCCGCGAGCTCGACGGTGCGGGTGTGGCGCCGTCGTGACCCCGTCCCAGCAACTCGGCGTGCGGGGCGCCCGCGACCGGCTGGTCGACCTGCTCGGTCTCGGTGCGACGGCACCGCTCCAGGACACCGAGGTCGTGACGAAGACGCCGTTGGTGCCGCTCGGCCAACCGGCCGAGATCAGAGTCGTTCCCGGTCAGGGCGACGTGCGGTACCTGCTCCGTCGAGTGTCCGGAGCGTTCGCCGGCGGTTCGGGTACCCGCGGCAAAGGCGACGAGACGATCCTGCAGATCACCGAGGTGCTCGAGGACGTGACCTACGAGGTACGGGCCCGCAAGGAGTCCCCGTCGCAGAGCGAAGACGATCCCGAGGCAACGGATGATCCCAAGGCACGCGAGGTGTTCCTCGACCAGACCGTCACGTTGCGAGTGGGCCTCGCCACTGCGCTCAGCGCCCGGATCGAGGGGCCGCTGCTCGACCCGACCGCCGGCGCCGACACCGATCCGCGCCTCATCGACCACGCCGCCGAATTCCGGGTCCGGGTCGATCACAGCCAGGAAGGGGTCGAGTACCGGCTGGTGGAGCCGCTCCCGAATGACCGCGAGCGCGTGCTGACGGCGACCCCCACCATCGGCACGGGCGAGGGGATCAACCTGACCGCTCGGGGGGTGCACGAGGACACCAAGGTGCGCCTGCGCGTGACCCAACGATTCGCCGAGTCGCTCGACCAGCAAGACCAGACCCAGTTGGTCCTGGGAAGCGACGACGAGCCGTTGGACCTGCCCCTACGGGTGCGTCCCGATCCGACCGTGGCGCTGTCGGTCGCACCATCGTCCCTGGTGGCGTTCGGCAGTCGGGCTGCGACCGTCGTCCTTGCCGACAGCCAGGAGTCCTGCACCTACCGCCTCGTCGCCCATCGACTGGCCGACAGCGACTTCGTCTTCGACGACGACGTGGGCGAGGCCGAGGTCGCCGAGTTCTCGGGCGACGGGCTCGACACCGGCGCCGCGGCGCCACGGGTGATCGTGGCCCGCCCCGTCGCGGGGGACCCCGACGAAACCGAAGGTGAGAAGGCCGTCGGGGAGGCCGAGGATGCGCAGCGGTTCACCCTCCGCGGACCTGTCCATGACGGCACCGGCGGCGAGCTGTCCCTGCCGCTCGATGAGCTGGCCGACGGCGAGGACCGACCGCTCGGCCCCCTCCACGACGACCTGTTGATCCTGGTCGAGGCCGCCAAGACCCACTCCAAGATCTGGCTCGACACCGCCGCGGTGGTGCTCGTCACACCCGATCCGGCCCACCCGGTCGAGCTGGCCGCCAACATCGCCGATGGCGTGGTCCGGGGCGGGGTGATCGTGTCGGGCGGTCAGCCGGGTGTCTTCTACCACCTCACCCCGAGTGACTCGGAGCGGCGCAGCCTGCCGGCGTTCGTCCACCAGGTCGACGAGCTCGACGCGGCGCGCAACAAGGGGATCGGGGGCAGAGCCGAACCGAGCGCACGACTCGGGCTGCGCCTGGGCGTGGACTTCGTCATCATCGCGTCGGTCCCCGGACCCGACGCCCCCGAGGGCAGGATCGAACTGGGCCGTCGGCGCCCTCCGCCGCCGGCGGTCGATCTCGACGGCTTGGCCGTCGAGGACGGCCTGAGCATCCGCGCCGTGCGGGCACGGTCCGGCGCGTCGGTGGACATGGCCCACCGGGCGCAGATCGTCGACCTGCCGGAGATCCGGGTCGACGACGACGACCCGCCCGAGCGGGCAGGCGACTGAGCTGGCGACGCCGCCCCACCGGATCCTCCGGCTCGTCGTCGAGATCGAGGCCGGCGGCGAGGCGGCCGCGGCCCGGGTGCAGGCCGACGTGAGCCGCATGTCCACACGGGAGCTGGCCCCCGTCATCGAGCGGTGCTGCTCGAAGGCGGGAGATCCTGATCGGGTGCACCGCATCGACCGGGTCGAGATCGACCTCGGCATCCTGGATGCGGCGCGCCTCGGGCCCGACTTCCTCGCCCGAGTCGCCCACGTGCTCCCCGAGGCACTCGCAACGGCGATCGGCCGGAGCGAACGCGGCGCACGCGAGAGAGGTGGCGACCCCGCGACCGACGCCCGACTCGAGTTGCTCGCCTACTTCGCCCGCACCGGCCGGCTGCCCTGGTGGGTGGACGCCGATGATCGCGACCGGCCCCAGCAGGCACTGAACGATCTCGTCGAACGACCGTCGCGCGCGCTGGCCGCGCTGCTGCACGAACTGGTCGGCGAGCCACAGGCGCTGCGGCGGATCGCGCTGACGTTCGACGACCACCTGCTCGGGCGCCTGCTGGCGCTCGGATCGCCGTCGCTTCGCCTCCAGCCCGGTCTCCGGACCGAGGACCTCGTGGTGGCCGCCCGCCGGGCGGGGAGCGCCACCGGCGACCGTCATCTCAGAGCGGCGGCCTGGACGGCCGTGCTCCGGGCCAGCCTTCGCCGGGGCGCCTCACCGCCCGGTTCGTCCCCCGACGACCAGTTGGTGGCCTGGCGCGACGTGCTCGCCCACTTCTCGGTGACGGCGGGTGCCTCGTACTCGGGGCTGATCGATGCGCTGCACCGGCCACTCGCAGCGCGGGGCAGGTCAGGCGCGACGGCCGGCGACCTGGTGGATCGCTTGCACCAGGAGCTTCCCGACGTCGCACGCGCTGCTGCCGACTCGGACCCGACCACCGGAGTCGGCGGCGACGCGTCCGACGGGGTCGACGAACGAGCGGCACCGGCGACGAGGCCTACCACCGCGCTCGGCGGCGAGGATCCGGACACCGACGGTGTCGACGCACCTGCCGGCGCGGACGAGGGTGAGGCCACCCCGGTCCCCACCTCCCTGCCGCCCGACGACGACTGGGTCGCGGCGGCGCCCGATCTCGGCTTCAGCGACGCCGACACGATCTACGTCGAGAACGCCGGCCTCGTCATCCTGTGGCCGTTCCTCGAGCGCTTCTTCGGGCGCCTCGGCCTGCTCGACGGGCGCCGCTTCCGCGACGAGGCCTCGGCCCACCGAGCGGCGGGCCTGCTGCAGTACGCGGCCACCGGGGACCGGTCGCCGCCTGAGCACCGACTCGCCCTGAACAAGGTGCTGTGCGGCATCGAGCCGGACGAGGTCTTCGACTTCGGTGACCCCGTGACCGACGACGAGGCCGAGGAGGGCAACGACCTGCTGCGCGCCGTGGTCGCCCAGGCGCCGATCCTGCGCGACATGTCCATCCCGGCCCTGCGGGGGACCTTCCTCGTCCGGGACGGGGCCCTCACCATGCGCGACGGCGCCTGGCTCCTGCGGGTCGAGCGCCAGACCCACGACGTGGTGCTCGACCGGTTCCCGTGGACGGTGGCGTGGGTCGCCCTGCCCTGGACACCACGGCCGCTACGTGTGGAGTGGTGACGATCTACCGCCAGGCCGCTCCAGCACCTGCCGGGCCTTCAGGAGGTCTCGCTGCGCAATGCCGAACTTGAGGCGTTCGGCGGAGGCGTCCCCGTGCTGTCGGTCCGACACCGTGAGTGACGCGCTGTCGTCCCCCTGGAAGGTATTCATCGCTCGGGCCACGTGCTCGACGAGGAACGTGCGGATGTCGAGCTGCGGCACGCTGTTGCCCCGCGACGCCACCACCTCGTTCACCCGATTCTTGTCGTCGTCGATGTTCAAGCCCTCACGTTGTTTCCCCTCCGCCTCCGATCCGCCTCGTTTTTGGAGCAGCGACTCGGTGTCCTTCACTCGGGCGTGGGCCGCGGCGATGGTTCTCACCGCCGACGACTGCTCGTTGTTCGTCGCCTTGACGCCGGCGCGACCGGTGGCGTCGAACATCCGGTGGACGTATTTGTGCGCATCCTTGAGTTGAGTCAGACCGTGTGGCCCCTGGGCGGAGGCATCGCCCGGATGGCCGTCGGCGTCGCCGTCCTTGAGGACGCGGAAGGCGTCGCCGGCGTTCTCGATGACGGCATGCAGCATCATCACCCTGGGGATGTCTACGGTTGGGGAACGCTTCTCTCCGGAAACGTCCTCCGCCAACCGCTGCTCAGCGCCGAGGCCCTGCATGACGCCGACGGCGTGGTGCACGGCACCCTGTGAGGCGTAGGCCTCGTTGGCGAAGTAGAGGCCGTCGGCGATCTTCGCCTTCAAGGCAAGCGCCTGTTGGCCGACCCGCTTCTCTGCGCGGGCGATGAGGCGGTGATCGCGCCTACGCCGGCGCTTCCCCCGTTCCCGATTCAGGTCACCGTCCCGTCGGCGAAGCTCGGCCCGTTGGTCGCCGATGCCTCCCTCGCCGGCATGCGCCTCGACATACAGCTTCTCGTGGGCCGCAGCGACGAGGGCGCGGTCGAGGTGGCCCTTGCCCTTGGTGGTCATCGTGTACCCGGGTCCATAGGTGCTGGCGAAGTTGGCCGCCAGCGTCGGCCTGAGGGTGTCCCCCGCCGCCTTGACCTGCTGCTGCTTGCAGAGGTGCTCTTGCCAGGCCTCCTCGAGCAGGGTCTTGTCCTCCGCGCTCATCAATGCGGCGGCCAGGCTGTCCAAGTGCTGGGGACGGTCCTTGCGACCGGCATGATCCATCTCGAGGTTGTCGGCAGACGGGTCGATGTGCCTCACGAGGTGGACCAGGGCCGCCTTGCGCTGGTCACGCTCGAAGGCCTTGAAGTCTGCGCCGGCACCGATCCCTACCTCCTGGTTCATGGTCAGCGCCAACGAATGCGCGTCACCCGCCTTTCCCTTTTCGGTCCGGAAGGGCTTGCCCTTGTGCTCGGCCGCTGATCCCACCAGGTAGTCCATGGCGTAGAAATTGAGATCGACGCCCGTTCCCGCGGTCTGTCCCTGCGGCATGGCGCCCCCGCTGGCCAGGGAGCTCGACAGCTGTTCGGTGACATGTGGCAGGAAGAACGACGACGCCAGACTTCGGGAATTCACATCGATGTCGGAGTCCGGGTTCGCGCTGCCGCTGGCTGCCGTGGGGATGCGCCCTGTGGTCTGCTGGGACAGGAGATCTTGAACGGTGAGATGCTTGTTGACCGACTCCTCCGACCGTTCCTTGACGTCGTTCAACGATGTCAGTCGGTGTCGAGCGCGGGCCAGTGCAGGCATCAGCAGTGGGCCCACCTGCTGTTCCAGCACTGCTTCGGCCCGCTGACCTGCCGGCGACTTGCGATCCTTGAAGTCCCTGCTCATCTCGGCCTTGAACCGTGGCCCGGCCTCGCCCATGGCGTGGGGAAGCAACACGTTGCGCGCCTCGTGAAACCTCTGGATGCTCGAGGCCTGCAAAGCGTTGACCTCGCCGCCGGCGCCCTTGATGTCCGAGATCCCGTGCTTGAATTCGTGGAAGTGCTGCACACCGAAAGCCGCGAGAGCGCCGCCCGCCCCAGAGGGCGTTGCTGCCTTACCTGAGAGGTTCAAGCTCGCCAAGGGCCTGCGCGAAGTGACCGCCTCGGCGGCCGAAGCCATGGACTGCAGTGGCGGCGGCAGTGGTAGTGGCAGTGGCGCCTGACCAGCGGCGACAGCAGCAGCAACTCGCCCGGTCCGACCAGCCGTCAGCCCCGGGGCGAGTGACGATGACGAGGCTTGCAAGGCCCCCGCTGGCGGCGCCGGATGGGGCACGGGTGCGCCGTGCGCCGGAGGTACGGGTTGGGGTTGACCGATCGGCACCGGGACCGCCGGGGCGAGGGCGGGCAGCAGGATGGGGACAGGGGCCGGCAAGGCGCCTGGGGCCACAGCGTTCGGAGCGACCGCTCCCGGAATGGGTGGTCCGAGCGGAGGCAAGAGACCGGCGCGCACAGGAGGCACAGGGCCGGGTACCGGCGCAGGAGGAGCGTGCAGAGTCACGGCAGGTGCTGGTTGGCCCCCCTGAGGGTTCAGCGGGTAGAGCAGGCCACCGGGTGGCACCGGGTGGCCATAGGTGGGCGTCACGCCGACAGCCCCACCTTGGACTGCTCGGCCCGGATGCCGCGTAGGACGTCGTCGAGGCGGATGGTGGTGTCGCCGGCCTCGATTGCCGCCAACGAGGCGTAACGGATGACGTTCATGATCGAGGCGCCTGACAGGGCGTACTCGTCGGCGATGGCCCCCAGATCCAGGTCGACCTCCAGGGTGGCCTTGGGCGAGAACCCTTGCTCCCAGATGGTCAGCCGCTCCTGTGCGGTCGGCAGGGGGAAGTAGATGATCGACTCGAACCGCCGGGCGAAGGCCTCGTCCAGGTTGTGGTGCTGGTTCGAGGCCAGGATGGCCACGCCGGCGAACGTCTCGATCCGCTGGAGCAGGAACGAGATGCCCTGGTTGGCGTAGCGGTCGTGGGCCTGCTTGGTCTCGCTGCGCTTGCCGAACAGGGCGTCGGCCTCGTCGAAGAACAGGATCCAGCCCTTGTGCTCGGCCCGGTCGAAGAGGCCGGCCAGGTTCTTCTCGGTCTCGCCGATCCACTTCGAGACCACGAGCGACAGGTCCACCCGGTACACGTCCAGCCCCGTCGCCCGGCCGAGGAGGCAGGCGGTGATGGTCTTACCGGTCCCCGGCGGGCCGTGGAACAAGCTGCGATACCCCGGGCGCAGCCGCGGCGCCATGCCCCAGTCGGTCATCAGGGTGTCGCCGTGGACCAGCCACGTCTCGATCTCTTGTACCTGGCGTTGGGTACCGGGATGCAGCACCAGGTCGCTCCACGCCAGATCCGTGGTGATGTGACGCGCCGGGAAGTCGGCGCCGAAGTCGGGACGGTGCTGGTCACCCGTCGTGACGAAGCTGACCAGATCCTCGGAAGGTTCGAGGCGCCCGCCCAGCCGCGACCAACGCTCGTCGGCCGACGACAGACGGAGCAGGCCGTGACGGACGAACACGTGGTCCCGGTCGAACAACGACTGCACCGCGAGACGGTCGTGCAGGTCGTCGCCGGCCAGCAGGAAGGCCAGGGTCTCGCCGGTCGGCACGAACCGGCCCTGAGCGTCGTGGATCCCCCCGAACTCGGTGAAGCGTCGGTCGAACGTGGCGTTCCTGGTGAAGAAGACATCCAGCAGGTGCGGTCGAAGGTGCGGGACGAGGCTCAGGACCAGGGCCAGCCGCTCGGCGAAGGACAGTTCGTAGTGGCGGACCAGGTGGGCATAGCCGGACTCGGACCCGCTCAGGTCCGGAGGGCCGACGTCGAACACGCTCTCGTGATCGCACGGTTGGCCGAAGTACAGCTGGAAGCGGGTGTCCAGCACCCGGCGGAACCAGGCCAGCTCCTGCTCGAGATCCTCGGCGTTCGCTGCGATCACCGATTCCACCCCCACGACCCGTGCCGCCTCCGCCACCTCAGGGACCAGGCGGCCCTGTGCTCGGCCGCTGCGTGCCTTGCCGGCAATCTACTCGCGCCCCGGCATCACGACCCAGCGACCCACTCCAGGCCCTGGGCGTGCACCAGGTCGAGGTCCTCCCGGTACTTCAACACCGTGCCCAGGGTCTGGCCGACGGCGTCGGCGTCGAGCCGGTCGAGGCCCAGCATCTCGACCACCGCCACCCAATTGATGGCCTCGGCGATGCCCGGCGGCTTCTGCACCTCCAGGCCACGGAGGCGCACCACCGCCGACGCGACCTGCTCCGCGAGGGTCTGGCTCGCCTCCGGCACCCGCCGGCGGATGATGGCCACCGAGCGCTCCAGCGGCGGGTAGTCGATCCAGTGGTAGAGGCAGCGGCGCTTCAGGGCGTCGTGCAGGTCGCGGGTGCGGTTGGACGTGAGGATGACCACCGGGGGATGCGCGGCCCGCAGTGTGCCGAGCTCGGGGATGGTCACCGACGCCTCGGCCAGCAACTCGAACAGGAAGGCCTCGAACTCGTCGTCGGCCCGGTCGACCTCGTCCACCAGCAGCACCGCCGGCCGGGGCCCCGGGTGCTCGATGGCCTGCAGCAGCGGCCGCTCGATCAGGTACTCGCGGCCGAACAGGGCCGACTCCTCCACGTCGGCGCCCGTGGCCTCGGCCAGGCGGATGCCGAGGAGCTGCCTCGGGTAGTTCCACTCGTAGAGCGCCTCGGCGGCGTCGATGCCCTCGTAGCACTGCAGCCGGATCAGGGGCGTGTCGAGCGCCGTGGCCAGCGCCTTGGCCGCCTCGGTCTTGCCCACGCCGGGCTCACCCTCGAGCAGCAGGGCCTGCGGCAGGCGCACCGCGCAGAACAGCGCCGTGGCCAACCCCAGGTCGGCGAGGTAGTCGGCGCCCTCGAGCGCCGCGGTCAGGGCGTCGACATCGGGGATCGTGTCGGCGAGGTTCTCCACACCTTCACTATGCACGAGGTCAGGATGACCCGTACGCGGCAGGGTCGTCGGCGAACGCCCGCAGGCACCCGCTGCCGCAGAACCACCAGCGTGTCCCCTCCTGATCGAGGTGCAGCGACGACTCGACGGTGGCGACCGTCATCCCGCACACCGGATCCAGTGCGGTGGCCGTCTCGGCATCGCTCCGGGCCGCCACCTCCGCGACGTCGCTGCCCGCCACGGTCCGGCCCGACGGACGGGGCCGGGCCTCGACGATCTCGGCCAGGATCGACAGCGCCACCTCCTCCGCGGTGCGGGCGCCGATGTCGAGTCCCGCGGGGCTGCGCACCCGGGCCCGCTCGTCGGGCGCCGCCGCCAGCGTGGCGATCACCGCCTCACCCCGCTTCCGGCTGGCCACCAGCCCCACGTAGGGCACCCCCGCGGCCAGCGCGGCGTCGAGGGCCTGCTCCTCGTCGCGCCCGTGGGTGGCCACGACCACCGCGGCCGTGTCGGGCGCGGGCGGGTCGGACCAGGCCACCACCTCGTAGCCGAGTGGCCCGCCGAAGCCGATCAGGGCGCGGGCGATGGGCGTGTCGCCCACCACCGCCACCAGCGGCGCCGGCATCACCGGCTCGAGGAACACCTCGAGCGTGCCCCCCGACAGGCACGGGTTGTGCACGGTCAGCTTCCCCGGCTGCGGCGCCTCCGCCACCGGCGAGATGCGCAGCAGCAGCGACTCGCCCGAGTCGAGCAGGGCCATGCCCTGGGCCCGCACCGTCGACTCGGCACAGGTGCCGCCGACGAACCCCTCCATCGTGCCGTCGGCCAGCACCAGCGCCTCGTCGCCGGGCTTGGCCGAGGTCGGCTTCTCGGCCAGCACCACCCGCGCCGACACGAACGGCACCCGCTCGCGCCGCAGCTCGTCGGCCCGGGCCCCGATCTCCGCCCTCGCGGTCACCAACCCTCCGTTCTGGCACCGGATTTCGGTGGCCTGACCCCGAAATCCGGTGCCAGAACCCGCCGGTTCGGGTTCGGGGTCACGGCCGCCGTCAGCTGGCGCCGAGATCGGTGCGGAGGGGACGGCCCTGGATGGCCAGCCACACCTGCGCCGGCGTCAAGGGCATGTCGGCGTGGCGCACCCCGAAGGGCTCGAGCGCGTCCATGACCGCGTTCACCACCGCCGGCGGCGAGCCGACGGTGGCCGACTCGCCCACGCCCTTGCAGCCGAGGGGGTGGTGGGGCGACGGCGTGACCGTCTCGCCCAGTTCCCAGCTGGGGCACTCCATCGAGGTCGGCAGCAGGTAGTCCATGAACGAGCCGCCCAGGCAGTTGCCGTCGTCGTCGAAGGCGATCACCTGCATCAGGGCCATGCCCACCCCGTCGGCCAGTCCGCCGTGCACCTGGCCCTCCACGATCATGGGGTTGATGCGCGGCCCGCAGTCGTCGACGGCGATGAAGCGCTCGACCTTCACCTGCCCGGTGCCCGGGTCGACGTCGACCACGCAGATGTAGGCGCCGTAGGGGTAGGTGAGGTTGGGCGGGTCGTACACCACCGAGGCGTCGAGGTGACCCTCCACCCCTTCGGGCAGCTCGAGGCTGCCGTGGGCCAACATGGCGATCTCCTGGATCGTCCTGCCCTGCTCCGGGTCACCCTTCACGAACCAGCGGCCGTGCTCCCACTCCAGGTCCTCGGGCGCGCACTCCATCGCCGCCGCGGCCACGATGCGGGCCTTGTCGCGCACCCGCCGGGTGACGACCGCGGCGGCCGCGCCCGACACCGGCGTCGACCGGGAGCCGTAGGTGCCCAGCCCGAACGGCGTCTGGTCGGTGTCGCCCTCGACCACGGTGATGTCCTCGGGCGGGATGCCCAGCTCGTGGGCGACGATCTGGGCGAACGTGGTCTCGTGGCCCTGGCCCTGGCTCTGCACGCTGAGGCGCAGCACCCCCTTCCCGGTGGGGTGGATGCGCAGTTCGGCGCCGTCGGCCATGCCCAGGCCCAGGATGTCCATGTGCTTGCGCGGCCCGGCACCCACGCCCTCGGTGAAGAACGACAGGCCGATGCCCATCAGGTGCTCGCCCCCGGCGCTGGGGTTCTCGGCGGTGCCGCCGGCCGCGGCCCACCTGGCCCGCTGCTCGTCCCGTTGGCGCACCAGTTCGGGGTATCCGGCCTGGTCCAGCGCCACCTGCAACGTGTGGGCGTAGTCGCCCGAGTCGTACTCCCACCCCGTCTTCGAGGTGTACGGGAACTGCTCGGGGCGGATCAGGTTCTTCATGCGCAACTCGGCCGGATCGAGGCCCATCTCGTCGGCCAGCAGGTCGACCATGCGCTCGACGAGGTAGACCGCCTCGGTCACCCGGAACGAGCAGGCGTAGGCCACGCCACCCGGCGCCTTGTTCGTGTAGACCCCCTTCACCGTGCAGTGCGCGGCCTCGAGGTCGTAGCTGCCGGTGAAGATGTGGAAGAAGCCGGCGGGGAACTTGGTGGGCTGCGCCGTGCCGTTGAAGGCGCCGTGGTCCGCCAGCACCTCGACCCGCAGGCCCAGGATGGTGCCGTCTCTCGTGGCGGCGATCTCGCCGTGCATGTGGTAGTCCCGGGCGAACGAGGTGGCCATCAGGTTCTCGGAGCGGTCCTCCTGCCACTTCACCGGCAGGCCCGTGACGATCGAGCCCACCACCGCCAGCACGTAGCCGGGGTAGATGCCCACCTTGTTGCCGAAGCCGCCGCCGATGTCGGGGGCGATGATCTGGATCTTGTTCTCGGGTAGGCCGGCCACCAACGCGTAGACGGTGCGGTGGGCGTGCGGCGCCTGGGTGGTGGTCCAGCACGTGAGCTTGCCCATCACCGGGTCCATGTGGGCGATCGACCCGCACGTCTCCATCGGCGCCGGGTGCACCCTCGGGTACAGCATGTCCTGGGCGACCACCACGTCGGCCTTGGCGAAGACGGCGTCGCAGGCCTCTTTGCTGCCGGCCTCCCAGTCGAAGATGTGGTTGTCGGCCTTGCCCTCGATGTCGTCACGGATGATGGCGGCATCGGGGTCGAGGGCCCGCTTGGCATCCATCACCGGGTCGAGCGGCTCGTACTCCACGTCGATGAGCTCCAACGCGTCCCGCGCCGAGTACCGGTCCTCGGCCACCACGAACGCCACCTCCTGGCCCTGGAAGCGCACCTTGTCGGTGGCCAGCACCGCCTGGACGTCGTGGGACAGCGTCGGCATCCACGCCAGGCTGAGCGTCTCGAGGGTGGCGCCGGTGATCACCGCCTTCACCTTGGG
Source organism: uncultured Microthrixaceae bacterium (assembly GCA_964635055.1). GTDB lineage: Bacteria > Actinomycetota > Acidimicrobiia > Acidimicrobiales > DATDAH01 > JAEUJM01. The sequence goes on along the minus strand of CAZWMT010000032.1, from coordinate 16,932 downwards.
ATGGGCCTCGGCCGCCGACGTGTCGATCGACACGATCCGGGCGTGGGCCATCGGGCTGCGCAGGATGGCGCTGTGCAACATCCCCGGCAGCACGATGTCGTCGAGGTAGTGACCCTTGCCCCGCAGGAACCGGGCGTCCTCCTTGCGCAGCATGCGGCCGAAGCCGATGGGGTTGCCGGCGTCGCTGAGGGGCACGTCGCCGTTCGTGGGGATCTCGGTCGTGGTCATGCTCGCACCGCCTGGGACTCGGTGTGCTCGTCGCTCTCGGTGCCGGCCGCCTCGCCGGCCCCGCCCTCGGCGGCGTCGGCCCCGTTCGGGTGCTCGGCCGCCCAGCGGATCGAGCGCACGATGTTCTCGTAGCCGGTGCACCGACAGATCTGGCCGCTGATGGCCTCACGGATGGTGGCTTCGCTGGGGTCCGGGTCGTGGTCGAGCAGGTGGCGGGCGGTCATCATCATCCCCGGCGTGCAGAACCCGCACTGCAGGCCGTGGTTGCGTAGGAAGCCCTCCTGCACCGGGTCGAGACCGGCGTCGGTCTCCAGGCCCTCGACCGTGCGGACCTCACGGCCGTCGGCCATGGCCGCGAGCACGGTGCAGCTCTTCACCGGCTCACCATCCATCCACACCACGCACGTGCCGCAGTTCGACGTGTCGCACCCCCAGTGGGTGCCGGTGAGCCCGACGGTGTCGCGCAGGAAGTGCACGAGCAACAGCCGAGCCTCGACCTCGCGGGCCACGTCCTGGCCGTTGACGCTGACAGAGACGTCCATGGTCATGCCTCCCGCTCCTGTTCGCTTCGCCCGTCGTCCGTTCGGCCACGGAGGCGGCGGGCCGCCTGACCCCGGGCCGCGGCTGCGCTCATGCCTCCCGCTCCTGTTCGCTGCGCTCACGGGCCGCTCGGGCCCCCGCTTCGCTCATGCCTGCTCCCCTCGGGCTCGGGCGACCGAGCGACGCAGCGCCCGCAGCGTGAGCTCGCCGGCCAGGTGGCGCTTGTAGTCGGCGGGACCTCGCTGGTCGGTGGCCGGCTCGGTGACCGCGGCGGCCGCAGCCGCGGCCGCAGCCAGGTTCGCCTCCGTGACGGCCTGGCCACGAAGCCCGGCCTCGGCGGCGGCCGCGCAGAAGTGCGGGGCACCGACCGCGGTGAGCCCGATGCCGCAGTCGGCGACGGCGTCGCCGTCGAGGGTGACGAAGGCGGCGGCGGCGGCAACCGCCCAGTCCCCCACCCGACGCTCGACCTTCTCGTAGGCGCTGCCGGCCCCCGGGCGGATCGGCACACGGACCTCGGCCACGATCTCGCCGTCCTCGACGACGGTCTCGTACGGCCCGGTGTGGAACTCGCGGGCCGGCACCCCGCGACGCCCCGACGCCGAGCGGATCACCACGGAAGCGCCGAGGGCCGACGCCACCGCTGACAGGTCCTCGGACGGATCGGCCTGGCACAGCGACCCGCCGATGGTGCCCCGGTTGCGGACGATCGGGTCGGCGATCACCCGCTCGGCGTCGGCGAAGATCGGGTAGTGCTCGGCCAGGAGCGGTGACGACAGCAACTCGGCGTGACGGGTCATGGCCCCGATCGCGATCGCGTCGCCGTCGACCTTCACGTAGGAGAGCTCGCCCACGAGATCGTTGATGTCGACGAGGAACTCGGGCCGGGCCAGCCGCAGCTTCATCATCGGCAGCAGGCTGTGGCCGCCGGCGATGAGCCGGGCGTCCGGGCCGTGGCGGTCGAGCAGCGCGAGCGCGTGATCGACGCTCGTCGCCCGCTCGTAGTCGAACGGTGCTGGTGTCTGCACGGTCCCCCCTGGGCTCGTGGTTTGCGAGGCGCGGCCCCGGCCGCACCGCCGAGCATCGTCCCCGCACCGCACCCCGTCGATCCGGACCTAAGCATTCGCTTAGGAGCACCAGCATCACCTCGGCCCCGAAGGGTTACGTTTCCCGTTGGTGACGTTGACCCAACTCGAGGCGTTCGTGCTCGTGGCGCGCCTGGGATCAGTGAAGTCCGCGGCCGAGGTGCTCGGCGTCAGCGAGCCCGCGGTGTCGGGTGCGCTCGCCTCGCTGCGCAACCACCTGAACGACCCGCTGGTCGAGCGCACCCCCACGGGCATGGAGCTGAGCGACGGCGGCAAGCGACTGGTCGGCATCGCGTCACAGATGGTGAACCTGGCCGCCGACGCCGAGGCCACCATCCGCGACGCCCAGGGTGCCCCCGAGCTGGTGCGGGTGGTGGCCACATCGACCATCGCCGAATTCGTCGCCCCGCCGGTGATCACCGCGTTCACGGGTCGCACCGGAACCGTCGAGGCCAGCGTGGGCGCCGCCACCGCGGTGGAGATGCCCGCCCTGCTGTCCGAGCGCCTGGCCGACGTCAGCCTGGGCCCCAACCTGAGCGGCTTCCGCAGCGAGCCCATGATGCGCTACCGGTTGGTGCTGGTGGCCAGTCCCCGCCACCCGCTGACCCGCCGCTGCACCACCGCGCTACGCGATCTGCAACACCACGACTGGCTGATCGGCCCGGCCGGCGCCGACCCCTCCAGCGAGATCGGGCGCCTGCTCGATCGGCTCCGGGTGCCGCCGGAGCGCCAACGGGTGTTCCCCAGCGACGCTGCCGCGTGGACCGCCGCGGCCGACGGGGACGGCATCGCGCCTGCGATCGCCCACATCGTGGCCCGCGAGGTCGATCGCGGCGCATTGGTGTACCTGCCCGTCGAGGGCTTCCCGGTCGACCGGCTCTGGTACGTCAGCACCCTCGCGTCCGACCGGTGCCCGGCGGGCGCGGCGAAGCTGCGCCGTTTCCTCGGCACGCCCGACGCGATGCAGGTGATGCACCGCTCCGACGGCAGCGTGCCCGCATCCCGCTTCCGCCCACCCGTCTACGTCACCCTCTGGAGCTGAGCCGGCGATGCCTACGCTGCGGGCCGTGGCGCACCACCGACGAACCGGACGGCGAAGTCGCTCCGAGCAGCGGGGAGCCGCCGCGGCGCAGCACCACCGACGAACCCGATGGCGAAGCCCCCACGCCGCCCGACACGGCACCACCCCGGACCTGGCCACGCTGCGCAGCGGAGCGGAGCACCACCACCGACGAACCGGACGGCGAAGCCCCCACACCGCCCGACACGGCACCACCCCGGACCTGGCCACGCTGCGCAGCGGAGCGGAGCA
>CAZWMT010000032.1:0-13670 GCA_964635055.1 uncultured Microthrixaceae bacterium | reverse complement strand
CCACCACCGACGAAGCCGATGGCGAAGCCGCTCCGAGGGACGAGGAGCAACGCCGACATGAGGGACCTGCTCGCCGATCTGGACCGGTGGCGCCGCCAGGGCAAGGCCGTCGCCATCGCCCGTGTCGTCGACATCGAAGGATCGGGTCCACGCGACCCGGGCGCGGCCATGGCGGTCAGCGAGGACGGCGAGGTGGTGGGCAGCGTGTCGGGCGGCTGCGTCGAGGGCGCGGTCGTCACCGAGGCGCTCGACATCCTCGCCTCCGGTGACCGCCGCGTCGTCACGTTCGGCTACAGCGACGACGAGGCCTTCGCGGTCGGGCTCACCTGCGGCGGCACGGTCCACCTCTACATCGAACCGCTCGACTGGTGACCGGGCCCGGGGGGTTCGAGCAGCGGGGGTTCGAGCAGCGGGCGCTCGCGCTGGGGGGACCCGAGCAGGGGGTGTTCGAGCAACTGAAGGCCGCGGTCGACGCCTCCGACCCGGTGGCCCTGGCCACGGTGATCGAGGGTCCCGGCACCGGCGCCAAGCTGCTCGTGGGGCCCGACCGGGTGCCGGTGGGATCGCTCGGCGATCCCGACCTCGATCGAGTGGTCGCTCGCGACGCCTTGGGCGAGCTGGCCGCGGGCACCACCGGTGTCCGCCACTACGGCCCACACGGCGAGGCCCGGGAGCTGGTCGTGTCGGTCTTCGTCGAGTCGTTCGCCCCGCCGCCCCAGATGCTGATCTTCGGCGCGGTCGACTTCACCGCGGCGCTGGCCCGCACCGCCAAGCTGCTCGGCTACCGGGTGACCGTGTGCGACGCCCGCGAGGTGTTCGCCACCAAGCGGCGCTTCCCGATGGCCGACGAGGTGATCGTGGACTGGCCGCACCGGCTGGTCGAGCGGATCGGCGACCGGCTCGGTGCACGCGATGCGGTGTGCGTGCTCACCCACGACCACAAGTTCGACGTCCCGGCCATCGTCGCCACCCTGGGCACCGAGGTCGGCTACCTGGGGGCGATGGGTTCGCGGCGCACCCACGCCGACCGCGTCGAGCGCCTGCGGGCCGAGGGCGTGGACGACGCCGGCATCGCGCGCATCCTGGCGCCGATCGGCCTCGACCTCGGCGCCCGCACGCCCGAGGAGACCGCGATCGCGATCTGCGCCGAGATCATCGCCCAGCGCACCGGCCGGCCGGCGCCCAGCCTGCGCGACACCGACGGCAGCATCCACCGATGAGACGAGGAGCCAGTATGAGCCCGATCCACGCTGCGCAGCGGAGCGGAGCAGCACCCACCGACGAACCGGATGCCGAAGGCGCTCCGAGGGACGAGGAGCCAGTGTCATGGAGCTGAACAACGAGTTCGACGTGGCGGCGCCCATCGAGCAGGCGTGGAACGTGCTCACCGACCTCGAGCGCATCGCGCCCTGCCTGCCGGGCGCGCAGCTGCTGGAGGTGGAGGGAGACGAGTACCGCGGGGTGGTGAAGGTGAAGGTCGGGCCGGTGGTGGCGCAGTACAAGGGCCGGGCGGTCTTCGTCGAGCGTGACGACGCCGACCACCGGGCCGTGCTGTCGGCCGACGGACGCGACACCCGGGGCCAGGGCAACGCCAGCGCGACGATCGAGGCGAACCTGACGCCCACCGACGGCGGCACCCACGTGGTGGTGGCGACCAACCTCAAGGTGAGCGGCAAGGTGGCGCAGTTCGGGCGGGGGGTGATGGTGGACGTCAGCTCGAAGCTGATGGCGCAGTTCGTGGAGAACCTCGAGACCACCGTGCTGGCCGACGACGGGGTGGCCGCCAGTGCCACCGAGGCCGCGGCCGCCGAGCCCGATGCTGCCGAGGCCGCGGCCGCCGAGCCCGGGGCCCCGGACTCCGGCGCCCCCGCACCCGATACCGCGGCACCCGCGGAGCCGGACGCGGCAGCGGCCACCACGGGCCCGGCCGCCGAGACCCCGGCGCCGCCCGACGCGCCCGCGGCGCCCGACACCGGCCCGACCGCGGCACCGACGGTGCGCAAGATCGACAGCGCCGAGGCGGCGCCGCTCGACCTGATGGACGTGGCCGGCGGCAAGACCCTCGCCAAGCTGGCCCTGCCGGTCGTGCTGCTCGTCGTCGTCCTGATCGCGCTGATCGTCCTCGCCGTGCGCTGACCCCGTGCCCACCAGCGTCGCCGCCCCGGTACGGACGCCGCCGCTCGCCGTCGCCGCGTTCGGTGGCGCCTGGGTGCTGGTGGCGGCGGTGGATGCGGCCGGCGGCGCGGGCCGCTTCGGCCACGACCGCCTGCTGCACGGCTCGGGGCCGCTGGTGCAGGCCCTGGTGTGGTTCCTGGTCGGCTGGCTGGTGATGGTGGTGGCCATGATGGGCCCGGCCGCACAGCCCGCGGTGCGGGCCCACGCCGCGGCCACCGCGCACCTGGCGCACCCGGGTCCCGCCCGTGCGGGGTTCGTCGGCGGCTACCTGCTGGTGTGGGCCACCTTCGGCGCGCTCCTGTTCTCCGGCGATGCACTGCTGCACGCACTGGTGGACGAGTCCGCACCCTGGATCCGTGGGCACGGCCTGGTGGCCGGCACGGTGCTGGTCGCCGCCGGCCTGGCCACCGCGCTACCCGCCGCCGGGAGGCGCGTACAGGCGTGCCGCCACGGCACCGGAAGGCTCGCCGCCACACCGAGCGGCCCTGGCATCCACGAAGGGTTCTCCGCCGGTCGCGACCAGGGCATGGCGTGCGTGGCCTGCTGCTGGGGGCTCATGGTGGTGATGTTCGCCTTCGCGGTCACCTCCCTCGTGGCCATGGGTCTGGTCGCGGCCCTGATGGCCTACGAGCGAGTGGGCACCCGTGGCGTGGCCGTGTCCCGCGTCGTCGGTGTGGCCCTCGTGGCCGGTGGCGTGGCAGTGCTGGCCGAGCGCGCGATCGTGGTCGCATGACACCACACGGCGACTCGGTGACCCGCCCGCCTCTCCCTGCCGAAGGCCACGGCCGCCGAGCGCCGAGGCGGCCGTGCTGACCGCATACCTCGCCGGGCCCGAGGTGTTCCTGCCCGACGCGGTGGCCATCGGCGAGGCCAAGAAGGCGGTGTGCGCCGAGCACGGCATCGGCGGCGTGTACCCCCTCGACCCCCTCGACGGCCGTGCCCCGGACTACGACGGGATCGCCCTGTTCGAGCACTGCCTCGCCCACCTCGACCGCTGCGACGTGGTGATCGCCAACCTCACCCCGTTCCGGGGGCCCAGCATGGACGTGGGCACCGCGGTGGAGATGGGCTACGCGCTCGGCGCCGGCAAGGCGGTGTTCGGGTACACGAACGTGGCCTCGGACTACCGGGAGCGGGTCGACGCCGACGTCCCCCGAGAGGCCGGCTGGCTGGTCGAGGACTTCGGCTTCGTCGACAACCTGATGTGCGAGGGCACGGTGCGCCGCCACGGCACGGTGGTGCGCACCGCGGTCACCGCCGACGACCCCGCCGCGCTCCTCGCCGACCTCACCGGGTTCCGCGTCGCTGTCGCCCAGGCCGCTGGCTGGACGCGCTGAGGGGCCGAGCGGATAGGGCAGGAACTGGCTCCCGATTCGACGGTCCTGGCGGTCGATTCGGGAGCCGGAACGGATCTGGCGGCGGCCAATCCGCGCTACCCCTGAGAGCCTGCTGCTCGTCTCCTTCGCCCGATCCCAGCGCCGCACGACGTCGGTGGACGCGGCGATGCGGTTTCGGCCGACGGACAGCGAAGGGGGGATCCTCCCAGGACTTCGCCGGCGACGAAGCCGGACCGCGCACGCGTCCCGTGGTGGCGGATCGGGCAAGATCGGGCCATGACCACCACCGCCGCGGGTACGCCCACCGGACTGCTCATCGCCGGCGAGTGGCGCGACGCCACGAGCGACGCTGTCGTCGCCGTCGAGAACCCCGCCGACACCACCGTGGTGGCCGAGGTTGCCGCCGCGTCGCCCGCCGACGTCGACGCGGCGGTGACCGCCGCGGTCGACGCTGGCCCGGCCATGGCCAGGCTGACCGAGTTCGAGCGGGCCGAGCTGTTGCACGCCGTGGCCGATCTGCTCGACGAGCGGGCCGAGGCCCTGGCGGTGCAGATGACCGCCGAGTCGGGCAAGGCCCTCGCCGCCGAGACCCGCGACGAGCTGGTCGAGTCGGCCGAGATCTTCCGCCTGGCCGCCGAGGAGACCAAGCGCCTCGAGACCCACGTGATGCCCAGCATCGAGCGCACCAAGCGGGTGTTCACCCACCGCAAGCCGGTCGGGGTGTACACCCTGCTCACCCCGTTCAACTTCCCCATGAACATCCCCGCCGAGCTGCTGGCGGCGGCGCTCGGTGGTGGCAACACGGTGGTGATGAAGCCCAGCGAGTCGACGCCCCTCTCGGGTGCGGCGCTGGCCCAGGCCGTGGTCGACGCCGGCTTCCCCGCCGGCGCGGTCAACGTGGTGCACGGCCGGGGCGACGTGGGCGCCCACCTCGTCACCCACCCCGGCGTCGATGGCATCGGCTTCGTGGGCTCGGCCGACACCGGCGAGGCCATCGTGCGGGCCGCGGGCCTCAAGCGCACCCTGATCGAGGCGTCGGGCAACGGCCCCCAGATCGTGTGCGACGACGCCGACCTCGCCCGCGCCGCCGAGGCTGCGGTGTTCGGCGCCACCTTCGTGGCCGGCCAGTGCTGCGTGGCCACCGAGCGCCTGCTGGTCCAGGAGGCGGTCCACGACGAGTTCCTGGCGCTCCTGCTGGCCGCCGCGGCGGAGCCCGTCCTCGGCGACCCGATGGCCGACGACACCAGCTACGGGCCCGTCAACAACGAGACGGTCGCCGCCCGCATGGACCACCACGTCGCCGACGCGTTGTCGTCCGGCGCCCAGGTGCTGGTCGGCGGCGCCCGGGCCTCCGGCTTCGCCAGCGACCTCTACTGGCCCCTCACCGTCCTCGACCGGGTGACCCCTTCGATGGCCGCCTTCCGCGAGGAGACCTTCGGACCGATCCTCCCCATCACCACGTTCACCGACGACGACGAAGCCGTCGCCCTGGCCAACGACTCACACCTCGGGCTCCAGGCCGCCGTCTTCACCGCGTCGCTCAGCCGGGCGTACCGCTACATCGACGACCTCCGGGTGGGCACCGTCCTGGTGAACGAGTCGACCAACTTCTGGGAGCAGCACCCGCCGTTCGGCGGCGCCGGCGGCAACAGGACCGGCTGGGGCCGCATCGGCGGCAAGTACACCCTCCACGACATGACCGACCTCCGCACCGCCGTCCTCGACGTGCGCTAGCGCGACCGGGCGTCACCCGTCCCGATCGATCGGGTGGGGAGGGGCCGCGCGGGTAGGCCGCCGAGTCGCTGACGGGCAGAGCGTTCTGGCACCGGATTTCGGTGCGATGCAGTCCGGCGCAGAATGGCCGGCGTAGCCGGTCAGGTTGCAGCGGCCGTCTCCGGCCCGGCGCCTCCCTGTCGCCCGCCAGCCCTTCATCCGAGACCGGCGCCGCGCCTCGCAGACCGAACGGAGCGACGAAGGGGGCGGACCGGGACAAGAACCTCACGTTCCGTGCCCGCCGAGACCGCCGCCAACAGACCCGAGGCAATAGCGCGCGCACACCGCGCGCTATTGCCTCGACTATGAACACCCTCGACGATCTGAACGCGGAGGGTAGCGATTCTGCGCGGCGGACCCCTCCGTCGGCCACCGGCGATCGCCCCAGCCCCCGCACGCCGCGCGCGACCGCCGAGCCCGCCCCACGGCCAGCGCGAACGGCGCCACAAGACGAGTCCCATGCCCCCGCGCCGCCCTCGTTCGCGCCTTTGGGGGCCATTCTGCGACACCCTGGATGGCACCGAAGACCGGTGCCAGTTCGCTCGGTGTGCCGCGTGGCAGAGAGGCCCGGTGGGCGGGTGGGCGTCGTGTCGGCCCGAGGCCGCCGTCCGAGAGCGGGCCGATCGGTCACCTCTGCGGGTGCGCGCCGCGACCCACGCGACGGGGCGCCGGTCAGGCCGGCTCGGGCTCGCCGACGTCGGCGAAGGTGCTGGCCCGTACCGCCTCGGGGTTCACGTGGTCGCGGAGGCGTCGCAGGATGCGCTCCAGGTCGGCGCGGTCGGCTGCGTCGAGTGCGCCCGTGAACTCCTCCTCGAGGTGGTCGAGGTGCGCCGGGAGCAGCTCGTCGATGCGGGCCTGGCCGGCCGGCGTGAGCGCGGCGTACACCGAGCGCCGGTCGGTGGGGCAGGCCACCCGGCTCACCAGGCCGGCGGCTTCGAGACGGTCCACGGCGCGGCTCAGCCCAGAGGCCGACATGGTGACCTGGGCGGCGAGGTCGCTCATGCGCAGGCGCTGGTCGGGGCTGCGCCCCAGCCGCAACAGCACCTCGAAGGACTGGTGTGACATCCCGAACTCGACCTCGAGGCGCCGGGACAGGTGCGCGGTGAGCCCGTCGTGCGCCTCGAAGAACAGGCCCGCCAGCGTCAGGCGGGGATCGTCGAGGGGCGCGGGACAACCGGTCACGGACGCCATCGTAGCCGATCCAGAAATTGGTTGTATACGCAAGTTTCTCTGCTAGTATTTGCAGAAACAACTATTGCCACCGCAAAGACAAGGACCAGCCATGAGCACCACCGAAGCCCCCGCCCTCATCACCCGCACCGTCGACGGCGTGGAGATCCCCGCCGCCGGCACCTACGCCATCGACGCCTCCCACACCGAGGTCACCGCCGTCGCCCGCCACCTGGTGTTCACCAAGGTCCGGGCCCGCTTCCCCGAGGTCAGCGGCACCGTCGTGATCGGCGAGGACCCGACCCAGTCGAGCGCCACCGTCGAGATCGCGGTGGCCAGCGTGGACAGCCGCGACGCCGGCCGTGACGAGCACCTGCGCTCGGCCGACTTCTTCGACGTCGACAACCACCCCACCATCACCTTCACCGGCACGGGCGTGCGCCGCCAGGGCCACGACTGGGTGCTCGACGGCGACCTCGCCATCCTCGACACCACCAGGGCCGTGAGCCTCGACGTGGCGTACCTCGGCGCGGTCACCGACCCGTGGGGCGGCCGGCGCATCGCCTTCAGCGCCTCGGTCGAGGTGGACCGCGAGGACTGGGGCCTGACCTGGAACATGGCCCTCGAGACCGGCGGCGTGGTGGTGAGCAAGAAGATCACCATCGAGATCGACACCGAGCTCGTCGCCCAGAGCTGAAACGGCAAGCGCCGGGCCTTCGAGTCGTCGCCCCTCCTGGGAGGATTCGAAGGCCCGGCACTCTCGCCGGTTCCCGCAGTGTTGATCTTGGGGGTTGATCGCTCGGTCAGGCGGCCTCGATGCCGGCGACCATCGGGACGAGCGGTCCCTCCACGACGAGGGCGTCGGCCAGCGACGACGCCGCCGCCAGACGTTTGGGGTCGGCGCCCCACCCGCGCACCAGGTCGTCGACCAGGCCGAGCGCGAGGGCCCGGCCGGCGAAGAGGTCGGGATCGAAGTGCGAGAGGCCGGACAACAACAGCACGCCCCCGAGCGCGGCGGCGGCGGTGACCATGCGCTCGCCGGCGTTGCCCGGCGAGATGGCTCCCGTGTCGATGGCCGCCTGGACGGCGGTGGTGCCCAGCGCGAACAGCTGCCAGGCGGCGGGCAGCATCTGGGTGGCCTCGTCGGGCGACATCTTCGTGCGACGGGTGGTGAGTGCCCGGAAGAGGTTGGACTCCTCGGGATACACCTCGGCGGTGCTGACCCAGAAGCGCAACCCCAGCAGCACGCCTGCCAGCGCCGCTTCGCCCGGGTCGGCGGCCCGCTCGGCGAGTTGGGGCTCGATGCGGTCGACGAGCGTGCGGTACGACCCGATGATGCGGTCGATGGCCAGGCGCTGCAGCTCGGAGAGCAGGGCGTCCTTGGAGTCGAAGTAGGTGTAGATGGTGCCGACCGCGCAGTCGAGGTCGTCGGCCATGCGCTGCATGGTGAGCCGCTCGACGCCGTCGTCGCTGACGATGCGCATCGCCGCCCGCAGGTACTGCTCGCGGCGCGCCAGTCGGTTGCGCTGCCGCCGGCCGGAGGCGCCGGCCGGGGTGGGCTCCACGGTCTGAACCACGTTGAGAGTTTGAATGCCGTTCAACACCCGCGTCAAGGAAAAGATGTGACGCCCGTCACGTCACATTGGCCCCTCGTCCCTCGGGGCGCCTTCGGCATCCGGTTCGCCTCCACCGCGGCTCCGCTCCGCTCCGCAACGTCACCACCCCCCGGGGCGCCCCCGGCATCCGGTTCGCCTGGAGTCCCTGCCCTTGACGGCCGTGAGTCTGTTTGTTGAACTAACCCGGTGACCGACACCCCCGCCACCGACGCCGCCACCGATCCCGACGCCTGGCACCAGACGGCCTGCATCCTGTGCAGCATCAACTGCGGGATCGAGGTGCGCCTCGACGGTCGCCGCTTCGCCCGCATCCGGGGCGACAAGGCCCACCCCGCGTCGCAGGGCTACACCTGCGAGAAGGCCCTGCGCCTCGACCACTACCAGAACAGCCGTGACCGGCTCACCACGCCGCTGCGCCGCCGACCCGACGGCACCTTCGAGCCCATCGCCTGGGACACGGCCATCGCCGAGGTGGCCGCCCGCTTCGCCGAGGTGCGCGACACCCACGGCGGGTCGACCATCCTCTACTACGGCGGCGGCGGCCAGGGGAACCACCTGGGCGGCGCCTACGGCGGATCGACCCGTGCGGCGCTGGGCTCGACCTACTCGTCCAACGCTCTGGCCCAGGAGAAGACGGGCGAGTTCTGGGTGGACGGCGAGCTCTTCGGCCGGTCCCGCTGCCACACCACGGGCGATTTCGAGCACGCCGAGGTGGCGGTGTTCGTGGGCAAGAACCCGTGGCAGTCCCACGGCTTCCCCCGGGCCCGCACCACCCTCAAGGCCATCGCCAACGACCCGGCCCGGGCCATGGTGGTCATCGACCCCCGTCGGACCGAGACCGCCGACCTGGCCGACTTCCACCTGCAGGTGCGCCCGGGCACCGACGCCTTCTGCCTCAGCGCGCTGCTGGCGGTCGTTCTGCAGGAAGGCCTGGCCGACGAGACGTTCCTCGACGAGCACACGGTGAACCGCGCCGCACCGTTCGACCTGCTGTCGTCGATCGACGTGGACGACTACTGCGCCCGCGCGGGCGTGGCCCCCGACGACGTGCGCGCCGTGGCCCGCCGCATCGCCGCCGCCGGCTGCGTGTCGATCTTCGAGGACCTGGGCATCCAGCAGGCGCCCCACAGCACGCTCAACTCGTACCTCGAGAAGCTGCTCTACCTGGTCACCGGCAATTTCGCGAAGCGGGGCGGGATGAACATCCACACCCGCATGTCCGGTCTCGGCGGCGGCGGCCGGCCGGGCCAGGTCACGCCGGTGGGTGGGCATCGCATCATCACCGGGCTCATCCCCGCCAACGTCATCCCCGACGAGATCCTCACCGACCACCCCGATCGCTTCCGGGCCCTGCTGGTCGAGAGCGCCAACCCGGTCCACTCGCTGGCCGACAGCCAGCGCATGCGTGAGGCGCTGCGGGCCCTCGACCTGGTCGTCGTCATCGACGTCGCGCTGACCGAGACGGCCCGTGAGGCCGACTACGTGCTGCCCGCGGCGAGCCAGTTCGAGAAGTGGGAGACCACCTTCTTCACGCTGGAGTTCCCCGAGAACGACTTCCAGCTGCGGGCGCCGCTGCTCGACCCGCTTCCGGGCACGCTCCCCGAGCCCGAGATCCACGCCCGCCTCATCCGGGCGCTGGGCACGCTCGACGACGTCGACCTGACGCCCCTGCACGAGGCCGCCGCGGCGGGCCGGAGCGAGTACGCCGCCGCCTTCCTGGGCCTGCTGGGCGAGCGGCCCGAGCTGTCCAAGTTGGCGCCGATCATCCTGTACGAGACGCTCGGCCCCACCCTGCCCGAGGGCGCCGCGGCGGCGGCGGCGCTGTGGGGCGCGGCCCAGACGTGCTTCCTCGCCGACCCCGGCGCGGTGCAGCGGGCCGGCTTCCCCGACGGCGACGCCCTGTTCGACGCCATCTTCGCAAAGCGCTCGGGGATCATCTTCACCCGCGACGACTACGACGAGACCTGGGCCCGTCTGGCCACGGCCGACAAGCGGGTGAACCTGGCCATCCCCGAGCTGCTGGAGGAGCTGGCCGCGCTGGAGGCCGAGCCCGCGGGGCCGGCCGACCCCGCCTTCCCGTTCGTGCTGTCGGCCGGCGAGCGCCGCTCGTCCACCGCCAACACGATCTTCCGCGATCCGTCGTGGCGGAAGAAGGACCCGTCGGGCGCGCTGCGCATGAACCCCGCCGACGCCGCCGGCCTCGGGCTCGCCGACGGCACCTGGGCCCGGGTCACCACCAACCGGGGCTCGGTGGAGGCGCTGGTCGAGGTGACCGACACGCTGCTGCCGGGCCACTGCAGCCTGCCCAACGGGCTCGGGCTGTCGTACCCCGACGAGGGGGGCGGCGATACGGTCCACGGCGTGGCCGCCAACGAACTGACCGACTCCGCCAACCGCGACTGGCTGGCCGGGACGCCCCTGCACAAGCACGTGCCCGCCCGCATCGAGGCCGTCGGTCCCACTGCGGCCGATTCGACCGCCGAGGCGGCCGAACCGCTGCAAGCAGCCCCTACGGTCGACGACGTCGACACGCTCGAAGCGGGCCGGGCGGTCACTGCGGTCGACGCGGCCGGAGCGGTCCGCTCGTGACCGGGTACGAGTGGCTCGACGAGTTCGCCGACCACCTGGGGGTCGAGCGCCCCGAGGCCCACGAGATCGAGGTCCTCCTCGACCTCGCCGGCGTGGCCGCACACTCGTCCGAGCGCCTGGCGGCGCCCATCGCGTGCTGGCTGATCGGCCGGGCCGGCCTCGACCCCGAGGACGCCCTCAACCTGGCCCGCGACCTCAAGCCCCGCCCGGAGCGCCCCGACCGATGACCCGCTCACCGGGCGGTGCCCGTCGGAGCCTCCGTGCTCGGAAGTGTCAGACCGCTCCACGCGGCGATCGCCTTCCCAGAGCTCGAACGGTCCACATGGTCAACGGTTCTCGGAACGATCGAGCCGGCACCTTCGACTCACCCCTTCCCAGAACTGCTCGACCCAGGGCCCAGGCCTGACGTGCGCCGCACCCGGTTCGATGACGCGCCCTGCCCCATCGCCCGCACCACCGACCTGATCGGCGACTGGTGGACGCCGCTGGTCATGCGCGAGGCGTTCGCCGGCCGGCGCCGCTTCGACGAGTTCCAGCAAGCTCTCGGCGTGCCCCGCGCCGTGCTGTCGCAACGGCTCGGCCGGCTGGTCGAGGAGGGCCTGCTGGTGAAGGTCGCCTACGAGGAGCGCCCCGCCCGCTACGAGTACCGCCTCACCGACAAGGGCCGCGCCTTCTGGGACGTGCTGGCCGCGATGTGGCGCTGGGGCGAGGACTGGCTGTGGCCAGACGGCGAAGCGGCGCCCATCGAGCTCGCCGACCGAGAGTCCGGCGAACGGGTGCGTCCGTTGGTCGTCGACGAGGCGACGGGCGAGCCCCTCGACGTCCGCCGGCTCGCCATGCGCGCCGCCCGCTGATCAGTCCTGAGCAAGACCGCTCCCGTCGGAACCATCACGGGATTCGCCTTCGCGCAGTTCTCGATCTCATGTTCCGCGGCAAACCGGGCGAGACCGCCTCTCGTCCCGCAGCAGCACCAGCATGAGTTCGGACCGCGCTCGTCGGTGCCTCTGACAATCCGACTCGTAGACTCCGCGCCATGGAGTGGGCCGCGCTGCCAGGGGGCGATCTGGTGCGTCAAGGGCTCGCCGACCTGGCCGCCGGCCGCGTCACCGCCGAAGCGCTCCTCGTCTCGATCGGCACGACGCGCCTTGGTCAGCTCGGCGTGACGGTGCCGCACCCGCTCGACGAGGCCGACCACCGCCTGTGGGAGCTGCTCGCCGGGGACGGCGCCGACTCGGCCCACAGCCGGTACAACGCATTGGTGCGCCGTCTCGTCAGCTTCGAGCGGGCACTGGCGTGCGCCGCCTGACCGACCTGGCCCGCCTGCGGTCGTTCATGGCCCGCCTGGCTAACAGCACCCGGCAGCCGACCACCGTCTACTTCACCGGCGGGGCCACCGCGCTGCTCGCGGGTTTCCGGGACGCCACCATCGACATCGACATCAAGATCGATCCCGACCGCGGCGACGTGCTGCGCGCCATCCCGGCCATCAAGGAGGCGCTCGAGGTCAACGTCGAGTTGGCTTCGCCCGACCTGTTCATCCCGGTGAGCGACGGGTGGGAGGACCGATCGCCGCTCGTCGATCGAGTCGGCGCCGTGACCTACCGCAACTTCGACCTGGTGGCGCAGGCGCTGGCCAAGATCGAACGCGGCCACGAACGGGACCGGCGCGACGTACGGGACCTGCTCGCCGGCGGACTGGTCACCCCCGACGCGATCCGAGCCGAATGGGCGCGAATCCGAGACGACCTGTACCGCTACCCCGCGATCGACCCGACATCGCTCGCCGCCAGCATCGACGAGGCGTTGGAGGACGACGGGCCGATCGCCTGAGCGACCTCGAGCCCTGACACCACGGTGGGTGTTCGGAACCGACGGCCGATCACTGCCCAACTCGAGGCAATGACCCCCGGGTTCCGCCAGGCATCGCCTCGAGAACCGGCGCCCGCCCAACTCGAGGCAATAACCCCCGGATCCCGCCAGGCATTGCCTCGAGAACCGGGGACCGCCCAACTCGAGGCAATAACCCCCGGATCCCGCCAGGCATTGCCTCGAGAACCGGGGACCGCCCAACTCGAGGCAATGGCCCCCGGATCCCGCCCGCTATTGCCTCGAGAACCGTCGCTTCCGAGGGGTCGGATCGAGAACATCGAGCGGTCTTCGGGTCCCGCCGCCGGCGTAGGTGGCCGGCGGTTGCGCCGACCTCAGCGGGACTCGAGGGCGTCGTAGCCCTGCTCGACGTCCCAGACGTGGTGCCAGGGGTCGTGCAGCACGTAGCGGCCGAACGACTCGACGGTGAAGCGGGCGCCGTCGGATCGCGTGCCCGTGCGACCCCACTGCTCGTCCTCGACCGCGTCGTAGGCCTCGGCGAAGGCGATCGCCGCGCTCTCGATCTGGCGGGCCACCTCGAAGGGATCCTGGGCGCCGTAGTCCTGCTCGAAGGCGGTGGCGTCCTGGTCCCAGTTCTCGAAGGTGGGATCGTCCTCGTCGAGCATCTTGCGGAGGCGCCCCAGGCAGATGGTGAACACGTCGCGCACGTGGGCCCCGTACTCCAGCGCCGACCACTGGTTCGGCCGGGGCCGCTGCTCGGCCAGCGGGCGGTCGAGCAGGGGGCGCCACCGCAGCGCGACGCGGCGCACCGCCTTGCCCAGCCGGTCACGCTGGTGGTCCGACGCCTCGAACCCGCACTCCGGGCATGGCCGGTCGAGCACCCACGTCCAGTCCTTCTCGTCCGGCTCGATCTGGGGGTCGTGACTCATGGCTCCCGCTCTCGTTCGCTTCGCTCGTCGTCCGTTCGGCAGCGGAGGCGGCGGGCCGCTCGGGCCACGCCCTCTTCCCAGGGGCTCATGGTCGTGCGCTCCTCGCTCCGTCGATCGTCGTGCGCTCCGCCACGCTGGCGGGCCGCCCGCCGTACGTTCGGGCCACACAGGCCGCTCGGGCCACGCCCGCGTCGCTCGGGCTCATTGGTCCACCATCCCTGTGTGAGCACGAGTCAAGGTCGGTTGTGCTCTTC
>CAZWMT010000031.1:0-70830 GCA_964635055.1 uncultured Microthrixaceae bacterium | reverse complement strand
CCACCCTCGGCGGCCGGGTGCCGGTCAACCCCAGCGGCGGCCTGGCCTGCTTCGGCGAGGCCGTGCCCGCCCAGGCCATCGCACAAGTGTGCGAGCTCACCTGGCAGCTGCGGGGCCAGGCCAGCGGCCGTCAGGTCGAGGACGCGAACGTCGGCATCACCGTCAACCAGGGCCTGTTCGGCCACGGCTCGTCCGTGATCGTCACCCGCTAGCCCCGAACGCCCGAACTCGAGGCAATAGCCCCCGGAATACGGGGGCTATTGCCTCGAGGATGAACGAACCGCACGAGATCTGAGCATCAGAGAGGACCTGACATGGCCGAGGCCTACATCATCGACGCAGTGCGCACCCCCGTCGGCAAGCGGGGCGGCGGGCTCAGCCAGGTGCACCCCGCCGACCTGGGCGCCCACGTGCTGAACGGCATCTTCGACCGGGTCGACGTCGACCCCGCCGCCGTGGAGGACGTCTACTTCGGCTGCGTCGACGCCATCGGCCCCCAGGCCGGCGACATCGCCCGCACCGCCTGGCTGGCCGCCGGCCTGCCCGAAGAGATCCCCGGCACCACCATCGACCGCCAGTGCGGCTCGTCGCAGCAGGCCGTGCACTTCGCGGCCCAGGCGGTGATGAGCGGCACCGCCGACCTGATCATGACCGGCGGCGTCCAGAACATGTCGATGATCCCGATCGCCTCGGCCATGACCGTGGCCGAGCAGTTCGGCTTCACCGACCCGTTCTCGGGCAGCGAGGGCTGGGTGAAGCGCTACGGCGACCAGGAGGTCAGCCAGTTCCGCGGCGCCGAGCTGATCGCCGAGAAGTGGGACATCAGCCGGGAGGACATGGAGGCCTTCGCCCTCGAGAGCCACGAGCGGGCCCTCACCGCCATCGACGAGGGTCGCTTCGAGCGCGAGATCCTGCCCTACGGCGAGATCAGCACCGACGAGGGGCCCCGCCGGGGCACGACGCTCGAGAAGATGGCGGGGCTCCGCACCCTGGTCGAGGGCGGGCGCCTCACCGCGGCCGTGTCCAGCCAGATCTCCGACGCCGCCACCGCCATGCTCATCGCCTCCGAGGCCGCGGTCGCCGAGCACGGCCTGACGCCCCGGGCCCGCATCCACCACCTGTCGGTGCGCGGCGGCGACCCCATCTTCATGCTGTCGGCCCCCATCCCCGCCACCGAGTACGCCCTGGCCAAGGCGGGCATGACCATCGACGACATCGACCTGGTCGAGATCAACGAGGCCTTCGCCTCGGTGGTGCTGGCGTGGCAGAAGGAGACCGGCGCCGACCTGGCGAAGGTCAACGTCAACGGCGGCGCCATCGCCCTGGGCCACCCCCTGGGCGCCACCGGCGTGCGGCTGATGACCACGCTGCTGAACGAGCTCGAGCGCACCGGTGGTCGCTACGGCCTCCAAACGATGTGCGAGGGCGGCGGCCAGGCCAACGTAACCATCATCGAGCGCCTGTAGCCGGTCGGCCGCCCGCCGGGCACGGGGTCGTGGACGAGCGGTCCCAGTTCGGGTGCAGTCCACCCAGGGTCAGTCGACGGGGCCTTCCCATCAGGCGTCGACCGATGACAGGTCGGCGCGGATGCGATCCAGCGCGTCCCAGAAGGTCTCGTCGCTGCCGATCGGACGGCTGAGCACGGGGAGCAACGCGACCAGCGCACACCCGAGCAGGCCCCAGGCCCGACTGCCCTCAGCGGTCGGCTCGGCGAGGTCGACCGGCACCGAGTCGGGGTCGACCGATGCCCGCACGGCCAGGCCGTCGCCGATGGCGGTGAAGAGCGCCGCCATCGTGGCGTAGGTGAACGGCGGCCGGATCTCGAGGCCGTGGGCGGTGAGCACCGCCTCGTACATCGCGGACCAGCGGCCCCCAACGGCCTGGAACTGCGCGGCGATGCGGGGGGCGATCGTCGGGTCGTCGGCGGCCCAGAGCGCCATGAGCACCCGCAGGTCGGGGCTGCGGCGCAGTGTCTCGAACTCCGACTCGGCCCCCAGGCGGACGACCTCGTCGAGGGGGTGAGGGTCGTCGGCCAGCGCGGCGACCATCTCGGGGACGGTGGGCGTGGGCTCGAATCGCGCCGGCGAGAAGAGGTCGTCGAGCAGATCGTCACGGTAGTCGTCCTGGGTGTCCCAGTAGTGGTAGAGCGCCCCTACCGACACACCGGCGCGCGCCGCCACGTCGGTGAGGCGGATGTGCTCCAACGGCGGTCCGGCGGGCTGTGCTCGGGTCATGGCCCGCCCGGCGTCGAGCAGCGCCGCCCGACCCTCCTCGGCGCTCAGCCGCCGACGCCCCCTCCTCCCGGCCATCGGCACACCGTAGCGTCACTGGCCGTTGACCTTTCACCTTCTACCTTCTATGTTCTCGGTTTCTTGCGGAGCAGACAGAGGGAGTCGCACATGCGCCAGGGCGGAGGACGTGAACGCCACCACACCACCGGCACGCCGCCACATCGCCAGGACCCGATCGAGATCCCGCGCGCCGCGTTGTGCGACACCCTCGCCGACCTCGACCAGGTGTCCGCTGCCGTCGATGCCCACTGCGATCCCGACACGCGCGCCCTGTTCGACGAGGTGCTGTGCTCGCTCCACGCCCGCCTGTTCGGCCACCTGCCGGAGGGCGACGCCGGCGGGGCCCAACCCTGATTGTTACAACTAGATTGGTAATGTAATGTTGACGCACCCGCTCCCCGAGGTCACGTCACGTCATGCGATCGTCCCGCCGTCCCGTCTTCGCCGGCCTGGTGGCCGTCAGCCTCGTCTCCGCCGCGCTCCTGGCGATGGCGCCGTCCGCCTCAGCCACCACGCCCGAGCCCCGTTACCACGTGCCGCTCGCGTCGCTGCGGGCCGCGCTGCACTGCCCTGCGGCGCTCGACGGACCCCGCCAACCGGTGCTGCTGGTGCACGGCACGTTCACCCACGGCAGCGAGAACTACGGGTGGAACTACCTTCCCGAGCTCACCACGCGCGGCTTCGACACCTGCTACGTGGATCTGCCCAACCGGTCGCTAGACGACATCCAACTGGCCAGTGAGTACGTCGTGTTCGCCATCCGCGAGATGCACCGCATCAGCGGTGGCCGGCGCATCGACGTCATGGGCCACAGCCAGGGCGGCCTCGAGCCCCGCTGGGCACTGCGGTGGTGGCCGAGCCTGCGCCCCATGGTCAGCGACCTGGTCACGCTGGCGTCCCCCAACCACGGCACCGCACTCGGCAACTTCGGGGGCGGCGCCTGCGCGGCCTGCTTCCAGATGGGACAGGGCTCGGATCTGATCGCCGCGGTGAACTCGCAGGACGAGACGCCGGGCGCGGTCGAGTACACCAACATCTACACCACGCTCGCTGACGAGCTCGTGGTGCCCGCCTCGAGCGCGGCCACCAGCGGCGCCACCAACATCAACATCCAGTCGGTGTGCCCGGGCCGACCCGTCGACCACGTCTCGATCGTCGCCGACCGGGCCGTGCTGGCCATGGTGCTCGACGCCTTCACCCACCGGGGCACGACGTCGGTCGGCCGCCTGCCCTCCGACCTGTGCAGCGCTCTGCCGCCCCTGTTCCCCTCCGAGCCGACGAGTGGGATGGCGGTCCTGGCCGGCGACCTGGCCGACGCCCACGTGCCCGCCACCAGCGTCGTGACCGAAGAGCCCCCAGTGCGCCACTACGCCACCCGCTGATCCGCCGGTCGACCGCGCCCCCCGGTCGAGCTCGCCGGCCGCACCCACCCGACGGAGGAACAGGGGCGGTCGTGAGCCGACCCGGCCCTCCGCGGCGCGTTCAGGAGCAGAGTCGGGTGCGGGCCTCCCCGGCCTCGGCCATGATGCGCTGCACCAGCTCGTCCACCGTCGGCAGGTCGTCGATCATGCCCACCACCTGGCCGCTCGACATCACGCCCAGGTCGGGGCGACCGTCGACCATCGAGGCCTTCAGGAGCATCGGGGTGTTGGCGGCCATGATCACCTGGCTCCACGACAGCTCCTGCGAGCGGCGCATGGCCACGCCCTCGCGGATGATCTGGCGCCACGGGGTCCCCGACAGCTTCTTGAACTTCAAGGCGTTCGAGACGGCCCGGGGCAGGCTGGTCACGGGCCCGGTCTTGTCGAGGTGCTCGGTGAACTCGGTGCGCAGCACCCGGTGGGGAACGCCGTCCACCTGGGTGGTCCGCAGCGTGTCGTTGACGGTCTTGCCCAGGTACACCTGCTTCACCTCGTCGCCCACGGGTGAGTCCGAGGTGAGCAGGAAGCGGGTGCCCATGGCGATCCCCGACGCCCCGTAGGCCAGCGCCGCCACCAGGCCGCGCCCGTCGAAGTAGCCGCCGGCCGCGACCACGGGCAGGTCGACGGCGTCGACCACCTGAGGCAACAGCAGCGAGGTGGGGACGTCACCGGTGTGCCCACCGCCCTCACCGCCCTGCACGAGGACGGCGTCGACGCCCCACTCGGCCACCTTCTCGGCGTGGCGCTTGGCCCCGATGGAGGGCATCACCACCACGCCGGCGTCCTTCAGCTTCTTGATCAGGTCGGGCTTGGGCGCGAGGGCGAACGAGCCGACCTTCACGCCCTCCCTGATGAGCAGGTCGATGCGGTCGCCGGCGTCGGGCGCGTCGGCCCGCATGTTCACGCCGAAGGGCCGATCGGTCTGCTCCTTGACCTCACGGATGGCGCCGACCAACTGGTCGAAGTCCATCGTCGCCGCGGCCAGGATGCCGAGGATGCCGGCGTTGGCCGAGGCCGCCACCAGGCGTGGGCCCGCCACCCAGCCCATGCCGGTCTGCACGATCGGGTAGCGCACCCCCACCAGGTCGCAGAACCGCGTGTGGAACGGTGACGGCGTGCCGCCGGCCGACGTAGCCGAGTCGGTCATTCCGGCTCCTTGACCTCTTTGGCCAGCAAGCCGTTGGGGTCGATCACCTCGTGGATGAGGCGCTGCTCGTCCTCGGTGGGCGGGCGGGACTCGGGCACCTGGTCGGGCACCACCAGGTCGAAGGCGGTGGCCTCGACCACATCGTCGACCGTGACCCCGGGGTGCACGGACCGCAGCCGCATGGTGTGGTCCGGCGTCTCGAAGTCGAACACCCCCAGGTTCGACACCACCCGGCGGATCTCGTGGAAGCGGGCCGAATCGCCTGGCAGCGCCGCGGCCCGGTCGTAGCCCACCCCCGACACGTAGTCGACCTGTGGGACGAACGATCGGGTCGTGTGGTTGGGCACCCAGTAGCTGCACGTGTGGTTGATGGTGTTGCCCGGCGCGCCCCGCACGCCCAGCAACTGGGCCTTGGGCTGTCGCCAGTCGCCGATGCAGGCGATGTTGATGTTGCCGAACCGGTCGATCTGGCTGGGGCCCATGATGATGTGACGCCGGCCCGGCCACACCGCCAGGTCGAAGATGTCGCTGAACGGCAGCCAGCCCTCGACCAGCTTGTCCTCGATGGGCACGGCCACCCCGACCGGCAGGGTGTTCGCGACGAGCAGGGCCTCGGTGTCGGTCATCACCAGGTCGGGCTCGAAGGTGGCCCGGGCCAGGCGGCCGGCGATCACCGGCACGTTGCCGATGGGGTTGCCGAGGATCTCACCGTCGCCCCGGAACACGTCGGCCAGGGCGGCGACGCACACCTCGCCGCGGGTGAACGCGTTCACCTTCGCACCTCCTTCGTCGGTGCCCCTCCGGGATCCGGTTCGTCCCACGGTGCTGCTCCGCTCCGCTGCGCAGCCTCACGATCCGACATCACCCACGCTCCTTCACGGCGGCCTGATAGCCCGCCTCGTCGACGTCCAGGTACCGGGCCTTGAACGCCAGCCACTTGTCCTCGTCGCCGGCGGTGGCCACGTACTCCCGCTGGAACTCCTCGTCGCGGCCGTAGTCGGGGGCGCACAGCGTGAAGTGGGCGCCGCCGGGGGCCTCGACCACACCATCGACCATCAGGCGGTTGAGGCGCAGCGTGTGGATGGTGCCCTCCTTCAAGAGGTCCTCGGTCGCCACGAGGCGCTCGCAGGACACGTAGCGCTTGTCGGCGGCCAGGCAGAACAGGTCGTCGTAGAACGGGTCGGGCCCCAGGAACTGGGCGTTGCCGCCCTGGTCGGCCCGGTTCATGTGCACGAGGGCCACGTCGAGGTGCAGTGCCGGCATGGCCACGTAGACCTCGCCGTCGGCGTAGGGCGAGGTCACCAGCTTCAGGCGGGGGTTCGACTCGAGCAGGTCGGTGCCCAGCCCGGCCCGGGTGGGCAGGAACGACACCCGCTGGGCGGCGGCCCGCAGCCCCCACTGGAACATGCCCTCGTCGTACTCCTCGGCCTCCACCGTGCCGGTCTGGCGGGCGATGCGGAAGTGGGGCTCGAGCGGGATCGAGTCGAGCGACACGAACCCGTAGACGATCTTGCGGGCCTGGCCGCTCTTGCACAGCAACCCCACGTCGGGGCCGCCGTAGCTGACGATGGTGAGGTCCTTCAGCGACGACCGCAGGATCGCCCGGACGAAGGCCATGGGCTTGCGCCGCGACCCCCACCCACCGATGCCGATGGTCATGCCGTCGTGCAACTCGGACACGACGTCGTCGATGGTCATGCGCTTGTCGGGCACGTGGGTTCCTGACTCTTTCCTGGTGCTACTGGTCGAAGGTCGAAGGTCGACTACTGGTCGAAGTCGGCGTCGCGCTTGTCGACGAAGGCCTGGCGGGCCTCGTCGGCCACGCCCGACAGGTTCAGCTCGAAGGTGAAGCCCTGCTCGAAGCGGTAGCTGCGCTTCACATCCACGGGGTCGATGCCGTTCAGCGACTCCTTGGCGGCCCGGATCACCCGAGGGCTCTTCTCGGCGATGCCCCGGGCGACGGCGAAGGCGGCGTCGCGCAGCTCGGCCTGGGGCACGACCTGCAGGACCGACCCGTAGTGGTGCAGTTCGGCCGCCGTGGCGGTGGCGCTGGTGTAGACCATCGCCCGCATCTTGTGCTGTGGCACCAGGCGGGCCAGGTGGGTGGCCGCCCCCAGGGCACCGCGGTCCACCTCGGGCAGGCCGAAGGTGGCGTCCTCGGCGGCGATGATGATGTCGGCGTTGCCCACGAGGCCGATACCGCCGCCCAGGCAGAACCCGTTCACCGCCGCGATCACGGGCACCGCGCACTCGTACACGGCGGCGAAGGCGGCGTAACACCCGCGGTTGGCGCCGATGAGGGCGTCGTACCCCTCGGTGGCCTGCATCTCCTTGATGTCGACGCCGGCGTTGAAGCCCCGACCCTCGGCCCGCAGCACCACGGCCCGCACCCCGGTGTCGTCACCGGCCCGTCGGAGCAGGTCGGCCACCTCGAACCAGCCCGCCACGGTGAGCGCGTTGACGGGCGGGTTGTCCATGACGATCTCGGCGATGCCGACCTCGTCGACCTGATAGCTGTTCCCCACCCGTTCCACTCCTCGGTGCTGCTGATCTGACGGACCGTCAGACCGTACGGCCGTGGCTGCGGGCTCCGCTAGTTCCCGACCGGCGATGCCACCAGATGAGGCGAGGAACTGCTGGTCACGGGTGACTGGTGGTTCCTCCAGTTGTCGGGGACCGCCGGACGCGTCGCCCGCTCGGGTAGCTTCCGGGGCCGTGACCGCACCGGCTGACCTGCTCGACTTCACCGGACGGGTGGTGCTCGTCACCGGCGGCGCTCGAGGCGTCGGCCGCGGGATCACCGAGCGCTTCCTCGCCGCCGGCGCCGAGGTGGCGATCTGCGGCCGGAACGAGCCCGAGGTCGGGCCCGTGGTGGACGGACGGCGGCCGATGTTCGTGGCGGCCGACGTGCGCGAGCCCGACCAGGTGGACGCGCTGGTCGGGGCCGTCGTCGAGCGTCACGGCCGCCTCGACGCCGTGGTCAACAACGCCGGCGGGTCCCCCAGCGCCGACGCCGCCACCGCCTCCCCCCGCTTCACCACCTCGATCGTCGCCCTGAACCTCCTGGCGGTGATGCACGTGTCCCAGGCTGCGAACCGGGTGATGCAGGACCAGGACGGTGGCGGCGCGATCGTGAACATCACCAGCGTCAGCGCCCTGCGCCCCTCGCCGGGCACGGCGGCCTACAGCGCGGCCAAGGCCGGGGTCATCGGGTTCACGCGCAGCGTGGCCCAGGAGTGGGCCCCGAAGGTGCGCTGCAACTGCGTCACCGGCGGCATGATCGAGACCGAGCAGTCCCACCTCTTCTACGGCGACGACGAGGGCGTGGCCCGGGTCGCCGCCACCGTCCCGCTCGGACGCCTGGCCACCCCCGCCGACATCGGCAACGCCTGCGTGTTCCTCGCGTCGCCGCTGGCCAGCTACCTCAGCGGGGCGAACCTGGTGGTGGACGGGGGCGGCGAGGTCCCCCCGTACCTCGAAGCGGCGGCGACGCCCTGAACCGGCGCGGCTGACCGGCGCCGCGGGACGCTCCGGATCGCCGCCCCGTAGCGGGCCGATCGCCTACTTGTAGCGGTAGGTGAGCCGACCGCGGGAGGTGTCGTACGCGGACACCTCGATCTGCACCCGGTCGCCCGGCAGGACGCGGATGCGCGCCCGGCGCATCTTCCCCGAGATGTGACCGAGCACCTCGTGTCCCGACTCGAGCTTGACCCGGAACATGCCGTTGGGCAACGCCTCGGTGGCGATGCCCTCGGTGACGATGACGTCGTCTTTCTGCCTGGCCACGAATCTCCTACTGGTGGATCGATGCAGGGGCGAGTGCCCCGAGTGGGGCGAAATGCCCGACGAGTCAGTCTACGCACGTCGGCCCCGGTTCCCCGATGTCGGTCGGTCCCGGTCAGCCGCGCGACGGCGTGCCCTAAGCTTTCGGCCCATGGCCGACCAGTACCTCGAACACCTCCGGGCGGTGGCGCTGTTCGCCAACTGCTCGAACGCCGAGCTCACCGCCATCGCCGCCGCGGTGGACGAGATCGAGGTGGAGGCCGGGCGGGTGCTGATCACCGAGGGCGAGGTGGGCAAGGAGGCCTTCGTCATCGTCGAGGGCGAGGCCACGGTGTCGCGCGACGGTCAGCCCGTCGCCACCCTCGTGGCG
Source organism: uncultured Microthrixaceae bacterium (assembly GCA_964635055.1). Taxonomy (GTDB): domain Bacteria; phylum Actinomycetota; class Acidimicrobiia; order Acidimicrobiales; family DATDAH01; genus JAEUJM01. The sequence goes on along the minus strand of CAZWMT010000031.1, from coordinate 61,818 downwards.
GGCCAGCCCTTCGGCGAGATGTCGCTGGTCGACCGGTCACCCCGCAACGCCACCGTCACCGCGAGCACCCCGCTGCGCCTGCTGGTGCTCGGCCAGCGCGAGTTCGCGGGCCTGCTCGATGCCTCGCCGGGCTTCGCCCGCACCATCCTCGCCGCCCTGGCCGCACGCCTGCGGGCCAAGGACCTGGCGCTCTATGGGTAAGGGGGGGCCACCCCCGCGACCCGGCGGGTCCTGACCCCGATCCGGTATCCGAAAATCGGCCCGAAAGGCATGGGCCGATCTTTCGGACCCTCCGGATCGGCGCCACCCGCCGGGTCGCTACCCCTCGTTGCAGCGGCGGGCTTACGCCCGCCGGAATCACCGTTGCAGCGCCGACGCGGCGCGGTAGGTGGCGATCACCACCGCACTGCCCGGGGTGCCGCCGGGGACCGAGGCGCCCCGCAAGGCCGCGGTGCCGTCGTCGCCCTGGAGCAGGGCGAGGGCGCGGCGCTCGCCGTCCACCTCGGTCTCGCTGGCGTAGCGGAACATCCGCCCGCAGTCGATCGCCTTCAACAACGCGGTCGCCACCGCCTCGACCCGCCCGGCTGCCCACGCATGGCCGTGGCGTAGGCCGTCCGGGACCATCACCGCCACGGTCGCCTCCGCCCCCAGGGCCGCCTCGGCCACGTGGATGCGGAACTCCGGGACCGGGATCGACTCGTCGTGCTGCTCGGAGAGCTGGTGCACGCTGGCGCCCAGCGTGGTGCAGAACGCCTCGACCGCGGCGATCTCGGGCGGCCCGAGCAGGCCCCGCCGGCGACCCACCGCGAAGATGCCGCTGCTCGCCCATCCCGAGGTGGCCACCGTGGTGCCGACGAAGCCGGCCGCCTCGAACCCGCCCGACTGGCCCGTGCGGAGGCGCCGGCCCAGCAGGTCGCACAGCTCGAACCCATCGGAGGGGTCGAAGGATGCGAACGACGGCGAGCGCAGGGTGAGACGGGGTCGCTCGGTGCGGCCCTGGTGCAGGTAGGCGCACAGGTCGAGCGGCATGCTCGACCCCAGGCCATCAAGCAGGGCGCGCACGAGGTCGGCGCCGAGGTCGGACGTGTCGAGGTCGCCGCCGTGCGCGAGGGTCGGTGGCGCGACCACCGCCGGTGGCGGGGCGTGGTCGACCCGCTCGGGGATCAGGCTGGCCAGCCCACCACGGCGCGGACGCTCGGCCGCAGTGTCGGCCAGGATGGCCGCCAGCCCCTTGCCGAGCCCGCTCTGGGGCTCCTCCTCGAGGGCCGGTTCCGTGCCCAGATCGAGCGTCAGAGTCTCGACAGCCATGACCCACAGGGTCGCACCTGCGACTCGGCGAGTGGGTGATGGTCGCGCCCCTCGCGAGGCGCGACCGCTACGGGTGCTGCGACGAGACCGACAGCACCTCGCCGGTCAGGTAGGTGGAGTAGTCGCTGGCCAGGAACACGATGACGTTGGCGATCTCCCACGGCTCGGCCGAGCGGCCGAAGGCCTCCTGCCTGGTCAGGTCGTCGAGCAGCTCGTCGGTGGTCACCTTGGCCAGGAACGGGTGCATCACCAGGCTGGGCGACACCGCGTTCACCCGCACCCCGTAGGGCGCCGCGTCCATCGCCGCGCACCGGGTGAGAGCCATCACGCCGGCCTTGGCCGCGGCGTAGTGGGCCTGGCCCTCCTGGGCCCGCCATCCCACCACCGAGGCGTTGTTGATCACCACGCCCGAGCGGCGGGCGGTCATGTGGCGCAGGGCCGCCCGGGTGGCGCGGAACGTGCCGTTGAGGGTGACGTCGAGCACGGTGGACCACTGCTCGTCGGTCATCTCCATGATCGAGGCGGTGCCACCGAGGCCGGCGTTGTTGACCAGCACGTCGAGCCGCCCGTGCTCGCCCACGGTGGCGTCGATCAGCCCCTGCACGTGGTCCTCACGGGTGACGTCGCACGGGATGGCCAGGGGCCGGGCGTCGGCCACGGCCGAGAGCTGGTCGGCGGCCTCGGCCAGGCGGCGCTCGTGGCGGTCGCTGATCACCACCACCGCACCCTCCTCCGCGCAGCGCTTGGCGGTGGCGAACCCGATGCCGGTACCGGCCGCGGCGGTGACGAGCACGACCTTCCCGTTCAGCAGGCCGTGGGGGGGCGGCTCGTCGGGCGCGCCGGGCGGGCGTCCGGGATCGACAGGCTCGGTCATCAGGCGTCCTCGCTCAGAGCTTGGGTTCGGGAGGGAGGCCCAGCACGCGCTCGCCGATGATGTTGCGTTGGATCTGGTTCGAGCCGGCGTAGATCGTGTCGGACCGGGTGAAGAGGAAGAGCCGCTGGAAGGCGGTGAGGGCGTCCTCGTAGGCCGCCCCGTCGCCGCCGTCGGTGGCCAGCGTGGCCTGGGCGCCCAGCACGTCCATGGCCAACTCGCCGAGCAAGCGGTGCCACGTGGCCCAGAAGAGCTTGTTGATGCTGGCCTCGGGGCCGGGCTCGCCGCCGCCCCCCGAGTGAACGGCCGAGAGGGTGCGCATGGCGGTGAAGCGCATGAGCCGCAGGCCGATCCAGGCGTCGACGAGGCGCTGGCGGATCGACGGCCGCTCGATCGCACCGTTCGCCCGCGCCACATCGATAACGCGATCGAGCTCGGCCTGGAAGCCGAGTTGCTGGCCGAAGGTGGACGTGCCCCGCTCGAAGGCCAGCGTGCCCATGGCCACCCGCCACCCGCCGTTGACCTCGCCCACCAGGTTCCGCGTGGACGTTCGGGCCCCGTCGAAGAAGACCTCGTTGAACTCCGACGAGCCGGTGACCTGCACGATGGGGCGGATCTCCACACCGTCCTGGCGCATGGGGCAGAGCAGGTACGAGATGCCCTTGTGCTTGGGGGCGTCGCGGTCGGTGCGGCAGAGCACGAACACCCAGTCGGCCCAGTGGGCCAACGACGTCCACACCTTCTGGCCCGAGATAACCCACTCGTCGCCGTCGAGCTCGGCCCGGGTGGCCACGTTGGCCAGGTCGGAGCCGGCGTTGGGCTCGGAGTAGCCCTGGCACCAGAGCTCCTCGCCCGAGGCGATCCGGGGCAGGAACCGTTGCTGTTGCTCAGGGGTGCCGAAGGCGATGATGGTGGGGCCGACGAGCGTCTCGCCGATGTGACCGACGCGTGCCGGCGCCCCCGCCCGGGCGTACTCCTCGTGCCAGATCACCTGCTGCATGAGCGTGAGGCCCCGGCCGCCGTGCTCCTTGGGCCAGGCCAGGCAGGTCCAGCCGTCGGCCCCGAGGCGCTTCTCCCAGGCCAGGCGCTCCTCGAAGGCCTCGTGCTCGTAGCCGGGCCCGCCCACACCACGGACGCCGGCGAACGCGCCCGAGAGCTGGGTCTCGAGGTACGCACGGACCTCGGCGCGGAAGGCCTCTTCCTCCTGGCTGAACTGCAGGTCCACGGTGGGTCGCTGGTCTCCTGGGGACGGGGCGCGCTCGGGGCGGTCCCGAGATCTGACGGGTCGTCAGGACACTACCTGCGGCCCCACGCGGGGCACAGATCGACGCCCCAGGGCCCCGGCACCCGAGAACCGTCGGCGCGGAGGGCCGACCGGTCAGGACGCCGGAGGGTCCTCGGGGAGGCCCGGGTCCCAGCTGACGCCGTTGATGTGGCTGCCCCCGTCGACGAAGAGGGTGTTGCCGGTGAGGTAGCGAGCGTCGTCCGATGCCAGGAACACCGCCACACCCCCGATGTCGGCCTCGGGGTCGCCCATGCGGCCCATGGGGTTCATGGCCAGCAGCTCGGCGGCGTTCTCGGGCGCGAACTGCCGGAACATCTCGTAGGCGGGGGTCACCGCCGCCGGGCAGATCATGTTGACCCGGATGGCGTGTCGTGCCCACTCGCGTGCCGCGGTGCGGCTCATGGCCCGGATCGCCTCCTTCGCGGTGTTGTACTCGACCGTGTAGAGGTGGGCGTTCACCCCGTTGAGCGAGCACAGGTTCACGATCGAGCCGCCGCCCCGGTCGCGCAGGATCGGATAGCACGCCTGCATGGCCCAGTAGGCACCCCAGAAGCCCACCTTCAGCCCCCGCTCGATCTCCTCGTCGGCCTTCCACTCGATGCGGCCGAAGCCGCCACCGCCCCAGGCGTTGTTCACGAGCACGTCGACGCCGGCCCATCGCTCCCGCGCGGTCGCCACCATGGCGAGCACGTCGTCCTTCACGCTCACGTCGGTGCGGGTCCACTCGGCATCGGCGCCGAGGTCGCCACGGAGCTCGTCGGCCACCCGCTCGGCGGCCTCGGGGTTGAGCTCGGCCACCAGCACCGCGGCACCCGCGCCCGCCAGGCGGCGGGCGATGCCCCGGCCGATGCCCTGCCCCGCCCCGGTGACGATGGCCACCTTCCCGTCGAGCGCACCCATGCGATCCTCCCCCGTCGGCGAACCCGGCCACCTTGGCACAGCCATCGACGACCCCGGGGCGCGGCGTCGGTCGTGCTACCGGGCTCGGCTCGGCGCCGGCGACCGCCGGATCGCCGGGCTCAGGGTGCCGACAGCGCCGCGCCCAGGGCGGCCACCGTCTCGACCGACGGCGGCCCCGCCGCCGCGATCGTCACCCGCTCGGGGGCGAACGGGCCGAAGCGGGCCTCGACCTCAGCGCGGACCTCGCCGACGGGCCCCCGGACGGCGAGCGTGTCGAGCATCTCGTCGTCGATGCGGCCGGCCAGGTCGTCCCACCGGCTTTCCCGGGTGAGCTGTTGGAGGATCGGCTGCAGGTCGCCCCAGCCGTGGTGCTCGAGCACCGGTCGGTACGCCGGCGTCGACCCGTAGAAGGCGAGGCGGTGGCGAGCGGCCTCCACGTTGCGCTCGTACTCCTCGTCGGTCGTGCCCGTGGCGACGATCACCGACGCCACCACCATCGCGTCGCGGCGGGACCTCCCCGACGCCTGCAGGCCCGCGTCGAAGGCGGCCATGGTGGCGGTGGCGAAGTACGAGGCGCTGGTGAACGGGTGGGCCAGCAGGCCGTCGGCGGCACGGCCGGCCGCCTCGGTCATCCTCGGGCCCACGGCACCGAGGAGCACGGGCGGTGGCCCGAACGGGTTGGGGCCGGGGTCGAAGAACGGCGGCATGAGGTCGTGGCGGTAGAACTCGCCGTGGAAGCCCAGCGGCTCGCCCGTGGCCCACGACGCCTGGATGGCCTTCACCGCGGCCGCGAACTCGGCCATGCGGGCCACCGGCCGCGACCACGGCATCGAGAACCGTCGCTCGATGTGCGGGCGCACCTGCGAGCCGATCCCCAGCAGGAAGCGCCCGGCAGTCTGCAACTGCAGGTCGTTGGCCGTGACGGCCACCGTCATCGGGTTGCGGGCCAGGGCCACGGCCACGTTGGTGAACAGGGCCAGCCGTTCGGTGTGGGCGGCGGCGGTGACGACGGGCAGGAACGGGTCGTGGGGCCCGTCGAAGGTGAACGCACCGCCCCACCCCGCGGCTTCCAGCTGCCGGGCCTCGACCGCCACGTCGGCAGGGGTGGTGGCGCGCAGGGCGATGTCGAACTCCACGGCTACCCCCTGCCCCTCGTCCCGGCGTGGTGTCGGTCCGTGCGGTGGTGTCGGTCCGTGCGGTCGTGTCGGCCCGTGCTGTCGTCGCTCGTCCTGCCGACCATGATGACGAGCATGGCAGAGGTGATCCTGGCGTCGTGGCACAGCGGGAGCGGCCTCCTCGCCGGACGGCGCCTGGTCGTGGCCGACCCCGGTGGCACCGGGGGCGTCGAGGCGGTGGCGTTCCTCGACGAGGAGCCCGAGTGGGTGGGCGGTGGCGTGGACGCCTACCTGGCAACGCCCCACCACCAGTGGGACCGCATCGGTGGCCCGGCCGAGGTGACCCGCCTGGTCTTCGTGCGCCGCCACCCCGACCTCACCCACGACCAGTTCGTCGAGCACTGGACGACGGTCCACACCCCACTCGCCCGTCGGCACCACCCCGGCCTCGGACGGTACGTCCAGCACGTGATCACCGACGCCCTCACGCCCGACGCGCCGGCCTTCGACGGGTTGGCCGAACTGGGATTCACCAGCCGCGCCGACCTGCGGGACCGGATGTACGACTCGGAGGAGGGGCGCGAGGCGGTGGCCGCCGACGTGGCCTCGTTCCTCGACCTGCGGGCGGGACGTGGCCTCACGGGCAGCGACGTGCCGCTGCCCTGACCAGCGCCGGGAACAGGTCACCCGGCCCGGATGCCTAACCTCGCCTCATGCCGGAGACGCCTGAGATGTCGGACCAGCCCATGCTCCCCGAGGACGCCCGTCTGTTGTGGGCCGGCGGCCCCGCACCCGACGCCGGCCCTCGGCTGCGCAAGCACGACCTGGTGCGCGAGATCAAGCGGGCCGTGGAGGCCACCGCCCTGCTCGACCTCGAGGACAGCGACGACGACGACCTGGTGGCCCTGATCACCAAGGCCATGGGCCTCGCCGACGCCCTCGACTCCCACCCCAGCCTCCGCCGCAAGGGCGGGCTGTCGGCCGCCGGCGGCGAGGACGGCGTGCTGGTGGAGCGCAGCGGCATCAGCGGGCGCAGCAACCCCCTGGCCCCACCCCTGTACATCGACATGAGCGACCCCGAGATCACCCGCGGCCACGCGGTGTGGACCGACGCCTACGAGGGCCCGCCCAACAGCCTGCACGGCGGTTTCGTGGCCGCCGCCTTCGACGACCTCCTCGGCTGCGCCCAGATGGCCAGCGGCTACGCCGGGTTCACGGGCACGCTCACCGTGCGCATGATCCTGCCCACCCCCCTCAACCGACGTATCGACTACGAAGCCGGTGTGCGGGGCGTGGAGGGTCGCAAGATCCTCTGCTGGGGCACCGCCCGCGACCGCGACGACGTGCTGGCCGAGGCCGAGTGCCTCTTCATCCGCCCCAAGGGCGGGCTCAGCTGACGACTGGCGCCCGGTCCCGTCGTCCCGACCGTGAGATCGGGCGCCCGCCGCGACATCTGGCTACTTGCGCTGGAAGTTGGCGGGGCGCTTCTCCTTGAACGCCTTCGCGCCCTCCTTCGCGTCCTCGGTGCCGAAGATGGGCCAGCCGATCTCGAGCTCGTTGGCGAGGCCCTCCTCCTCGGACATGCCCTCGCTCTCGCGCACGGAGCGCTTGATGGCCTCGACCGCCAGGGGCCCGCACTCGCCGATCACGCCCGCGATCTCCAGCGCCTTGTCCAGCGCGCCACCGTCGGGCACCACGTGGCCGATCAGCCCGACGCGCAGCGCCTCCTCCGCGGTCATCGACCGGGCGGAGAGCAGCATGTCCATGGCCACGGTGAAGGGGATCTGCCGGCGCAGCCGCACGGTCGAGCCACCCAGCGGGAACAGGCCCCGCTTGGCCTCGAACACCCCGAAGGTGGCGCTCTCGCCCGCCACCCGGATGTCGGTGCCCTGCAGGATCTCGGTACCGCCCGCGACCGCGTAGCCCTCGACCGCCGCGATCAGCGGCTTCTTGGGCTGGTAGTGGCGCAGCAGCGCCTTCCAGTGGAGGTCGGGATCGTCGGCCATGCGCTGCTGGTACTTCTCGTTGCCCTGCTCACCGCCGGCGAACGCCTTCAGGTCCATGCCGGTGCAGAAGTCGCCGCCCGCCCCGGTGAGGATGATGGCCCGCACGCTGTCGTCCTCGTCGGCCTCCACCCAGGCGTCGGCCATGCCCACGAGCATCGGCAGGCTCAGGGCGTTCTTGGCCTCGGGCCGGTTCATGGTGACGACCATCGTCGTGCCCTCGCGCTCGACGAGGAGGTTCTCGGTTCCGGAGCTGGTCATGCCCGAAATCTAGAACAGATTCCAGTTTTCGGGGATACTGCGCCACGATGGAATTCAACCTGGCCGATCTGTTCGAGCATGCCGCCGACGCCTTCGCCGACCGCGAGTACCTGGTGGCCGACGGCGACACCCGCACCTACGGCGAGATGGAGGCCCGGGCCAACCGCCTGGCCCACCACCTCGCGGACCAGGGCGTCGGCCCCGGCGACCACGTGGGCATCTACGCCTACAACTCGGTCGAGTGGGTCGAGACCCTCTGGGCGGTGTTCAAGCTGCGGGCGGTGTGGATCAACATCAACTACCGCTACGTCGAGGGAGAGCTGGCGTACCTGTTCGGGAACGCCGACCTGAAGGCGCTGGTGTTCGCGCGCGAGTTCGCCTCCCGCGTGGGCAACGTCATCGACAATCTGCCGCTGCTCCAGCACTCGATCGTGATCGAGGACGGCAGCGACGCCGACCTGGCCGACCTCAGCGCCACGCCGTTCGAGGACGCGATGGCCGCGGGGTCACCCGAGCGCGATTTCGGTCCCCGCTCGGCCGACGACCACTACATCCTCTACACCGGTGGCACCACCGGCATGCCCAAGGGCGTGGTGTGGCGCCACGAGGACGTGTTCATGGCCCTCGGTGGCGGCATCGACCCGTACACCAGTGAGCGGGTCGCCCGTCCCGAGCAGATGGTGGAGAAGAGCCACGCCGCCGACGGCGGCCAGCTCACGTTCTTCCCCATCGCCCCCCTGATGCACGGCGCCACCCAGTGGGGCGTGATGGGCCAGAGCTTCACCGGCAACAAGGTGGTGCTCACCGCCCGGTTCGACCCGGCCGACGTGTGGCGCACGGTGGCCGACCAGAAGGTGAACCTGCTCATGATCACCGGTGACGCCATGGGCCGGCCGCTCATCGAGGAGCTCGAGTCCCACCCCGACGCCTACGACACGTCGTCGCTCGTGGCCGTCACCAGCAGCGCGGCGATCTTCTCGGCGTCGGTGAAGGACAAGTTCTTCGAGTTCCTGCCCGACCTGGTGATCACCGACGCCATCGGCTCGTCGGAGAGCGGCAACAACGGCATGGCCGTCATCACCAAGGGCAACACCAAGATGGCCGGCGGCCCCACGGTGAGCGTGATCAAGGGCGCCGTCGTACTCGACGAGGAGCTGCGGCCCGTGGCCCCGGGTTCGGGGGTGATGGGCAAGGTCGCCCGGTCGGGCAACATCCCGGTCGGCTACTACAACGACCCGGTCAAGACCGCCGAGACCTTCGTCACCGGCCCGGACGGCACCCGCTACGCCATGCCCGGTGACTTCGCCTACCTCGAGGCCGACGGCACCATCACCCTGCTGGGCCGGGGATCGGTGTCGATCAACTCCGGTGGCGAGAAGATCTTCCCCGAGGAGGTGGAGGGCGCGGTGAAGTCCCACCCCGACGTGTTCGACGCCGTGGTGGTGGGCGTGCCCGACGAGCTATGGGGCCAACGGGTGGCCGCGGTCGTCCAGCTGCGGGAGGGCGCCGAGCCCGACCTCGAGCAGATCCAGCAGCACTGCCGGGACAAGATCGCGGGCTACAAGGTGCCGCGTCAGCTCAACGTGGTCGCCACCATGCAGCGCTCCCCGAGCGGCAAGGCCGACTACCGCTGGGCCCAATCGGTCGCCACCGGCGAGCTGGCGTCCACGCAGCTGTCGTAGACGCCCCGACGACTGGCAGCTTGGTGGCCCGCGTTTCCTACGTGGCCTCGGTGCCCTCGGGCACCACCACGACGCGCGACTCGCACTCGCCCGCCGCGCTGAACTGGAGGTTCTGGCGCTGCGCGGCGAACCGGCCCCCGCAGGTGGCACCGAAGTTCTCGTAGTCGGTGTTGAGGTCGCTCCGGTCGAACAGCTCGTCGCACGACACCATCGAGCCCTCCGCGCACGCATCGACGAGCCGGTCGAGCCGGCGTGAGTCACCCAGCCGGCCCGGCGAGGGCACCGCGTTCGTCGGCACGGGGTCGTTGAACCGCAGGTCGCACGATGGCTGCACCTGCTCGACGATCTCGGCCAGCCGGCCACCGCACGTCTGGGCGTAGGTCTCGTACACCGACCCCCGGTCGCTCGAGGCGTAGAGCTCGTCACACGAGCTGATGCGGGCCGCGAAGCACTCGTTGGCGAGGACGTCGAGGGCGGGGTCGTCTCCGACGTCGCCGAGCGGACGCCCCTCCGGGATGCCGTCGAAGCCCGCGCAGGCGTTGGGCCGCGAGTCGACGGTCCGGTAGCCGCAGGTCGTGCCGAAGCTGGCGTACTCGCTGCCCTGCGGCGCCTGGCGGTACAGCGAGTCACAGGACTCGAGCCCGTTGATCGCGGCACAGGTCTCGGCCAGCCCGTCGAGCGTGGGCGAGTCGCCGGTGGGTGCCGTCCCGCCCAGGCCGGCAACGTGACCGATCGACCGGAGCCGGCAATTCGGCGCCTGACCGGCGGCCGGGGGCGGCGCGAGCCGGCCACCGCAGGAGAAGGCGTAGGTGGTGTAGGGCGAGCCGACGGCCCCTCGTTGGTAGAGGTCGTCGCAGGCCCGGAGCTGACCGTCCTCGCACGCCGAGGCCAGCTCGTCCTGGGCCGCGTCGCCGGCGAACGCGTCAGCAGGGGTCGGGTCGCCGAGCGGCGCCGAGAGGTCGGCCGGGATCACCGGGCCGCCGACGAAGTCGAAGTCCCGGGCGGCGCCACCGCCGTCCTCGCTCGCGCACGAGGTGGCCAGCACCACCACGACCAGCGAGACGACCGCCATCCGGCAGCGCGCGCTTCGGAGACGGGCACCCACCACGGCGCCAGACGCTACTCCGTGGCACCCGACGCTCCCGCCCACGCCCCCGAGTGCCCCCGAGACGACCCCACGCCGCCGGGCGGCCCTTGGGCCGCGGCCAGCCTCGTTAGGATCGCTGGTCGTGGCTCCCGAGGCACCGGCGGTTCGTCGGCCATCACGCGTGTGGTTCGCCGTCCCGGTGGCGATCGTGGCGGTCGCCCTCGTCCTCGCGGTGTCGCAGATCGCTCGGGAGTCCACCCGTGTCGAGCACCGCATCAAGGGCTTCGACCGGGCCGGCGCCCCGGGACAGGCCGACCTCACCTTCGACGAGCCGGGCGACTACCTCCTCTACGTCGAGGGCCCCGTCACCCCCAACAGCTACATCGACCCCACCGAGATCATCCTGTTGCCCGACGCGCCCGGCAGCCGACGCACGGTCCTGCGCCGCTTCCAGAGCTTCGTGACCTACACCGACCCCTCGGGCCTCGGCGGTCACGCGGAGTTCACCTTCAACGTGCCTGAAGCCGGCGACTACCACCTGAAGGTGCGATGGACGCCGGAGGACATCAACGGCGTCGCCATCGGCCCGTACGTGTACGAGGCCGCCGACGGGCCCGTGCGGAGGGCCTTCGGCATCACCGTGGTCGGCCTGGGCCTCGCGCTGGTTGCGACCGTGGGGATCGTCCTGATGCGCCGGCGGTCGGCGAGGGTGGAGCCGTGAGCCTCGCTCGCGACCTGCGCCGCCGGTCGAGGCGACTGTCGCGCTCGGTGCGTCGCGCGGGCCGGAGGGTCGAACGTCGGATCGACCAGTGGCCGCGGCGGGCGCGACGGGCGCTGCGTCCGGTGCGACGTGAGCTGCGCCCGCTGCAGCGCGACCTAGCCGCCCTGCCGCACCGGGCCGACGTGGTCGTCCGGGACTGGTTCGACACCGCGACCCGCGAGCTCCGCAAGGGCGACTTCCGCACCGTCGCGGTCTTCCTGCTGCTCGTCAGCTTCGCGCTGCTCCCGCTCCAGAACGTGCGCTTCACCTCGGGGGTGGCCATCGCCGACGTGGTGCTCGTGGTCGCCGCGATCGTGGCGCTGGCGTCTCGCCACCACCGCCCCGACCCCCTGCCGGTCCCGCCACTACTGCGCAACGGCATCGCGCTCATGGCCATCGGCGGCGCCATCGGACTGGTGTTCGCCGACGAGCGCATGGTCAGCGCCAAGCTGCTCGTGCGGCTGCTGGCCGTGGTCGTGCTGGCCTTCGTCGCCGTCATCCGCGTGGCACCGACGGGGCGCGAGGCCCGTCGTTTCCTGATCGCGTTCGTCGTCGTCGGTGGGGTGTCCGGGGCACTGAGCGCCCTGGGCGACCTCACCGGAGCGCCCCTGCTCGACCGCTCCACCTTCGGCGGCCGCGCCGTCGGGCTGACCCTCACCAAGTACCCGGTGCTCGACTACCTGCGGGGAACCACCGGAACGAGCCAGTCGCTCGCCATCAACCCCAACCTGTTCGGCGGTGTCAGCGCCGTGGGGGGCGCGCTCGCGATCATCCTGCTGGTCGAGGCCACCTCATGGCGCCCTCGAGTCGTGCTGGCGGCCTCGGCCGCAGGTCTCAGCCTGGGTGTGCTGTTCTCCGGCTCGCGCAGCTCGTTGCTGGCGCTGCTCATCGGGTGCCTGCCCGCGGTGTGGCGGCTCGTCAGCCGGGGCCTGGGCCGTCAGGTGCTGATCGGGGCGGGGGTGATCGGTGCCCTCGTGCTCTTGAGCCTGTTCTCCACCGTGCGGGCGCCCTCGCTCGACCGACTGCTCATGCGTCCCAACTCGGCGGACAGCGAGCGCACGGCCGAGTCGACCATCCTGCGCTACCAGAACGCCACCCGTGGTCTCGAGGAACGGGGTTGGAGCAGTCTGGCCACCGGCTCGGGGCTGCGCGACGACACCGCGTCCAAGCTGCACGACGGCCACCTGGAGCTGTGGGTGGGCCTGGGCCTCGTGGGCATGGTGGGGTGGATCCTGGTGTGCGCCGGCATGATCGAGTCGGGCGTCCGCTACGCCGGACGAGCCGGTCCCCTCACCGCGTGCCAGGTCTCGCTGTTCGCGCTCGGCAGCGCGTTCGCGGCCAACGTGATGGTGACCCTGTTCGTGGACACCATCTGGAACCGCTACATCTGGCTCCTCGTGGCCCTCACGGTCACCCTGCTGATCCGCCCCGACGGGATCGACGAGCCTGCGCACGACGCCCCCGCGGCTGCGGGCAGGGCTGCCGACGCGGGCGACGGCCCCACGGCCGACCCCGAGCCCGCGCTCGTCTGACCGGTGCGGGTGCTCACCCATTTCGGCGAGCGCAGTGCCGAGCAGGTGCGGGCAGCGACGCCCGGTGTCGAGGCAACCGCCGTGCCCACCAGCGGTGCACTGGACGACGACGTCCGCGGTGATGCCCTCCTCACCCTGGCCTGGGGCAGCGACAACCTGACCGACCTGCTCGGGCGCGGCGTGACGTGGGTGCACACCATCGGCACCGGCGTCGACCGCTTCCCCCTCGACGCCATCGGCGACGGCGTCGTCCTCACCTGCTCGCGGGGCGCCAGCGCCGTGCCCATCGCCGAGTGGGCCCTGGCCGCGATGCTGGCCCACGAGAAGCAGTTCCCCGAGTCGTGGATCACCGAGCCGCTGCCGTCGTGGAACGATCGGTCGGCCAGGCTCGGCACCCTCGCCGGCCGCACGCTCGGCCTGGTGGGGTTCGGCGGCATCGCCCGGGCCGTGGCCGTCCGGGCCCTCGCGTTCGACATGGAGGTCCGGGCCTTCCGGCGGTCCGACGCTCCCTTCGGCCTCGACGGCGTCGTCCGGGCCGGATCCCTCGTCGAGCTCTCCGCCACCTCCGACCACCTCGTGATCGCCGCACCGTCCACGCCCGAGACGCACCACCTCATCGGCACCGAGGTGCTGGCGGCGCTCAGGCCCGGGGCCCACCTGGTGAACGTCGCCCGCGGCGCCTTGGTCGACCAGGACGCGTTGCGGCTGGCGCTCGACGAGGGGCGCCTCGCGCGGGCGACGCTCGACACCGTCGACCCCGAGCCCCTCCCTGCCGGCCACTGGCTCTACGAGCACCCGGGCGTGCGCCTGAGCCCGCACATCTCCTGGAGCGCCCCGCGCTCGATCGGGGTGCTGTTCGACCTGTTCCTCGACAACGTGGCCAGGCGTTTCGCGGGCGAACCGCTCCTCGGCGTGGTCGACCTCGCGGCCGGCTACTGAGGCGGCCCTCGACGCCGCGGTAGCCCGCTACGGGCCGCGCACCAGCTCGGGCTCGGTGCACCCCTGCAACAGGAACCCGCGCACGCGGTCGTCGACCAACGTGTCACAGGTCGACCGCTCCCACACCAGGACCGTCCCGACCGCCTGCGCCACCCGGTAGACATCGACGGTCCTGTCGGCCTGCGTCCGGTAGACGACCATCTCGGTGACGCCCCCGAGGTCGCCCGGCTCCTCAGCCATCAGCCAGGCCGGCACGCCCCGGCGGTTCTCGTGGGCGAGGCAGCGTCGGCCGGCGGCGGGACCGACGTTGCGCCCGGTGGCCGCAGCATCCGCGAGCGAGCGGTCGAGGCCGCAGTCGACGTCGGCCCCGACCAACGCCACCTCGTCGGGAACGCTCGAGACGGGAGCGGCGACCACGGGGACGAACGCACAGCCCGCTCCAGGGGTGAGCTCCACGGTCAGGAACGTCTCGGACCCTGCCGCCACGTCGACGTCGAGCTCACACTGGTCGAGCGTGTCACCCAGGTGAGCGCACGTCGCCTGGCACGGTTGTTGCGCCGAGGCGAGGTGGTAGCGCCCGGGGTCGAGGCGCTGGTCGATCGCCGGGTACACGTCGGCCAGCGGCCGGAACTGCCGTTGGAGCACCTCGGACCCGGCGGCATCGCGGACCACGAGCCAGGACACCTGCCCGGTCGGATAGCAGCAGAGGGTCTGGTGCTGGGTGATCCGCAAACGACCCGTCGTGGCGAGCTCGGGGGCCACGGACGGGGCCGGGCCCCCGGCGCCCGGCTCGGCAGCGACCGACCCCGGAACCGGGGCGGCGAGGGGGACCGTCGTGCGGTCGGGCGTGGTGTCGAGGGTGTCGGCGGCCGCCCCCCGGTCGCCGGGGGCCCGGCTGCACCCCGCCGACAGGACGAGCGCCCCGATGACCACGACGAGCGCGCGACGGCCGGGTCGCCGGCCGATCCCCCTGTCCGCCACGACACCGCAGGGTAGTGCCAACCCGGAAGTCCCGAGCAGAGTCGGCCACCCTGAGGGATTCAGCCCTAAGTTCGTGACATGCCCGAGCTCATCACCCTCCAGGAGGCCGCGGACCAGCTCGGGGTCCACTACATGACCGCGTATCGCTACGTCCGCACAGGGCGCCTCCACGCGGTGAAGCAGGGCGCCGAGTGGCGCGTCGACCGCGATGACCTGGCCGATCTGCAGGTGGGGCGACGGACGACGACGGCGGGCGCCACGGGGTCGACCGCGCCACGCTGGACCGCGGAGCCCGACCGCCTGGCCCGGCGCCTGATCGACGGTGACGAACCGGGTGCGTGGCAACTGGTCGAGGACGCCCTCACCGCGGGGGCGACCGCCGAGACGGTCTACACCCGGCTGCTGGTGCCGGCCATGGCCGACGTCGGGGAGCGTTGGGGCTCGGGTGACGCCACCATCGCCGATGAGCACACGGCCACCGTGACCATGCAACGCCTGGCCGGGCGCCTGGGCCCGTCGTTCAACCGGCCGGGCCGCAAGCGGGGCACGATCGTCCTCGGCGCCGCACCGGGCGACCTCCACGGCCTGGCGGTCGGCCTGATGGCCGACCCCCTCCGCGGCCGGGGGTTCCACGTCGTCGACCTCGGCGCGAACGTGCCGCTCGAGGCCTGGCAGGACGCGGTGCGCGGCGCCCAACGCCTGCGCGCCGCGGGCGTCAGTGCCATCGCCCCCGGGCTCGATGCCGTGGTCGCCGACACGATCGCGGCCATCCACCGGGCCGCCCCGGTGCCCGTCGTGCTCGGCGGCGGCGCGATCGCCGACGAGGCGCACGCCCGCGCCCTGGGTGCCGATGCCTGGGCCCCGAGCCAGGCGGCGGCGCTGGACGTGTTCGAGGCGCTCGCGGGCGACTGACGCCCGCCCTCACCGCCGCACCCGGCGCTCCACCCCGCCGCCCGCAACGAGCGGATCCGGAACGTGGTTGCGAAGCGTATTTCTTAGTGGTAAAACTATTTATCACTAATCCCCACGAGAAAGCTCTTCCCCCCATGCACATCAACCGGACCACCAAGATCGTGGCTGCTCTGTTCGCAGCCACACTCGTGTTCGCGGCCTGCAGCAGCGACGGTGACGACAGCAGCACCGACACCACTGCGGCCCCGACCGAGACCACTGAGGCGACCACCGACACCACTGCCGCCGAGGCCGACATCGTCGACACCGCCGTCGCCGCCGGCGACTTCACCACCCTGGCCACCGCCCTCGAGGCCGCCGACCTGGTCGACACCCTGAAGGGTGAGGGCCCGTTCACGGTGTTCGCCCCGACCGACGCCGCCTTCGATGCACTTCCCGAAGGCACCCTCGACGACCTGCTCGCCGACCCCGAGGCCCTCGCCAGCGTCCTGACCTACCACGTCGTGGAGGGTGAGGTGCTGGCCGCCGACCTGACCGACGGCCAAGAGGTGGAGACGGTCAACGGCGACACCCTGACCGTCTCGATCGACGGCGACACCGTGAAGATCAACGACGCCACGGTCACCACGGCCGACATCCAGACGTCCAACGGCGTGATCCACGTGATCGACACCGTGCTCGTCCCCCCGAGCGCCTGATCCCAGACATCCCCCAGCAGTGAGCGGGAGGGGGCGCGAGCCCCCTCCCGCTCACACCCGACAGGAGGCTTCCCGTGCAGCACTCGCTCTCGCTCCCCCACCTCGCGATCGCCGCCGGATTGGTGGTGTTGGCCGGTTGGCTGGCACTGGCGCTCGGCAACCCGCTCGGCGCGCTCTACAGCCTGATCGCCGCCAGCCTGGTGGCCTCTCGTGGCTTCGAGGCCACCCCCCGCCCCGCTCTGGCCCGCGTCGAGGACGAGCCGTGAGCGCCACCCTGCTCGAGACCGCGATGCAGGTCCAGGAGCGTTGGTGGACGGTCCACGCCAAGTGCAAGGGCAAGACCCACCTGTTCTTCGCTCCTGCCGGCGAGCGACCCGAGGCCCGGGCCCGTCGCGAGGCACTGGCCCGCCGCTACTGCGAGCTCTGCCCTGTCCAGTCCCCCTGCCAGGACGAGGCCCGCGCCAACCACGAGGCCGGCCTGTGGGGTGGCGAGAACGAGGAGGAGCGGGCCGAGGCCGGGTTCGCACCCCGGGCCATCACCCGCCGATCGGTACAGGTCGCGGTGACGCAGCGCACGAAGCGAGCGTCCGAAGCCTCCTGACGGGCTCGCCTCAGGACCTGAATTCGACCTCGGGGAGGGCGGCCAGGTCGGCCACCGGGAAGCGGCGGCCGGCCACGAAGCCGCCGTCGACCACCAACGCGTGCCCGGTGACGAACGACGCGTCGTCGGAGGCCAGGAACAACGCCGCCGCGGCCACCTCCTCGGGCCGGCCCGCACGGCCGAGCAGGTGCTGATCGACGAACCACTCCTTGATCTCGGCCAGTGCCGGGTCGTGGAGCGGCTCGGTCATGGGGGTGTCGATGAGTCCCGGGCACAGGCAGTTGACCCGAACACCCTGCCGGCCGTAGTCGGCAGCCATGTTGCGGGTGAGCACCACCACGCCACCCTTCGACGCGTTGTAGGCGGCCTGAGCCTGGAACCCCACCAGGCCCTCGATGCTGGCGATGTTGATGATGCTGCCCGCCCCCTGGGTCACCATGTGCGGCACCACGTGCTTGGCCACGAGGTAGGTGCCCTTGAGGTTGATGTCGAGCACGCGATCCCACTCGTCGACAGGCACCTGGTCCACCGAGCCGGCCGAGGCCACCCCCGCGGCGTTGAGCAGGATGTCGATGCGGCCGAACCGCTCGACCACCGCCGCCACCCGCTCGACGATCTGGTCCTCGTCCCGGACGTCGAGGGGCCAGAACGCCACCTCCGGCGCCGAGGCCTCGAGGCCGGCGACGACCTCCGGCGTCGGACCGGCCAGATCGAGCCCCGCGATCGACGCGCCCTCGGCCGCGAACCGCTGCGCCGTGGCGGCACCGATGCCCGATGCCGCGCCCGTGACAACCGCTACCCGGCCGTCGAGTCGTCCCATGTCGTGTCCCCCTGCGCCCGCGGCCCGCCCGAGGGCGAACAGATGTGTCGTGTCGTGTCGTGTCGAGTGGTGTCGCCGGCCCGTCGCGCCGGCCCGTGACGCCTAGGAGATCCGCTCGATGATGGTGCCGGTGGCGAGGGCACCGCCGCAGCACATGGAGATCAGCGCCGTGCTCTTGTCGGAGCGCTCGAGCTCGTGCAGCGCCGTGGTGATCAGGCGGCTGCCGGTGCTGCCCACCGGATGGCCGATGGCGATGGCGCCACCGTTGGTGTTGACGTACTCCCAGTCCGGCTCGTGCAGCTGGCCCCACGACATGACGACCGAGGCGAAGGCCTCGTTGACCTCGCAGAGGTCGATGTCGCCCATGGTCATGCCCGCCTTGGCCAGCACCTTGGTGGTGGCATCGCGGGGGCCATCGAGGTGGTAGTAGGGGTCGGAGCCGATGAGCACCTGGGCGACGATGCGGGCCCGGGGCGTGAGGCCCTCGGCCCGGGCCCGCTCCTCCGACATCCACAGCACGGCGGCGGCGCCGTCGGAGATCTGCGAGCTGTTGCCGGCGGTGTGGATGTGGCCGGGGACGACCGGCTTCAGGTTGGCGAGGCCCTCCTTGGTGGTGTCGCGGGGGCCCTGGTCCTTGCTGATGACCTGGGTCTCGCCGGTCGGGCCGTCCTCGCCCAGGACCGGCACCTCGATGGGCGCGATCTCGCGCTCGAAGCGGCCCTCCTCGACCGCACGGGCGGCCTTGCGCTGGCTCTCGAAGCCCAGCCAGTCGATGTCCTCACGGGTGATGCCCCGGTTCTCGGCGATGCGCTGGGCCGCCCCGAACTGATCGGGCATGTCCCACGGGAAGTCGTCGGGGCGGGACGAGCCGGGCCCGTTCATGGCGTTGGCGCCGAGCTGCACGCGGCTCATGGCCTCGACGCCGCAGGCGATGCCGACGTCGATGGCGTCGGCGGCGATGAGGTTGCTGACGAAGTTGTTGGCCTGCTGGGCCGAGCCGCACTGGCAGTCGACGGTGGTGGCGGCCACCTCGTAGGGGAGGCCCTTGCTGAGCCAGGCGGTGCGGGTGACGTTGGACGCCTGCTCGCCGGCCTGGGTGACGCAGCCGCCGACGATCTGCTCGACGCTCCCGGGCTCGATGCCGGCGCGCTCGACCACGGAGAGCTGGGCGTGGGCCAGCAGCGCGGAGGCGTGGAGGCCGGACAACCAGCCGTTGCGCTTGCCGATGGGCGTGCGGACGGCTTCGACGATGACGGGGTTGGCCATGGGTGCCTCTTTCGCTTCCGGGCGCGGTGTGCGATCCGGGGATTCGTGCGGGTCGGGGCAACTCTAGAATCTGTTCTAGTTTTCGTGCACATGACACCGACGCCGGGGGGAGGCGGACCGCTCGCCGGGGTCCGCGTGCTGGAGCTGGTGGGCCTCGGCCCGGGCTGGTTCACCGGCATGCTGCTGGCCGACCTCGGCGCCGAGGTGGTGCGGGTCGACCGGGTGGCCGAAGCCCGCTCGGCGGACCGCTCCCGGCCCGCCACCAACGCCATGCACCGCGGCAAGCGCTCGGTCGCCCTCGACCTGAAGCAGGCCGGCGGGGTCGAGGCCTTCCTGCGACTCTGCCACGGCGCCGACGCGGTCATCGAGGTGTTCCGCCCCGGGGTGGCCGAGCGCCTGGGCATCGGGCCGGAGGAGTGCCTGGCCCGCAACCCGGCGCTGGTCTACGGGCGACTCACCGGCTGGGGCCAGGACGGACCGATGGCCCAGGAGGCCGGGCACGACATCGACTACATCGCCCTGTCCGGCGCCCTCGAGCCCCTGGGTCGGGCCGGTCAGCCGCCGACGCCACCCATCAACGTGCTGGGCGACTTCGCCGGCGGCGGGATGCTCCTCGCCTTCGGGATCGTGAGCGCGGTGCTGTCGGCGTCACGGACGGGCGCGGGGCAGGTCGTGGACGCGGCCATGGTGGACGGCGCCGCGCTGTTGCTGACCCCGTTCTTCTCCGCTCGCAACAGCGGCTTCTGGGGGCCCCGGGGCACCAACCACCTCGACACCGGGTCGCACTTCTACGAGGTGTACGAGTGCGGCGACGGTGGGTGGGTGGCGGTCGGCGCCATCGAGCCGCAGTTCTACGCCGCGCTGCTCGAGGGTCTGGGGCTCACCGGCGGCGAGGAGGCCGAGGACCCGGCCGAGCAGATGGACCCGGCGCTGTGGCCGGCCAAGAAGGAGCGCTTGGCTGCCATCTTCCGCACCCGGACGCGAGACGAGTGGTGCGCCGTGTTCGCAGGGACCGACGCCTGCGTGGCACCGGTCCTATCGCCGGAGGAGGCCCCGGCCCACCCCCACGCAGTGGCCCGCTCGGCGTTCCTCACCGTCGACGGCGTGCCCCAGCCGGCGCCGGCGCCCCGCTTCTCGATCACCCCCGAGGGCGTCGCGGGCCCGCCCCACCACCCCGGCGACGACACCGACGCCGAGCTCGCGGCGGCGGGCTTCTCGTCGTCCGAGCTGGACGCCCTCCGCAGCGCCGGCGCCATCTTCTGACGGAGGGCCCGAGGCGCCGCGCGGCACGAGTGGGCTGTCAGTCTCAGGGGCGGCGACCCACGAGGTGGACAGGCGCTTGGAAGGCCACGCGGCTTCTCCGGCGGCCAGATCTTCGGTGCGCTTCACGCTCTGTGGCCACCGTCCCCGACGGGGGCCCGCTGCGGCTGAGGCGGAGGAAATACCAGTCACCGGTGACTGGTATTTCCTCCAGACCTGCGCACGTCCGGCGCGCCGCCCACGCACGGTGAGATGGGAGGGCTGCGCCTACAGGCCCGGCGGCCAGTCCCTCGTCGGGCTCAGTGTCCAGCGGGGTGAGCGCCGCTCGAGGTAGGCGGTCGGGCCCTCGCGGGCGTCGGCGCTGCCCATGAGCACCTGGTGCCAGGTGGTCTCGAGGCGGTCAGCCTCGTCGGCGTCGAGGGTGGGGCTCGACCACAGCAGACGCTTCGACGCGGCCACCGAGAGGGGCGCTGTGTTGGCGGCGATGTCGCGGCCCGCATCCATCGCCGCCGCCAGCACCTCGTCGGGCGGCAGGGCGCGGTGGACGAGCCCCATGGCGGCGGCCTCGGCACCGGTGAAGCGCCGGCCGGTGAGAAGCAGGTCCTGGGCGACGGCGAAGCCCACGGCGCGGGGCACGGTCCAGTGGGCGTGGGCGTCGGGCAGCACGCCCATGCGGACGTGGACGAAGCCGAGGGTGGCGTCGGCGGCGACGTAGCGCAGATCGCACTGCATCGTGAGGCTGAGCCCGATGCCGAGGGCCGGGCCGTTGATGGCGGCGATGACGGGCTTGCGCACCTCCCACGCCCGGGGCTGCACCGGCGACGAGGTGAAGCGACGGCTCGCGGCGACGGCCCCGGCCCTGGCTCCGGCCTGATCCGCGGGCGCCGCGAACGTCTCCCCCGCCCCGCCGAGGTCGGCGCCGGCGCAGAACGCCCGGCCCGCGCCCGTGACCACGACCGCCCGCACGCGATCATCCCGATCGCACGCCTGGTAGGCCTCGCCGAGCTCGTCGCCCATGCGCCCGGTGAAGGCGTTCAGGCGGTCGGGCCGGTTGAGGGTGAGCACCGCCACGCCGTCGGCCACGTCGACCAGAACGTGGGGCACATCCGTGGCGGCGGGCTCGGCAGGCATCCGCGGATTCTCCCATGTCCCCCCGCCGGAGGCCGCCGGTGGGCGGGTGCCGCGCCATGATGGATCCGATGCCCGCACACCCCGCCACCGGACCGCGCTGACGTGGACTTCGCGTTCACCCCCGAGCAGGTGGCCCTGCGCCAGGAGCTGCGCGAGTACTTCACGGCCCTCATGACCCCCGAGGTCACGGCCGGCCTCGCCGAGAGCGGCTTCGGCGGCACGCTCTACAAGCAGCTCGTCCGCCGGATCGGCGCCGACGGCTGGCTGGGAGTCGGTTGGCCGAAGGAGTTCGGTGGCCACGGTCGCACCCCCGTCGAGCAGCTCATCTTCTTCGACGAGGCCCAGCGGGCGACGGCGCCGGTGCCGATGCTCTCGATCAACACCGTCGGCCCGACGATCATGCGCTTCGGCAGCGATGAGCAGAAGGCGCGCTTCCTACCGCCCATCCTCGCCGGCGAACTGCACTTCGCCATCGGCTACACCGAGCCGGGAGCGGGCACCGACCTGGCGTCGCTGCGCACCGCCGCGGTCCTCGACGGCGACGAGTACGTGGTGAACGGCCAGAAGGTGTACACCACTCAAGCCGACGACGCCGACTACGTCTGGCTGGCCGTGCGCACCGACGCCGACGCCCCCAAGCACAAGGGCATCTCCATCCTGTTGATGCCCACCGACACCCCAGGGTTCAGCTACACGCCCATACACGTCATGGGCGAGGGCACCACCAACGCCACCTACTACCAGGACGTGCGCATCCCGGTGGCCAACCGCGTGGGCGAGGAGAACGCCGGCTGGCGCCTCATCACCACCCAGCTCAACCACGAGCGGGTCGCGCTGTGCAACAGCGGTGCCGTGGAGCGCAGCATCACCGAGGTGCGGGGCTGGGCCCAGGAGACGAAGCTGGCCGACGGCCGACGGGTGATCGACCAGGACTGGGTGCAGCTCAACCTGGCCCGGGCCACCGCCGAGACCGAGGCCCTCCGCCTCATGAACTGCAAGGTGGCGTGGGCACTCCAGTCGGGCGACCTCAAAGGTGCCGACGCCTCGGCGATGAAGGTGTTCGGCACCGAGTCGGACATCCGGGTCAACCGCCTGCTGATGGAGATCCTGGGCTCGGTGGCCTACCTGTCCCGGGAGTCCCCGGACGCGGTGCTGCGTGGCCGCCTCGAGAAGCGCTGCCAGTCCGCCCTCATCCGCACCTTCGGCGGCGGCGCCACCGAGATCCAGCGCGACATCATCGCCATGCAGGGCCTGGGGCTGCCGCGGGCGCCGCGGTGAGGCCGGTCGCGCTGGTCACCGGGGCCAGCCGGGGCATCGGGAAGGCCACGGCCATCGCCCTGGCCGAGGGCGGCTGCGACGTCGCCGTCGCCGCCCGCACCCTCACCGAGGGCGCGGGGCGGGACGACTCCAGGCCCGACGGCGGCTCGCTTCCCGGCGGGCTCGACACCACGGCCGCAGCGGTCGCGGCCGTCGGCGGCCGGGCCCTCCCGCTGGTGATCGACCTGCTCGACCCCGACACGCTCACCGCTGCTGTCGCCGCGGTCGATGCCGAGTGGGGCCCCATCGACGTGCTGGTGAACAACGCCGTGCACACCGGGCCCGGCAGCATGACCCGCTTCCTCGACACCGCCCCCGAGCACTTCGAGCAGAAGGTGCAGGCCAACTACCTCTCGCAGCTCGTCCTCATCCGGGCCGTGTTGCCGGCGATGATCGAGCGTGGCCGCGGCCGCATCATCAACATGACCTCTGCCGCCGGCATGCACGACCCGGCGGCACCGGCCGGCGAGGGCGGTTGGGGCCTGGCCTACTCGGCGTCGAAGGCCGCCTTCCACCGCACCGCCGGCATCCTCGCCGTCGAACACGGCGACGACGGCATCCTCTGCTTCAACGTCGAGCCCGGCATGGTGCTCACCGAGAAGATGGCCATCAACCAGCGCGCCCTCGGCCTCGAGCACAAGTACCCGGTGGCGCCCCCGTCGGTGCCCGCCAGCGTCGTGGCCTGGCTGGCAACCTCACCCGAGGCCGCCGACCACAACGGCGAGACGTTCACCGCCCAGCGCTTCGCCCGCACCGCGGGCCTCCACCCCGACTGGCGCTGAGCGGCGCCGCGGGCTCACGGGCGGCTGACCCCTCCGGGGCCGCGTCGCACGGTCGCACGGTTCGCAGTCGCGTCACACGAGGGTGCGCAGGAAGGTGACCACGGCCCAGGCGAAGGACGCGAGCCCCACGACCCCCGCAGTCCGCTTCGTCGCCTCGTAGGTCTCCGAGGTCCGGGGGAAGATCCGCGTGCTCAGCCTCCGGTAGTAGGCGTAGAGGAGGAA
The DNA here is from genome assembly GCA_964635055.1 of uncultured Microthrixaceae bacterium. Taxonomy (GTDB): domain Bacteria; phylum Actinomycetota; class Acidimicrobiia; order Acidimicrobiales; family DATDAH01; genus JAEUJM01. The sequence continues at coordinate 38,085 of CAZWMT010000031.1, read as the reverse complement.
GCAGCATCCGGAGAAGCCCAACCAGAACAGCGCCTCCAGCACGCGATCACACCCCCTCGACGCTCACCACTCGTCGCGGGGCCGGTAGGTGGCGGAGCCTTCCGGCCGGGTGATGTGGTGGCCGAAGAAGCCGCCCTTGGGGCGGGCGTGGGCGTGATAGTGGTCGGGAATGTTGCGCATGTTGTCGTCGATGTAGAACTCGCCGATCTCGGCGAGGGCGACGAGGCCGAGTTGCTCGTGCATGTAGGTCCTCTCGTCCACCGGCGGGTCGATGCCGTGCGAGCGCCACACCACCATCGGGGTGGCGCACAGCTCGCACTCGGCGATCCAGCACACGTCGTCGTCATGGTGCCAGGGCGTGATCTTGGCCGCCTGGCAGAGGTCGCAGTCGGGGTCCTTGGGGCGGTCGGCGCCATCGCTCATCCGCCGGACCGTACCCGGCGCCACGACGGGCCGGGGTCGGCGGCGCCGTCGCTGCGTTCGGGCTCCCGATTCGACTGCCGGGACCGTCGAATCGGGAGCCAGTTCGCCGAGGGTCAAGGACGCGGGAGCTCGACGCCCAGGATCCACCCTTCGCGATCCACGTCCGGCGGGGCCGACAGCGCCAGATCGGGAAGGGCGACCGCGACGGCAAGGGCATCGAAGGCGTCCTCTGAATCCAGCACCAGGTCGACGATCGCATCGTCGATGCCGCCGACGCGGGTCCGCCACTCCTGCACCTGGCGGAGGCGGTGCGAGGGGCGCCGCTTGGCCACGCCGGGTGCCACCCACATGGCCGGGTACACCTCCGCCACGACGGTGTCGGCACCGGTGGGGTCGTCGAAGGGCCAGACCGACAGGCCGGGGCGACCTCGCTGCCGGTCGAGCAGCGCGATGCCGTGGATCGACCCGAGGCAGACCTGGCGCTGATACGGCAACACGTGGACGACCGATGCCGGCAGCGGCCGGCAGGCCAGCTCGGTGCGGCGGCGCAACGCCGGCGCCAGGTCGCCCGCCACCAACCGGAACTGGCTCCGCTCCCGACTCTGGGCCAACCCATGGGCCACGTCGGCGTGGGCATCGGGCCCGACCAGCGACGACGCCCAGACCCCCAGCTCGGTCCAGGTCCAGTCGTCCCGGCCACCGAGGGCGAAGGAGGCGGGGAACGAGAAGCAGAAGTCCAGCCCCACCAGGGTTCGTCGGGCTGCCGGGACGGCGAGCTCGGCCTCGACCTGAGCACGGCTCGATCGTTCGACCCGCTCGACCCGATGCCCCTTCCGGGCGGCCACCACCTCGGCCACGAACACGTTGCCTCCGCCCTTGGCGCCCGACCAGTCGACACCGAGGTACCGATCGAACGCCGGCGGAGCCGGTGGCACGCTCACACCGCGCGCCAGTAGACGATGCCGGCCTCGCCGGCGACGGCGTCGGGGATGCGGCCCACCTGTTGCCAGCCCAGCTCCTCGTACATGGGCCGGGCCGGGTTCGACTCGAAGACCAGGTTGAACACGATGGCGTCGAAGCCGAGTCCCGGCGCCGCCTCGATCGAGTGCTGCACCAGGCGCCGCCCCAGCCCCATGCCCCTGACCGAGGCGTCGACCACGTAGCCGGCGTTCGCGATGTGGCTCGCCCGACCGGCGTAGTTCGGCTTCAGGTAGTACGCCCCCACCAACCGACCGTCGAGTCGGGCCACCGTCACGGTCGCGGTGGGCGCCCGCCACAGCCCGTCGTGCTCGGCCCGGGACAGCGGTGCGTCGTGGGGGTAGCCCTCGCCGGCCGCAACCACGCCGGCGAAGAGGCCGAACAGCGCCGCGTCGTCCCGGTCGGGGTCGAAGGGGAGGACCTCCGGATCGCCCGCGTCTGCGGTCATCCCGGCTCACGTTACGCGCTTGGCCGGTAACGCCACCGCGGCGCGCCGACACGCCTCCCGGGACCCGTTTCGCGGGCACCAGTCTCGCCAGGGACCCGTCGCTTGGGGGCCCATCCCTCGGGGGACCGTCTCTCGGGGGACCGTCTCTCGGGGGACCGTCTCTCGGGGGACCCGTCTCTCGGGGGCCCGTCTCCGCTTCAGCCGCCCCGGCCGCCAGCCGCAGGCTCGGTTCAGACCCGGCCGGATCGGGGGAGGTCGCCGAAGGCGACGTCGCGGTCGACGGCGGGCTCGCGCGGCAGGCCGAGGGCCCGTTCCCCGATCTGGTTGCGCTGGATCTCGTCAGTGCCGCCCCGGATCGACAGCGACGGCGCGGTGAGGAACGCGGTCGCCCACTCGCCGTCGGCCAGCATCCCGGCCGGCCCCTGCACCTCGAGCGCGAGCGACGTCGACGCCTTGAGGGTGTCGGCCATGCGCAGCTTCGCCCCCGGCGCCCGCCGGCCCGCCCAGCGCCGGGCCTGGACATCGGCGTGGACGGCCATGGCCCGATCACGGGCGACGGCGCCGACCGAACGGGCCGACGGGTTCGGCCCACCCGACGTCCGCACGAGGTCGAGTAGCGCCGCGGTGTCGCCGAGGCCGAGCCCTGCCGCCGGGGCACCGCCACCGCCGCCCCGCTCGAGCGTGAGCACCGAGCGGGCGATCCCCCACCCGGCGCCGGCGTCACCGATGCGGTCGGCGTCCGGCACCAGCACCTCGTCGAGGAACACCTGGTTGAAGTGGGCGTCGCCGTTCATCTGCTTCAGCGGCGCCACCTCGACGCCGTCGGCGTGCAGGTCGACGGCGAACACGGTGATCCCCGAGTGCTTGGGCACGGTCCAGTCCGTGCGCGCCAGGCACAGGCCCCAGTCGGCGTAGTGCGCCCGGCTGGCCCAGACCTTGGCACCTGACAGCCGCCACAGGTCGCCGTCGCGCTCGGCCCGGGTGGTCAGGCCGGCCAGGTCCGAGCCGGCGTCGGGCTCGGAGAACAGCTGACACCAGATGGTCTCCCCGGTGGAGATCGACCGCAGCCACCGCCGCTGCTGGTCGTCGCTCCCGTGGGTCGACAGCGTGGGCCCGACCAGCGCCAGGCCGACCGCGAACGGGTAGAGGTCGGGCAGGGCGAACCGGCCGAGCGTCCGCGACACGACGGCGGCGTCCTCGGCGGTCAGCCCCCGACCTCCCCGCTCGACCGGCCACGTCGGAACGGTCCAGCCGCCCATCGCCCGCAGGTAGGCGCGTCCTGGGCCCAGGTCGTCGTTGCCCGCGCCCAGCACCGTGGACGGGTGGTCCACCGACCGCAGGCGCAGTCCGGCCGCCTCCGCCGCGGCCAGCACCTCGGCAACGAGCGCCTCCGGCTGTCTCATGGCCCCATCCCACCACACCACCACCCATCCGTTCCGGGACCAGAACGGAACGGCGAGAGCGGAGAAGTCCTCGGGCCGGGCCCGATCCGGGGGAGGTCGACCTGGCCGCCCGTTTTTAGATCACGTTTCAATTTTGGCCAGGTGCTGCGTTACGATCCCGGGCATGGAATTCGGCATCTTCAACAGCCTGTACGTGCCCCATCAGGTGGCCGACCTCGACCCCGACAACATCGAGCACACCCGCTTGATGGACGAGGTGGTCTGGACGCAGGCGGCCGATCGCAACAACTTCAAGTACACGTGGGCCACCGAGCACCACTTCCTCGAGGAGTACTCGCACCTCTCGGCGAACGAGTCCTTCCTCGCCTACCTGGCCGGCACCACGCAGAACATCCACCTGGGCAGCGGGATCATCAACATCACGCCGCCGGTCAACCACCCCGCCCGCATCGCCGAGCGGGTGGCCATGATCGACCACCTCAGCCAGGGTCGCTTCGAGTTCGGCATGGGCCGCGGCTCGTCGAGCACCGAGCAGGCCGGGTTCGGCATCACCGACCCGGAGCTCACCAAGCGCATGTTCGACGAGGTCCTCCCCCAACTGCCACGGATGTGGGCCGAGACGGACTACAGCTACGACGGCGAGTTCTTCTCGATGCCGAAGCGCAACGTGTTGCCCAAGCCCTACACGCTGCCCCATCCCCCGCTGTGGGTCGCGGCCGGCAACCCGGGCACCTTCGAGAAGGCAGGGCGGCTCGGCCTCGGCATCCTCTGCTTCGGCGTCAGCTCGCCCGAGGCCCTCAAGCCGCTCATCGAGAGCTACAAGATCGCCGTCCAGGACGCCGACCCGGTGGGCGGCTACGTCAACGACAACGTCATGGTCACCACCCAGATGCTCTGCCTCGAGGACGGCGAGAAGGCCCGTCACATCGCCACGGACATGACCACCGGCTACCACACCACCAACGTGTTCCGGTACCTCGACACCTTCCCAAAGCCCCCCGGCATCCCCGAGTGGCCGGCGGTGCTGCCCGATCCCACCTACGAGCAGGTCGACCAGAACATCAAGGACCACATGGTGTGCATCGGCACGCCCGAGGAGTGCGCCAAGACCGTCGAGCGCTACCAGGCAACCGGCGCCGACCAGCTCACCTTCGGCATGCTCTCGAGCACGATGCCCATCGAGGTGGCCATCGAGGCCGTCGAGACGTTCGGCCAGCAGATCATCCCCGCGTTCGACAAGGACCCGGTGCACAGCACCACCCGCCAGCGCGAAGCGCAGCTGGCCACCGCGAACGTCTGAACGGCCCTCACCACGTACGGTCTGTCGGGTGACGGCGGACTCGGTCGCCAGCCTGCTGCGGGCCCACGCCGGCGACCCCGGCGTGGCGCTGCGCTTCGACGACCAGGCGTGGACGTGGCCGGAGGCCACCGCCGCTGCAGCCCAACGGGCGGTGCTGCTGTTGGCCGAGCGCCGACCTGGGCCGTTCCACGTCGGGGTCCTGGCCGACAACGTCCCCGAGTTCGCGCACTGGCTGGGCGCCGCCGCGCTGGTGGGTGCCACCGTCGTGGGCATCAACCCCACCCGGCGGGGCGCCGAGCTCGAGCGGGACATCACCCACACGGAGTGCCAGGTGGTGATCGTCGAGCCCACCTACCGGGACCTGCTCGACGGCCTCGACCTCGGTCTCGGCCCGGACCGGGTGTGGGGCACCGACGACGCCGACTACCTCGACCGGCTGGCGGCCCACAACGGGGCCGATCTGACCTCGGTCGACGCCGCGCTCGCCGCCGAGGGCCGAACCGTGGGCGCCGACGACCTGTACCTGCTGCTGTTCACGTCGGGCACGAGCGGCGCGCCGAAGGCCGTGAAGTGCAGCCAGGGCCGCCTGGCCCGCATCGGTGGCATCGTGGCCATGGGCTTCGGCCTGGGCCCCGAGGCCGTCTGCTACGTCTCGATGCCCCTGTTCCACTCGAACGCGCTCATGGCGGGATGGTGTCCCTCGGTGGCCGGTGGCGCCACCACGGTGCTACGCCGCAAGTTCTCGGCGTCGGCGTTCCTCGACGACGTCCGCCGCTACGGCGTCACGTACGCGAACTACGTGGGCAAGCCACTGGCCTACATCCTGGCCACCCCGGAGCGGCCCGACGACGCCGACAACCCGCTGCGCATCGTGTTCGGGAACGAGGCCGCCGACGACGACATCCGACGATTCGGCGAGCGGTTCGGGTGCCTGGTGATCGACGGTTACGGATCGAGCGAGGGCGGCGCCAACGTCAGCCGCACACGCGACACGCCTCCGGGCTCGCTGGGCCCGGCGGGGCCCGACAACGTGGTGCTCGACCCCGAGACCGGCGACGAGTGCCCCGTGGCGGCCTTCGACGAGCACGGCGCGCTCACGAACGCCGACGACGCCATCGGCGAGCTGGTGAACCGCCAGGGGGCGGCACAGTTCGAGGGCTACTGGCGCAACGAGGAGGCCGAGGCCGAGCGACGCCGCGGCGCAGGGACCGAGTACTGGACGGGGGACCTCGCCTACAAGGACGCCGACGGGTACCTCTACTTCGCCGGTCGCTCCAGCGAGTGGCTGCGGGTGGACGGCGAGAACCTGGCGGTGGCGCCCATCGAGCGGATCCTGCTGCGCCACCCCGACGTGGCCATGGCCGCGGTGTACGCCGTGCCCGACCCCGTGGTCGGCGACCAGTGCATGGCGGCGCTGGTGCTCCGACCCGGCGCCGAGTTCGATCCCGACGGATTCACCGAATTCCTGGGCGCGCAGGCCGACCTCGGCACCAAAGCAGCCCCACGCCTCATCCGGATCACCGCCGAGCTGCCGGCGACCCAGACCAACAAGGTGCTCAAGCGCCGGCTGCAACAGGACGGCACCCACGTCGACGACCCGGTCTGGCACCGCCCCGGCCGCGACCTGGCGTACCAACCGTTCCCGAGGCCGACCGCGTAGCCGTCCGTCGGAGTGGCCTACGCCACGGGTCGCCACGGCGCTACTCCGCTCCGCTGCGCCGCCGCCGGAGCCCGCTTCCGGTCCGCCCGCGGGTGCGACGAGCAAAGACGGGGGGCGAGCACGAGCAGCAGGTCTGCTCGATCGCGGCGGTCACTGTGCGAACATACCCTCGGACGAGAACACGTTCTCGTTCGCTCGATCTCGCCACCAGCTCGCACACCAAGGGGGACGCAACCCGATGACGGACGTCGCAGCGCCCGCGGGCGCCATCCACCCGGACGACGGCCCCATCGACCTGCTCGACGGCGCGCTGTACGCCGGCGACCCCGAGCCCACCTACGCGTGGATGCGAGCCCACGCCCCCGTGTACTGGGACGCCACCAACCGGCTGTGGGGCGTGACGCGGTACCACGACATCGTCGCCATCGAGAAGGACACGGCCACCTTCACCAGCGCGAAGGGCTATCGCCCCAACCTCGACGGTGACACGTCGATGATCGGGCTGGACGACCCCCTGCACACCACGCGGCGTCGACTCGTGTCCCGCCGCTTCACCCCGCGCGCCGCCCACGAGTACGAGGGCGAGATCCGTGCGGTGGTGACCCGGCTCATCGACGCCGTGTCGTCGAACGGCGAGTGCGAGGTCGTCCAGGACCTGGCCGCGCCCCTTCCGGCCATGATGATCGGCTGGCTGTTGGGCTTCGACGACGACCTGTGGCCCAAGCTGCGGGACTGGTCGGAGACGACCATCGCCGCCGGGGGTGGCCCCCGTTACCTGAACGACGACGTGCTCGTCGCGGCTGCGGACTTCGCCGTCCACGCCGCCGCGCTGGCCGAGACGAAGCGGGCCCAGCCGGGCGACGACTGCATGACCGTGTGGACCACGGCCGAGATCGACGGCTGCCCCCTCGACGAGGGCGACATCATCTCCGAGGCCCTGCTGCTGCTCGACGGCGGCGCCGAGACCACCCGCAACGTGATCGCCACGACCATCCTGCTGCTCAGCCGCCACCCCGACCAACGCCAGGTCCTGATCGACGATCCGTCGCTGATCCCCAACGCGGTCGAGGAGTTCATCCGCTACGTGACGCCCATCCTCAACATGCGCCGCACCGCCACACGCGACGTCGAGTTCGGCGGCCAACGCATCCGCGAGGGCGACGAGGTGCTGTTGATGTACTCGGCCGCGAACCGGGACGAGGCGGTGTTCGACGACCCCCAGCGCTTCGACGTGACCCGCACCCACAACAACCACATCGCCTTCGGGTTCGGCACCCACTTCTGCCTCGGTGCGTCGCTGGCCCGCCTCGAGCTGCGGGTCTTCTTCGAGGAGTTGCTGGCCCGCCTGCCCGACATCGCCCCGGCGCCCGGCGTGGTCCCCGAGTTCGTCCCCGGCGCCTTCGTCCGGGGCCTGCGCGCCCTGCCCGCCGTCTTCACGCCCGAGATCACCACCCCCGAATCCGCCTGACCCACCCCCATCACCAGGAGACCCTGTGCCCCACCACGTCCCTTCGTTCACGTTCAGCGACGACGCCCTCGCGGTGCGCGCCTTCATCTTCGACTTCTGGTGCGAGCACGGGCGCGGACCCAACCTGCGCGAGGTCCACGAGGCCCTCGACCTGGACCGCCGGCGCATCAAGGCCGCGTACAAGCAACTGCAGCTGGGCATCGTCATCACCGTCGACGAGGACACCCAGAACTGCAACCTGTTGAAGGCCCCACCCTTCTCCAGCTTCCCCAGCCAGGTGTCGGCCTACATCGACGGCGAGTTCCACAGCTTCGTGGGCTGCGCCAGCGAGTCGATCGCGTTCTCGCACATGCCGCCGTTCAAGGACAAGGAGGTGCGGCTGGAGGGGTTCTGCGCGTGCTGTCTCGAACCCATCACCCTGGTGTCGAAGAACTTCGAGCTGCAGAGCGTGAGCCCCGAGGGCATCTTCCTGCACATCTCGTCCAGCCCCTACGACTGGAACAACTTCACCATGGAGCTGATGTGTGACTCCATGAACTTCGTGATCGACGCCGACCACGCCGACCGCTACGAGCGCCAGGTGGCCCGCCGCGGCGTGCTGGTCAACCTCGACCAGGCCAAGCAGTTCGTGAAGTTCGTCGCCGACCAGCGCATGTGGGACTACCACTGGAAGCCCGGGGTGATGATGCCCGAGATCGTGGTGGACATCTTCCGCAACATGGGCGTCGATGTCTCCAACTGGGACGGCTGAGCCTGCACGCCACGCCACGCCACGCCGGCTCGGGCACGGCCGCGGGGGCCGTCGTAGGCTCCGCGGCGTGACCGAAGCTGCTGCTCCTGCCGCGTCGACGCCGCTGCTGGCCCGGTGGCGGGAGGTGCTGCGCACCACCAACCCGCCGGCGTCGGGCGAGCTCGACCTCGTCAGCAAGTGGCTGGTCCTGACCAGGGCCGCGGTGCTGCCCATGACCATCACCGCGGGCGCAGTGGCCGGCCTGCTGGCCGTGCGTCAGCCGGGGTTCGAGGCGGGATGGTTCTTCCTGGCCCTGCTGGGCATCACCCTGGCCCACGTGTCGAACAACTTGATGAACGACCTGTTCGACACCGCGGTGGGGCTCGACACCGAGAAGTACCCGCGGGCGCTCTACGCACCGCACCCGGTGCTGTCGGGGATGATCAGCCGCAGGGGCCTGGCGACGGCGGCGCTGCTGGTGAACATCGTGGACCTGGCCATCGGCCTGGTGCTGTTCTCGGTGTGGGGGTGGCCGGTCCTGGCGTTCGCGTTTGCCGGGTTCTTCCTCAGCGCGGCGTACACCGCTCCCCCACTGCGCCTCAAGAAGCGCGGCCTCGGCGAACCCGACGTCTTCGTCGTGTGGGGGCCGCTCATGGTGGGCGGCACCTACTACTCGGCCACGGGCTCGATCCCGTGGGAGGTGATCGCCGCGTCCGTCCCGTACGGGCTGCTGTGCACCGCGGTGCTGATGGGCAAGCACATCGACAAGATCCCCTGGGACGCCCCCGAGGGCATCAAGACCATGCCGGTGCTGCTCGGGGAGGCGCGCTCGCGCACCGTCACCCGCGGCCTGATGTACGGCTTCTACGTGGCCGTCGCCGCCTGCGTGGCCGCCGGCGCGCTGCCCTGGCCCACACTGGCGGTGGCGGCGGGCATCCCGGTGCTGCTCAAGGCCGACAAGGCGATGCGCGAGCCGCGCCCGGACGAGCCGCCGGCGGGGTTCCCGATCTGGCCCCTCTGGTTCGCCGCGATCGCCTTCCTGCACACCCGTCGGGCGGGGCTGATCCTGGTCCTGGCGTTGGCCCTCGCGGCCATCGTCGACATCCAGGGCTACGGCTTCGCCTGATCCAGCCGAATCCAGCGAGGTCAGCGCAATTTCGGGCGCCACGCGCCGGATCTTGCGCTGAGCTCGGGGATCGGGGCGGGACGGGCGGCGCCAGGCGAGATCGGGCGGGCCGCGGGTCAGGCCCCCCGGGCGCCGGCCAGCCCGTTGCAGACCAGATCGGTGAGCGTGGCGACCAGCTCGGCGCGGGTCAGGGTGCGGCGATCGAGCCACCAGCCCACGCCTTCGAAGACGCTGCCCAGCAGGGCGAACGAGCGCACCTCGAGCTCGGCGGCGCTGCCCGTGGCGCCGAAGCCGGTCACCATGAACGCCCCCACCTGGGCGGCCAGCGCCGGCAGCACGGGCAGTTCGACGGTCTCACGTCCGGTGCCCTGCGAGCCCTCGACCAGGAACCGGTGCAGTGCCGGCTCCCGTTCGGCGAACGTGGCGAACACGTCGATCGCCGCCGCCACCGCGGCACGGGGATCATGGGGGTCGGCACCGGTGAAGATGCCGTCCAGGGTGTGGCCCAGGTCGCCGAGGAACCGGTCGGCGATGGCGGTCGCCAACCCGGCCTTGTCGCCGAAGTGGTGGTAGAGCACCGGTTTGGAGATGCCGGCCTCGGCGGCGATGTCGGCCATCGAGGCGTCGGCGCCGATGCGCCGGATGGCCCGGATGGCGGCGTCGGCCAACTCGGACCTGCGGGCCTCCGGATCCAGCCGCGCCCGGGTGGTGGGAGCCACCGGCTCAGGCCACCGCCGGGTCGGGGAGCTTCAGGTCGTCGTACTCGTCGGCGGTGTCGACCCAGTCCTCGAACTGGATCACGCCCATCTCCGTGTAGCGCTTGCGCAACCAGCCGTTGTTGCGATCGAGCAGGCCCAGCTTCTTGCAGTTCGGCACGATCTTGGAGAACAGCATCTGCTGGAAGATGACCCGACCCGGGTCCTGCACGACGAGCTGCAGGGCCTCCTTGACGTTGACGCCCATGCGGTCCCACACCTCCTGCTGCAGGAAGCGGTCGCGCATGCGGATGGAGGCCTCGTAGGCGAACTGCTGGCGCTCCAGCATCTCGGCGTCGCTGAGGCCCTCGTAGAACTCCTGCAGCGACAGCACACCGAACGCCACGTGACGGGCCTCGTCGCTCATCACGTAGCGCAGGAGCTGCTTCAGCAGCGGCTCCTCGATCATCGCGTGCATGAAGCCGAACGCGGCCAGCGCCAGACCCTCGACCATGATCTGCATGCCGAGGTAGGTCATGTCCCAACGGCTGTCCTCGATGATGTCGTCGAGCAGCATCTTCAGGTGGGCGTTGATCGGGTAGTGGCCCGACATCTTCGTGTCGAGGTACCGGGCGAAGACCTCCACGTGGCGGGCCTCGTCCATCACCTGGGTGGAGGCGTAGTACTTGGCGTCGATCCACGGCACCGACTCGACGATCTTGGCCGTGCACACCAGTGCGCCCTGCTCGCCGTGCATGAACTGGCTGAGCGTCCAGTTGCCGCCCTCCACGTTGAGCTGCGCCCACTCCTTGTCGGTCCACCGCTCGAACGGGGTGCCCTTCAGGTCGTAGCTGTCCGTGAAGGCCCGGAAGGTGTCGACCGCGGCCATCGCCTGGGCGTCCTGGTCCACATCGGTGTCCCACGGCAGGTCGGTCTCGCCGTTCCACTGCGCGCCCTTGGCCTTCTCGTACAGCTTGTTCAGCGCCGGGCGCTCACCCTTGTCGTAGTTCCACGTGAAGATCGCGTCGGCGTTGTCGCGGACGTGGTGGATCACCTCGTGCATGTCGGTGTTCGAGACGGACAGGACCTGCTCGAGGTCGATGGCCTCACTGGCGGAAACGGTGGTCATTCGGGCCCCCTGGCGGCGCGTCGGCGATGCTCTACCGTCGGTAGGCTACCGGCGGTAGTTGACGAGGTTACCGGCGGTAGGGGGGCGGGGTCGAGAGACATCCGTCACATCAGGGCCCCTAGCGGCAGAGGGTGCCGCCGTCGACCAGCATGGACTCGCCGTTCACGAACGACGCCCGCTCGGAGCACAGCCACACCACGGCCTCGGCGATCTGCTCGGGCCGGCCCATCTCGCCCGTGGGCACCGACCGCCGCATCATCTTCTCGATGCCGGGGTCGCCGCCGATGAAGGCCTGCATCATGGGGGTGTCGGTGGTGCCCGGGCAGATGGCATTCACCCGGACGCCCTGGCGCACGTACTCCTGCGCCGCGGTCTTGGTGAGGCCGAGCACACCGTGCTTCGAGGCCACGTAATGGGGCAGGCTGGGGAAGCCGATGATCCCGGCACCCGACGAGGTGTTGACGATGGCCCCGCGGCCGGCGGGCGCCATCACCCGCAACTCGTGCTTCATGCACAGGAACACGCCGGTGAGGTTGAGCGCCACCACCCGGTTCCAGTCGTCGAGGGACAGGTCGGTGAAGGCCGACGGTTGCCCGCTGGTGCCGGCGTTGTTGTGCGCGCAGTCGAGGCGGCCCCATCGATCGACGGCGGCGGCGACGGCGGCCGCCACCTGCGACTCGTCGGTCACGTCGGCGGCCCGCGCCACGGCCTCGCCGCCGGCGGCCGCGATCCGCTCGGCGGTGGCCTCGGCCCCGGCGGCGTCGATGTCGACCACCACCACCCGAGCGCCCTCGGCGGCGAAGAGCACGGCGGTCGCGGCACCGATGCCGCCGCCGGCGCCGGTCACCAGCGCCACCTCGCCGTCACGGAAGTAGGGGGAGTCAGTCGCCATGGCGTGACTCTACGGGAGCCCTGCCGGGGTTTCTGACGAGGCGTCAGGTCCGTCTAGGCTCACCCGCCGGACGCCACTCCCCGTCCGGCGACACACGCCACGGGGGACGACAAGACAGCGAGGATCGACACCATGGGAGCACCCGAGGGCACGTCGTTGGAGGGAAAGGTCGCCATCGTCACCGGCGCCGGTCGTGGGCTCGGACGGGCCCACAGCCTCACCCTGGCGGCCGAGGGCGCCCGGGTCGTGGTGAACGACCTCGGTGACGAGGCCGAGGCCGTCGTGGCCGAGATCGAGGCGGCCGGCGGCGAGGCGGTGGTGAACCACGGCAGCGTGTCCGATTGGGAGGCCACCGAGGCGATGGTCGCCCAGGCGGTCGACACCTACGGCGACCTGCACATCGTGGTGAACAACGCCGGCATCCTGCGGGACAAGATGAGCTTCAACATGGACGAGAGCGACTGGGACGCGGTCGTCGACGTGCACCTGAAGGGCCACTTCTGCCTGTCGCGGCACGCGGGCGCCTACTGGCGCAACCAGGCCAAGGCCGGCGCCACCGTGGGCCGGCGCATCATCAACACGTCGTCCGAGGCCGGCCTGTTCGGCAGCGCCGGCCAGGCCAACTACGCGGCATCGAAGGCCGGGATCATCGGGCTCACTCTGGTGTTCGGGCGTGAGTACGCGCGGTTCGGCGTCACCGCCAACGCCATCGCCCCCCGGGCCCGCACCCGCATGACCGAGGACATCGAGTTCTTCAAGGCGCCCGAAGAAGGCGCGTTCGACCGCTTCGCCCCCGAGAACGTGTCGGCGGTGGTGGCCTGGCTGGCCAGCGACGCCGCCGCCGACGTGAGCGGTCAGGTGTTCATCGTGATCGGCGGCGACGTGCACCTCTTCCGCCCACCCGCCATCGAAGCCAGCATCCACAAGGACGACCGCTGGTCGATCGACGAGTTGGTGGCGTCGAGCGGCGACCTGTTCGGCGAGAAGGGCGGCTCGTTGCCGCCCATGGCCGTCCCGGGCTGAGCCCACCGCCGCGCCCGGCGCGGCGACCCGAGTAGACAGAGCGCCGTGTTCGCAGACCTGCGCGTCGTCGACCTCAGCGGCAACATCGCCGGGCCGTACTGCACCAAGCTGCTGGCCGACGCCGGCGCGGACGTCGTGAAGGTGGAGGCCGGCGGCGACCCGCTGCGGGGCTGGTCGGCCAGTGGCGCCGACCTCGGCGGCGAGGACGGCGCCCTGTTCCGGTACCTCAACACCTCGAAGCGATCGGTGCAGGGCGACCTCGGCGATCCCGCGGTCGGGGCCCTGATCGATGGGGCGCACCTGCTGATCGAGGACGCCGGACCGGGCGCCGATCGGATCGACGTCGCCGCGCTGCACGCCCGCAACCCGGCGCTCGTGGTGGTGTCGATCTCGCCCTTCGGTGCCACCGGCCCGTGGGCCGACCGGCCGGCGGACGAGTTCACCCTCCAGGCGTGGTGCGGCTCGACCGGCAGCCGGGGCACGCCGGACCGGCCCCCGATCGCCGCGGGCGGCCGCATCGGCGAGTGGATGGCGGGCGCCTACGCCGCGGTGGGGGCCATCGCGGCCTGGCGCGTCGCCCGGAGGACGGGGCGGGGCGAGCAGGTCGACGTCTCGATGTTCGAGTGCATGACCGTCACCATGAACACGTTCGCGTCGGTCTTCACCAGCTTCCTGGGCATCGATCCCCCGCCGGCGCCCACCCCCAGCATCGAGTTGCCCTCGATCGAGCCCACCAGCGACGGCTACGTAGGCTTCTGCGCCATCGCCCGCCAGCAGTTCGAGGACTTCCTGGTGCTCATCGATCGACCGGACCTGCTGGCCGACCACTCGCTGGCCAACGTCAACGTGCGGACCGCGCGCATGGACGAGTTCCTCGGATGGGTGCGGGCCTGGACCACGACGCGCACGACGGCGGAGATCATCGAGTTGGCCTCGGCCATGCGCATCCCGGTCGCCCCGGTGCTGGACGGTCGCACCGTGGTCACCCACGAGCAGTTCGTCGCCCGGGGCAGCTTCGTGACCGGCCCTCACGGGTTCACCCAGCCCCGCGTGCCGTACCGGGTCGGCGGCCGGGCGTCTCGCCCCTTCACCCCAGCACCGGCCCTCGGCCAGCACACCGGCGGGGTCGACTGGGCGCCGCGTCCCGCACCCCAGGCACCCCAGGCACCCCAGGCATCCCAGGCACCCCCGGATGGGCCGCCGGAGGACGAGGCGGCGCTCCGGGGGGTCCGCATCGTCGACTTCACCGCCTTCTGGGCGGGCCCGGCCGCCACACAGGTGCTCGGCGCGCTGGGGGCCGACGTGATCAAGGTCGAGTCGATCCAGCGCCCCGACGGCATGCGCTTCACCTCGGTGAAGCCACCCAAGGTCGACCAGTGGTGGGAGTGGGGCCCGGTCTTCCACGGGGCCAACGCCAACAAGCGGTCGGTCACCCTCGATCTCAACCACCCCGACGGCCACGACCTGGTGCTCCGCCTGATCGCCGGTGCCGACGCGGTGGTGGAGAACTTCTCACCGCGGGTGATGGACAACTTCGGCCTCGACTGGGACACGATCCACACCGCTGCCCCTCGGGTGGTGATGATGCGGATGCCGGCGTTCGGCCTCGACGGCCCGTGGCGCGACCGGACCGGTTTCGCCCAGACCATGGAGCAGATGACGGGCATGGCCGCGGTCACCGGCTACCCCGACGGGCCACCGGTGCTGCCCCGCGGGGCCGTCGATCCCCTGGCCGGGATGCACGCGGTGTTCGCCCTGCTCGGCGCGCTCGACGAGCGCGACCGCCGGGGCGAGGGCATGCTCGTGGAGACCACCCTGGCCGAGGCCGCGCTCAACATCGCCGCCGAGCCGGTGGTCGAGCTCAGCGCCCACGGATCCCTGATCGGCCGCACGGGCAACCGCAGCCCCCTCGCCGACCCGCAGGGCGTGTTCCCCTGCCGCGACGGGCAGTGGCTGGCCGTCAGCGCGGTCACCGACGAGCACCGCGCGGCGCTGGAGGCGGTGCTCGCCACCTCGCCCGACGAGGGTGCGGTCGCCCGCTGGTGCGCCGACCGTGACGTCACCGAGGCGGCCGAGCAGTTGCTGGACCGCGGCGTCCCCGCGGCGGTGGTGGTGCACCCCTCGTCGATCGACCGCAACCCGCAGCACGTCGACCGGGGGTTCTTCGAGCCGGTCGACCACCCGGTCACGGGCCGCCACGACCTGCCCTCACTGCCCTTCCGGTTCGCGGGTCACCACCGGGGCTGGTTGCGCACCCCGCCCCCCACGCTCGGCCAGCACAACGACGAGGTGCTGCACTCCCTCCTCGGCCTCGACGCCGACGACCGGGCACGGCTCCGCGCCCAGGGCGTGGTCGGCGAGCGGCCGGCCGGGCTTTGAGGGCGCGCCGGCTCTGTTCGGGGCTCGCCGCCCCCGAGCGACACCCGTGGGCCATGACCACCGGGGCCATGACCACCGGGACAGGGACGACCCGGGGCAGGGCCCCCTGGACGTCGGCGGTGGCCGGCGGTGCGGTGGCCGCCCTCCTGGCCCTGGGCCTGGTCGCCTGTGGCCGTGCCGACGAGCCCGCCACCGGCGCCAACGGGACTGCCGGCGCCACGTCCACCACCGGCATGGCGCCGGTCGACAGCGACGTCGCGCCACCCTCCACCACGACCGTCGCCGACCCGGCGGCGCGCTGTGTGGCCGACCTGCCGGTGCGCCAGAAGGTCGGGCAATTGGTGGGGATCGCCATCGACGGCGGCGCCCTTCCGAGTGAGGCCGACCGGGTCGCGGGGCTCGGCGTGGGCGTGGTCTTGTTGCAGCGTCCGGTCGCCACCGGCCTGGCCGAGGGGATCGCCGCGGTGAAGCAGGCCAGTGCCGTCGCCCCCCTGGTGGCGGTGGACGAGGAGGGTGGCGAGGTCCAGCACCTCCGCGAGGTCGTGGGCCCCCTCCCGTCCGAGCGGCAGGTGGCCACGACCATGGACGCAGCCGCCGCGGCCGCCCTCGTCGGCCCCCACTTCCAGGCGGTGGCCGACCTCGGCGTCGACGTGGTGTTCGCGCCGGTGGTCGACGTCGCCCTCCCCGGGGGCGGCGGGCCGTTGGGCGACCGCACCTTCGCGGACGACCCCGACACGGTCACCGGGTATGGGCGGGTCTACGTCGAGGCCATGGCCGCCGCGGGCCTGCTGCCGGTCCTGAAGCACTTCCCCGGCCACGGTTCGGGCGAGGCCGACAGCCACGACGGCCCCGTGGGCACCCCGCCGCTCGACTCGTTGCGCTCCCGCGACCTGCTGCCGTTCCAGGCCCTGGCCACCGGCCCCTCGGTGGGGGTGATGGTCGGCCATCTCAACGTGCCCGGCCTCACCGGCAACACGCCGGCGAGCATCGCACCCGCGGCCTACGACCTGCTGCGCGACGAGTTGGGCTTCGACGGGCTGGTGTTCAGCGACTCGCTGAGCATGGGGGCCATCGCCGGCACCATCCCGCCCGAGCAGGCCGCGGTGCGCGCCATCGCCGTCGGTGCCGATGTCGCCCTGTTCGTCTCGATCACCGATCCCGTGCTGGTCATCGACGCCCTCGAGGCCGCGGTGGGCGACGGCACACTGCCCGAGGCCCGAGTGGACGAGTCGGTGGTCCGGTTGCTGGCCCGGAAGGGCATCGACCCCTGCGCGCTCGCGGGCGCCTGACCGGGCCGACCGACCTCAGTGAGGGTCGGGCCGGCTACTTGTCGTCCTTGGCCATCTTGTCGATGGCGCCCTTGGCCGAGTCGGCGCCCTTGGCGATCTTGTCGCTGTACTTGCCCTTGGTCTTGTCGTCGACGGCGTCGGCCGCCTTGTCCAGCGCCTCCTTGGCCTGATCGCCGTGCTCGTCGGCGAGGTCGTTGGCCTTGTCGGCCACCTTCCCGGCCGTCTTCTTCACGTCATCGAGGAATCCCATGGCTGCCTCCCGGGGCACGGTCAAGGGCCGCGACCCTACCGCGACCCGCGCTCGTTCGAGGCGGTCGACGAGACCCCACGCCAACGCGGTGGCCGCGTCGATCTCGGCGCCGGTGAGCGCCAGCCAGGCGGTTCGTTGCGACCCGATGCGCCGGGTGACGCTCCACGTGCCGCCGGACCCCGGCACGAGCCCCATCCCCACCTCGGGAAGGCGGAACGTGCTGGACGGATCGGCCATCACCGTGGCCGCGAAGGCGGCCAGCTCGACGCCGGCACCCACGCAGGCACCGTGGGTGTGGACCGTCAGCTTCCGGCAGACGTCGAGCACGGCCCTGGCCGGCAGGCGGGTCGACCGGATCACGTGGGCGGCGACCGGGTCGGGAAAGGTGCCGAACTCGCGCAGGTCGCCGCCGCTGCAGAACGACGGGCCCGCGCCACGCAGCGACACCGCCTCGACGTCCGTGTCGGCGGCCGCGGCCCGAAGGGCGTCGACCAACGCGTCCCGGAGGGTGACGTCCAGCGCGTTGTGGCGGCCCGGGCGGTCGAGCACGATGTCGACCGCGCCGCCGTCCCTCGTCACCTGCACCTCGCTCGGGGCCTCCTCGGGGCTCGGCCGCGGGGGGTGTCGTGCCGCCCGCCACGCGGCGAACTCGGGCCCGGACTGAAGCAGCCCGTAGGTGACGGACTCGGCCCAGAGGGCGGTGTAGGGGTCCGAGCGGCGAGCCGCCCGCAACAGGCGCACCAGCGCAAGGCTCGCCTGCGGACGGTCGGTGACCGCCCGCAGCAGGGGGTCGAGGTCGTCGCCGCCCGGCGCCGCGATCACGTCCAGGTGTCGCCACCCGTCCTCCGCCGTGGGTGCCACGGTCACGCACGGCAGCCACTCCAGCAGGCGCCGTTGTGGCGGGGACAGGCGCTCGGCGGGCCACTCGGGTCCGGTCACCACGAGCGCCGCGCAGCCGTGGGCGAGCGACAGCTCCTCGACCGCGTCGGGCGACGACAGCAGGTCCAGCAGCTCATCCGCCTCGCAGGTGCGGACGCGGGGCCGATCGGCGCTCACCGCGCACCAACGCGCCGCCCGGCGCCGCCGACCGGTCGCAGGTGCCGCGTGGACACGACGGGCTCGGGGTGGCGCACCCCGTGTCAGTCGGACGAGGGCAGCGGCTTGGCCTCTTTCAGGCCCATCTCCTGGCCACAGCACGACGGGATGCCGTCGCCGGGCTTGGCGCACAGCAACTCGCCGTCGCAGGTGGCGCACACGTAGCGCTTGCCCATCGCGGTCATGTCGACTCCTCCGGTCCCTGCATCGGCTGCCCACAGCACTCGGGGGTGTCCGCGGTCGCCTTGATGACGATCACCTCGGAACCACACTCCTCGCAGCGCAACCGGGTGCCGACCTTGATCTGGGCCATCGCCGGATCATACGACGCCCGCGTTCGTGTCACGCGCGCCTCGGCGGGCACGATGGGCGGCGTGGCGCCACTGCGCGGCTTTCGCTTCCTCCAGATGGGCGACGGGGCTGTGGCGCGCCGCGCCGGCACCCTGCTGGCGCTGCTGGGCGCCGAGGTGGTGGCCCTGCTCGACCCCGGCGAGCTCGCCGAGGTGCTCGACGAGCCCGCGGCCCCGCACCGCGCCGGCCGCCTCGTCGCGACGGGCGACGCGGCGCTGGCCCGGCGCATCCCGGCGTCGGGGGTGGTCGACGGGACCGGCCGACTCGCCGCGGGACCGGCGGTGGTCTCGGTGTCCTGGCTCGCGACGGGGCGGGCGGGGTGGGCGGCCAGCGGGGCCATGGCCCTCACGGGCACACGCGACGGCCACCCGCTCGCCGCCCCGGGCGACCAGGCCGCGGGGCTCGCCGCGGCGGCGGCCGTCGTCGAGCTCCTCAGCGCCCTCGGCGGGCGGAGGGTGGTGGTCGACGGCCCGGCGCTCGCCGGCGAGCGGGCCGCGCTGGCGGGCCTCACCCGTCGAGGTCGGATCAACCCCGGCGGGAGCTGCCGCCTCCTCCGGGCCGCCGACGGATGGATCGCGGTCAACCTGCCCCGGCCGACCGACCTCGACCTGCTCGAGGCATGGCTCGGTGCGCCGCAGGGACCGGATCCGTGGCGCACGGTCGAGGAGGTGCTGGCCCGAAGGCCCGTCTCGGTGGCGGTGGCCGCAGGCCAGGAACTGGGCCTGGCGGTGAGCCGGGTGGTGGCCCCCCGGGAGGCCGCCGACGACGAGCAGGCCCGTGCCCGCCACCAGTCGTTCCCCATGGCACCCTTCCTCGCCGACGGCCGGACCCCCCGGCTCGCCGCGGCCCAGCGCCTCGAAGGAGCCGATCGCCTCGACCCACCCGGCGGGGTCGCTCGCCGCGTGGAAGGCGCCCGGGTGGTCGACCTCTCGTCGCTGTGGGCCGGCCCGCTGGCCACGTCGCTGCTGGCCGCGGCGGGCGCCGACGTGGTGAAGGTCGAGAGCACCACCCGGCCCGACGGGGCGCGGTACGGCGATCCGCGCTTCTTCGCCCTGTTGAACGCCGACAAGCGCAGCGTGACCGTCGACTTCGGCGCTCCCTCGGGCCGCGCCCGGTTGGCGGCGCTGGTCGAACGTGCCGCGCTGGTGGTCGAAGCGTCGCGACCTCGGGCGTTCGAGCAGTTGGGCCTCGATCCAGACACGTGGTGCGGCCGCCACCCCGCACGAACCTGGCTGTCGATCACGGCCTACGGCCGCACCGGTCCCTGGCGCCAGTGGTCGGGGTTCGGCGACGATGCCGCGGTGGCCGGAGGCCTGGTGGTGGGTCCACCGTCCGGTCCGCCACTGTTCTGTGGCGATGCCTACGCCGATCCGGCCACGGGCCTGCACGCTGCCGCGGTGGCGCTGGCCGGCCTGGTGGGATCGGGCGGACGGTTCGACATGGCCCTGCGTGAGGTGGTCAACCACCTGTTGGCCGGATACGACCGGGCCGATGCCTCCGGCGCGAGCGACGGCCCCTACGAGGTGCAGCCGCCGCGGGCCCGGTCGACCGCCCGGGCCGCTCCGGCGGCCGGCACGCACAACGACGCCGTGCTCGGCGAGGTCGGCGCGACCGACCCGCAGGGGCGGAGTGTCGCCGAGGCACCGATCGCTCGCCGACCACTCGCACCATCGACCAAGGAGTCGCCGTGACCACCATCATCACCCTGTGCACCGGCAACGCGGCGCGGTCGGTGATGGCCGGCGCGGTCCTCGTGCACGCCGACCCCGGGCTCCGGGTGATCACCGCGGGCACGCACGTCATCGACGGGCAGCCGATGAGCTGGCGCACCCGCGAGGCACTGGCCGCACTCGGCCTGGAGGCCAACCATCACCGCAGCGCCCAGCTGCGGCCCTCCGACCTGGCCGACACCGATCTGGTGCTGGCCATGGCGGCCGAGCACGTGCGTTACATGCACCGCCGCCATCCCGAGGTGGCCGACCGCACCGCCACGTTGCGACGACTGGCCCGCGACCTGCCCGCGGGCCCGCAGCCCCTGGCCGAGCGGCTGGCCACCCTCGAGCTGGCCCACCACGAGCCGGCGGAGTGGGAGGACGTGGTCGACCCGGCCGGCGGGACCGACGTGGACTACGTGGAGTGCGCCCGCCAGATCGACGACCTCTTGGCCCGGCTCATCCCCCGGCTCTGACGACCCGGCGGGTCGAGCCCCTCGGGCCGAGCCGCCCCCCGGGAACCGAAGGCCGACGACCTGCCCGCCCGACCCGCGTCGAGCGCTCGACCAGGGCGGCGGGGTCGGTCAGGGGCGCCGGTCGGTCAGGGGCGCCTGTCGGTCAGGGCGCCACCGGCGCCACCGTGGTCGGCGTGAGCGCCGTGGCCGGGCGCGTGGTCGGGGTGGGGGGTGCGGTCGTGGAGGTGGTGGTGGTGGTGGGTACCCCGATCGTCGGGTACACGAACCCGTCGCGTGGTGCCAGCGCGATCTCGGCGTTGTCACAGGCCGGCACCGGCGCGAACAGCACGACGGTGGGGTTCCGGAACGTCCCGGACACCGCCCAGCCCTGCACCGGTCGGGCGCCGATGTCGGCACCGGTGCAGTTCATGGCCTCGGCGACCCGGCGCAGGCCGGGGGTGGTGAACTGCACCGCCACCGGTTGCGGCTCGGTGATGGGGCCGTCCTGGTCGGCCTGGAGTTGGGTCTGCAGGGCGCGGCGCGCCCGCTCCTCGACCTTGTTGCCGTCGGCCACCGCGGCCACGGTCATGCCCACCATGCCGAGGAACGCGACCACCACGGCGATCCCCACCAGCGAGCGGGTGCGGTGGAAGCGGTGCACCGCATGGCGGTGCACCCGGCGGGTGGCGGCCCCGGCCACGACCACCGGCTCGGGCTCGGCCTCCTCGACACCAGGCGCTCCCGCAAGATCCGCCACCGCGCCGGTGGCCTCGGTGGAGTCGCCGGCGTCCACGTCGCTGTCGCCGGCCTGGCCCTCGTCGACCGGCGCCGTCTCGGGCAGGCGCTCGACCACGTCGGCCGCCTCGACCGGCTCCTCGTCGGCCAGCGGGTCGAGCGCCCGGAGCACCACGAGCAGGCCCACCAACAGCGCGATCACGGTGAGCGCCCCGGAGGCCGCGCCGACGGCCTGCCACCGACGCCCGACCAGGTCGGGCACGTCGGTGGCCGCGATCACGCCCGCCGCGAGCACCGCCACCCCGAGGAGTACCACCAGCAACCACCGGGTGCTGTCGTGGAGCTGGTCGGTGTCGTTGCGCGCGGCGTCATCCATGAGCGGCGACACTACCGGTCGGGCCGGGAGCGTCGCCGCCGGCCCGCGGGCGTCGCGCTCCCGCGCCCGGTGCGGGCCTCCGGAGCGGGGAACGTAGCATCGCGGGCACGCCCGGCCGTGGGGCTCGTGGGCCAGAGGGGGATCGATCGGTGACCGAGGGCAGCGGGCAGGCACTGGCGGGGAGACGGGCGCTGATCACGGGGGCCTCGGCGGGCATCGGTGCCGCGTTGGCCGAGGGGTTCGCGGCCCGGGGCGCGACCGTGGGGATCTGCGCCCGCCGCGCCGACCGGCTCGGCGAGGTACTGGAGCGGTGCCGTGCCCATGCACCTGCATCGCGGTCGTGGACGATCGACCTCGCCGACCTCGACGGGGTGGCCGGGTTCGCCCTGCAGGCCGACGACGAGCTGGGTGGCATCGACCTGCTCGTCAACAACGCCGGCATCCCCAAGCGGCGGCGGGTGGAGGCCACGTCCCCCGCCGAGGTCGACCAGGTGATGGCGATCAACTTCCTGTCCCCGGTGCGCCTGACGTCGGCCCTGTTGCCCCGGATGCTCGAGCGGGGGCGCGGTCAGGTCCTGAACGTGTCGTCGGTGGCGGCACGGCTCAGCCCACCGGGCGAGGCCGCGTACGCCGCGTCCAAGGCCGCGATCACGGCCTGGTCGGAGTCGCTGGCGGTGGAGCTGTGGGACACCCCGGTGTCGGTCCACCTGCTGAACCCGGGCGTGGTGGACACCGAGTTGTTCCACCTTCCCGACAACGACCCCATGCTGGCCGACGTCGAGGCACTGCCGACCTCGGCGGTCGTCGACGTGGTCATCGACCAGCTCGCCACCGGTGACCTGGAGCGCTTCGTCCCCGAGTGGTTCGCCGACGTGGCGCGGATGAAAGCCAACGACCTCACCGGCTACCTGGCCGGTTCGGCCGAGTGGTACCGCGACGCCCGGGCCCAGGCCGCCGGCGACGGCGCCCCCGTCGACGCCGAGCCGGGCAGCGGCACATGAGCGTCGACGTGGCCGGCGCCACGGTCCTGGTCACGGGCGCCTCATCGGGCATCGGCGCCGCCCTGGCCCCGATGCTGGCCGAGCGAGGAGCCACGGTGGGCCTCGTCGCCCGCCGCGCCGACCGCCTCTCCGAGGTGCTCGAGAGGTGCCGGCGCCGTGCCCCCGCCAGCAGGATGTGGGTGGCCGACCTGGACGACACCGCCGTCGCCGAGCAGGTCGTGCTCGAGGCGTGGGACGCCTTCGCCGGCATCGACGTGCTGGTCAACAACGCGGCCGTCCCGAAGCGGCGCCGAGCTCAGGACCTGACCATGGTCGAGATCGAACACGTCCTTCGGGTCAACCTCCTCAGCCCGGTGCGCATGACCCTGGCGCTGCTCCCCCGCATGGTCGAGCGCGATCACGGCTGCATCGTCAACGTCTCGAGCCTGGGCGGCCGCCTGGGCATCGCCCACGAGGCCGCGTACTGCGCCAGCAAGTTCGCCCTCTGCGGGTGGAGCG
The DNA here is from genome assembly GCA_964635055.1 of uncultured Microthrixaceae bacterium. Taxonomy (GTDB): domain Bacteria; phylum Actinomycetota; class Acidimicrobiia; order Acidimicrobiales; family DATDAH01; genus JAEUJM01. The sequence continues at coordinate 14,669 of CAZWMT010000031.1, read as the reverse complement.
AGTCTCTGGCCCTGGACCTGTGGGACACCGGGGTCGACGTGCGCCTGATCATCCCCGGACCGGTGGACACCGAGATCTGGGACCAGCCCGACAACGACCCGCCCTTCTACGACGGCGAGCTCGAATCTCCCGAGACGGTGGCCACCGGGATCATCGCCGCCGTCGAAGGAGCGGCCTTCGAGCACTACCTGCCCGACCTGAAGGACATCGCCGCGTTCAAGACCACCGACATCGACGTGTTCCTGGCCGGCGCCGCGGCCATGGTGCGCCCTGCCGAGGAGGACTCGTGAGAGCACTGGTGTTCGGGGTCGACCCCGGCCCGGTCGACCCACCCCCCGAGGGCGCCAACCGCCTGCGCCGCAACCTGGCCACCACCCCCATGGCGCTACAGGACGTCGACGACCCCCGACCGCTGGGGCCGGACTGGATGGTGCTGCGCACCCGCCTGACCGGCATCTGCGGCTCGGACGCGAAGCAGGTGCTGATGGACTTCGACGACGCCGCCGACAACCCGATGACCGCGTTCATCTCCTTCCCCCAAGTGCTGGGCCACGAGGTGGTGGCCACCGTCGACGAGCTCGGCCCCGCGGTCGAGGGCTTCGAGATCGGTCAGCGGGTGGTGCTGAACCCCTGGTTGTCCTGCGGGCCCCGCGGCATCGACCCGCCCTGCCCGGCGTGCGCCGACGGCGACTACAACATGTGCTGGAACTTCCTCGACGGTCGGCTGTCGCCGGGCATCCACACGGGCAACGCCACCGAGGCCACCGGCGGTTTCGCCGAGCGGTTGCCTGCCCACGAGCTCATGGCCATCCCGGTGCCGGACGACGTGCCCGACGAGGTGGCGGTGCTGGCCGACCCGTTCGCCGTGTCGCTGCACGGCATCGTGCGCCACCCACCCCCCGAGGGCGGCCGCGCCCTGGTCTACGGCAGCGGCGCGCTGGGCACGACGGCCACGGCCATCCTGCGGGCGCTGTACCCGTCCGTCGAGGTGGCCACCGTCGCCCGCTGGCCCGCGCAGCAGGCGATGGCCCGATCGCTCGGCGCCACGGTGTTCGACCACGAGCCCCGGCTCGGCCTCATCGAAGGCCTGGCGGACTGGTCCGGTGGCATCCTGCGCCAACCGTGGGACGGCCTCCCGGTGGCGTACCCGGGCGGCATCGACGTGGTGTACGACACGGTCGGGTCGGCCGAGACGCTCGAGGTCGTGCTGCGGGTCCTGAAGTCCCGCGGCACACTCGTCGAGCTGGGCGTGAGCGCCCCGGCCCGGTTCGAGTGGACCCCCTGGTACTTCAAGGAGCTGCGCCTCATCGGTTCGAACGCCTTCGGCGTCGAGGAGGTCGAGGGCCGCCGGCGGCACGCCATCGCCCACTACCTCGACCTGGCCTCGTCGGGGCGGATCGACCTGACGGGGATGTTGACCGGCACGTACCGCCTGGAGGAGTGGCGGGAGGCCTTCACCGCGCTCACCGAGCAGGACCGCTCGGGCGCGATCAAGTTGGCGTTCGATCTGCGACACTGACCACCCATGCACGCCCTGCCCCGCCTGCTGCTCGGCGTGCTGGCGACGCTGGCCGTCACGGTGGCGCTGGCCGGCTGCGACTACGTCGGGGCCGCCGGCGGACCGAGGGTCGGCGTGGCCGGCGACTCGATCGTGCACGAGACCGAGGCCGCGCTGCGCAGCCGGCTGGCCGTCGACCACCGGGTGACGGTGCATGCGTTCAACAACGCCCACTTCGACCAGTTGCGCTTCCCGGTGTCGGAGATGGCCCGCACCGGGTCGCGCTCGATCGTGATCGCCGCGGGCGCCCCCGACGTGGTGGCGGCCACGAATTCGCAGTACGGCTTCGTGCCGATCCTGTGGATCCGAGACGTGGTGGCGGCGGCGGGGTCGGTGCCTTGCGTGGCCCTGGTGACGGTGAAGGAGCACGGGGTTGCCCCGATCGCCACCACCCGTTGGGTCCAGGGCGCACAGAGCATCAACGCCGAGCTACGGCGTCAGGCCGACGCCGCGGCCAACGTGGTGCTGGTGGACTGGTCGGCCAAGGCCGACCAGCACCCCGACTGGTTCCTCGGCGACGGCCTGCACCTCAACGCCGCCGGCCGGGCCGGCTTCGCCAGGTTCCTCGACCGCGCCGCGGACTGCTGAGACCCCGTCCCCGGATGCCCCGGAGGATCAGGAGCTCGAAGGTGCCAGCGCGCGAACCTCGTCGGGGTCGACCCAGTCGTAGCCGCGCTCGTCGCGCTCGGTCGTGATCTCCCCGTGGCGGATGGCGAGGTAGATCGCCGTACCGGGTACACCGGTCTCACGGACCGCCTCGACCACCTTCACCCGTGTCGTCATGGCGTTCCTCATCTTAGGATCCGCTCGGCCCGCGACGATCGAAGCGATCGCGCACCATCTGCAGCGTGTCCTCGATCAGCGCCAGACTCGAGAACACGTCCTGGCTCTCGGCCAGGTCGGCCGCCTCCACGAGGACCCAGAGGATCTGGGCGACCTCCGACTCCGTGAAGACGATGTCGATCTCGGACACCGCAGCACCGTACGAAGGTGGTCTGACATCAGCGGCCGTCGGCCGCCCGTTCAGGTGGGGGAGCCGGCGCCCAGCGACAGCATCCAGATGTCGACGGCCAGGCACAGCCCGGCGACGACGGTCATCACGTGCCACACCTCGTGGTAGCCGAACACCTTGGGGAAGGGATCGGGCCACTTGGTGCCGAGGGCGATGGCACCGAGGGTGTAGATCACACCGCCCGCCACCAGCAGGCCGAGCTGCACGCCCGAGAGGCTGTGGACGAACTGCGGGAAGGCGAACACCGCGGCCCAGCCCATGGCGATGTAGAGCACGAAGCCGATGCCCTTCTTGAGGGCGATGCCGGTGAGGGCCAGCACCAGGCCGGTCAGAGCGACGGTCCAGATGAGGCCGAGGAAGAGGACCGATGTGGTCCCGTCGAGCAGCAAGAGGATGAACGGGGTGTAGCTGGCCGCGATGAGCACGAAGATCATGGCGTGGTCGAGGCGTTGCATGCGCTTGCGACCGGTCGGGGTCCAGGGGCCCCGGTGGTACGCGGCGCTCACGCCGTAGAGGGCGATGACGCCGAAGCTGTAGATGGCGGCTGCGACCCGGGCCTCGACGGTCGGCGCGCAGGCCACCAGCACGAGGCCGGCGGGGATCGACAGGAAGAACATGATCTCGTGGAGCCAGCCCCGCAGGAGCGGCTTCACGTGGGCCAGCTGCTCGGCCATGTGCTCGACGACGGACTCGGTCGCGTCGGTGTCGGGGGTCGACTCGACCGTCGTGGTCGTGTCCAGGGTCATGTCAGTCATGCTCCTCCTCCGGTGTACGCATCTGATCACCGTATCGGCACCGGGTCGCCGCCGATGAGCAGGTGCCAGGGGTCACGCCGTCACGTGACGCGCCCGCGCCTCCCGACGCCCGCTCCGAGTAGGCGGGTTGACCGCGCCCGGTGGTGGGCGGCGTCGCCGAAGCAGTGCTCGTCCAGCTCGGCCCGCCCGACGAACAGGTCGAGGTCGCGCTCGCGAGCCGCACCGGCCCCACCGTGCATCTGCAGCGACGACCTCATCACCCGCAGGGCCCCCTCCGAGCACCGCGCCTTGGCGCCCGACGCGGCCACCGAGCGGTCGACGCCACCGATGGCGAGTCGCCGGGCCGCGTGGTGCACCGCCGACCGCATGCCCACGACATCGGCCCGCATCTCGGCGCGGAGAGCTCGCTCGGCCGGGTCGCTCCCGGTGGCACGGTCGGACCGCGCCCGCTCGTCGGCGTGCGCCGACGTCATCGCCAGCACCCGCTCGGCGATGCCGAGCAGCTCCGCGGCGTGGGCGACGGCACCGAGGTCGAGGAACGCGTCGAGGGCCTCGGCGTCGCCCAGGTGGAGCGCGGGCGTGGCATCGAGGTCGACCCACCCGAGCTGGCGGGTCGGGTCCGGGGACGCGTCCGCCCGGATCCGCCGGGCCCGGGCGTTCACCACGAAGAGGTGACGGGACCCCTCGGCCTCCTCCCCCGGCAGCACCACCACATCGGCCGTCGGCCCGTACAACGCCGGACCGGTGCGCCCGCTCAGCAGCCACCGGCCGGCCTGTCGCTCGGCCCGCACGGACGGCCAGGCCACGGCCGCCACCGAGTCGCCCCGCAGCAGCGGCTCGAGCCACGACACCTCGGCGACACCCCGCTCGGCGGCGGTGGCCAGGGCATCGAGGGTCACCACCGCCTGGAGGAACGGTGTGGGGGCCAGGTGGGCACCGGTCAGCTCGAGAAGCCCCACCAACTCGACCGCGCCCCGCCCCAGGCCGCCGAGGGCCTCGGGCACCGCGGTGGCGGGCCACTCCCGGTCGATCATCGCCAGCCACAGGGCGCGGTCGTAGGCCTCACCCGACGCCACATGGGCCCGCACCCGTGTCAGCGGGCACTGGCCATCGAGGAACCGCACTGCGTCCTCCTGGGGCGGCCGCTGGTCGTCCGACGGGTCGACGTCCATGGCCCCACTATCCCGTGCGGAGCAACGGCACGGCGACCGTACGCCGCTGCGTGGCCCCGCGTCTCAGAGCCGGTGGGGCGCCGGCGCCGCGTGCCCGCTGGGGTGGCGGCGATGACCGAGGTCGATCAGCGGCTCGCCGGCCAGGTCCAGCACCGGTCCACCACCGTCGAGGTCGGCCCACTCCGCCGCGGCGAGGGCGGCCTCGCTGGCCAGGTCGGCCTCGAGGTCGAACAGCGTCCGCTGGCCCCGCGCCAGGCCGGCGGCCACGCCCTCCGACCAACCTCGCCGCACCAGGAGCGGCTCGATCTCACACGCCGGCAACGCCGGGCTGATGAAGTACCCCTGGACGCTGTGGCAGCCGGCCTGGCGGAGCAGAGCCAGCACGGACTCGCACTCGACGCCCTCCGCGGTCACGGTGAGTCCGAGGTTGCGGGCCAGGGTGATCGTGGAGTCGACGATCACCCGGTCGGCCTCCCGCTCGGCCATGCCCGCCACGAACGAGCGGTCGATCTTTATCTCCGCCACCGGCAGCCGCTGCAGGTACGCGAGCGACGAGTACCCGGTGCCGAAGTCGTCGATGGCGAGGCGCACGCCCAGCTCGTCCAGGCCGCGCAGCACCACGTCGGCGCGCTCGGGGTCGCTCATGATCGAGCTCTCGGTGATCTCGAGTTGCAGGCTGTCGGCGGGGACCTCGTGTTGGGTGAGCAGGTCGCCGAGCCGGGCCGCCAGGTGCGGGTCGTGCAGGTTCCGGGCCGACAGGTTCACGCTGACACGGACATCCATGCCGCCACGGCGCCAGTGCGCGATCTGGCGCAAGGACTGCACCAGCACCTGGGTGGTGAGTGGGCGGATCAGCCCGGTGCGCTCGGCCAGCGGGACGAACTCGCCCGGTGACAGCAGCCCGAGCTCGGGGTGCTGCCAGCGCACCAGGGCCTCGACGGTGTCGATCCGCCCCGTCAGCAGGTCGACCTGCGGCTGGTAGTGCACCACCAGCTGCTCGCTGCGGAGCGCGGCCCGGAGGTCGGCCAGGAGCCGCAGTCGGTGGCGGCTGTGGTGATCGTCCGCGGCGGCGTAGACCTCGACCGCGTGCTGCCGGGTCTTGGCGAGGTACATCGCCACGTCGGCCCGCTGCAGCAACGCCTCGCTGCACCGACCGTGCTCGGGGAACAGCGCGATGCCGATGCTCGCCTCGACGTCGAGCAGGCCGTCGCCCACCGCGAACGGCCGCTCTAGGCCGGCGACGATGGCATCGGCGCGGCATTGTGCCTGCAGCGGGCCCTCGACGCCGGTGAGCAGCACGCCGAACTCGTCCCCACCCAGGCGGGCGATCACCCCGTCGCCGCGCAGCGACTCGGCGAGGCGCGGGCCCACCTGCCGCAACAGGGTGTCGCCGGCACCGTGGCCGAGGGTGTCGTTGACCTCCTTGAAGCGGTCGAGGTCGATCAGGAGCACGGCCACGGTGGTCCCGGTCGACGCCGCCGTGTCCAGCAACTCGTCGAACCGCTGCTGGAACATCGTGCGGTTGGCCAGACCGGTGAGCGGGTCGTGCAACGAGTCGCGCTGCTTGGCCGCCGTCACCGCGATGGTACGCCCCACCGCGACGGCCACCAGGGCCACGAGGGCGACCAGCAGCCCGAGATCGGCCCGGTCGGCGTCGGCCCACGGGTTCGGGGCGACCACTCCCAGAGCCAGCGCCGTCAGGGCCGACGCCACCACCCCGAGCGCGAAGGCGGTGAAGACCCGGCAGTCAACCCGGCCGACCCCGATCACCGTACGCTGCCCCTCCCCCAGACCAGTCACTTGGCGTGACTATGTGACCACCCTTCGTCAGTGTCAAGCCGTACGACGGAGGGTGCTGGGCACGCTCGGGGATGCCACGGAGGGTGGTGATTTCAGCACTACTCGGGACCACGCCTGACGGACCGGTCGGTCAGGAGGCACCGGCCAGCACCAGGTCGGCGAGGCGCTCGCGCGCCCAGCCCTGGTACCCGAGGAGCAGGTCGTTCTGCTTGGCCCGGCGGTAGAACAGGTGGGCATCACAGTCCCAGGTGAAGCCCACGCCGCCGTGGATCTGGATGCACTCCGCGGTCACGAAGTTGGCCGCCTCGGGCACGTAGCCCTTGGCCATGGCCACGGCCTCGGCCCGCACCGGCTCCTCGGCGTCGGACGCCCAGGCGGCGTAGTGCGTGCCCACCCGCGACAGCTCGAGGCGGTGCAACATGTCGACCGCCTTGTGCTTGATCACCTGGAAGGCGGCGATGGGACGGCCGAACTGCACGCGCACCTTGGCGTACTCCACCGCCAGGTGGTGGGCCTGCTCCATCGCGCCCACCAACTCGGCGCAGAGGGCCACGTTCGCGTCGTCGGCCACCCGCCTCCAGAGGGCGGTGTGATCGCCGACGGGCCCCACCGGCTCGGCCGGCGTATCGGCCAACTCGAGGCGGGCCACCTTGCGGCCGGCGTCCCACGTGGGTACCAACTCGGCCTGGGGCTGCTCGATGACGAACGTGCCCAGGCCCTCCTGGGTGCGGGCCACCACCAGCACCCAGTCGGCTCGGTGGCCATCGAGCACCACGGGCTTCAGCCCGGTGAGGCGCCACGTCCCGCTCTTGCGGCTGGCCCGCGTGCGCACGCGGTCGACCGGGTCACCGTGGCCGAGCTCGTCGAGCGCGACGCTGCCGGTGGTCTCGCCCGCCGCCAGCGAGGTGGAGCGGTCGGTGAGGCCCAGCCGCACGGCCGCCAGGGTGGCCAGCACCGACGACGAGAAGTAGGGGCCGGGGAAGGGCACCCGTCCCATCTCCTCCTGCACCACCACCAGATCGACGAGCCCGAGACCCAGGCCGCCCTGCGCCTCGGGCACGAGCAAACCGGTCCAGCCCAGCTCGACCAGGTGGCGCCACACGTCGTCGGTGACACCGTCGTCGGCCTCCCACCGCTCGCGCACGTAGGACATGGGGCTCTCGGCCGCGAGGAACTGGCGCACCGCCCCCCGAAGGGCCTCCTGGTCGTCGCTGAACGTGAATTCCATGGCAAAGCTGACACTAGTGTCAGGTACATGGACTTCGCCCACACCGCCGAGGACGAGGCCTTTCGAGACGAATTGCGGTCGTGGCTGGACGAGCACCTCGACCCCTTCCTCGCCGAGTGGTCCAGTGACGACGCCGACCCGCCGGACTCGTCCTCCGGCACGATGAAGTCGATGGAGCGCCGACGGGCGTGGCAGCGCAAGCTCAACGAGGGGCAGTGGGCGGCCATCAACTGGCCCAAGGAGTGGGGCGGCCGCGAGGCCACGGTGACCCAGAACGTCATCTACTCCGAGACCCAGTCGCAGTACCGCACGCCGGGCATCTACAACGCCAACGGCTTGTGGCAGATCGGCCCGATGATCATCCGCTGGGGCACCGACGAGCAGAAGCAGCGGTGGATCCCCAACATCCTCAACGCCGACGACCACTGGTGCCAGGGCTTCACCGAGCCGGAGGCGGGCAGTGACCTGGCCAACCTGCGCACCACGGCGGTGCTCGACGGCGACGACTACGTGGTGAACGGCCAGAAGATCTGGATCTCGTCCGCCCACATCGCCAAGTGGGGCCTCTTCCTGGTGCGCACCGACCCGGGGGCCATCGAGCGGGGCGAGAAGCACGTGGGGATCACCGCCCTGATCGTGGACATGGAGGCCGACGGCATCGAGTGCCGCACGGTCCGCGACATCGCCGGCGAGGACATGTTCAACGAGGTGTTCTTCACCGACGCCCGCGTGCCGGCGGCCTACCGCCTCGGCGACGAGGGCGCCGGCTGGCAGGTCGCCATGGGCACCCTCGGCCACGAGCGGGTGGGCACCGCCGGCCTGGCCATCACCATGCGCTCCGACCTCGACGCCATGGTGAACCTGGCCCGCTCGGCCAACCCCGACGCCCTGCGCGACCCCGGCATCCGCGAGCGGGTGGCCCGGGCCCACACCGACATCGAGTACACCAAGCTGCTCAACTACCGGGCGCTGTCCAAGATCCTGAAGGGCGAGCCCAACTGGCCCGAGGTGCCACTGGCCAAACTGCAGTGGAGCCACCTGGCCCAGACCCTGGCCGAGCTGGCCGTCGACCTGCTGGGCCCGGCCGGGATGATGGCCAAGGGCGGCCCCGACGCCGCCGACGGCGGCGCCTGGAACCGCCTCTACCTGTACCAGCGCTACACCTCGATCGGCGCCGGCACCACCGAGGTGCAGAAGAACATCCTGGCTGACAAGGCCATCCGCCTCCCCAAGAAGTAACGGCCCGAACTGGCGCCCGATTCGGTCGCCGGGACGACAGGATCGGGCGCCAGTTCGCCGACGATCAGCCGGCGGCGGCGGCGAAGCCCTTCTCGAGGTCGGCGATGATGTCGTCGATCGACTCGAGGCCCACCGAGAGGCGGATCAGGCCCGCCTCCACGCCGGTGGTCAGCTGCTCCTGCTCGGTGAGCTGGCTGTGGGTGGTGGTGGACGGCTGGATCACCAGGCTGCGCACGTCACCGATGTTGGCCAGGTGGCTGTGCAGCTCGAGGGCCTCGACGAACCTCACGCCGGCCTCCCGGCCGCCCTTGATCACGAACGCCGGCACCGAGCCGTAGCCCCGACCACCGCCGTACCTGTCGGCCCGCGCCTTCCACCGCGACGACTCGAGCCCAGCGAACGCCACCGAGTCCACCTGATCGTGCGACTCGAGGTAGGCGGCGACCGCGTTGGCGTTGGCGAAGTGACGCTCCATGCGCAGGCTCAGCGTCTCGAGGCCCTGCAGGAACAGGAACGAGTTGAACGGCGTGGTGGCCGAGCCCAGGTCGCGCAACAGTTGCACCCGGGCCTTGATGATGTAGGACCCCGCACCCAGCGCCGGCCAGAAGGCCAGGCCGTGGTAGCTGGGGTCGGGCTCGGTGAACTGTGGGAACTTGTCGTTGGCGCTGAAGTCGAACGACCCGCCGTCGACGATGACGCCGCCGATCGAGGTGCCGTGGCCGCCGATGAACTTGGTGGCCGAGTGCACCACGATGTCGGCGCCCCACTCGAACGGGCGGATCAGGTACGGGGTGGCGACGGTGTTGTCCACGATGAGGGGTACGCCGTTGTCGTGGGCGACCTTGGCCACACCCTCGATGTCGAGGAAGTCGTTGCGGGGGTTGCCGATCGACTCGCCGTAGAAGGCCTTGGTGTTGGGGCGCACGGCCGCCTGCCACGCCTCGAGGTCGTCGGGGTCCTCGACGAAGGTGACGTCGATGCCGATCTTGGGGAAGGTGTAGTGGAAGAGGTTGTACGTGCCGCCGTAGAGCGCCGCCGAGGCGACGATGTGGCTGCCGGCCTCGGCCAGGTTGAGGATGGCGATGTGCTCGGCGGCCTGGCCGCTCGACACCGCCAGCGCGCCGGGCAGACCGACCGCGGTCTCGGTGGCCCCCTCGAGCGACGCCACGCGGGCCTCGAACACGCCCTGCGTGGGGTTCATGATGCGGGTGTAGATGTTGCCGATCTCGGCCAGGGCGAACAGGTCGGCGGCGTGCTTGGTGTCACGGAACTGGTAGGCGGTGGTCTGGTAGATGGGGACGGCGCGCGACCCGGTCGTGGGGTCGGGCTCCTGGCCGGCGTGCACCTGCCGGGTCTCGAAACCCCAATCGGACTGACTCATGACCTACCTCCGGGACGTGCTCCTACGGGATGAGGGCGTCACCCTAGCCAGCCTTTCCCCCAAAAGTCGATGCGAAAGGTCAGGTATTAGTCGAGCCGCTCGATGACGGTGGCGTTGGCCTGGCCACCGCCCTCGCACATGGTCTGGAAGCCGAACCGGCCACCGGTGGCCTCGAGGTCGTGCAGCAGGGTGGTCATGATGCGCACGCCGCTGGCGCCCAGCGGGTGACCGATGGCGATGGCGCCGCCGCGGGGGTTGTACCGGGCCATGTCGGGCTCGAACTCCCGGGCCCACATGAGGGCGATGGCGGCGAAGGCCTCGTTGCACTCCATCGTGTCGAAGTCCGAGATGGACATGCCCGACCGCTCGAGCAGCTTGCGGGTGGCCGGGTTGGGGGCGGACAGCACGAGGTACGGGTCCTCGGCGGCGACCACGAGGTGGCGGAAGGCGGCCCGGACGGGCAGGCCGTTGGCCTCGGCGAACTCACGGCTGGCGATCAGCATCGCGGCGGCGCCGTCGGACATCTGGGAGGCGTTGCCCGCCGTGATGTCGGGGGCGGTGTCGGGGTCCCAGCTCATGGCGCTCGGCAGCTTCGCCAGGCTCTCCATCGTGCTCTCGGGGCGGATGCCCTGGTCGCGGTCGAGCACGTCGCCGGTGAGGTTGCCCTCCTCGTCCTTGAGGGGCACCGGCACGAGCTCGTCGGCGAACCACCCGTTCTCGGTGTTCTCCCAGGCCCGGCGGTGGCTCTCGACCGCGAAGGCGTCCATGTCCTCGCGGGTGACGCCGAACTTCTCGGCCAGGACCTGGCTCACCTCGAACTGGGTCGGGTGGAAGCGACCGCCCACCGCGGCGATCCAGTCGGCGCTGAACGGGCCCACGCCCCCCTTGGCGTTGGAGCCCATGGGCACGCGGCTCATCGACTCGACGCCGCAGGCGATGGCCACGTCGTACGAGCCGGCCATGACCGCCTGGGCCACGAAGTGCACCGCCTGTTGCGACGAGCCGCACTGGCGGTCGACGCTGGTGGCGGGCACGTGCCAGGGGAGGCCGGCACCGATCCAGGCGTTGCGGGCGACGTTGTTGCTCTGCTCCCCCACCTGGTTGACGCAGCCGCCCACCACGTCGTCGATGCGGCCCGGGTCGACGTCGTTGCGGTCGAGCAGCGCCTCGAGCGTGAACCCGAGCAGGTCGGCGGGGTGCCACGTCGCCAGCGCGCCCTTGCGCTTGCCGATCGGTGTGCGCACCGTGTCCACGATCACGGCCTCGCGGATCTGCATCACACTGGCTCCTCTGCTGACGTGCACCGACATCGCCGGCGCCCCTGCGGGGCCCTGGTCGACCCCTCGGCGCTGCTGCGCTCCGCTGGCAACGTAGCCGCCTGGACCGACTTCCTGATCGCTGCGCATCACCTCCGTCGTCGGAGCGCCCCGGGCATCGGTTCGCCGTCGTCGCTGCTCCGCTCCGCTGTGCAACGTCACCTCTGCCCAGGCCCCGATGCGCCGACCGCTCCACCCGCCGTACCCTTCCCGCCATGTCCCATGAGATCGACCCCGGGTTCCTGGACCTCCCGATGCGATCGATGGCCGATGCCGCGCTGCAGCGGGCGCGCGACCGGGGGGTCGAGCACGCCGACTTCCGGCTCGAGCGCCTCCAGGGCCAGGGCATCAGGCTCCGTGACGGCAACCTCGAGGGTGCCCAGGACACCGAGGAGACGGGCTTCGCCGTCCGGGTGGTCGCCGACGGCACGTGGGGCTTCGCCGCCGCCATCGACCTGAGCCCCGAGAGCGCCGTGCGAGCGGTGGACGAGGCCGTTGCCGTCGCCGAGGTGTCGGCCCCCATCAGCGCCGAGCGCATCGAGTTGGCCGACGAGCCGGTCCACCCGGACGCCACGTGGGTCTCGAGCTACGAGATCGACCCGCGCTCGGTGCCGTTGGCCGACAAGGTCGCCCGTCTGGGCGACTGGAGCCGGCGCCTGCTGGCGGCGGACGCGGTCGACCACGTGAGCGCCGGCGTCGAGCAGGTGGTCGAGAACAAGTTCTACGCCGACCTGGCCGGCACGGTCACCACGCAGCAGCGGGTGCGGCTGCACCCGACGATCGAGGCCCACGGCCACGACGGCTCCACCGGTCGTTTCGACTCGATGCGCACCATCGCTCCGCCGGTCGGCCGGGGTTGGGAGTACCTGGTGGACGGCTACGACTGGGACAGCGAGATCGACGCCCTGCCGGCGCTGCTCGCGGAGAAGCTGGCTGCCCCGTCGGTCGACGCCGGCACCTACGACCTGGTGATCGACCCGTCGAACCTGTGGCTCACCATCCACGAGTCGATCGGCCACGCCACCGAGCTCGACCGGGCCCTGGGCTACGAGGCCAACTACGCCGGCACCTCGTTCGCCACCTGGGACAAGCTGGGCAGCCTGCGCTACGGCTCACCCGCGATGCACGTGACCGCCGACCGCATGGTCGAGCACGGCCTGGCCACCATCGGCTACGACGACGAGGGGGTCGCCACCCAGTCGTGGGACATCGTCCGCGACGGCACGCTGGTCGGCTACCAGATCGACCGGCGCATGGCCCACCGGCAGGGCATCGATCGATCGAACGGCTGTGCCTTCGCCGACTCCCCCGGCCACATCCCCATCCAGCGCATGGCGAACGTGTCGCTGCAGCCGGCCCCGGACGGCCCCGACACCGCCGGGCTGATCGCCGAGGTCGACGACGGCCTCTACATCGTCGGCGACCGGTCGTGGTCGATCGACATGCAGCGGTTCAACTTCCAGTTCACCGGCCAGCGCTTCTTCCGGATCCGGGGCGGTGAGCTGGCCGGTCAGGTGCGCGACGCCGCCTACCAGGCCACCACCACCGACTTCTGGGGCTCGATGGAGGCCGTCGGCGGCCCCCGGACCTGGGTGCTGGGTGGCGCGTTCAACTGCGGCAAGGCCCAGCCCGGCCAGGTGGCGCCGGTCAGCCACGGCTGCCCGTCGGCACTGTTCCGCCGCGTGCGGATACTCAACACCGACCAGGAGGCGGGCTCGTGACCGCGGGGACGACGGGCGCGTCCGCCTCACCCCAGGACCTGGTCGAGGCCGGGCTGGCGGCGTCGACGGCCGACCACTGCATCGTCCTGGTCGACGCCTCCGACAGCGCCAACCTGCGCTGGGCCAACAACACGCTGACCACCAACGGGGTGATGCACGGCGGCGAGATCTCGGTGATCTCTGTCGTCGACGGCAGCGAGGGCAGCGCGGCCGCGTCGATGTCGCGCAGCGGTGCCACGCCGGCCGTGGTGCGCGAGTTGGTGGCCGCGGCTGATGCCGCGGCCCGCGCCGCCGGGCCCGCCGAGGACGCCGCGCCGCTGATCGACGGCGACTGCTCCGCCGACTGGGACGACGCGGCGGCGTCCACCTCGATCGCGGTGTTCGACGCCTTCGCGCCGGCGCTGGGCGAGGCCTTCGGACGGGCCCGAGCCGCCGATCGCCTGCTCTACGGCTACGTGGAGCACACCGTCGACACCGTGTACCTGGGCTCGTCCACCGGGCTGCGTCGCCGCCACGTCCAGCCCTCGGGCCACGTCGGGATCACGGGCAAGTCCACCGACCTCACCCGGTCGGCGTGGGTGGGGCAGTCGACACGCGACTTCACCGACGTCGACGCGCTGACCCTCGACACCGAATTGGAGCGCCGGCTGGGCTGGGCGGCCCGCTCGGTCGACCTGCCCGCCGGGCGCTACGACACCGTGCTCCCACCCACCGCCGTGGCCGACCTGTTGGTCTACGCGTACTGGATGGCCGGCGCCCGTGACGCCCACGAGGGCCAGACCGTGTTCAGCCGGCCCGGCGGTGGCACCCGGGTGGGCGAGCGGCTGTCCCGCTCCCCCGTCACCGTCTCGTCCGACCCGGCCCACCCCGGACTCGAGTGCGCGCCGTTCGTGATGGCATCGGCGTCCAGTGCGGAGGCCAGCGTGTTCGACAACGGGCTGGCCCTCGACCGCACGGCGTGGATCCGCGACGGTGTGCTCGAGGCGCTCGTCCAGACCCGCCATTCGTCCGCGCTCACCGGCCTGGCGCTGACCCCCGGCATCGACAACCTGATCGTCGCGGTCGACGGCGCCACCGGCGACGTGGACGACCTGGTGCGCGACGTGGACGACGGCCTGGTGCTGACCTGCCTCTGGTACATCCGTGAGGTCGACCCCCAGACCCTGCTGCTCACGGGCCTCACCCGCGACGGCGTGTACCGGGTCGAGGGCGGTGAGATCACCGGCGCGGTCAACAACTTCCGCTTCAACGAGAGCCCCATCGCGCTGCTCGACCGCCTCACCGCCGCGTCGGCCACCGCGCTGTCGTTCTCCCGCGAGTGGGGGGACTACTTCCCCCGCACCGCCACACCTGCCCTCCGCGTGCCGGACTTCAACATGAGCAGCGTCTCGCAGGCGCTGTAGGACCGCTCTTCGGCTGGCGCCTGTTTGATCGCTCTTCGGCTGACGCCTCATCGCACCGTCAAGGCTCGCTCGTCCCTCGCTCGC
>CAZWMT010000030.1:0-72756 GCA_964635055.1 uncultured Microthrixaceae bacterium | reverse complement strand
CAGAACGATCGGCCCTCACTTCTGGTGGCTGGATCCTGTCGTCACCGCAGCGTTCCAGCCACCAGAACGATCGGACGGACTCAGGTGGCGAGGGGGCCGTGGTCGCGGCAGCGGGCGGTAACGCCCGTCGGCGTGACCTGGACGGCCAGGCGCCGGCCGCAGTGCGGGCAATGCCGCGGCGCCTCGTACTCGCCCACTCCGGTGCACCTGCCGGCGCACTCGCCCACGGGCCGGCCGCAGCCCACGCAGTGGGCGGGTGCGTCGTCCACCAGGTGGAGGCTCAGGATCGCCGCGCTCAGATGACCTTGGACAGCACACCGATGGGCATGCGCAGGTCGGTGAGCATCTGCAGGTCCTCGTCGGGCGACCGGCCCAGGGTGGTGAGGTAGTTGCCCACGATCAGGGCGTTGATGCCCGACGTCATGCCCAGTGTCTGCAGCTCGCGGAGCGTGACCTCGCGACCGCCCGCGTAGCGCAGGATCACCGAGGGCAGGCCGAGGCGGAACATCGCGATCCACCGGATGGCCTCGAGCGGCTCGACCAGGGGCAGGTGGGCGAGGGGTGTGCCCGGGCGGGGGTTCAGGAAGTTGATCGGCACCTCGGCCGGCTCGACCTCGCGCAGCTCGGCGATGAGCTCGAGGCGCTGCTCCACGCTCTCGCCCATGCCCAGCAGCACGCCGCAGCACAGCTCCATCCCGTGCTCACGTACCAACCGGCAGGTGTCGAAGCGGTCTTCCCAGGTGTGGGTGGTGACGATGTTGGGGAAGTGGGACCGGGCGGTCTCCAGGTTGTGGTTGTACCGGTGCACGCCCCCCTCGGCGAAGCGCCGGGCCTGCTCGTCGGTGAGGATGCCGGCGCTGACCGCCACGTTGATGCCCACCCGCTCGCGCACGAGGGGGACGAGCTCGAGGATGCGGCCCATGGTCCGCTCGTCCGGGCCCTTGATGGCCAGCACGATGCAGAACTCGGAGGCGCCGAGCCGAGCGGTCTCCTCGGCGGCCCGCAGCACCTCGTCGGTGTCGAGGAACGGGGTGGCCTGCACCTGGTTCGGGAACTGCGACGACTGGCTGCAGAAGTGGCAGTCCTCGGGGCAGCCGCCGGTCTTGGCCGACAGGATCCCCTCCACCTCGACCTCGGGACCGCACCACGCCAGGCGCACCTCGTGGGCGAGTGCTGCGAGGGACGGCACCGCCGCGTCGGGCAGCGCGGCCAGTGCGGCCAGCTCGTCCGGCTTCAGCTGGCGCCGCTCGTCGAGCAGGGCGGTGCCGGCCGCGGCGATGAGTTCCCGTGACATCGACCCGACGGTAGTGGGTAGGGGACTTCGGTGGCACGTACGACCGACGCACCCATCAGCGGCTCACCACTCCCCGGTGCATCGACCTCCGGCGCACCCGCCACGCCCGTGCCGCCCGCGCCCGACGTCGTCGATCCCGCCGGCCTGGGGCCCGGCGCCGACGGCGCCTACCCCACCGGCGTTCCCACTCCCGGGTGGAAGGCGATCGCGCGCCGGACGAAGGAACAACTGACGTCGGACGCGGTCTCGGTGCTGGCCGGTGGCGTGGCGTTCTACAGCGTCCTGGCGCTCTTCCCGGCGATGGTCGCCCTCCTGTCGGTGTACGGGCTGGTGTCCGACCCGGCCGACGTCACCCGGCAGGTGGACGAGCTGTCGGTCGGCCTGCCCCACGAGGTGCGGGCGCTGATCGTCGACCAGTTGCGGGCGGTGTCCTCGTCGTCGGGCCGCAGCCTCAGCGTCGGTCTCGTGGTGAGTGTGCTGGCCGCGGTCTGGGCCGCATCGAAGGGCATGAAGGCGCTCATCGACGCGATCAACGTCGCCTACGGGGAGCACGAGACGCGGGGCTTCGTCAAGCTGCGCCTCCTGGCCTACGGCTTCACCGTCGGCGGCGTGCTGCTGGTGGTGATGACGGTCGCCGCCATCACGGTGCTCCCCGGCTTCGGCGAGCACCTGGGCCCGGTGGGTCGGGTGACCGCAACGATCCTGCGGTGGCCGATGCTCGCTGCGGTGATGCTGCTCGGACTGTCCACGATCTACCGGTTCGCTCCCAGCCGTGAGCACCCGAGGTGGGACTGGGTCAGCCCGGGATCCCTCACCGCCGCGGTGCTGTGGGTGGCCGGCTCGGTGTTGTTCGCCGTCTACGTCAACAACTTCGGCAACTACAACGACACCTACGGCAGCATCGGGGCGGTCGTCGTGTTGATGCTCTGGCTCTACCTGACCGCGTTCGTGGTGCTCCTCGGCGCGGAGCTGAACGGCGAGGCCCAGCCGCGCCTCGACGACGGCGCCGACGACGACACGATCTGACCCGTTCCCTTTTCGCCGCCGGCGGCGCTGACCACCACGTCAGCAACCCCGACCCCGAAAGGGACCCTCATGAGACTCCGCACCCTCGTGGCCGTCGCGGCCCTCGCCCTCACCCTCGCCATCGGCCTCGGCGGCACCGCATCCGCGGCCGAGCACCCCAACCGTCCGCCCGAGCCACCGACCGTTCCCGGCGGTGAGCCGCCGGCCGACGCCTGCGGCCGGGTGACCCGCGCCCTCGAGCGGGCCCAGGACGCGCTCGAGCACGCCAACGCCCAGCTCGCCCGCCTGCAGGAGCGCCGCGCCGACGCCGTGGCCGCAGGCAACGACGAACTGGTCGAGCGCCTCGACCGGCGCATCGAGCGGGTGAGCGACCGAATCGAGCACCTGACCGAGCGCATCGAGCACCTGACCGACCGCGCCGCCGACCTCTGCGACGCCTGAGGCAACGCCGGCCCTGATCTGGCGTCGGGCCCCGTTCCCCCAACGACGGGGCCCGACGTCGGTTGCGCGCCGACGCCACGCCGCCGCCGCACCTCCAGCGGCTACGCCCCAGGAGCTGCTACGCCTCCAGGACCACCGGCACGATCATGGGGCGGCGCTTGGTGCGGGCGCTGACGAATTTGCCCGCGGCCCGACGCACGACCCGCTGCAGCGACTCGATGTCGTGGGTGTTCTCCTCGGCGAAGGCGTTGTGGATGGCGTCGGCCACCGCATCGGATGCCTCGTCGAGCAGGCCGTCGGCCTCGGGGGCGTACACCCAGCCCCGCGTGATCACGTCGGGACCGGTGATGACCTCGCCGCTGGACGAGTCGACGGTGACCACGACGACCACCACACCCTCCTCGGCCAGCACCCGCCGGTCGCGCAGCACACCGTCGCCCACGTCGCCGACGATGCCGTCGACGTACAGGTAGCCGGCGGGGACGCTGCCGGTGAGCTCGAGGCCGTCGTCGGAGAGGGTGAGCTGGTCACCGTCCTCGCATTGGACGACGCGGTTCTCGGGGATGCCCATCAGGCGTCCGAGCTTGGCGTGGGCGGTGAGGTGCAGGAACTCGCCGTGGACCGGGACGAACCACTCGGGGCGGGTGATCGAGAGGTAGGTCTTCAGCTCCTCCTGCTTGGCGTGGCCCGTCGCGTGGACGTCGCTGATGCCCGAGTGGACGACCTCGGCGCCCAGGCGCACCAGGCCTTCGACCACCTTGTTCACGTTGAACTCGTTGCCGGGGATCGGGTGCGAGCTGAGGATGACCGTGTCGTCCTCGGTGATCTTCAGCCACCGGCTGTCACTCGACGCCATCAGCGCGAGCGCCGACATGGGCTCGCCCTGCGAGCCCGTGGAGATGATGCAGACCTTGCCCGGATCGAGATCGGCGACCTCCTCGATGTCACGGAGCGCGTGATCGGGGATGTGCAGCAGGCCCATGTCGCGCGCCAGCTTCACGTTCTTCTTCATGGACATGCCGAGGGTGGCCACCGTCCGACCGAAGGCGACGGCGGCGTCGGCGATCTGTTGGATGCGGTGGATGTGGCTGGCGAAGCAGGCGGTGATGATGCGCCGACCCTCGTGGCGGTGGAACAGGTCGTACAGCACGGCGCCGATCTCGGTCTCGCTGCGCGAGTGCCCCGGGCTGTCGGCGTTGGTCGAGTCGGACAGCAGCAGACGGATGCCCTCGCCACTCGCGAGGGCGCCGATCCGGGCCAGGTCCGTGCGCCGGCCGTCGACCGGGGTGAGGTCCAGCTTGAAGTCGCCCGAGTGCAGGATCGTGCCCTGCGGGGTGTGGAAGGCCGTGGCGAACGCGTGGGGCACCGAGTGGGTGACGGGGATGAACTCGAGGTCGAACGGGCCCACCTGCAGGCGCTCGCCGTCGACGACGGGGATCAGCTCGGTGCGCTTGAGCAGCCCCGCCTCCTCGATGCGACTGCGGGCCAGGCCGAGGGTGAGGGCCGAGCCGTACACGGGGAACGACAGCTCGCGCAACAGGTACGACAGCGCCCCGACGTGGTCCTCGTGGCCGTGGGTGGCGATGCAGCCCTCGATGCGGTCGGCGTTCTCGCGCAGGTAGGTGAAGTCGGGAAGCACCAGGTCGATGCCCAGCATGTCGGCGTCGGGGAACATCAGGCCGCAGTCGAGCAGCATGATGCGCCCCTTCACCTCGATGCAGGCGCAGTTGCGGCCGATCTCACCGAGGCCCCCCAGGAAGGTGATCGTTACGGGCTTAGGCATCGGTCATCCAGCTTTCAGTCGTTCGTACACCCCGCGCGCGGTTGCTTCGAGGCCGTCGGGAGTGGGGCCGATGGGCAGGCGGCACTGGCCGACGGCCAGCCCCAGCGTGCGCATCATGGCCTTGGTGCAGACCGCCTGAGGCGTCTCATCGGTGGTCTCGTAGGCGTAGGACTCGAGGAGGCGGGCGTTGATCGCCCGGGCCTCGTCCACGTCGCCCTTGGAGAAGGCGCTGATCATCCGGGCGTGCTCCGCCGCGCTCCAGTGGGCGGCCACGCCGATGACGCCGCCGGCGCCCACCGCCAGCAGGGGCAGGGTGAGGGCGTCGTCGCCGCTGTACAGGTCGAACCCGTCGGGCGCCTCGGCGATGAGGCGGGCGGACTCGGCGGGGTCGCCGCTGGCGTCCTTGACGCCCACCATCGTGGGCACCTCGTGGGCGAGGCGCAACAGCACGTCGGTGTGGATCTTGCGACCGGTGCGCCCGGGGATGTCGTAGATCAGGAAGGGCAGGTCGGTGGCCGCGCCGAGGGCACGGAAGTGGGCCTCGATGCCGGCCTGCGAGGGCTTGGAGTAGTAGGGGCACACCAGCAGCAGCCCGTCGACGCCGGTGTCGGCGGCGGCCCGGCTGAGCTCGATGGCGTGGGTGGTGTCGAAGCTCCCGGTGCCCGCGACCAGTGGCACGGGGACCGCCTCACGAACGGCACGGAGCAGGCTCAGCGTCTCGTCGTCGGAGAGGGTGGGGGCCTCGCCGGTGGTGCCGGCCAGCACCAGGCCGTCGGCGCCCTGGTCGACGAGCCAGCGGGCAAGGGTGGCGGCCGCATCGAGGTCGAGGGCCAGGTCGTCGTCGAAGGGGGTGACCATCGCCACCACCACCTCACCGAATCGTGCGCTGCTCATGCCGTCTCCTTGGCCCGCTCGAGGCCCAGGGTGGCCAGCAGGTCTTCGTGCAGCTCGAACCACACCGTGTGGTACGAGTCGATGGTGGGCTTCGTGAACCAGTCCCGCTCCCCCGCGCTGACCCGCTCGAGCGCGGTACGCAGTCGAGGCGAGTAGCCGCCGAACCGGGCCAGATGGTCGCGGAGGTCGGCCACGATCGGGCGCACCTGGTCGTGGAGCGCCACGAGGCGCAGGATCACCCGCTGGTCGTAGGCGGTGTCGGTGTGGTCGTTCACCACCTCGTCCCGCAGTTGCCAGGCGGTGCACACCGACAGCAACTCGTCGTTGAGGCCGACGAAGCGCTGGTAGGCGTCGGACACGGCGGCGCGGGCCCCCGACGCGTCGAGCTCGGCGGCCAGGCGGCGCGCCGCCTCCTCACGCCCCGCAGGGGTGAGGGTCCATCCGGTGACGTGCCCGTCCAGGCGTCGGACCAGGCCATCGTCCGCGAAGGTCGCCAATGCGCCGGCGACCTGGGGGACGGGCAGCGCCACCGCCGCGGCCAGCACCTCGGTGTCGGGGAAGGGCTTCAGCCGCAGCCCGTGCAACAGCAGCGTCGACGACTCGGACGGATGCGATTGGGGCCGGGGGCGTTGCTGGGCGGCCTCGGGCATCACGGCGATCGTAACCGCCACCTGCCCCGGCGCTGCGTCCACATCCGCGAGGTTGCGACGCCGGGGCAAGCAGCGAGAGCGAATGCCGTCCTACGACGCCGCCTGCAGCTCGTCGTCGGACAGGGCGAAGGTCTCGTACTCGTCGCCGGTGTCGGTCCAGTCCTCGAACTGGATGACACCGATCTCGCCGAACTTCTGGCGCAGCCAGCCGTCGCCGGCGTCGAGCAGGCCCAGCTTCTTGCAGTTCGGCACGATCTTGGAGAACAGCATCTGCTGGAACATCTGGCGCTCGGGCGAGAGCATCACCGCCTGCACGGCCTCTTTCGAGTCGATGCCCATGCGCTCCCACACCTCCTGCTGCAGCAGCCGGTCGCGCATGCGCACGGCCGCCTCGAAGGCGAACTCCTGGCGCTCGCGGATCTCCCCGATGCTGAGGCCTTCGTAGTACTCCTTCAGGGAGAGCACGCCGAAGGCGACGTGGCGGGCCTCGTCGCTCATCACGTAGCGCAGCAACTGCTTGAGCAGCGGCTCCTGGGTCATCATGTGGATGAAGCCGAAGGCGGCCAGCGCGAGCCCCTCCACCATGATCTGCATGCCCAGGTAGGTCATGTCCCAACGGCTGTCCTCGATGATGTCGTCGAGCAGCATCTTCAGGTGGGCGTTGATCGGATAGTGGCCGGACAGCTTCGTGTCGAGGTAGCGCGCGAACACCTCGACGTGGCGGGCCTCGTCCATCACCTGCGTCGACGCGTAGTACTTGGCATCGATCCAGGGAACGGTCTCGACGATCTTGGCGGTGCAGACCAGGGCGCCCTGCTCACCGTGCATGAACTGGCTGAGCATCCAGTTCTGCGACTCGATGCCCAGCTGGAGCCACTGCGCCTCGTCCCACTTCTCGAACACCGTGCCGCCCAGGTCGACGCCCCCCGCCAACATGCCGTTGGCCTCGGCGTTGGCGATGACCACCGCCTCCTGGTCCACCTCGGTGTCCCAGGGCAGGTCGGTCGAGCCGTTCCACTGTGAGGTCTTGGCCTTCTCGTACAGCTTGTTGAGCGCGGGGCGGCGGCCCTTCTCGTAGTCCCAGGTGAAGATGCAGTCCGCGTTGTCCTTCACGTGGTGGACGAGCTCGTTCACGTCGGTGTTGGTCACGCCGAGGATGGCCTCGAGGTCGTTGACGTCGGCGCGACCGATCAGCTCTTCAGTCGTCGATGCGGCTTCGGTGGTGGACAAGGTCAGCTCCTGGTGATGGCGGGTGAAGGGTGAGCGGTGGATGGATCGGAAAGGGTGACGAGACCAGGGATCACGAACGTGGTGACCAGGCGCCGGGCGGTGGCGGGTTCGGTGAGATCGATGGCGGGGTTCGGCACGGCGAGGTACGACACTGCGAGGCGGGCCAGCCACTCGGTGGCGCAGGCCGTCTGCTCCTCGGGCAGGAACCGCGCCAGGCGCGGGCCCAGCAGCAGGTGGGCGGCACCGAAGACGACTGGGCTCTTGTCGAATGCGATGTGGGCGAGGATCACGGCGGGCTCGGCCTCGAACACGTGACGCAGGGCGTCGCTCGACTCGAGGAACCGGGCGGTACCGACCAGGGCGCCCACCAGGACGCCGGTGAGATCCGTAGCGGCATCGAGATCGGCGCCGACCGTGCGGAAGTACCGTTCGAGCTCGAGGTGCGCCGCGGCCAGGACGACCTGATCCTTGCCACCAGGAAAGGCGCGGTAGACCGTGGCGCGACCACACCCGGCGGCGCGGGCCACGTCGTCGACGGTGAGGCCTGCGAACCCGTCGCGAGCGATGCACGCGAGGGTGGCGTCGAGGATGCGCCGCTCCACGGTGGGGACGCGCAGGTCGATCGTGTCGTCCACCCCCGGCGCCCCCCGGAGCTCGCGGCCATCGCTGGCGACGCGTGCACTCATCGCTTGAGACAATACGCTCGATTTTGTCTCACGACTAGTGGCACCGGTTGTGACATCTGTCTCATCAGGCGCACAGCAGTGCCCACCCGCGACCCGCCGCGGCACTGCCCGCGCGCTGGACCCGACCACCCGAGGAGCGCCCCGTTGCCGGGCACAGGAGGGATCAGGTGCGGCGTGCGCCCTCAGGCGAGGATCCCGGCCAGGAACTGGCGGTCGACCAACTCGGCCACCTGCTCGGGATCGGTCAGGTCCCACTGGCCGGGGCTGGGGATGAACGACAGCACCATGCGGGCCAGGTAGTCGGCGGCTTCGGCCGGGTCGACGCCGGGGCGAAGGTGCTCGGCGGCCACCGCGGGCGCCAGGTAGTCGCGCACCACGGCCATCACCAGTGGCGAGGTCTCGTGCAGCTGTGGCAGGAACTGGTCGCGATCGGTGTCGAGCACGGTCGCAAGGGCTCGGTGGTCGGCCATGGCGCGATGGGCGAACACCAGTCCCCGCTCGAGGCGGGCCCGCAGGTCCGGGGCATCAGCCACCTCGGCGGCCAGAGCGGTGAAGAACCGGCCCACCTCCCAGGTGATGGCCTCACCGACCAGTTGATCCCGCCCGCCGGGAAAGTAGCGGTACACGGTGGCCCGTCCCACCGCAGCCCGACGGGCGACCTCCTCCACCCGCAGCTTGCCCATCCCCCGCTCGGCGATGCAGTCGATGGCGGCGCCCAGGATCCGCTCCCGCACGTCGCCGCGGTCAGGGGTCATGGGCGAGGGCTCATGGGCTGCTGTCGGCCAACTCGGCGTCGGAGCGGTCGGCAGGTGGGCCGTCCACCCTGTCGGGGTCGTCCTCGGCCTCGGCTGCCGTGGCGTTGCGCTCGGCCTGCTTGTTCCGGGCGATGCGGCGCAGGATCAGCGGGTACCCGACCGCGGCGATCGTCGCGAAGATGAACCACTGCCCCGCGTAGTTGAGGTGCGGCCCCTCGGACAGCTCGGGCGGGCCGATCGCGACGGGGAAGTCGCCGGGCTGGGCGGGCGTCTGCGTGTCGAGTTGCAGGACCGCTGGCACCAGGTCCTCGTCGACCTGCTCCTGGATGCGGGCGACGTCGGCACGGGCCAGCGTGTCGAGGCGCTCGCCCTCGGGGTCGGTGGCCCCGAAGCGGCCGCGGGTCTGGGTGGCCACCAGCAGGCCCTCCACCTCCACCCGACCCTCGGGGGGCGCCCACGAGGGGTCGCGCTCGATGCCGGCCTGGATGGGCACCCATCCGCGGTTGACGACCACGGCGGTGCCGTCGTCGAGCCGCAGCGGCGTGAGCAGCCAGGCGCCGGACTTGCTCTGGTACGTGCGCGACCGGACGATCACCTCCTCGTCGGCCAGGTAGGTGCCCTCGGCGGTGACCTTGCGGAACACGACCGCGTCGGCGTCGTCGAAGGTGGCCGACGCGGGCAGCACGTCGGCCACCGGCGCCGCCTCCTGCTCGCTGCGAGCGGTGACCAGCGCGTTGAAGTCCCGCTTCTCGTCGAGGCGACGCAGCTGCCAGAAGCCGAGGTTCACCAGCACCACGACCAGCAGGATCACGAGGAGGTGCGACAGGATCCAGACGGGCCGCAGCAGGAAGCGGTACACGTCCGCAGGCTACGGCGAGGGGCGTGCCGAGTGGCAGTCGCTGCGACGACATCCGACGGTTGCCACCAAGCGTGACCGAAGTGGGACCGCGACGCCTACACCGTCATCGTCGGAGGAAATACCTCCGCCATACGGGAGGCATTCCCTCCAATGCGGCTCGAGGGCCCCGATTCGGCCACGGACGGTGGCGAGGCGTCGGCCTTCGGCGCCGACCCCTCAAGAAGCGGGGGGGCCGGCAGCGATGATCGATCGGACGACGTCGGGATCGTGCGAGCACGGGTCGACGAGCCACCAGGTGGCACCCGCATCCCGCCACGGCCCCGGGTCGTCGATCGGCCGTCCGTTGCACACGACCTCGTAGCCGTCGAGATCACCCCGCTCGGCGCGGATCTCGGCGGCCGCCTCGGCGAGGTCCTGCGGACCGCCCAGGTCGATGAGGAACACGCCGTCCCACTTGGCGGCCCTCCGCAGGGGCCGGCGGTAGGGCCAGCGGCCCGCCACCCAGACCGGGATCCGAGGCTGCTGCACCGGCCTCGGCGTGAAGGTGACGCCGTCGGCCGTGAAGTGCGTACCGTCGTGATCGACCCGCTCCCCTGACCAGAGCGCCTGCAGCAGATCGAGACCCTCGTCGAGCATCTCGGCCCGTACCTTGTCGTCGAGCTCCTCGCCGAAGGCGGACAGCTCTCGTCCGCTCTGATCCAGACCGAGTCCCACGCCAAACACCAAGCGTCCACCGGAGAGCCGGTCGAGCGTCGTCGTCTGCCTCGCCAGCACCTGCGGGCGCCGGCGGGCGATCGGCGTCACCATCGGGCCGATGACGAGGCGCTCGGTGGCGTGTGCCATGGCCGCCAGCACGATCCACGGGTCGGCCACCGCCTCCACCGGCGCCCGGTAGAGCACGTGATCCCACACGAAGAAGCCATCCCAGCCCGCCGCCTCCGCCTCGACCGCGAGCTCGGTCAGCAGCGCCGGATCGGCCAGACCGTCGAAGGGAGCGAGGTAGATCCCGTGGCGCATCTTCAGATCATGCCCAGCAGACGAGGACTCGTCGCTCGCTCGACAAGACCGCTCGAGCCGCGTCGCTCATGCGGTGGGCAGGACGTGGTCCTCGAAGCGGGCGCGCAGGTCCTTCTTGGAGAACTTGCCCACCGAGGTCTTGGGCACCTCGTCGATGAACACCACGTCGTCGGGCGTCCACCACTTGGCGATGCGGCCGTC
Organism: uncultured Microthrixaceae bacterium; assembly: GCA_964635055.1. GTDB lineage: Bacteria > Actinomycetota > Acidimicrobiia > Acidimicrobiales > DATDAH01 > JAEUJM01. The sequence continues at coordinate 61,920 of CAZWMT010000030.1, read as the reverse complement.
GAGGTAGCCGAGCACCTCCTCCTTGGTCAGGGTCTCCCCCGGCTTGACCACCACGCAGGCGAGGGGCCGCTCGCCCCACTTGGGGTGGTTCACGCCGATCACCGCGGCCTCGGCCACCTTGTGGTGGCCCATGATCTCGTTCTCGAGCTCGACCGAGCTGATCCACTCGCCGCCCGACTTCACCACGTCCTTGGTGCGGTCGACCAGGCGGATGTAGCCGTCGGCGGTGACCGTGGCCACGTCGCCGGTACGCAGCCAGCCATCCTCGGTGAAGGACTCGGAGGCACGCTCGTCGTTGTAGTAGGTGGCAGCGATCCACGGCCCCGACACCTGGAGCTCGCCTCGTGACTCGCCGTCCCAGGGCACTTCATCGGTGGTCTCCTGCGTCACGATCCGGAAGTCCACGCCGATGGACACCAGGCCCTGGGTCGACCGGAGGTCGGCCAGGGTGTCCTCGTCCTGGTCGGCCAGGTCGCTCTTGATCTTGCAGATCGACGCGACGGGGCTCGTCTCGGTCATGCCCCAGGCCTGCAGGATCGGCAGGCCGGTTGCCTCGCGGTAGCCCTCGGACAGGGACCGCGGCACCGCCGACCCACCGCACGGGATGGCGCGCAGCGCCGACGTGTCGCGTCCGGCCAACTCGGGCAGCACGCCCATCCAGATGGTGGGCACGCCCGCGGCGACGGTGACCTTCTCGGACTCGATCAGCGAGGCGATGGCGGGTGGCGAGAGGTCGGGCCCCGGCATCACCAGGCCGGCGCCGGCCGCGACCGACGCGTGGGCCAGGCCCCATGCGTTGGCGTGGAACATGGGCACGACGGGCAGGATGACGTCACGCTCGCTGACCCCCAGGCTGTCGGCGGTCATCACGCCGACCGTGTGCAACCAGGTCGACCGGTGCGAGTACACGACCCCCTTGGGGTTGCCCGTGGTACCGCTCGTGTAACACATCGACGCGGCGCGGTTCTCGTCCCGGACGTCGAACTCGACCGGTTCGGCGTCGGCGAGCAGGTCCTCGTAGTCGTGGAGGGGGCGTCCGCCGTCCGGGCTGGGCACGTCGCCCTTGCCGTCGTCCATCACCACGAAGTGCTTCACGGTCTCGAACGTGCCCACCAGCGGCCAGAGCAGGCCCAGCAACGAGCGGTCGACGAAGATCACCTCGTCCTCGGCGTGGTTGACGATGTAGGTCAGCTGCTCCGGGAACAGGCGGATGTTCAGTGTGTGCAGCACGCGCCCGGTGCACGGCGCGGCGAAGTAGAGCTCGAGGTGGCGGGCGGTGTTCCACCCGAAGGTGGCGATGCGGGCGTCGTCCGACAACCCGAGGTCGTCGAAGACACCGCCGAGGCGCCGCGTGCGCTCGGCCCACTCGCCGTAGGTCCGCCGTTCGGGCCCGACCGCGGTCGCGGTCACGATCTCCTTGCCCGGGAACAGGCGCTCGGCCCGTCCGAACAGGTGCGGCAACGTGAGCGGGGTGTCCTGCATCAGGCCTTGCACGATGGATCTCCTTGTCGACGCCACGGGCACAGCGGTGCGCCCGGCAGCGTAGGACTCCCGCCGTCAACTGCGCTGACCGGCGCCGCCGGGTGCGATGATCTAGCTCTTGGAAGCCCCCGCCCGATCGAAGCCGAGCCGCCTCACCCTCTGGCTCATCGTGGGACCCCTCGTCGTCCTCGTGATCGCGTCCTACGTGGGCGACGCCTTCGCGCCCACGCTCGTCGACAAGCACCCGCTGTGGCTCATCGCCCTCAACGCCCGCAACCGCAACCTGGTGCTCGCCACCAACTCGCTCGACGCCGTGTCGTACTACACCGTCGGCACCATCCGGCTGCTGCTGGCCGATCCGCTCTTCTACCTCCTCGGCTACTTCTACGGCGACGCCGCGGTGCGCTGGGCCGAGCGGCGTTCGCGCACCTTCGGCGGCCTCCTGCGGTCGGTGGAGCAGTTCTTCCAGAAGGCGTCGTACCCCCTCGTCCTCATCGCGCCGAACAACCCGATCTGCCTGTTCGCGGGCGCCTCGGGCATGTCGCCCCCGGTGTTCCTGGCGCTCAACATCACCGGCACCGTGGCCCGACTCATCATCATCCGGTGGGTCGGCGACATCTTCGCCGACCCGCTCGACGCCATCGTCGACTTCATCCGCCACTACCGCCTGCCGCTCACCGCGCTCACGGTCACCATCACCGGCGTCTTGATCTGGAGCGAGAGCCGCGGCGAGGGCGAGAGCGAGCTGGAGGCCCTGGTCCGCCTCGAAGAGGAGCTCGACGACGCCGAGGAGGACCTCGAGCACGAGCACGAGGTCGAGCTGGAGGTCGAGGCCTGGGAGGCGGCCGAGGCCGCGGCCCACACGGACCACGGCGACGAGCCGTCCGGGGAGCCTCCCGAGCACGAGGACCGCAGCACATGACCGACGACCCCGGGGCAGCCGCCGAGCCGGACTCCGCCCACCTGGAGCAGACCGGCGAGCCCGGGGCTGCCCACGGCCCAGGGGCACCGCACCGGCCCGTCGCGGTGGTCACCGGCGCCAGCTCGGGCATCGGCGCGGCCACCGCGGCCCGCCTGGCCGCGGACGGGTTCGAGGTGGTCGCCGGCGCCCGGCGCCTCGACCGGCTGCGCGCCGTCGCCGAGCCGATCGGGGCGACGGCCCTGCCGCTCGACGTCACCGATGCCGCGTCGGTCGAGCGGTTCTGCGACCAGGTGCCCCGATGCTCGCTGCTGGTGAACAACGCCGGCGGCGCGCTGGGCCGCGACCCGATCGCCGCGGCCAACGACGACGACTGGCAGGCCATGTACGACTCGAACGTGCTGGGGGTGATGCGCATGACGCGGGCGCTGCTGCCCAAGCTGATCGCCAGTGGCGACGGGCACGTCATCACCATCGGCTCGATCGCCGGCATCGAGCCCTACGCGGGCGGCGGCGGGTACAACGCGGCGAAGTTCGCGGCCCGCGCGGTGATGGGCGTGCTGCGCCAGGAGCTCCTCGGCGAGCCTGTCCGGGTGACCGAGATCGATCCGGGCATGGTCGAGACCGAGTTCAGCCTGGTGCGCTTCGGTGGCGACCGGGCCAAGGCCGACGCCGTCTACGAGGGCGTCACGCCCCTGACCGCGGACGACATCGCCGACTGCGTGGCCTGGTCGGCCACCCGACCGAGCCACGTGAACATCGACCAGATCGTGGTGCTGGCCCGCGACCAGTCGAGCGCCACCCGCGTGCACCGCCGCAGCTGAGGGCACCACCGGTGGCCGCCGAGCGCACCCTCGACACCCGTGCGCTCAACCGGGCCCTGCTCGATCGCCAGTTGCTCCTGCGCCGGCAGCGGGTCAGCCCGATGCGGGCCATCGAACGACTGGTGGGTCTCCAGGCACAGGCCACGCTGCCCCCGTACCTGGCGCTGCTGGCCCGGCTCGACGGCTTCGAGGCCGGCCAGCTCGACCGACTGCTCCTCAGTCGACGGGCGGTGCGCATCGCGGCCATGCGCTCGACGGTCCACCTCCTCACCGCAGACGACGCCCTGGCGCTGCGCACACTGGCGCAGCCGGTGACCGAGCGCGAGCTGTACGGCAACGCCACCTACGCAACCATCCGACAGGTGGATGCCGGCGCGCTGATCGACGCGGTGCGCCCGTTCGTCGATGCGCAGCCACGCACCAACGCGGAGATCGGCGCCTTCCTGAGCGAGCGGTGGCCCGACGTCGATCGCCGCACCCTGGCCCACGCGGTCCGCTGCCTGCTCCCGATGGCCCAGGTGCCACCCCGGGGCATCCTCGGCCAGGGCGGCCAGGTGCGCACCACACCGGTCGACACCTGGGTGGGTCGGCCGCTGCACCCGCAGCCCTCGTGGGACGACGTGGTGCCCCGCTACCTGGCCGCGTTCGGGCCGGCCACCGTGGCCGACGCCCAGAAGTGGTCGACGATCACCGGTCTGGCCGAGGTGTTCGAGCGCCTCCGGCCGGGTCTGCGCACCTTCCGCGACGAGCGCGGCCGCGAGCTGTTCGACGTGCCCCGCGGTCGACTGCCCCGGCCGGACACCCCCGCTCCCGTGCGCTTCCTCGGCGAGTACGACAACGTGTTGCTCTCCCACGCCGACCGCACCCGCATCGTCGACGAGGAGGCGCGCCGCGGCCTGGCGTCCGGCCCGAACGGCGCGTTCGCCTGCGGGGTGCTGATCGACGGGTTCGTCGGGGCATCGTGGCGGCTCGACACGGACCCTCCCGGCCGACCGGAGTTGCGGGTCGAGCTGTTGCGCGACGTGTCCCCCGACCATCGGGCCGACCTCGAGTCCGAGGGTGAGCGCCTGCTGGCCTTCCTCGCCCCCGACGCCGACCGGCCCAGGGTGCGGATCATCGGCCGCTGAAGCGGGTTGGCGCTGGGCCTGCGGTCGGTCAGCGCCACGTCCGGCCGGCTCGGCTCACAGGCCGAGCAGCGAGTCGAGGCCGATCGTCACCCCGGGGTGGTTCGCCACCTCTTTCACGGCCAGCACCACACCCGGCATGAACGACGAGCGGTCGTAGCTGTCGTGGCGGATGGTGAGGGTCTGGCCCGTGGTGCCGAGCAGCACCTCCTGGTGGGCCACGACGCCCCGTAGGCGCACCGAGTGCACCCGGATGTGGCCGGGACCATCACCCCCGCGTGCGCCGGCGACGACGGTGGTCGTGGTGGGGTCGTCGCCCCATTGCGCCGATGCCGCGGCCATGCGTTCCGCGGTGCGCATGGCCGTGCCCGAGGGGGCATCGATCTTGCGGTCGTGGTGCAACTCGATGATCTCGGCGGTCTCGAAGTGGGGGGCGGCCAACTCGGCGAAGCGCATCATCAGCACCGCGCCGATGGCGAAGTTGGGGGCGATCAGGCAGTTGCTGTCGGTGAAGGTGGCCCGGAAGCGGTCGAGGTCGTCGGCGGTGAACCCGGTGGTGCCGACCACCGCGTGGACGCCGTGCCCGGCCAGCCAGGCCAGGTTCTCGCGAGACGCCTCGAGGTGGGTGAAGTCGACCGCCACCTCGGCCCCGGCGTCGGCCAAGGCCCGTGCGTCGGCGGCGACGGTGACCCCGGCGATCACCGCGCCCGTGTGGTGCGGGTCGACGGCGGCGACCAACTCGAGCCCGTCGTCGTCGGCCACTGCCCGACAGACCGTGGCGCCCATGCGGCCGCCGGCACCGAAAACCCCGACGCTGATCGTCATGACCGCACCCTACCGGCACGCTGTGGGCACCCTCCTGCCCCGACCGCCGGACCGCACGACTCGCTCCGACCGCCCGATCGCCCGTCGTGCCACGCGGCTACCGTGCGGTCATCGGAGCCCCCCCGACGACCGCACCACGCCGCACCGCCGGCGGCACCCGGATCGTGTGCGTGGCCGCGCTGATCTTGGCGACCTGCCTCACGACATCCGGCACTGCCCGAGCCGGACCGACCCGGGCCACCAGCGCCGACCGGGCGGCACCCGCCGCGGTCGCGGGCCTCACCGCGCTGTCGGCCGCTCCCGACGCCCTGAACCTGGCGTTCGCACCCGACCGGCGGGACTACGTGATCCGCTGCCACAACGGGCAGGCACTGACGTTCACGGGAACCGCCGCGCCCGGCTACCGGGTGCGCGCGGTCGCGCTCGGGCCCGGCGCACCGGCCCCGTCCACACTGACGGACTCGTTCTCCTACTCGGTCACGCCCCCGGCGACCACGACCGTCCGCTTCGACGTGGCCCCCACCTCCGAGCCGTCCGCCGCGGTGACCCGCTACCGCGTCCGTTGCCTCCCGGCCGGCTTCCCCACACTCACCACCACCGTGACGGGCACCCCCCAGGCCGCCTTCTACGTGGTCACCCATACCAACTGGGACATCGTCCTGAACGCCGAGGGCACGCCGGTCTGGTGGTTGAACGAGGCCCCGGGCGCCCCGGTGGACGCCAAGATCATCGACGGCCAGATCGTCACCACGGTGCCCGGCGGCGACTACTACGTGCGGGCCTGGGATGGCACTCCCACGCGTGTCGTGCACGACGGCCTCGACCATCACGACCTGCAGCGGATGCCCGACGGCGACCTGGTGGGGTTCCAGTACTACGACTCCGACCGGGGCCTCGAGGAGGAGGCCCGCTTCGTGCGGCTCGACGACGCCGGCCACGAGGTGTGGTCGTGGCGCACCCAGGACCACATCGACGCGGCCGAGATGTCCCCCGACGCCTACAAGCTGGTCTGGGGCCACGCCAACTCCGTCGAGCCCGACGGCAACGGGCGCCTGCTCGTGTCCATCCGCAACCTCGACGCCGTCTACGACATCGACATGGCGACCGGGGGGATCCACTGGAAGCTCGGGGGCACCACCACCCCGCAGAGCCTGAGCGTGTTCGACGGTCCGCAGCAGCTGACCGACGCCGAGGTGCTCCGCCTGTTCAGCGGCCAGCACGACGCCCGCATCCTGGCCGACGGCACGGTGAGCGTGTTCGACAACGGCACGAGGGCGCTGGCGCGGCGCCCCCGGGTGCTGCGCTTCACGATCGACGCCACCGCACGCCGGGCCACCCTGGTCGAGACCGTCACCGACGCCCGCGCCGGCTACTCGTTCGGCCTGGGCTCGGCCCGACGCACCTCGGGGGGCAACTGGGTCGTCAGCTGGGGAGGCTGGAACACGTTCTTCACCGAGCTGGGCCCGAACGGCCAGCCGGTGCTGACCGTCGAGGGCATCAGCACCTACCGGGCGGTCCCGGTCGAGACCGACGAGATCGACGCCGAGGCCATGCGAGCCGGGATGGACGCGATGGCGGGCAGCGCACCCGGGGTGACCGGCACGGTCGTCGACGCCGTGTCGGGCGCGCCCGTGCCGTGGGCCGGGGTGGCCCTGCTCCGGGCCGGCGACCTGTCGCTCGCCGGCGCGGTCGTGGCCGACGCCGACGGCAACTTCCGCGCCCCGACCGCCTCCGGTTCGTACCACGTGTACCTGATCGACTCGAGCGGCGACCACCGGTCCGCCTTCTTCGGCCCCCCGACCACGGTGACGGTGGACCGTGGCCTTCCCACCGACGTCACCACGACCATGGCACCCACCCGCGGGTCGATCACCGGGGTGATCACCGACGGCACCAGTGGCGCGCCCGTCGGGGGCGCCTGGGCCGTCACGCTCGACGCCGCCACCGGCGCCCCGCAGACGGCCGTCGTCGCGGACGCCACGGGCCACTACCGGTTCGACCACGTGGCCGCGGGGGCGTACAAGATCGTGTACTTCGACCCGACGGGCGGGCACGCCACGGCGTTCTACGCCGGCACCCCCGACCCCACCGCGGCCGCGTCGGTCACCGTGGCAGCCGGCGGGGCGGCCGCGGCCGACATCGCCCTGCCGACGCGAGCGGCGACGCCCGGCAGCGCGCCCCTCACGGGGTCGATCACCGAGTCGGGCACGGCCACGCCGCTCCGCGGGGTGATCGTGCTCGCCCTACGAGCCGCGGACTACGCGCTCACCGCCGCCACCGTGACCGGCGCGACCGGCACCTACCGCATGGACGTGCCCGCCACCGCCTACAAGCTGGCCTTCCTCGACGCCAGCGGCCGCCACGCCATGGAGTGGCACGACGGCCGTCCGTACCACGGGATCGCCGACGCCGCGTCGGTCACCGCACCGGCCAGCACCCTGGCGGCGCTCGACCCCACGACGGGCGCGGTCACCGGCACGATCACCGACGACCCGTCCCACACCCCGCTGGGCGGCGCTTGGGTCGTCGCCATCGGTCCGACCGGTCCCGCCGGCGGTGCCGTCTCGGCCGCCGACGGCGCCTACACGATCGGCGGCCTGGCGCCCGGCATGTACCGGGTCACCATCGTCGACCCCACCGGGGCCCGGCGCCAGGAGTACTGGCACGACGCCACGGACTTCGGTGGCGCCACGCCCATCGCCATCGGAGCGGGGACCACGGCCGTCGTCAGTGCCGGCCTCGGCCCGTGACGTGCTGCCGGTGCTGCCACCCCTCGTGGCCTGACGGGGCACCGGGGGCTCCGGGCCCTCCCCCACCTGCCGGCCGACGGCCGCCCGCGGTGGATCAGGCCGGCAGGTCCGCCTCGTCGAGCGGGCCGACGGCGGCCAACGTGCGATTGGCGCCGAACACCCGCTGCAGCACGTGGCGGACGTCGTCGTGGGTGACGCCACGGATCCTGCGCACGTGCTCCTCCAGCGGTGTGACCTTGCCCCGGATGCACATGTTGCTGCCGATGCGCCCCATGCGGCTGCCGCTGTCCTCGAGGCCCAGCACCATCGAGCCCTCGAGATAGCCCCGGGCCACGTCGAGCTCCTTGTCGGTGACACCATCGGCCAGCAGGTCGGCGATCACCCGGTCGACCACGTCGACCGCCTCGCCCATCCGGCTCGGCGCCGTGCCCAGCTCGACCATGACGATGCCCGTGTCCACGTAGGACGACGGTGAGGAGTACACCGAGTAGGCCAGGCCCCGCTTCTCGCGGACCTCCTGGAACAGCCGGCTGGCGGTGCCCCCACCCAGCACGTGGTTGGCCACCGACAGGGCGTACCGATCGGGGTCCTCGTGGTCGAAGCCCGGCCACGCCATGGCCAGGTGGACCTGCTCGGTGGGCCGACGCAGCACCGCCGACGGGAGCGCCGCGCCTGTCGGCGGGGTCCGGTTGGGCCGGGACCCCGCGGCGAGCCCCGCGAAGCCCCCGGCGACCCGCTCGACCACGGCGTCGTGGTCCAGCAACCCTGCGGCCGCCACCACCAGGTTCTCGGGCCGGTAGTGGTGGCCGTGGAAGCCCGAGATCTGGTCGCGGGTCATGGCCTCGATGGTGTCGGGGCTGCCGAGCACCTCACGCCCCAGCGGGTGACCGGGGTACCGCGCCTCGAACACGAGCGTGTGGGCCCGGTCGTCGGGGGTGTCCTCGCTCATCAGGATCTCTTCGAGGATCACCTGGCGCTCGGCGTCGATCTCGTCGGGGCGGAACGCCGGCGCGCAGACCACGTCGGCCAGCAGGTCGAGGCCGAAGTCGACCTCGGCGGCGGGGAGCCGGGTGTAGTAGGCGGTGTACTCCTTGGCGGTGAAGGCGTTCATCTCGCCGCCCACCGCGTCGACCGACTCGGCGATGTCCTGGGCCGAGCGTGAGTCCGTTCCCTTGAACAGCAGGTGCTCGAGGAAGTGGGAGGCGCCGGAGAGCGCCTCGTCCTCGTCACGAGCGCCGACCCCGACCCAGACCCCGGTCGTCACCGAGCGCACGGAGTCCATGCGCTCGGTGACGACACGGAGGCCGTTGTCGAGGGTGGTGATGCGGACGGTGTCGCCGGCGTCAGCCGACGCACCGTCCGGGCGCCCGTTGCCGGGCAGGGTGTTCGAGGGCAGGGTGTTCGAGGACGAGGTGTTCGAGGGCAGGGTGGTGCTCAGCGACGCCCGCCGCGACGACCACGGTCGCCGCGGCCACGGCCGCCACCTTCACCGCCGGAGCCGCTGCGGGGCGCCTCGGCCGGGCCGAGATCGCCGAACTCCTCCCGGAGCTCGACCTCGAAGGCGTCCTCGAAGGACACGGCCACCGCTCCGCTGCCCGAGTCGGACGACTCGGCATCGGAGGACGGGCGGCTGTCACGGTCACGGGCCGGGCGGTCCTCGCGGTCACGGCCACGGGGACGGTCGCTGCTGCGAGCGCCACCACGGTCGTCGCGGTCACGACCACCGCGGTCACCGCCACCGCCGCCACCGGTGGAGGGCGGGGCGTCGGCGGGGCTGAGCGACACCTTGCCGTTGGGGTCGACGTCGTCCACCCGCACCTCGATCTCGTCGCCGAGGTCGAGCACGTCCTCCACCCGGTCGATGCGCTTGCCACCGCCGAGCTTGGAGATGTGGACCAGGCCGTCGCGGCCCGGGAGGATGTTGACGAACGCACCGAACTTGGTGATGTTGACCACCTTGCCCTGGTACACCTGGCCCACCTCGGCGGTGGGCGGGTTCAGGATGAGGCGGATCTGGCGCTCGGCCTCGGCCACCACGCCGCCGTCATGCGAGCCGATGCTCACGGTGCCGACGGTGCCGTCGTCGTCGACGCTGATGTCGGCGCCGGTCTCCTGCTGGATGGCGTTGATGACCTTGCCCTTGGGGCCGATGACCTCGCCGATCTTGTCGATCGGGATCTCGAAGCTGGTGATCTTCGGGGCGGTGGGGCCGACCTCGGGACGGGGCTCGGCGATGGCCTCGTGCATGACCTCGAGGATCTTGAGGCGGGCGTCCTTGGCCTGGTCGAGCGCCTTGGCCAGGACCTCGGCGGGAAGGCCGGAGATCTTGGTGTCGAGCTGCAGCGCGGTGACGAACTCGGAGGTGCCGGCCACCTTGAAGTCCATGTCGCCGAAGGCGTCCTCGGCACCGAGGATGTCGGTGAGGGCGGTGTACTTGCCCTCGGCGTAGACGAGGCCCATGGCGATGCCGGCCACCGGGGCCTTGATCGGCACACCGGCGTCCATCAGCGACAGGGTCGAGCCGCAGACCGACGCCATCGACGTCGAGCCGTTGGACGACAGCACGTCGGACACGGTGCGCAGCGTGTAGGGAAACTCCTCGACGGTGGGGATCACCGGCACGAGGGCCCGCTCGGCCAGCAGGCCGTGACCGATCTCGCGGCGCTTGGGCCCCCGCATGAACCCGGTCTCGCCGGTGGAGAAGGGCGGGAAGTTGTAGTGGTGCATGTAGCGCTTGCGGTCGTCGATGCCGATGGTGTCGAGCATCTGCTCCATGCGGGGCATGCCCAGGGTGGCCACGTTGAGCACCTGGGTCTCGCCACGCTGGAACAGGCCCGAGCCGTGCACCGCGTGCAGCACGCCCACCTCGGCCGACAGGGGCCGGATGTCGGTGACGCCACGACCGTCGATGCGCACGCCCTCTTCCACGATGCGCTTGCGCACGATGGCCTTGGTCAGCGACCGCACGGCGGCCTTGATCTGCTTGGTGGCGTTGTCGACCTCGGCGAACTGCTCGCTGAGCTCGTCCACGATCTCGTCGCGGGCGGCGTCGGTCGCCGCGTCACGCTCGGCCTTGTCGGCGATGGCCATCGCCGCGGCGAGGCGCTCGGTGCCGGCAGCAGACACGGCGGCGTAGATGTCGTCGCTGTAGTCCACCTGGGCCGTGAAGGTGATCGACGGCTTCTTGCCCCCGACCTTCTCGACCAGCTCGTTCTGCAGGTCGATCGACTCGCGGATCCAGGCCTTGGCGGCATCGAGGCCGTCGGCGATGACCGCCTCGGTGACCTTGGGAGCGCCCTCCTCGTAGAGCTTCCAGGCGGCTTCGGTGCCACCGGCCTCGACCATCATGATGGCGACGTCGCCGTCGTCACCGATGCGGCCGGCCACGACCATCTCGAACGAGCTGGAGTCGCCGTCCTGGTAGGTGGGGTGCGGGATCCAGGTGCCACTGGCGTCGAAGGCCACCCGGACGGCGCCGATCGGGCCCTCGAAGGGGATGCCCGACAGGGACAGGGCCGCCGAGGCGGCGTTGATGGCCAGCACGTCGTGCGGGTTCACCTTGTCGGCACCCAGGATGGTGCCCACGATGTGGATCTCGTTGCGGAACCCCTCGGGGAACGACGGGCGCAGCGGCCGGTCGATGAGGCGGCAGGTGAGGATGGCCTGGTCGGAGGCCTTGCCCTCACGACGGAAGAACGAGCCGGGGATCTTGCCCGCGGCGTACATGCGCTCTTCGATGTCGACGGTGAGCGGGAAGAAGTCGATGCCCTCCCGCACGCCCTTGGCCGCGGTGGCCGTCACCAGCACCACCGTGTCGCCGATCTGGGCGACGACGGCGCCGTCGGCCAGCCCGGCCAGCTTGCCCGTCTCGAACGACAGGGTGTTCTCGGAACCGGTGATCGCACCGGAGACGTTGGTCGCATCCGCCATGGGATGCCTCCTCTCGGGGCCCTTGTGGCCCCGGTCGAGCGGCGGGGCCAGTTCCCAGTGGTCGATCGCCCGATGAATGAGATCGGGCGACCGGCCACTGGCAGCTGACCAGCACGCCGCGTGGGTTGTGTTGTGGTGTTGCTCGCGGGGCGGAGCCCGCTGGATGTCAGATCTGGTCGCGGAAGGCCGGCCGCGCTAGCGGCGCAGACCCAGCTTCGCGATGAGGGCGCGGTAGCGCTCGACGTCGTTGCGCTTCACGTAGTCGAGCAACCGGCGGCGCCGGCCGACCAGCATGAGCAGGCCGCGGCGGCTGTGGTGGTCCTTCTTGTGGGTCTTGAGGTGCTCGGTGAGGTGGTTGATGCGCTCGGTGAGCAGCGCCACCTGGACCTCGGGAGAGCCGGTGTCGGTCTCGTGGAGACGGTTGTCGGCAATCGTGTCGGCCTTCGGGGGAAGGCCCGTGCTGTCAGGCATGGAAATGTGGTTGTGCTTTCTTCAGTGGGTGGGTGTGCTACCCGGCCTCGTGGTCCGCAAGTGCGTAACCGGAAGCAGGCACGGCGCGCTGTGGCGCTCGGTGCAACGCACACACCGTACCAGGGTTGTCCACAACCCGACGATTCCTCGCCCGCGTTCAGTGGAGGGGTGGGTGGACCGTCCAGCGGTAGCGGGGGCGACGGGGATGCACCTTCTTGCGGTCGGCGGGGGTGGGCGCCACGAATTCGGGGGTGAGCTGCAGCACCAGGGCGTCGGGGTCGTACAGCGCCCCCTCGACCGCGTCCTCGTCGGCGAGACCGGGCGCCAGGCCGGCCGCCCGCAGCGCGCGCCGCTGCGCCGAGCCCAGGCCGTCACCCAGCAGCTCGTAGATGATGGCCGGCAGCGTCTCCGGGTCCTTCAGGAGCCACGAGTGACTGGCGTCGCGCACCACCACGAAGTGGCCGTGGGCCCGCTTGGCCGCCTCCTTGGCGGTGGCGATGGGTACCGCCACGTCCTTGTCCCCGTGGATCGCGATGACGGGCACCCGTTCCTCGGCCAGCTTGTCGAGCAGGTGGCCGCTGCCCCGCGAGCGCAGGATCGACACACTGGGCCCGAGGAGTTGCCACGGGTGGCGGGCGATTCCCGCACCGACCGGGATGGCCAGTCGGGCGAGCTTCATCGCCTGGCTGCGGTCCTTGAAAAGGGGCGCGGTGGAGAGGCTGTCGACGGCCAAGGCGGCGCCGACGAGGCCGAGCAGTGGCGGCATGACGCGGAACACGTTCACCATCCGGTCCCAGGTGTCGCCCACGATGGCGTCGAGCAGGATGACGGCGATCGCCAGGTCGGGCTGGTCGGCGGCCAACTCCACCACGAGCCGCCCACCCATCGAGTGCCCCGCCAACACCGCCCGGCGGATGCCGAGCTCGCGTATCGCCCGACCCAGTAACTCGCTGTAGCCGGCGAGGTCGCCGCCGCCGCGCGGCAGGCCCTGCGTGCCACCGTGGCCGGCGGTGTCGATGGCGATGACCTTGTAGCCCATCGACACGAGGCGCGACAGCGTCTGTGCGTACAGGAGGCCCTCGGCGGAGAAGCCGTGCACCACGACCAGTGGTATCCCGCGACCACACACGGCCAGGCCCACCTCGTGGCCGTCGGAGAGGCGGATGCGGTGGCGCGCCAGCCGGGCCGCCGACCCGATCCGGGCCGGCTCGATCCCCTCACGCAGGGGCTGGGTGATGGGCCCGGTGAGGGGCTCCACCTCACCGGCCCAACGAACGCCGGCATCGTCGACGACGGCGTCGGGATGGACGCTTCCCGGAGGTGCGCGGTCAGGCACCCAGCACGTCCCGGGCCCGGGCGCAGTCGCGCCCCATCTGGGCCACCAGATCGTCGATGCTGTCGAACTTCACCTCGTCGCGGAGCCGCTCGACGAAGCGGACCCTCGCCGCCTCGCCGTACAGGTCGCCCTGGAAGTCGAGCAGGTGGGCCTCGAGCAGCGAGGTGTCGGCGAACTCGTAGAACGTGGGCCGTCGCCCGAGCGAGACCGCCGCCGGGTGCACGCTCCGATCGGGCCGCTCGTACCACGCGGCGTAGATGCCGTCGGCGGGCAACAGCACGTCGTCGGCGATGGCCACGTTGGCGGTGCGGAACCCCAGATCGCGCGCCCGGGCGTCGCCGTGGCCCACCACCCCGCGCACCTCGTGGGACCGGCCGAGCATCGCGTGCGCGGCATGGAGGTCGCCGGCCGCCAGCGCGGCGCGGATGGCGGTGGACGACACCGCTCCCTCGGGGCCCGCCTGCAACAGGTCGATGCCGTCCACGGTGAAGCCCAGCTCGGCGCCCATCGTGGCCAGCAGCGCGTTGTTGCCCCGTCGCTGGTGCCCGAAGTGGAAGTCCTCGCCCACCACGATGGTCTTGGCGTTGAGCGCGCCGACCAGGATCTCGTGCACGAACTCCTCGGCGGGCTCCTTGGATCGGGCCTCGTCGAAGTGGATCACCAGGGTGGCGTCGACGCCGGTGCGGGCCAACAGCTCGAGCTCCTGCTCGGGGTCGGTCAGCTGCTTCGGCGCCGACTCGGGCCGCACCACGCTGGCGGGGTGACGGTCGAAGGTGACCACCACCGATCGCAACCCCTGCTCGCGGGCGCAGCGGCGCACCTCGCCGATCACCAACTGGTGACCGCGATGGACGCCGTCGTAGGCACCGATGGTGACTGCCGAGCCCTCCGCCGGCCGCGGGAACGCCTCGTCGTCGTGCCACACGTCCACCGAGCCGAGGCTAATCGGGTTCCGTGTCGCCGCGGCCACCCGGTCCGGTTCCACGGTCGATCGTGGTGCCGCCCGGTGATGGTCGCGCCGCCGCGACGCGCGACACTCCGCACCGCATGTTCCTGGCCCTCAAAGAGCTGCGCCGCACGGTGGTGCGCTTCGCACTGGTCACCGCCGCCATCGGTCTGCTCGTCTTCCTGATCCTGTTCCAGCAGACGCTGCAGGACGGGCTGCTCACCGCGTTCGTCGGCGCGATCCGCAACCAGTCGGCGCCGGTGCTCGTGTACAGCGTCGATGGACGCCGCAACCTGCAAGGCAGCGTCATCACCCCGCCGGTGGAGGCGCAGATCACCGCCACCGAGGGGGTGGGCCGGGCCGGCCGGATCGGCCAGGGCACCTTCAGCGCCACCGTGGACGGCGAGCTGGCCGACGTGGCCGTCATCGGCTACGAGCAGGAGGGCCTGGGCTCGCCGGCGACGCTCACCGACGGTCGTCTCCCCCGAGGTGACGGAGAGGCTGTCGCCAACGCCGCCGACGTCGACCTGGGCTTCGCCATCGGCGACCGGGTGCGGCTCGAGCCTGGTGGGCTCGAGATCGAGGTCGTCGGCCTGGCGGAGGACATCAACCTGCAGGCCACGCCCACCCTGTTCACGACCTACGACACCTACGTGGACGCGGTGCGCTCGGTGAACCCGGACGCACGCGACCCGTTGCCGAACGCCATCGCCCTCGAGCCGCAGGAAGGCACGTCGGCCGAGACGTTGTCCGAGGCCGTGAACGCAGCGGCCCCCGACGCCGACGCCCTGCCCAAGGACACCGCCGCCGACGAGACGCCCGGAGTGGCCCAGGTGCGCCAGTCGTTCCAGGTGATCTTCCTCCTCTACGGACTGGTCGTGCCGCTGGTGACGGGACTGTTCTTCCTGATCATCACGTTCCAGAAGGCCGACTCGCTCACCCTGCTCCGCGCCGTCGGCGCGCCCGCGGGACGCCTGGTCCGGGCGCTGCTGGTGCAGGTCGTGATCGTGATGGCGGTCGGGATCGCCCTCGGCACGCTTCTGTACGCACCGGTCTCGGTGCAACGGGTGGGCGACATCCCGCTGCGGTTCGAGACCGGCGCGGTGGTGTTCTGGGGCGTGCTGTTGCTCGTGCTCGGCGTGGTGAGCTCGCTGTTCTCGGCCCGACGGGTGCTGCGGATCGATCCGGTCGAGGCCACCACGGGCGCGGGGGTGCAGGTGTGAGGATCGCCCTGCGCGAGCTGCGCCGGCGGCCGAGCCGCTTCGCCACCGCCACCGTCATCCTGACGCTCATCGCGATCTTGTTGATGTTCCTCGGCGGCCTGCTCGACGGGCTGTTGCGCGACAGCACGGGCGCGGTCCGGGCCCAGGACGGCGACGTCATCGTGTACTCGGCGACCGCGCGCGACTCGTTCTTCCGGAGCCGGATCCCCCCGGAGCTGCGCCGTGAGGTCGAGGGCGTGCCGGGCGTCGCCGAGGTCGGAGGCATCGGCGTGGCCCTGTTGGGCGGTCGGGTGCCCGGCAACGGGCCTCGCGACCTGGCCGACCTGGCGGTCTTCGGCTACGAGCTCGCTCCCACCGGCGTCGGCGACCCGCCGCCCGAGGGTCAGGGCTACGCCGACGAGGTGTTGCGCGACGAGGGGATCCGCACCGGCACCGAGGTGCTGGTGGGTCCCGCCCGCACCCCCGTCGAGGTGATCGGGTTCGTCAGCGACACCAATTTCTCCGGGCAGGGCTCGCTGTGGGTGTCGGCCGACACGTGGCGGAGCGTGCAGAACGCCAACCGTCCCGACGCCACGGTCGGCCCGGGCGTGTTCCAGGCGCTCGTCGTCCAGGGGGACGGCGAAGCCCCCGCGGTCCTGGCCGATCGCATCGACACCGCCACCGACGGCGCCACCGCCAGCCTCACCGTCGACGAGGCCGTCAACGCCCTTCCCGGCGTGGAGCAGCAGCGATCCGTGTTCAACCAGATCATCGGGGTCACCATCGTGGTCGCCGTGGTCGTGGTCGCCCTGTTCTTCGCCCTGCTCACCGTCGAGCGGATGGCCCTCTACGGGGTGCTCAAGGCCATCGGCGCCCGCTCGCGCACGCTGTTCGCCGGGGTGGTGGTGCAGGCCGTCCTGGTCACGCTCCTCGCCTCGGCGATCGGCGCCACCATCGCCGTGGGTCTCGACCTGGCCATCCCGGCCGGGGCCATCCCCTTCGCGCTCACGCCCACGCGCGTCGTCAGCAGCGTCGCGTTCCTGCTGCTCGCGTCCGTGGTCGGGTGCTCGTTCTCGTTGCGACGCGTCCTGCGCGTCGACCCTGCCGCCGCCATCGGGAGCTCCACATGACCGCACGCCCCACCGCCGCCCCGTCGGCCGCCGACGGCGCCACCGGCGCCACCGGCCTCGCCCTCCGCATGGAGGCGGTCCGCAAGGTGTACCGGATGGGCGACAGCGAGGTCGTCGCCCTCGACCACGCCACCCTCGACGTGGCCGATGACGAGATCGTGGCCCTCGTGGGTCCGTCGGGCTCGGGCAAGACCACGCTCTGCTCGATCGCCGGCGGCATCCTGTCGCCCACCGAGGGCCGCGTGATCGTCGGCGGCGACGACATCACCGGCTACTCGGCCAGACAGCTCACCGCCTTCCGGCAGGAGAAGGTCGGGTTCGTGTTCCAGGCGGTCAACCTGGTGCCCTTCCTGACCGCCCGGGAGAACCTCCTGGTCGTCGACGAGCTGGGCCGGCGACGCCGATCGGCGGCACGGGCCCGGGCCGACCAGCTGCTCGACGAGTTGGGGCTCACCGACCGGGCCAAGAACCTGCCCGGGCAGCTGTCCGGCGGCGAGCGCCAGCGCGTCGCCATCGGCAGGGCCCTGATGAACGACCCGGCGCTGGTGCTCTTCGACGAGCCCACCTCGGCGCTCGACACGAAGCTGGGTGAGGCCGTGATGGAGCTGATCCGCTCGGAGATGAAGGGCCGGGGGATCTCGGCGGTCGTGGTGACCCACGACGAGCGCATGGTGCACTACGCCGACCGGGTGGCCCACATCCTCGACGGCCGCCTCGAGTAGCCCGCACCGGGGCCGAGCCGCCGCGACCCCACTCGGGCAGCCGGCACCAGCTCAGCTGCACTCGGGCAGTCGCACCAGCCCCACCCCATCGCCCTCGGCACGCTCCGCCTCGACGACGCGCCAGAGCTCGATCGTGCCCGCGTCCTGCCACCCCGCCGGGTCGGCCAAGGCGACCACCCGGTGGGAGTCGCCTTCGCCGTCGTCGTAGGTCACCGACGTTCCCGCCACCCGGCCGTCGACCACCACCGCGAAGGGCACCTCGCCCTCGTCGTCGGTGCGGATGGAGCCGGTCACCTCGCCCACGGACCCGGCGGCGATCGGCGCTGGGTCCCAACACCCGCCCGGCGGCGCCGCCACCGCCGACCGCCGGGCGCGATGACCGACCGCTCGCCGCCCGGGCCCCAGGCCGTACAGGACGAGGCCGTCGCCCTGGCCGAAGGTGGCGTCGATCCGGTCGACGATGGGTTGCAGGTCGAGGCGAGGAGCATCCGTGCGCACCGTGTGGCCACGGGCGTAGATCTCGCGTTCGGTGCTCGTGCGGGGCGGCCCGAAGAGGCTCTGGCCGTCGACGGGCCAGGGCAGGTCGACCCCCAGCAGGTCGGCGATGGTGGGCAGCAGGTCCACGGTCTCCGCCACGCGGTCGTCGGTGTGCCCGACCAAGGCACCGTGCGAGCCCGCGGGGGGCTTCACCACCGTGGGCACCGGCATCAGCGCCGGCAACGTGGCGTCGTCGGGCAACCGCCGGTTGGTGCCCACCTCGAGCGACACCCCGTGGTCGGCGGCGAGCACCACGAGCGACTCGTCGTAGAGGCCCGTCGCGTCGAGGCGATCCAGGAGCTCGCCGAGCATCTGGTCCGCGAACTCGGCCTGCAGGAGATGGCGCTGGAGGGCGAAGTCGGCCGAGAAGTCGGTGGTCCACACGCCCGGGCCGTCGCGACCCGGGTAGCCGGGGTCTGCGTAGCGCTCCCCGTCGGCGTGGTAGCTCCACGGCACGTGCGGGAACACCGTGTGGATGAACGTGAGCGTGGGCCTCCGATGCCTCCGGATGCTCGCCACGGCACTGCGGAACTCCCCGACCCGGTCGGACCGGCCCAGGTCGTCGACGAAGTCGCCGCGGGCGCCCCCGAGCCGGTCGGCTTCCTGGTCGAGGTTCGCCGATCCCTGACCGAAGTTGCTCCACGAGTCGTCGACCGGGGGCAGCCACCCGTCGAGACCGGACGGCAGCGACACGATGCCGGACACGACCGCCAGGTCCTGCAGCAGCACGCTCATCGGCACCTGTTCGGTGCCCCCCGACCCCGCGCCGCACAACGTGGGCGTGCACAGGCTGGTGACCTGCTCGTGGGCGTCGATGCGGTAGTCCTGGGCCAGCAGCGTGAACAGGTTGCGGGGATGGCCCCCGAGGGTCGGTGGCACGTTCTCGCTGTGCACCCGGTCGCCCGTGAGGATCGCGGGAACGGCCTCGTGGGTGAACCCCGCGACCGAGGTCGTGTTGGGGAACCAGACGCCGTCGTCGGCCAGGCGGGCCAGGTTGGGGAACCGATCGCGGTCGATCGACCGGCCGTCGGGTCGGAGCACCGACGCGAGGGGGAGCTCGTCGAGGACCATCACGACCACCGGCGGCGGGTCACCCGGCACCCGGACGTCGGCCGCGGCCACGTCGGGCGGGAACACGAGACCATGGACCGGCGAGCCGAACACGAACACGGCCGAGAAGAGCACGGGGGTCAGGGCCAGGGCCGAGAGCGCCGACCGAACCACCTCGCGCCGCCGGTAGGCCCGCGCCAATCCGGCCCCGGCGACCGCGCCGACACCCAGCACGAGCGCGTTGGGGAGCCCGGGCACCCGATCGAGCAGTTGCGCGGCGATGAGCGCGCCGAGCAGCGCCACCAGCAGCAGGTGGAGGCGCCAGCCCCAGCCGCGGTGCAGCAGGGTGACGACCACCTCGGTGCTGATGATGACGGCCGGCACCACCGCGATGGTCAACAGGCACACCACCAGTACCCGGAACGGGCCCGCGGTGTGGGCCACGAAGAACGTGGGGCTGCCGCCCAGCAGGTCGAGCACGGGCTCGGTGACGGCGATGGCCGACAGGGCGACCAGGTGGACGCCGCGCCACGCCAGGCTCACCGGCGCGGTGCCATCGCCGCCTCGAGACCTCGTGCGGCCCACGGCCCCGAGGCTACCGGTGCGCGTCGGCGCCGTCGGCGGGCTCCCGTCGCCGCCGCTCAGAGCACGACCGCCGGCTTCACCCGGTCGCCACCGTGGCCCTGGTAGACCGCCAGGAGCTCGCCCGTCACGGACAACACCGCCCAGGGGCCCTCACCCGCGTCCACACCCAGTTCGTCGCGGCCCAGCACCGCACCGTGGGCGATGCGGGACGCCACCGCATCGCCGGCGGTGAGGCTCGGGTAGTCCCGCATGGCCACGGCGGGAGCCAGCACCTCGAGGGCCTCGAGCGGGCGGGCCTCGTCCAACCCGAACGACCCGATCGCGGTCCGACGCAGGGCACGCAAGTGGGCACCACCGCCGAGCGCGTGCCCCAGGTCGTCGGCCAGTGTGCGCACGTAGGTGCCCGACGAGCAGTCCACCTCCATGCGCAACACCATGGCGGTGGTGTCGGTGGCGGGCTCGGCCACGTCGATCTGGAGGCGGTGCACGGTGACCGGCCGAGGCGGGCGCTCGATCGTCTCGCCCGCCCTCGCCAGCTCGTGCAGGCGCCGGCCGCCGATCTTCACCGCCGACACCATCGGGGGGATCTGCTCGATGTCGCCGACGAACACCGCGGCTGCGTCGCGTGCCTCGCCGAGGGTCACCTGACGCATGTCATGGGTCGCGGTCACGCGGCCGGCCGCGTCGAGGGTGTCGGTCTCGACGCCGAGCACCACCTCGCCCACGTAGGACTTCGACAGCGCGGTGAGGTAGCTCAACAAGCGGGTGACCTTCCCGAACCCCAGGAGCAGCACCCCCGTGGCGTCCGGGTCGAGCGTGCCCGAGTGGCCCACCCGTTTCTGGCCGACGATGCCGCGGGCCTTGGCCACCACGTCGTGGGAGGTCCACCCGGCCTCCTTGTCGATCACGGCCAGACCGTCGATCTGGGGTTTCGCCGCGGTCACGCCTCGGGCTCGGCGTCGGTGAGCGGGTGGTCGGGGCCGTGCGGCTCGTCGGGGCCATCCCGCTCGCCGGCCTCGCCGGAGTCGCCGGAGTCGCCGGTCTCGTCAGGGGAATCGGCGACGGGGTTGTCGCGCAGCAGGTCGTCGATGCGCGCGGCCGAGCGCAGCACCTCGTCGATGCGGAACACCACCTCGGGCACGCGCTTCAGCCGGGCCTGGCGCGCCACCGCACCCTGCACCCGCACGCGCACCTCGGCAAGGGCCTCGAGCAGCTCGTCGTCACCGTCCTCGTCCAGACCGGCGACGTACACGACCGCGCGGTGCAGGTCCGAGTCGACGTCCACCGAGATCACCGTCACCAACTGCAGGCGATCGTCGTCGATCCGCTCGAGGGCCTCGGCGATGATCTCGCGCAGCAACTCGTTCAGCCGGGCGGTGCGGGGGTAGTCGCGTGATCGCGAGCGGGGTCGTCGAGCCATGTCAGTCGAGCTCCATCCAGGTGCGCGTGGCGGAAAGGACGTGCAGGTCGGGGAACGACCAGATGAAGCGCTCCACCTCGTCGATGACCTCCTGGGCGTGACTCGCCGTACCCGACACCGCCGCGACCCCGATGGTGGCGCGCTGCCACGTGTTCTGATGGTCCGTCTCGGCCACGGCCACCCCGTAGCGCCGGCGGGCGCCCTCGACCACGGGCTTGAGCACCGACCGCTTGGCCTTCAACGAACGGCAGTCGGACAGATGGAGCTCGACGGACAGCGCGAGGACGTGCATGGCGTCGGGGCTCCGCGGGGCCGGGGCTACGAGCGGGGGATCTCCCGCTCCTCGTAGGTCTCGATGACGTCGCCGGGCTTCAGGTCCTGGAAGTCGGAGAGGCCGATGCCGCACTCGAAGCCGGCCGCGACCTCGCGGACGTCGTCCTTGAACCGACGCAGGGACGTGACGCTGCCCTTCCAGATGATGGTGCCCTCCCGGAGGAAGCGCACCTTCGAGCCCCGGGTGATGACGCCGTTCTGCACCAGGCAGCCTGCGATCGCGCCGATCCGCGGGACGCGGAAGACCTCGCGCACCTCGGCGTCGCCCGTGACGACCTCTTCGTACTCGGGCTCGAGCATGCCCACCATGGCGTTCTCGATGTCCTCGAGCACCTGATAGATGACCTCGTAGGTGCGGATCTCGACGCCCTCGTGCTCGGCCAGCTCGCGACCCTTGCGGTCGGGCCGCACGTTGAAGCCGATGATGGTGGCGTCGGACGCGGCGGCCAGCTCGACGTCGGAGATGGTGATGCCACCCACGCCTCGCAGGACGAACGAGAGCTTGACCTCGTCGCGCTCGAGCTTCTTGAGGCTGCCCGTGAGGGCCTCGAGCGAACCGTTCACGTCGGCCTTGACGATGAGGTTGAGCGTCGCAGGCTCGCCGGCCTGAATCTGCTGGAAGATGTCCTCGAGCTTGGCGCCACCGCTCATCGCGTGGGCCTCGCGCCCGATGTTGGCGACCCGGTGCCAGTGCTCGCGGGTGTCGGCCACGTTGCGGGCCGTCTTCTCGTCGGGCGCGACCACGAAGTCGTCACCAGCGGCGGCGACATCGGAGAGGCCCAGCACCTGGACGGGTGCAGACGGGCCGGCCTCCTTCACCTGCTTGCCGGTGTCGTCGATCAGCGCCCGGACCCGGCCCCAGGTGGCGCCCGCGACGAGCGGGTCACCGACCTTGAGGGTGCCGCGCTGGACGAGCACCGTGGCCACGGGGCCGCGGCCGGTGTCGAGGTTGGCCTCGAGGACGACTCCCTGCGCGCGCCCGGTGGGGTTGGCCCGCAGGTCCTCGACCTCGGCCACCACGAGCAGGTTCTCGATCAGGTCGTCGACGCCGTCGCCGGTGAGCGCGGAGACGGGCACCATGACGGTGTCGCCGCTCCACTCCTCCGGAGTGAGGCCTCGCTCGCTGAGCTGGGTCATGACCCGGGTGGGGTCGGCGTTCTCGCGATCGATCTTGTTGATCGCGACGACGATCGGCACGTCCGCGGCGCGGGCGTGGTCGAGGGCCTCGATGGTCTGCGGCATGACCCCGTCGTCGGCGGCCACCACCAGCACCACGATGTCGGTGGCGTTGGCGCCACGCGAGCGCATGGCGGTGAACGCCTCGTGGCCCGGCGTGTCGATGAAGGTGATCGGCCGGCCGTTGTGCTCGACCTGGTAGGCACCGATGTGCTGGGTGATGCCGCCGGCCTCACCCTCCACCACGTTGGCCGAGCGGATGCGGTCGAGGAGCTTGGTCTTGCCGTGGTCGACGTGGCCCATGACGGTGATGACCGGGGGACGCTCGACCGCGTCGGGGTCGTCCTCCTCGTCGTCCTCGTCGGGCAGCATGAGGAGCTTCTGGAGCTCGACCTCCTGCTCCTCGCCGGGGTCGACGAGGCGGATCTCGGCACCGATCTCCGCCGCGAACAGCTCGATCATCTCGTCGGACAGCGACTGGGTGGCGGTCACCATCTCGCCCTGCTGCATGAGGAAGCGGACGACATCGGCGGCGGTGCGGTTGATCTTGGGGCCCAGCTCGATGGGGGTGGTGGCCCGCTCGATGACGATGACGCCTTCGGGGACCTCCGCATCGGTGGGCGTGTAGACCGGCATGTCGATCGGCTGCAGCTCCTCACGACTGCGACGACGACGACCCTTGCGACGGCGCGGCGGGCGCTGCGGGCCGCCACGGCCACCGCCGGGGCCTCCCCCGCCACCGGGGCGGCCAGGTGCGGGACCGGCACCCGGCACGGACTGGCGAGGACCGCCCATGGGCGGACGCGGGCGCCCGACGCCGCCACCACCGGGGCGCGGGCCGCCGGACGGACGGGCGGCGGCAGGGCCGCGGCCCCCGGCGCCCGGGGGCGGCGGGATGGGCTTGCCCGAGCGCGAGATCGGGCCTGGAGGTGGCGGGATGGGCTTGCCGCTGGGCGAGGTGGGCGGACGAGCAGGTGCCTCTGGCCCTGACGCGGCGGCAGCCGTGGCGGCGCTGGCCGGCGGCGGAGCCGCGGGAGCGCCGACCGACACCGGCGGCGGGGTGGCCGCGGCGGGCGGGGCCGACGGCGCGGCGGGGCTGGGGGGCGTGGGGCGGGCGGCCGCACCGAGACCGGGCTCGTCGTCGCGGCGGGGCGGGTGCTCGCTGCCACTCGAGCGCACGACGCGCCGGGGGGCGGCGGGGGGCGGCTCGGGGGCGGCGTCGGGCGTCGCCTCGGCGGCGGCCGCCGGCGCTTCGACAGAGGCCGCCGCGGGCTCGACCGCAGCCGGGGCGGGCGCGGCCGTCTCGGCTGGCGCCACGGTCTCGGTGACGGGTGCCTCGGCGGGTGCGGCCGTCTCGGCGGGGGTCGCCTTCTCGGTGACGGGCGCCTCGGCGGTCGGTGCCGCCGCCGCGGGGGCCTCGGCGGCAGCGACCTTCTTCGGAGTCGCCTTCTTGGCGGGCGCCTTGGTGGACTTGGCCGCCTCGGCGGCCTTGGCGGTCTTCGAGACCGGCTTGGCGGCCTCGGGCTCTTCGGGCTGGGTCTCGCGGATCAGCCCTTCGCGTTCGGCCTTGCGCCGGACACGGTCCGCCTGGGCCTCGACCACGCTCGACGAGTGGCTCTTGACCCCGATCCCGAGCGCGTCGCAGAGATCGAGCGTCTCCTTGTTGGTGAGCCCGAGCTCTCGAGCCAGCTCGTACACGCGGATACTTGACGCCACTGGGGTTCTCTCAGCCTTTCGATTGCTTCAGATCAATCCTCGCGCGGCCGATCCCGGCGCCGCGAAAGGAGTTTGTTACCGGTACCGGCAGGAGCTCGGCGGTCACATCGTCGAGAGCGGTCTCGCTGACCGGGCCTCGAAGGGCACGCCCGAACGCGTTCCGGTCCCGGGCCTGCTGCAGGCAGGCGGCGGACCCGGCGCACAGCCAGGCGCCCCGACCCGACAGTGTACGGCCGACCGCCAGGGTTCCGTCCACCCTGCGGACGACCCGCACCAACTCGGCAGGGCTCGCCGTCCTCCGACACCCGATGCAGGTGCGCACGGGCGCGGTTCGAGACGAGGTGGTCGCGACCTCCAGGATCAGGCCTCCGGCTCGCTGTCGGCGTCGGCCTCGGTCGCGTCGGCGTCGGCGTCGGCGTCGGCCTCGGTCGTTACGGCGTCAGTCGTGTCGGGAGCGCCCGCGACGACCTCGTCGGTCGCCTCCGCACCCGCCTCGGCCTCCGGGGCCGGCTCGGCATCATCGCCCGCCGCGGTGGCGGCGTCCGCGGCCTCGTCGGTGGCGACCTCCTCCGTGGCGGCCTCGCGCTCGACGGCGTCGGTGGCGTCACTGGCGTCGCCCGGCTCGGCGTCGCCCGGCTCGGCGTCGCCGGCCTGCCACGCCTCGGCGGACAGTGCCGGGCCGCCCTCGGCGGGTACCCACATCTGCTCACCGGACTCGGGGTCGGTGACCCACTCGCCCTCGGCCCACTCCTCGCTGGCGTAGGCCTCTTCCTCGGCCAGTTGGGTCTCGCTCTTGATGTCGACCCGCCAGCCCGTCAGACGGGCGGCCAGGCGGGCGTTCTGGCCCTCCTTGCCGATGGCCAGCGACAGCTGGTAGTCCGGGACGATCACCTCGGCCGTGCCCGTCTCGTCGTCGAGCCGCACCTCTTTGACCTTGGCCGGCGAGAGCGCCTTCATCACCAGGTCGGCGGGCTCCTCCGAGAACGGGACGATGTCGATCTTCTCGCCCCGCAACTCGTTGACCACCATGCGCACCCTGGCACCCCGGGCGCCGACGCAGGCACCCACGGGATCGACGTTGGAGTCGTTCGACCAGACCGCGATCTTGGTGCGGTGCCCGGGCTCGCGGGCGCAGGCCTTGATCTCCACCACGCCGTCGGCGATCTCGGGCACCTCGAGCTCGAACAGGCGCTTGATGAGGCCGGGGTGGGTGCGGCTGACCACGATCTGGGGGCCCTTGGCGGTCTTGCGCACCTCGACGATGTAGGCCTTGACCCGGGTGTTGGCCTCGGGTCGCTCGTAGGGCACCTGCTCGGCCTGCGGCAGCAGCGCCTCCACCCGACCGAGGTCGAGCAGCGTGTAGCGAGAGTCGCTCTGCTGGATGATGCCGGTGACGATGTCGCCCTCGCGGCCGGCGTACTCCTCGTACTTCATCTCGCGCTCCGCCTCGCGGATGCGCTGCAGCATCACCTGCTTGGCCGTCTGCGCGGCGATGCGGCCGAAGTCGTCGGGAGTGACGTCGAACTCGTCGCCCACCGGCTCGCCCTCCTCGTCGAGGTCCTGGGCGAACACGCTGATCTCGAAGGTGTCGGGGTCGATCGTCACCCAGGCGTACTCGTGAGCGTCGGGCATCCGCTTGTAGGCGGATTCCAGGGCATCGGCGAGCGCACCGAACAGCACCTCCACCGAGATGCCCTTGTCGATCGCCAACGCCTGGAGGGCGTCCATCATCTCTGGGTTGGCTTCACTCATGTCCCGCTCCTCTGGGTCGGCGCTGCGGTGGCGGCGCGGCTGGCGTTGGTCGTCGGGCGGTTCTGGGCCCGGGCGGCGTCCTTGGGAGTGGCCTGCCACTCGAAGACGGTTCGGGCCCGTTCGATGTCGCGATAGTCGATACGGCGCTCGGTGCCGTCGGCGAGGACGACGGTGGCCCCCTCGTGGTCGGCGTCGACCAGCACACCCCGCACCCGCCGGTCGCCCTCGGTGCCGGCCACGGTCTTCACCGTCACCTCGGTCCCGACGGCCCCCTGGTAGTGCTCGGGCCGCCGCAGCGGGCGCTCGAGCCCGGGGCTGGAGACCTCGAGCAGGTACTTCCCGGGGATGGGGTCGTGCTCGTCGAGGGTGCGTGAGACGGCCCGGCTCAGCCGGGTGAGGGCGTCGACGTCGATGCCGCCGGGCCGGGTGACCAGCACCTGCAGGGTGGAACCCGACTGGTCGATGTCGTAGAGCTCGAGGCCGGCGTCATCGACCAAGGGGACGATGAGCGCGCGGAGACGTTCGACGGAGCTCATTGGCGCACACACCTCCCAGGAGAGAAACCAAAGGCGTGGGCCGAGCCCACGCCTTTCCGGACAAACTCGAACTAAAGACAGCGAAAGTATAGCGGAGGGGCCTCACATTGGCTCCTCCTTCGTCGGAGCGCCTTCGGCATCCGGTTCTCCGTCGCCGCGCCTCCGCTCCGCTCCGGCACCTCACGCCCGAGCCCGGGCTCCTCGTCCCTCGGAGTGGTCAGTAGGAGCGGCCGACGATGGCGACCAGGTCGGGCTCGTCGTCGGCGTCGGGCACCGACCCGTCGGCGCGCTGGAGGCAGCGCACCGTCACCGCCTTGTCCCCCAGCCTGGCCTCGCCCTGCTCACCGAGGGCCGCCCAGGGGATGCGGGCGAACCCGGTGGCGGCGGCCTCGAGGGCCTCGTCCACCCCCGTCACGTCGGCCGTGGCCGCGTCGCGCCGCTCGGTGGCGTCGCGCAGAAGGTTGGCCTGGGTGGTGTCGAGCGCCACCTTGACCGCGCCGGGCACACCGGCGAGGTGGATGGGGGTCTTCTCACCCCGGTCACGGTCGACCAGGGTGACGTTGCCCTCCGCGAGGTCACGGGGGCCCACCTCGATGCGCACCGGCACGCCCTTGATCTCCCAGTCCGTCGAGCGACGACCGAACGACACGTCGGTGCGCTGGTCGAGCTCGACGCGGACCCCGTGGTCGCGCAGCTCGGTGGCCAGTCGGGCGGTCGTCTCCAGCACCTCCACGTCGTCGCGCACCGCCAGCACCACCGCCTGCACCGGCGCGAGGGCGGGCGGCACCTTGAGGCCCTTGTCGTCTCCGTGAGTCATGATCAGGCCGCCCACCATGCGGGTGGACACACCCCACGAGGTCTGCCAGGCGTGCTGCTGCTCGCCGGCGGCGTCGAGGTAGGTGACGTCGAACGCCTTTGCGAAGTTCTGGCCCAGCTCGTGGCTGGTGCCCATCTGCAGGGCCTTGCCGTCGCGCATCATGGCCTCGCAGGCGAGGGTGTTGATGGCCCCGGCGAAGCGCTCGCCCGCCGACTTGCGACCGGTGTGCACAGGCACGGCGAGGACGTTGACCATGAAGTCCTCGTACACGTCGTGCAGGATGCGCCGGGCGTAGTCGCGGGCGTCCTCGTGGCTGGCGTGGCAGGTGTGGCCCTCCTGCCAGAGGAACTCGGTGGTGCGCAGGAACAGGCGGGGGCGCATCTCCCACCGCACGACGTTCGACCAGTTGTTCACCAGCAGCGGCAGGTCGCGGTAGCTCTGGATCCACTTGGCGAAGAAGTGGTTGATCACCGTCTCGCTCGTCGGGCGGATGGCGATGGGCTCCTCGAGCTCCTTGCCGCCACCGATGGTGACCACCGCCAACTCCGGGCTGAACCCCTCGACGTGCTCGGCCTCGCGCTGGAAGTAGTCCATGGGGATGAACAGCGGGAAGTACGCGTTCTGCGCCCCGGCGTCCTTGATGCGGCGGTCGACCTCGGCCTGCATGCGCTCCCAGAGGGCGTAGCCGTAGGGGCGGATGACCATCGTGCCCCGCACCGGCCCGTTGTCGGCCAGCTCGGCCTTGGCGGTCACGTCCTGGTACCAGCGGGGGAAGTCGTCGGCTTGGGGCGTCAGGACGGGAGGCTTGGCCATCCGCCGATCTTACGGGTGCCGACTCGCCGAACTGGCTCCCGAATCGACTGCTGGGGCGATCGATTCGGGAGCCAGAACGCCGGAGCCGGCACGGCGTGGTAGCCCATCGGGCGTGACCGGCCACGAGCTGCTGCTGTTCGCCACCGGGCTGTTCGCCATCCAGAGCCCACCGACGACGGTCGGGGCCTTCCTCTCCTACACCAAGGGCCTCCCGCTGACGACCCAGCGCAAGGTGGCCCTGCGGTCGGCAGTGGCCATGGCCGTGGCCATGGTGATCGTGGTGTTCGTGGGCGAGCGCCTGCTCAGCCTGCTCGGCGTGACCGTCCCGATGCTGCAATCCGCGGGCGGCCTGATCCTGCTGGTGACCGGCATGCAGATGGTGTCGGGCCACGGCCTGCCCGGACCACCCGCGGACGCCGATCCCGAGACCCACTGGCGCACGATGGCGGTGGTGCCCATCGCCATCCCCCTCAACGTGGGCGGCGGCGCCATTGCCTTCATCGTGGCCGTGTCCAGCACGAACTCGGACACCGCCGACCAGCTCGCCCTGTCGGCCATCTGCGTGGGCATGGCGGCGCTCACGGGCGTGGTCTACGTGTTCGCCGCGCCCGTGGCTCGCCGGCTGGGCGTCACCGGCATGGAGGTGCTCACCCGCCTCTTCGGCATCGTGCTGGTGGCCATCGCCTTCGGCGTCCTCGCGACGGGTCTACGAGGGCTCTTCCCGGGACTGGCGGCGTAGTTCTCTGGAACCACCTGGCTCCAGATCCGATCATTACGTTCTATCTGTGTAACATAAACCGTGATAATGTTACACAAGTAGCACGTTAGATTCGATCCGACCTTCGACTCGCGAGGTGAGGACATGCGACGCCCCGTTCCGTTCCGCACCCGACAAGCAGCCGCGACCGTCGGGGAGAACCTGACCACGTGGCGCAAGCTGCTCGGCCTGACCGCCCAACAGGTGGCCGAGCGTGCAGGAACGACCCGACAAGCCGTCGCCCGCCTCGAGCAAGGCGACCTCTCCGTCGGGATGGACATCTTCCTCGACGTCAGCAGAGCCCTCGGGATCCTCGACGGTGTCGTGAAGGCCACCGACCCGTACGAGACGCCGTTCGGGCGGGCTCGATCCGACCAGACCCTGCCGAAGCGCGTGCGACGGTGACCACCGTTCGCGTCCACGTCGACTCGTCGAACGGGACGACTCCGGTCGGAACCGCCCGCATCAACCGCGCTCGCGGAGTCGAGACGACCGAGTTCACCTACGACGAGAGCTATCTGGCCGGCCCGGGATGGGCGGTCAGCCCCGATCTCCCGCTCACCTCCGCTGGTCCCGTGATCGAAGGCCTACCGGGAGCACTCGCCGACAGTGCACCCGATGCCTGGGGTCGAAACCTGATCACGAGACAGTTGGCGTCCCGCGCGCGCGACGCCGGTCATTCATCCGCCGCCCCGATGCCGACCGAGCTCGACTACCTCCTCGGGGTCAACGACCTCACTCGACAAGGTGCGCTCCGGTTCCGCCTCGGCGAGGAGGGCCCGTTCCTGGCAGAGGGACGCGACGCTCCACCGCTCGTCGCGCTCGACGCCCTCCTCGAGGCAAGTCGGCAGGTCACCAGTGGGGAGGACGCGGACGATGCGGTGGACACGCTGCTCGCGGCGGGATCCGGCTCGCTCGGCGGTGCGCGCCCGAAGGCATCGGTCACCGACCGAGCCACCCTGAAGATCGCGAAGTTCCCACATCCCGCCGACCGGTGGGAGGTCATTCGCTGGGAGGCCGTCGCCCTCGACCTGGCCGCACGGTGCGGTCTGCGCACCCCCGGCCATCGGCTGGTCGAGATCGGACGTCATCCGGTGCTCCTCATCGACCGATTCGATCGCGAGGGGACCCGCCGAATCCCCTACCTCAGTGCCAAGTCGCTGGTCGGCGCACGCGACGACGCCAGGAGCGACTACATCGAGCTCGTCGACGCGCTCGCCGATCAGGGCAGCGACGTGAACGCCGACCTCGTCGAGCTCTGGCGCCGAATCGCCTTCTCCATCGCGATCAACAACACCGACGACCACCTTCGCAACCATGGCGTCCTGCGTGGGCACGGGGGCTGGACACTCTCACCGCTCTTCGACGTGAATCCCGATCGCAGTCCGACTGCGTCTCGGGTGACCAGCATCGCCGGCGCGACCGCGGCTGATGCCAGCCTCGACGCGTTGATCGGCTCCGCAGCCCGGTTCGGCATCCGCCCGGCAGATGCCGAACACGCCTGGCGCGAGCTGGTCGATGCCGTCACGCCATGGCGCGATGTGGCGTCCAGGAACGGCATCTCCCGCGCCGCGCAGGAGGAGTTCGCTCCGGCCTTGGACCGTTGGTCAGCGAAGCGATCGTGACTCGAGCGATGCTTTGACGGCAGGCGTCGTGTGACCGAACCCTCTCAGTCGACGTCGCCCCCGTCGCCGCCACCCGCCGACTCGTCGTCCACCGCGGCCCCCTCGTCCGCCACGTCGCCGACGTCCGGCGTTCCTGTCCCGGTGATCTTGTGGATCAGGTCGACCTTCTGCTCGCTGGCGTTGGCGTCGGCGCCCTGCTCGTCGAGCAGGGACAGGCGGTCCTTCTCGGCCTCGGCGGCGGCGCCCATGTCGGCCTGCGCCAACGCGGCCTCGACGCCGTCGGTGACGATGAGCTCGGCCCACTCGAGCAGGGCGTCGACCATCTCGTCCTCGGGCACCACCTTCACCACGTTGCCCTTGACGAACAGGTGGCCCCGCTTGCGGCCGGCGGCGATGCCCAGGTCGGCCTCGCGGGCCTCGCCCGGACCGTTGACGACACAGCCCATCACCGCCACCTGGATGGGCCAGTTGCGCTCGGCGAAGGCGTCCTGGGCGGCCTTGGCCACCGCGATCACGTCCACCTCGGCCCGGCCGCACGACGGGCAGGCGATGAGGTCGAGGCCGGTGCGCTCGCGCAGGCCCAGGGCCTCGAGCAGCTGGCGGCCGGCGCGCGCCTCCTCGACGGGGTCGGCGGTGAGCGAGTAGCGGATGGTGTCGCCGATGCCCTCCGACAGGAGGGTGGCCAGCCCGGCGGTGGCCTTGATGAGCCCGGCCGGAGGCGGGCCCGCCTCGGTGACCCCGAGGTGCAGCGGGTGGTCGGTCACCTCGGACAGCTGGCGGTAGGCCTCGATCATCAGGGGCACGTTCGACGCCTTCACCGAGATCTTCACGTCGTCGAAGCCGATCTCGTCGAAGTAGGCCAGCTCCATCTGGGCCGACTCGACCAGTGCCTCGGGCACGATGCGGTCGCCGTACTTCTTGTAGAGGTCGGGGTGGAGCGAGCCCCCGTTGACCCCGATGCGGATGGGGATGCCGCGGTCCTTGCACTCCTGGGCCACCAGCTTGATGTGCTCGGGTTTGCGGATGTTGCCCGGGTTGAGCCGCAGGCAGTGGACGCCGGCCTCGAGCGCGGCCAGCGCCATCTTGTACTGGTGGTGGATGTCGGCGACGATCGGCACCGGTGAGCGGGGCACGATCTGGGCCAGGCCCTCGGCCGCCTCGATCTCGTTGCAGGTGCAGCGCACGATGTCGGCCCCGGCGCCGGCCAGGGCGTAGACCTGCTGCAGGGTGCCCTCGACGTCGGCGGTCTTAGTGATCGTCATCGACTGCACCGTGATCGGGGCGTCGCCGCCCACCGCGACGGGACGCGAGGGGTGGGGCAGGACGATCTGGCGGGTCTCGCGCCGCGGGTAGCGACTGTGGGCCTGCGGTTCGGGCATGGGCGGCGGACGACTAGTTGGGCAGGTTGATGGGGTTGGCGATGTCGAGGTACAACGCCAGCACACCGATGCTGATCAGCACGGCGACCACGCCGTAGGTGACCGGGAGCAGCCTGGCGACGTCGACGAAGTACCGGCGATGGTTGCCGATGCGCCACTCCTTGAACTTCTCGTAGATGGCGATGGCCACGTGGCCCCCGTCGAGGGGAAGCAGCGGCACGAGGTTGAACACCCCGATGAAGATGTTGATGAGTGCCAGGAAGAACAGCAGCGAGACGATGCCGGCCTGGGTGGCCTGGGTCCCGATGCGGGCGGCCCCGTAGATCGAGACGATGCGGTTGTCGTCGGCGTTCGACGCCGGCTGGCCCGTGCTCGGTGCCGGCTCCTCCGCGTCGTTCGCGTTCATGGCCTGGTCGACGAAGTTGGAGATGCCGCTCGGCGAGAAGAACCGGCCGAGGGAGACCACCGACTGGGTCGCGATCGTCACGAATTCGCCACCCGCCCTCCGCGCGGCCGGCAACACGCCCAGCCGCTGGCGGGGGGAGTCACCCGACACGCCGAGGAACCCCTCGGCGGCCCCGTCGGGGCCGTTGGCCAACAAGGTGGTGGTGGCCTCGACGGTCTCGCCGTCGCGGCGGATGACCAGGGTCACCGTCTCGCCGGGACGAGACTCGATCGCGTCCTTGAGGTCGGTGAACTCGTCGATGGGGTCGTCGTCGACCCGGATGATGCGATCACCCGGCTGCAGGCCCGCGACCACGGCCGGGCTCTCGACGGGATCGCCGTCCTGGGTGAGGCCCTCGGACGGGGTGATCTGGTCGATGGTCCACACCGACAGGTTCCGCTCACCGAAGCCCACGAAGATCGTGAACAGCAGCAGGAACGCCATGAGGAAGTGCATCGTCGAGCCCGCGACCGCCACCGAGAACCGCTGCCAGAACGGCTGCTGGCGATAGGTGCGGGGCTCGTCGACCGGGTCGACCTCCTCCAGGTTGTTCATGCCGATGATGCGCACGTACGCCCCGGCGGGGATGGCCTTGAGGCCGTACTCGACCTCACCCTTCTTGAACGACCAGATCCGGGGACCGAAGCCGATGAAGAACTCGGTCACCAGCATCCCGGCGCGGCGGGCGGTGAGGTAGTGACCCAGCTCGTGCATGAAGATCATGAAGACCAGGGCCATCACGACGATGACCGCGGGCAGGCTGACGAACACCCCGAGGGCCACCACCGCGGCGATCACCGCGAGCAACCGCAACGGGTTCGACTGCACGACCTCGACGGTGTCGGGGGGCGCCTCGTTCGGGGTCGCACCGTGGCCGGGATCGGCCACGTCGTTCCGGCCGGGCTCGGCCACGTCGTTCAGGCCGAACGCGACCCGATCGGACTCGTCGCCCGGCGGAGGACCTTCGTCCTGGTTGGTGTCCGTGGCGCTCATGATGCGCAGTAGGTCCTCTCGATGACGTGCCGGGCTTCGATGCGGGCCCGCTGGTCCACGTCGATCACAACGTCCACCGACGTGGCTTTCGTTCCATCATGCCGGTCGAGGGTCGCTTTGAGAACGTCGGCTATGGCGGACCAGGGGATGAGGCCCTCGAGGAACGCGGCCACCGCGACCTCGTTCGCGGCGTTGAGCCACGCCGGCGCGGTCTCACCGGCCCGGCCCGCGTCGTAGGCCAGCCCGAGGCAGGGGAAGGCGTCGTGGTCGGGGGGCTCGAAGTCGAGCCGGCCCAGCGCCGACCAGTCGATGCGGCCGAACGGGGTGCCGATTCGGTCGGGGTAGGCCAGCGCATAGCCGATGGGTAGGCGCATGTCGGGCAGCGACAGTTGCGCGATGGTGGCGCCGTCGGTGAACTCCACCATCGAGTGCACGATCGACTGCGGGTGCACCACCACCTCGATGCGGTCGTAGGGGGCGCCGAACAGCTCGTGGGCCTCGATCACCTCGAGGCCCTTGTTCATGAGCGTGGA
Organism: uncultured Microthrixaceae bacterium; assembly: GCA_964635055.1. GTDB lineage: Bacteria > Actinomycetota > Acidimicrobiia > Acidimicrobiales > DATDAH01 > JAEUJM01. The sequence goes on along the minus strand of CAZWMT010000030.1, from coordinate 27,792 downwards.
CGAGTCGACGGTGATCTTCGGGCCCATGCTCCAGGTGGGGTGCGCGAGCGCGTCCTCGATCGTGACGTCGGCCAGCTCGGCCCGGGTCCGCCCGCGGAAGGGCCCGCCGCTGGCGGTGAGGACGATGCGATCGAGGCGGTCGGCGTTGTCGTTGGCCCGGAGGCACTGGTGGACCGCGCAGTGCTCGCTGTCGACGGGCACCAGCTCGGCGCCGGGCGTGGCGCGGGCCCTGGCCACCACCGGGCCGGCGGCGATGAGCGACTCCTTGTTGGCCAGCGCCAGGCGCCGGCCGGCCTCGAGCGCGGCCAGGGTGACCGACAGGCCGGCGAAGCCGACGACGCCGTTCACGATCACGTCGGCGTCGCGGCAGGCCTCGGCCAGCGCATCGGGCCCGGACAGCACCTCGGTGCCGGGGGGCACGCCGTCGGCCACGGCCGCGGCCAGCGACCCGTCGGCGATGGCCACCACGGCCGGGCGCACGGCCTTGGCCTGTGACACCAGCAGCTCGATCGACGAGGACGCCCCGAGCGCCACCACCTCGTAGTCGCCGGCCTCGGCGGCCACGACCTCGAGGGTCTGCGTGCCGATCGACCCCGTCGAGCCCATGACCGCTACCCGGGTCGTCATGGCCTCAGGGTAGAGCGCGAGGACCCTCGGGCGTGGGCGGAACGACCCGGCCACGATCCGCCCGCGCCACGCTGGCGAGCGGACGAAGCGCGTCGTGGGCTCCGGCGGGCGCCGCCGCGGTGCAGGCCCGAGCTGCCGGGTGACCCGTCAGCCGGCTCGACGGCGGAGGGACCAGCGCTAGTTGGTGTTCGCGTAGACCTCGAGCAGCCGGTACACGTAGTAGGTGACGGGCAGCACGAACAGCAGCGCGTCGAAGCGGTCGAGCAGGCCGCCGTGGCCCGGCAGGATCGATCCCATGTCCTTCAGGCCCAGGTCGCGCTTGAGCATCGACTCGCACAGGTCGCCGAGTGGCGCCACGATGGCCACGGCCAGGCCCAGCACGAAGGCATCGCTCACCTGCCACGGGAACACGCCGATGACCCCCAGCACGATCACGCTCACCAGCACCGCGGCCACGCCGCCGCCGGCCAGGCCCTCCATGGTCTTGTTCGGGCTGGACGGTGACAACGGCGTCTTGCCGATCTGGCGGCCCACCGCATACGCGCCGACGTCGTAGGCGATCGTGGCGATCACCGCGCCGCCGAGCAGGCCCTCCCCGTCGGGCAGCGACAACATGAGCGCCGCGAACGATCCCAGGCCGCCGATCCACATGACGCCGAGGAAGGTGATGCCGATGTTGGCCACCGCCCGTTCGTGCTGCAGCCCGATCACGTACCACAGCATCAGCACCACGAGGGTGAGGAACGTGACGAGCAGGAACGCGGCCTCGCCCTTCCAGTGGACCGCGAGCACCATCGCGGCCGTGCCGACCAGGCCCGGCAGCACCGCCGGGTGGTACCCGACCCGGCGGACGGCGTTGAAGAACTCGATGACCGCCATCACGATCACCGCGAGCACCAGCAGGGTGACCGCCCACGTGCCGATCTTGTTGAGCAGCAGGTAGCCGAGGAACAGGCCCACGCCCACACCGACGGCCATCGGCAGATCGCGGCCGGCGCCCCCGCCGTCGTCGTGGCCCAGCTCGCTGCCCAGGGTCTCGGGCTGGTGGCGGGCATCCGGGTAGGGCGAGCCGGGGGTCAGGCTGGGCTCGAGCTCGGGCTCCGGTTCCGGGGTGGTCCCCCGCTTGGCCTTGGGTGCGTACGACCCGGGGCCCTCACCACCGAGGGGTGGCAGGTTCTCGCCGGGGGCAACGGCCGGGCCGGGGGTCGGCGTGGGAATCGGCGCGGGCGCGGGGCGCTCGGGGGGCGGCGGGATCTCGCCGAACTCGTCGAACACGGGCGCCGCCGGCCCCCCGGTCGTGGCCGCCGCCGTGTCGAGGTGGGTCTGGTCGGTGAGGTCGGCGAAGTCGTCGACCTCGTCGTGGCCGTGGTCGTCGCGCCAGCGGGGCTGGGAGCCGAGTCCCGACCACACCTCCTCGTCGCCACCCTCGGTGGCGAGCACCTTGGGCACCTCGCCGGTGGCCGGCCGGGTCCAATGGGGAAGGTCGTGCTCGTCGGCCTGCGGGAGATCGTCCTCGGTGGGAAGGAGGTCCTCGAAGCCCGACGAGGTGGGCTCTCCCCGACGCGAGCGGCGCCGCCCGCGCCGCGAGCGGCGCCCGGACGGCTCGTCCGATCGGTCACGGCGACCGCCGAGCATGCGGCCGAGGTCGTCCTCGTCGGACGCCATGGACGGCCCCGTCGGCGCAGGTGCGGCCGGCGCCGGCCCCTGGTCGCGCTCGCCGCCGGGCGCGAAGGCGTCGCCCTCGTCGGGCATCGGCTCGGTCGAGCCCCCGATGCCCGGGGGCGGAGGGGTGTCGGCGGAGATCCTCGGCACCGCGCCGAACGTGTTGGGATCCCCGGCCGCCGGCGCAGGGAAGCGCAGCGGTGGGGGCGTGTCGGCGGTGGCGGGGCGGTCGCCGAACTTGGGGCGGTCGTCGGGCAGGCGCGGCACCACGTCGCGTCGGCCGGCCGCCTCGGCTGCCTCTTCGGCACCGATGATGCGCACCCCCTCGGTGGGCTCCCGGACCACTTTCTCGGGATCCTGGCCTTCTGGTGGTGCGCTGGAGTCTTGGTCCACCGGAACCTCCTGCTACTGGTCGGTCACGCGTCGTCGGCCCATCAGTCCTCGAGCAACTCCTGCTCTTTTTGCTCCAAGGCGCTGTTGATCGCCGCTTCCTCGCGGTGAGTGATCTCGTCGAGGCGCTTCTCCGCCCGGGCCAGCTCGTCGTGGGTGAGCTCACCGTCCTTGTCGAACGCCTCGAGCTCGTGGCGGGCGGCGCGCCGGAGGTTGCGGATGGCCACCCGGCCCTCCTCGGCCATGTGCTTGACCACCTTCACGAGCTGCTGGCGGCGCTCTGCGGTGAGTGGGGGGAAGCTGAGCCGGATCACATGGCCGTCGTTGCTCGGGTTGAGGCCGAGGTCGGAGTTCTGGATGGCCTTCTCGATCGCCGACATCGAGCCCTTGTCGTAGGGCGAGATCAGCAGCTGGCGTGCCTCGGGCACCGAGAAGCCGGCCAACTGCTGGAGCGGGACCTCTTGGCCGTAGTAGTCGACCGGCAGCTTCTCGACCAGCGCCGGCGCGGCCCGGCCGGTGCGGATCGTGGAGAACTCGTGGCGGGCGTGGTGGACGGCCTTGGCCATCTTCTCGGTGACGTCGTCGAGGACGAGGTCGACCATCTCCTCAGACACGGCCGAGAGCCTCGTCAGGTCGGCGTGGGCGCGGCATGGCCTGCGACGCAGGCGGGGTCGTTGAGGTCACTAGGAGACAAGCGTACCGATCGACCTACCTTCGAGGATGGACCGTACGTTGCCGCGCGCCAGCAGGTCGAACACCACGATGGGGATGGAGTTGTCCATGCACAGGGTGATGGCCGTCGAGTCCATGGCCCGCAGGCCCTGGTTCAACACGTCGATGTAGGTCACCTCGGTGAGCAGGGTGGCCTCGGGGTTGGTCTTCGGGTCGTCGGTGTAGATGCCGTCGACCCCCGAGTGGGTGCCCCGCAGGATGGCCTCGGCATCGATCTCGGCCGCCCGGAGCGCCGCGGTGGTGTCGGTGGTGAAGAACGGGTTGCCCGTGCCCCCTGCGAAGATGACGACGCGTCCCTTCTCGAGGTGGCGGATGGCCTTGCGCCGGATGTAGGGCTCCGCGATCTGCGACATGTGCACCGCGGTCTGCACCCGGGTGGGTTGGTCGAGCTGCTCGAGCGTGTCCTGCAACGCCAGCGCGTTGATCACGGTGGCGAGCATCCCCATGTAGTCGGCCTGGGCACGGTCCATGCCCGCGCCGGCGCCGGTCATCCCCCGCCAGATGTTGCCGCCGCCGACGACGATGGCGACGTCGACGGCCAACTCGCGCCGGACCTCGACGATCTCTTCGGCGATCTGCTTGACGATCACGCCGTCGACGCCGTAGCCGGCGCTCCCGGCGAAGGCCTCACCGGACAGCTTCAGAACGACCCGCTTCCAGCGGGGCTCGGTCCCGGCCACCGCGTCGCTCATGCGCCGCAACCGGGGTGGCCGGCCCGGCCTCCGAACAGGCGGTGTCCGGACAGGCGGTGTCCGGACAGGTGACGTGCGCGTCGGTGCCGCCGCTCGTACGCCCGGGCCACGCCGGCCGGCTCCACGGCGCTCAACCGCCGATCACGACCTGCGCGTACCGCACGATGGAGGCGTCGCCGAGATGCTGGCTGACGGTCTGCTTCTCGTCCCGGACGAAGGCCTGGTCGAGCAGCACCTGCTCTTTGTACCAGCCGTTGAGCCGGCCCTCGATGATCTTGGGCCAGGCCTGCTCGGGCTTGCCCTCGGCCTTGGTGATGGCCTCGAGGCTGTGGCGCTCGGCCTCGACCTCGTCGGCGGGCACCTCGTCGCGGGTCAAGAAGCGCGGCTTGGTGAACGCGATGTGGACGGCGATGTCGTGGGCCAGCTCGGGGGTGCCCCCGGCCAACTCGACCAGCACCGCGTTGACCCCACGCTCGCTCTGGACGTGGAGGTAGGTGTCGAGCAGGTTGCCGGGCGCGGCCGCGAACCGCACGACACGGCCGAGCTCGATGTTCTCCTTCAGCGTCACCTTGAGCTCGTCGATGGCGTCGGCCTTCTGGGCGGCGGCGTCCTCGCCGTCGGCCAGCACGAGCGTGGCGATCTCCTGGGCCAGGTCCTTGAACTGGTCGGACTTGGCCACGAAGTCGGTCTCGGACTTGAGCTCGACGATGGTGGCGACCACGTCGTCGGTGTCGACGGCGATGGCCACCGCGCCCTGGTTGTTCTCACGGTCCGAACGGGTGGCGGCCTTCGACAGGCCCTTCTCGCGCAGCCACTGGGCCGCGGCCTCGGCGTCGCCGTCGTTCTCGGACAGCGCGCGCTTCGCGTCCATCATGCCGGCGCCGGTCGCCTGGCGCAGGGCTTGGACGTCTTTCGCGGTGAAGTCGGGCACAGCGTCGGCCTCCTCAGGCTCAGTGGTCTCGTTGCGGTGTTCGGGGCCCGGGCATGGGGCCGGGGACCGTCGTGTCCAGGTCGGGGCGATGCCCACCGCCGTGGTCGTCGCCACGGCGACGGGCGATCACACGGATCGCGCGGGCGTCGTCGCCTCCCTCGAGGCTAGGCGGCGTGGTCGGCCGCCCGGCAGAGAGTTCTTCTGCGCCGATCACTCGGCCGCGGGGGCGTCCGCGGTCTCGGCGGCTTCGGCTTCCTCGGCGGCGGCGGGCGCAGTCGCCTCGGCAGGGGCAGCAGCAACCTCGGCGGCGGCGGGCTCAACGGCGGGCTCGGGCTCGGTGGGAGCCGCGGCCTCAGCAGGGGCAGGTGCCTCAGTGGGCGCCGGAGCGGACGCGGGCGCCGCCTTGGCGGCGGCCTGCTCGGCCTTGGCCGCCGCGAGGCGGGCGTCGCGCTCGGCGGCCTGGGCGGCGGCCTGGCGGCGGGCCTCGGCCTGCTGCTGGGCCACCGCGGCCTCCTGCTCGGCCGACCGCTCGACCGGCGGCGCCACATCGGGGTTGCGCTTGGAGCGGATGTAGAGGCCCTCCTGCACGGCATCGGCGAGGATGCGACACATCAGGTTGCCCGATCGGATCGCGTCGTCGTTGCCGGGGATCACGTAGTCGATGACGTCGGGGTCGCAGTTGGTGTCGACCAGCGCCACGATCGGGATGCCGAGCTTGTTGGCCTCGGTGACGGCGATGTGCTCCTTCTTGGTGTCGAGCACGAAGATCGCCGCCGGGCGCTTGGTCATGTTGCGGATGCCGCTGAGGTTGCGCTCGAGCTTCTCGAGCTCGCGGCCGAGGATCAGCGCCTCCTTCTTGGGCATGGCCGCGAACTCGCCCGAGTCGCGCATGCGGCCGTACTCCTGCATCTTGCCCACCCGCTTCGAGATGGTCTCGAAGTTGGTGAGCATGCCGCCCAGCCAGCGCTGGTTCACGTAGGGCATCCCGCACTTCTCGGCGTAGGACTGCACTCCGTCCTGCGCCTGCTTCTTCGTACCGACGAAGAGCAGTGACCCGCCGTCAGCCACGAGGTCGCGCACGAAGGTGTACGAGGCCTCGATGCGCCGCAGCGTCTCCTCGAGGTCGATGATGTAGATGCCGTTGCGCTCGCCCCACAGGAACCGCTTCATCTTGGGGTTCCACCGGCGGGTCTGGTGACCGAAGTGGACACCGGCCTCGAGCAACTGCTTCATGGTGACGACAGACGCCATCGCGCTGACTCCTTCCCCAACGGTTGGTCGTGAACCCGGGCCCTGCACCTTGCGGCGACCGTGGGGGGACCCGGGGAGCTCTGCTGTGGTGTGGTTCGACCGGGCGGACGCTCGGCCGGCTGACGATCCTACCGGCAACACCGCCCGGTCCGGCCAGCCGGGAGCCCTGCGGCGCAGGACGCTCGTGACCTAGCGTGACCCGCGTGACCGTCGCCCGGGCCCGCTCGATCGTGCTGGCACTGCTGACCGTCGAGGTGGCGGTGCTGGTGACGACCGGCGCGGTGTTGTACTTCGCCTACCGGCCCGATGCCGCCGACGCCTGGACCGATGTCAGCGCGTCGCTGTCCCGCGACATCACCCTCGGCAGCGTCATGCGCGAGGTGCACCGATGGGCGGCCTGGCTGGCTGTGGCCACCACGATGGCGGCGGCGGTGCTGCTGGCGGTGCGAACGGGGCCGACCGAGCAGGTCGGCCGGGGGCTCGCCGTCGGCGTCGGATTGGTCATCGCCGTGCCGGCAGCGTCGTTCACGGGCTACCTGTTGCCGTGGGACCAGCTCGCCCTGTTCGCGGTCACGGTCGGCACCAACATCAGCGGGTACACGTGGCTGCGATCGGGCGACGTCCGCTTCGTGCTGATGGGTGGCACCGAGATCGCCCCGGCCACGCTGCTGAAGTGGCTCGTGCTGCACGTGGTGGTGCTGGGCGGAGCCGTCGTCGGGCTCGTCGTGCTGGCGTGGCGACGCCCCCGGCCCCGTGCCACTCCCCCGCAGACAGCCGAGACGACCCGCCCGGCCGGGGTCGCCGTCGGCGTCTGACGCCGTCGGGCCACGCCCTGACTCGTGATCCGTCGCGCCGACCTTCCTGCGCGGGCACGGCACCCCCGCTCGGCCCGCGCGCCACGGATCCAACCGCATCGAACGCCACCCGGGGCGGCGTGGACATCCCACAGGCTGCTTACCCGCCGGGCTCCTAGGGGCGGCCGGCAACGAGACGGAGGCCGAGCGCGGCGCCGAGAGAGGACGATGCGGCCTCGTCATCGCCGGCGGCGTCGTCGAAGGCACTGACAGGGATCAGGCGCACCTGGGGTGCCGCCTGGGCGAACAGGGTCTCGGGGTCGAGATACTCGTCACCCCGCCGCACGCCGAGGTGGAGCCGATCACCAGCGCGTCCCACCTCGGCGCCGGCCCGCAGCACCGCACCTGCCGGCACCGACAGCGACTCGAGGAAGCCGTAGCTGCTGCGCAGGCCGTCCGCGTGCAGCACCGTGACGTAGCGGGTGCCGGCCACGGACCCCGCGAACACGACGGTCCCGGGAGCGATGGTGCGCACGCTCGTGCCGGGGACCGTGGCGTACTCGATGCCCCGGTTCCCCGGCCCGTAGGGCGACGCCGGCGCGCGGAAGGGGTCGACCACCGGCGCGTCGACGGGCGGTCGATAGGTGACGCTGGAGGTCTGACCGTGCGCACGCGCCGCCGGGTGGAGCAGGCCGGACACGGTGAGTGCGAGGAGCAGGGCGGGCAGGAGGGCCTGGCGGCGGGACACGGCGTCCCCCTTCATGTCGAACCGATCGAAAGGGGGAGGTGGTCGAGCGCTCCGACGATAACGCCGGTCATCGGCGTCGGCACCGCCCGCCGGACCGTCCCCGAGCGGCCACGGAGGGCGCGGGCCGTGCCGACCCAGCGGTGTCAGCACGCGGCCCGATCGGCGTCGGCCCGACCCGCACCGCGAGCGGCCCGACCCGCGCCGCGGATGCCCGCTAGCGGCCGATCCCGCGCACCGACCCGGTGAGTTGCCCGGTCTGGGCCATGGCCAGGCACACCACCTCACGGTCGTCCTGGTCGGTCCACGTCGACTCGGACGGGTTGAGCGAGGTGGCGTAGATGGACGAGGTGGCGTAGTCCTCGCCGATGTACTCGGTGAACCGCTCGCCCTGGCAACCGGTGTTGGCCAGGTCGGAGACGGTCGAGTCGCCGGGATAGGCGGCCCCCGGTGCGCCGGCGACGTCGAACAGGGCGAACACCTCGAAGTCGTGGGCCTGGGCGCACGGCACCCCGGTGACCGTCGGCCCCGTCGGCGTGTCGATGCAGTCACCCACCTGGAGGTCGAAGACGCTGATCGGGCCGGTCCGCCCGCCGCCAGACGTCGTCGCAGGCGTCGACGTCGTCGTGGGGGCCGAGGTCGTGGGGCCGGCGGTGCTGGTCGTGACCGCCCGGGTCGTGGGCGTCGAGGTCTCGTCGTCGTTCCGGGCGACGAACACGGCGGCCACCACGATCAGCACCAGCGCCACGACGGCGCCGCCCGCCAGGAAGGGCCACAGCGGCATCTTGCGCCCACCGACCGGGGCCATGGGCGCGTCGGTCCCCTGCACGCCGTTGTCGCTGACGGCGGGGGTGGGCTGACCGCGGACGAAGTAGCGGTATTGATGGCGGCCGGTCGGGTCGGGGCGCCATTCGGCGTGGTCGTCGAGCGACTCGACCCCCGAATCGCTCACCCAGTCGGTCTCTTGGCCGTGCACCACATAGCGGTACTCGTGGCGTCCGCTCGGATCGGGCACCCATTCGCCGTCGGCATGGCCCGAGGGCATGCCTGCCGTCGGGGGCGCTCCCTCGGGGCCAGGTGTGTCGCTCATGGCTGTCTCGGCTCTCCGGCGTGCGCCTCACGTGAGGCCCGCCATCGGGCATCAGCGGACCACAACGGGGGATGCCGTCGTAGAGGCGTAGGTCCTCACCGCCGCGCGGGCGCGAGTGGGGTCCCCGATGCTCGGCGGCAGTCGCCACCCGAGCCGAGGTGACAGGCGGCCCGGTGCGGGGGTGGGAGGGCTAGGCCGGCTCGCGTTCGGCGGCGGCCATGCGCGACCGCAGTTGGAGCACCGCCTTGGTGTGGATCTGACAGACCCGGCTCTCGGTGACGCTGAGCACCTCGCCGATCTCGGCGAGCGTGAGGGCCTCGTAGTAGTAGAGCGTCAGCACCAGCTTCTCGCGCTCGGGCATGCGGTTGATGGTCTGCGCCAACAGCTGGCGGGTCTCCTCCGCCTCGTAGGTGCTGACCGGCCCGCGGCCCGAGTCGGCGATCGTGTCGCCGAGCGTGATCGACTCGCCGCGGTCGCCCCCGGCGAGCATCTCGTCGAGCGCGGCCATGCCCACGAACGAGATCTGCGAGAGGAGCGCCTGCAACTGCGTCTCGCTCATGTCCAGCTCGCTCGCCAGCTCCTCGTCGGTCGGCGTGCGATGGAGGTTCCCCTCGAGCTTGGCGTAGGCCTTCTCGAGCGATCGGGCCTTGGCCCGCACCGACCGCGGCACCCAGTCGATCGAGCGCAGCTCGTCGAGGATCGAGCCCTTGATGCGGGAGATGGCGTAGGTCTCGAACTTGAAGCCACGGTCGGGGTCGAACTTCTCGATCGCGTCGATCAGCCCGAAGATGCCGTAGCTCACCAGGTCGGCCTGGTCGACGTTCTGGGGAAGCCCGACACCCACCCGGCCGGCGACGTACTTCACCAGCGGGGAGTAGTGCAGGATCAGCTGGTCGCGGGCGTCACGACCCTCGGTGGCCTTGTACCTGGCCCACAGCGCGTCCACGTGGGCGCCGTCATTCGACACGGGTTGCTCGTCTCACGCTCGTGGGTGGGTGGCCTGGAACACGCTTCTCAACCGTTCCTTGCTGACGTGGGTGTACAGCTGCGTGGTGGCGAGGTCGGCATGGCCGAGCAACTCCTGCACAGCACGCAAATCGGCACCTCCATCGAGAAGATGAGTGGCGAACGTGTGGCGCAGGGCGTGGGGGTGGACGGGCGTCGCCGAACGCCGGTCGAGGATGCGGCGCACGTCCCGCGGCGTGAGACGGTGCCCGCGGCGGTTGAGGAAGACGGCGTCGTCCGGGCTGTCCGGGCCGACCAGCGCGTGGCGGCCATCCTCGAGCCAGCGCTGCAAGGCCTCGACCGCCGGGGGGCTGAGCGGCACCCGGCGCTGCTTGGAGCCCTTGCCCCACACGATCACGAGGCGTTGGGTGAGGTCGAGGTCGCACGGCCGGAGCCCGCACAACTCGGCCACCCGCAGGCCGCTCCCGTAGAGGAGCTCCACGACGGCGGCGTCTCGGGCGGCGAGCTCGGGGGCCTCCTCGGTGCGCACCGGGTGGTCCAGCAACTGGTTGACCTCGGACTCGGGGAGCACGCGGGGCAGGCGTCCCTCACCCTTGGGCGCGCTGAGCCCTGCGGAGGGATCCGAGGCGATGCGCCCGGTGAGACGCAGCCAGCCGAAGTAGCGCCGGATCGACGACGCCGAACGGGCGATGGATCGGCGCGCCTTGCCTGTCGTGGCGAGGTAGGCCAGGTAGCGCCGCAACGTGCGCCGGTCGACCTCGGCGGGGCCCTCGAGGCCCAGCCGATCGGTCCAGCGGGTGAAGGCCCGCAGGTCGCGGTCGTAGGCCTCGCGGGTTGCCGGGGCGACCCCCGTGAGTGACGCCGAGAAGCCGTCGAGGTCCCAGGCCATGGCCTCACGCTAACCCCGCCGTCCGGGCCGCAACCGGGCCGCCGGTGGCACGGCTGTCTTCGGTTGCCCGACCGCCCCCGGTTTAGGGTTGGCCCATGGGTCTGCGCACTGCCGATGAGTACCGCAACGGGTTGGTCGACGGGCGAGCGCTGTTCTACCGAGGCCGGCCCGTCGAGGACATCAACGAGGTGCCCGCGCTCGCCGTTGCGGTCGACCACGCGGCACACGACTTCGACCTGGTGGACGACCCCACGTTCCGCGCGCTGGCGGTGGTGACCGACCCCGACACGGGCCAGGAGCACAGCGCCTACTACAAGATCCCCCGCGACGCCGACGACCTGTTGGCGCGCATGCGCCTGATCGACGCCAGCACGGCCGAGGGCGGCACCGTGGTGACGCTGATCAAGGAGATCGGCACCGACGCCACGTTCGCGCTGCTGCGCAAGCTGACGGGCGAGGCCCGCGACAAGGTGCAGGCCTTCCACGACCACTGCCGCGACAACGACCTGGCCGTGGCGGTGGCCCAGACCGACGTGAAGGGCGACCGCTCGCTGGGCCCGAGCAAGCAGGCCGACCCCGACCTGTACGTGCACGTGGTGTCCGAGAACGACGACGGCATCGTGGTGCGGGGCGCCAAGTGCCACACCACCAGCAGCGCCAACGCCGACGAGCTGATCGTGTTGCCCACCCGGGCCATGAGCGCCGAGGACGCGGACTACGCGGTGGCCTTCGCGATCCCGGTCAACACCCCGGGTCTCGAGCTGTACGTGTCGTCGTACTCGGGCCGCGAGCACAACGAGTTCGAGTTCCCGCTGTCGAGCAACCACAAGCTGCTCGAGACCCTCACCGTGTTCAACGACGTGTTCGTGCCCTGGGACCGGGTGTTCCTGTGCCGCGAGCCCGAGTTGGCGGGCGCGGTGGCGCTCACCTTCGTGGAGTACCACCGGTTCACCGCGGTGTCCTACAAGCTGCCGCTGCTCGACGCCTTCGTGGGCGCGTCGGCGCTCATCGCCGAGCTGAACGGCGTGGGCAAGGCGGGCCACATCCGCGACAAGCTCACCCATCTGATCTCGTACTCGGAGACGGTGCGGGCGCTCACCGAGATGGCCGCGCTTCGGGCCAAGGTGGAGGACGGCATCGCCTACCCCGACCCGATGACCACCAACATGGCCAAGTTCACCTTCGCCAGCGGCTACCACCAGGCCCTCGAGTGGGTGCAGGACTGCGCCGGCGGCCTGCTGGTGACGGGTCCGGGCGGCGACGACTGGGACAGCCCCGAGGTGCGGCCGGTGCTCGAGAAGTACTTCCAGGGCGCGGGGTCGGCCGAGCACCGGTTGCGGCTGATGCACGTGATCAGCGACCTGACCGCCCGCGACCTGGGCGGCTACCACGCCGTGCTGGCCGTGCACGCCGAGGGCTCGATCGAGGCCGAGAAGATGCAGATCCTGAGGTCGTACGACTCGCGACGGGCGCTGGCGTACACCAAGAAGATCGCCCGCATCGACTGAGCAGCCGCCGACCTGCTCCGATCCGGCGCAGGTGGGACCCAACCGAAGCGCCCGAACCTGGCGCACGTTCCGGCGCGCCACGCCGGATTCTGCGCTGAGTTCGGTGGACCTGCGGATCCCGGTCATCGGTCGGCGCGGGCGACCCGCTCGTACCAGCCGCCGTTGCCCTCGATCCAGCCGCCGGCTTCGAGCACCTGAAGCGCTTCGGCCAGGTCGCCGAGCGCCATGCCGGTGCGAATCGCCAACTGCTCGAGGGCGGCGGGTTGCCACGCGAACGACTCGAGCACCACCGCTTGGGCGGGGGTCGGGGCGGGGCGGCGATCTTCGGTGCGGCCCCGGGTGACCGCCGCGGCCGACAACCCCAGCATGGACAGCACGTCGGCGGCGTCTCGCGCCGCCGGCATGTTGTCGACGAGGAGCTGGTTGCAGCCCCGAGAGGCCGCGGCGTGGACCGGACCGGGCACCGCCATGACCGTGACGTCGCGTGCCAGGGCCTCGTCGACGGTGTACATCGAGCCGCCCTTGCTGTGGGACTCGACCACCACGACGATGTCAGCCAGCGCCGCCAACAGGCGGTTGCGGGAGGGGAAGCGCCACCGTTCGGGGGCCGCGGCCAGCGGCGCCTCGGACAGCACCACACCCGCCTCCTCCACGCGACGCCAGAGGTCGACGTGGCGCCGGGGGTAGACCACGTCGAGGCCGCTGCCCACCACCGCCACGGGTGGCGCCGCCACGGCGGAGAGGGCGCCCTCGTGGGCGGCCCCGTCGATGCCCAGCGCCAGCCCGGACACCACCCGCACCCCTGCGGCGGCCAGATCATGGCCCATGGCCCGGGCGACGTCGCGCCCGTAGAAGGTGCAGCGCCGGGTGCCGACGATCGCCACACGGGGGCCCGCCAGGAGGTCAGGCCGGCCCCGGTGGAAGAGCACGACCGGCGCCTCGACGTCGTCGACCAGCGCCGGTGGGTACGACCGCGCCCCCAGGACCGACACGCCGATGCCGGCCTGCTGGTGGGCGGCGAGACAGTCGCCAGGGTCGATTCGTCGCGCCGTGGCCGACCAGCGTGCGGGCAGGGTGGCGCCATCGCCGCCGAGCGCCCGCACCACCAGGTCCGACGCGGTGACCGAGCCCGCCAGCACACGATCCCAGGCCTCGGCCAACGGCCACGACCGAGCCAGCGCGGTCAGCCGGGCCGGGCCCATCCCGGGCAGCGACGCCAGGGCGGCTCCGTAGGCCTCGAGCGGCGGTCCGCTCACCGAGCCCGGCTGACCAGGTCCCCGGTCCGTTGCGGCCGTGTCGTCGATGACGGCGGCAGCACGCGAGCGAGGGGTCGCGACCTGCTCGTCGCCGGTGTCGGCCCGCGGTCCGGCGGGCGGCCTCGGTACCCCCACCGCGCCCCCGGGCTCAGCCACGGCAGAAGGCCGCCGGCTCGGCCCGGAGGCTGAGGGCCAGGGCGATCTGGTCGGATCCGAGCGGGCCGTGACGGCCCCACAAGTCGGCCAGGGTCAGCGCCACCCGTCGCACCCGTTGCAGGCCCCGGGCCGACAAGCGGCCGGAACGGAGGGCCTGCTCGACGAGCAGCGCGGCGCCGTCGGACAGCGGCGCCACCTCGTCGAGCGCGGCCGGCGTCAACTCGGCGTTGGCCCCGACCCCCCGGCCGTGGGCCCGCTCCCGGGCCTCGTGCACCCGCTCGGCGACCACCGCGCTGCTCTCCCCCGGCGAGCCGCGCAACAGGTCGTCCACGTCGGGGCGCAGCACCTCGACCCGCAGGTCGAACCGGTCGAGCAGAGGTCCCGAGAGCCGCCGGCGGTAGCGGGCCCGCGCCGCGTCGGAGCAGATGCACGCACCCGGGGCCGAGCCCTCGCCGCACGGGCATGGGTTCATGGCCCCGACCAGCAGGAAGCGGGCCGGGAACGTGGCGCTGGCCTTGGCGCGGGACACCCGCACCTCGCCCTCCTCCAACGGCTGGCGCAGCGTGTCGAGCACCTGCGGCGCGAACTCGCCCATCTCGTCCAGGAACAGCACGCCACGATGGGCCAACGACACTTCACCCGGACGCATGACCGCGGTACCGCCGCCGATGATCGACACCGGCGAGGCGCCGTGGTGCGGCGCCCGCAGCGGCGGCCGCCAGATCAGGGTGTCGGCCTGCAAGGGGATGCCGGCCGCCGAGTGGATGCGGGTGGCCTCGAGGGCATGGTGCTGCTCGAGCCGCGGCAACAGACCGGGGAGCCGACGGGCGAGCATGGTCTTGCCCGAGCCGGGCGGCCCCACCATGAGGAGGTGATGCTGGCCGGCGGCCGACACCTCGAGGGCGAGGCGGGCGACGGGTTGGCCCCGCACGTCGGCGAGGTCGGGCTCGGGCGCCGGTGGGACCGGCCCCGGGGCCGGTGGCTCGTCGGGCCAGGGTGCCTCGGCCAACAGCGCCAGCACGACCTCGCGCAGGCACGTGACCGGGCGCACCTGGTGCTTGGCCACCAGACGGGCCTCGGCTGCCGCGGCGGCGGGCACCACCGCCACCTCGCCGGGCAGCGCCTCGGCCAGCGACACCATGCCCGGAACGGGCCGCAGCGCACCGTCGAGCCCGAGCTCGCCGAGGAACCCGAGGCCCTCCACCGACACGTCCTCGAGCTGCTCGGAGGCCAAGAGCACACCGATGGCGATGGCCAGGTCGAGGCCCGACCCGACCTTGCGCAATCCCGACGGGGCCAGGTTCACGGTGATCCTGCGCATCGGCCACTGGAACTCGGTGGACAGGATCGCGGCCCGAACCCGGTCGCGCGCCTCGCGGCAGGCGGTGTCGGGCAGACCCACGATGGTGAAGGCGGGCAGCCCGCTGGAGACGTGCACCTCGACGGTGACGGGGCGACCGTCGACCCCGAGCACGGTGGCGGACGAGACGATGGCGAGCATGGCGGACCCTCCCTGCGTAGCGAGTGTGGGAGGGGCCGTGACGCCGGCCGCCGAAGCGATGGGTCGAACCTAACGAGGGGGTGTGACAGGAATCCCGGGCACAATGCGGACATGGGGTTCGACGCCACCCGCAAGCAGGTCCGACGCACGAGCGACTACGTCATGGTCGTCGTCGCGCTCCTGGTGTGTGCCGCGCTCGTGGCGTGGGCCTTCCTGGGCTGAGGGGAACGCCACCGTGACCCCGACGGGCAACGGCGTGGCCCGAGCGGCCCGCCGAGGAACGAGCCAGGAGCGGGACACGTGAGCCATCCCGACCTCTGGGCCGACGACGCCGTGGACACCCGCTTCGTGCAGCCCTACCAGGCCACCAAGGTCTATCTGTGTCCGGGCTGCAACCGGGACATCCCCGCGGGGATGGGCCACATGGTGGCCGTCCCCCACGACGCCCCAGACCTGCGCCGCCACTGGCATCGCGCCTGTTGGAACAAGCGGGCCACCCGTCGCCCGCGGCACTAGCCGCGGGCGGCGGGCAGCGGCCTCAGACCTGCTCGGCGAAGGGGAGCGGCAGGGAGTCCAGGTCGACGAGACGTCGGCACCGATGGCCGCGCTCAGAACGCCGCTTCGATGACCTCGATCTGGCCGTCGAGCACGGAAGCGACATCGAAGCGCACCTCGCGGGCGCGGAACGGGGCGTCCTCGAGGTAGCTGGCGGCGAGACGGCGGATACGGTCACGCTTGTCGCGGGTGACGGCCTCGGCGGGCACACCGAAGGCGTCGGTGCTGCGGGTCTTGACCTCGCAGAACACGAGGATGCGGCCCTTGCGCACGATCAGGTCGAGCTCACCCTGGCGACAGCGCCAGTTGGTCTCGACCACCTCGTACCCGTTGGTGCGGTACCAGTCCGCGACCGCAGCCTCGCCGGCAGCCCCGAGGTCGAGGCGTTGGCGGGTCATCGACTCAGTAGTCGCGCTTTTCCTTGACCTTCGCGGCCTTCCCGACGCGGTCGCGCAGGTAGTACAGCTTGGCCCGGCGGACGTCGCCGCGGGTGTGGACCTCGATCTTGGCGATGATCGGCGAGTGGACGGGGAAGGTCCGCTCGACACCGACGCCGAAGCTCACCTTGCGGACGGTGAAGGTCTCGCGGATGCCCGAGCCCTGGCGCCGGATGACGACGCCCTGGAAGATCTGAACACGCTCACGGGTGCCCTCGACGACGCGGACGTGCACCTTGAGGGTGTCGCCGGCGGCGAAATCGGGGATGTCGTCACGCAGGCTGGCGTGATCGACGAGGTCGGTGGAGTTCATTGCGCTACACGCTCCTGGCGTGGGGAGTTTCCGTGAGGGGGAAGGTGGGGCGACGAGCAGGCTTCGCCGGATCGTTCAGGATACGTGAGGGCCGTCGCCCGGGCCAACACCGAGACCGAACTCGTCGAGCAGCTCCTCGTCGGCACGCGACAGCCCGCCTCGGGCCGCGAGCAGGTCCGGACGGTGCGTCGCGGTGCGCAAGAGCGCCTGCGCCCGCCGCCAGCGGGCCACCCGGGCGTGGTCGCCAGATCGCAGCACACCGGGCACGGCCATGCCCCGGAACTCGGCCGGCCGGGTGTACTGGGGGTACTCGAGCAGGCCGTCGCTGAACGACTCGTCGTCGGCCGAGGCGTCGTTGCCCATGACCCCGGGCACCAGCCGACCGACGGCTTCGAGGACGACCATCGACGCCACCTCGCCGCCGGCCAGCACGTAGTCCCCCACCGAGACCTCGCCGTCCACCAGCGCCGTGCGCACCCGCTCGTCCACCCCCTCGTAACGGCCACACAGCAGCGAGAAGCCGTCCAGCGACGCCAGCTCTCGCGCCATGTCCTGGTCGAAGCGGCGGCCACCGGGGCCGAGCAGGAACAGCGGCCGCGGCGGCGCCACGGCCTCGACCGCACCGAAGAGCGGCTCGGCCATCAGCACCATGCCGGCGCCGCCGCCGTAGGGGGCGTCATCCACCGAGCGGTGCGGATCGGTCGTGGTCGAGCGCAGGTCGTGCACCCGGATGTCCAGCAACCCCTCGCCTGCGGCCTTGCCCAGCAGGCTGCGGCCGGCGAAGTCGCCCACCATGTCCGGGAAGATCGTGAAGACGTCGATCCTCATGCTTGATCGCTCTTCGGCTGACGCCTCATCGCACCGTCATGGCTCGCTCGTCCCTCGCTCACCGTGCCTGCTTCCTGGCTCTTCGGCTGACGCCTCATCGCTCCGTCATGGCTCGCTCGTCCCTCGCTCACCGTAGGTGGCTACAGGTCGAGGAGGCCTTCGGGGATCTGCACGATCAGTGAGTCGTCGCGGCGCTCGACGAGGAAGCGCAGTGGGATCAGCCCCCCCGACTCGAGCACCAGCAGGTTGCTGGCGGGGTTCTGCTCGATGGACTCGACCACGCCCAGCTCGGCGCCGGCCGTGTCGAGCACCCGCATGCCGATCAGCTCGTGCACGAAGAGCGCGTCGGGATCATCGAGGGGCTCGGCCCGCAGGACCACGCCGTGCAGGGCCTCGGCCGCCTCGCGCGAGTACACGCCGTCGAACTGGACGATGAAGCGGTGCTGGTGCGGATGCGCGGTGACCACGGTCAGGTCGCCGGCGTCGCTCGACAGCACCGTTCCCGGGTCGAGGCGCTCGGTGCGATCGGTGCTGAGGCTGACGATGACCTCTCCGCGCAGGCCGTGGGCCTTGGCGACCCGGCCCACCTCGAGGAGGGTCACGTGTGCGAGTGCGTCAGTCGACGAACTCGACGTCGACCTCGACGCCGTCACGGGCGGCGGCCGCCCGCACCACGGTGCGGATGGCGTTGGCCACCCGGCCCCGCTTGCCGATCACCCGGCCCATGTCGCCGTCGGACACGTGCACGGAGAGGGTCACCGGTCGGCCTTCCTCGACCTCGACCTCGACACCGTCGGGGTCGTCGACCACCGCTCGCGCCAGGTACTCGAGCACCGACCGGGCGCTGGCCGCGGTGATGGTGTTGGCCGAGTCGGCGTCGTCGTCGCCCTCGTCGTCGTCATCGTCGAGGTCGGCGTCGTCCACCCGGTTCGGGTCCACCTCGTCGGGTGCCTCGGCGTCGTCCGCGTACGTGTCGTCGTAGGTGTCGTCGCTCATGCGTCGCTCTCAGCGGCTGCAGGGGCGGCAGGAGCGGTGCCCTTGAACTCGTCCCAGGCGCCCGAGACCTTCAGCAGCTTCTCGACGCGCTCGGTGGGCTGGGCGCCCTTGCGCAGCCAGTCCACGGCCTTGTCGTTGTCGACCTTGATCTCGGAGGGGTCGGGGCGGGGGTCGTAGGTGCCCACGATCTCGATGAAACGCCCGTTGCGGGGCGAACGGGCATCGGCCGCCACGATCCGGTAGGTCGGCTGCTTCTTCTTACCCATCCGCATGAGGCGGAGTCTTACGGCCACGTTCGTGTCTTCCTGTCGGTACTCGTTGGGATGCTTCTGTACGAAAGTCGGGGTGTCGCTTGGTCGGTCGGCGGGTCGTCAGTGGGTTCGGAGGTGACCCGCGTCCGGCGAACACACCATTGAATGCCGTCGGCCTCCGTCAATTCAAACCCGGGAGGCGCAACGGCACCTTGGGCTGGCTCGGAAGGGCCGCCGGCGGAGTGGTGCGGCCCTTGCCGCCCTTCTTCGCCTTTTTGCCCCGGCGGCCGCCCATGGCGCCCATCCCACCCATCTTCTTCATCATCTTCTGCATCTCGCGGAATTGCTTCACGAGCTGGGTCACCTCGTTGGGCGAGGTGCCGCTGCCGTCGGCGATGCGTCGGCGCCGCGAGCCGTCGATGATGACGGGGTTCACCCGTTCCTCGGTGGTCATCGAGCGGATGATCGCCTCGAGGCGGTCGATCTCCCGCTCGTCGATCTCGGCGTCCTTCATCTCCTTCGGGATGCCGGGCATCATCCCCATGAGGTTGGAGAGCGGGCCCATCTTGCGGATCTGCTGCATCTGCTCGAGGAAGTCGTCGAGGGTGAACTGGCCCTCGAACAGCTTGGCCGCGGCCTTCTCGGCCTCCTCCTGGTCGTAGACCTCCTCGGCCTTCTCGATCAGGGTGAGGACGTCGCCCATGCCCAGGATGCGCCCGGCCAGGCGGTCGGGGTGGAACAGGTCGAAGTCGGCCAGCTTCTCACCGGTGGAGGCGAAGGCGATGGGCTTGCCCACGACCTCCTTCACCGACAGGGCGGCGCCGCCACGGGCGTCGCCGTCGAGCTTGGTGAGGATCACCCCGTCGAGCGACAGCGTGTGATGGAACGCCTCGGCGGTGGCGACCGCGTCCTGGCCGGTCATCGCGTCGACGACGAGGAAGGTGTAGTGCGGGTCGATCGCGCCCGAGATGTCGCGGACCTGCTGCATCATCTCGCCGTCGACGGCCAAGCGGCCGGCGGTGTCGACGATGACCACGTCCCGGCCGAGCGAGCGCGCCTCCTTGAGGCAGCGCTTGGCCACCTTGACCGGGTTGCCCCCGGGCTCGCCGGCGAACACGGGCACGTCGATCTGGCCGGCCAGCGTGCGCAACTGCTCGATGGCCGCGGGCCGCTGGAGGTCGGCGGCGACGAGCAGCGGGTTGCGGCCCTGCTGCTTGAACCACCGGGCCAGCTTGGCCGAGGTGGTCGTCTTGCCGGAGCCCTGGAGCCCTGCCATCAGCACCACGGTGGGTGGCTTCGACGCGAACGTGACCTTCATGGTCTCGCCGCCGAGGGTGGTGATGAGCTCCTCGTGGACGATCTTGATGACCTGTTGGGCCGGCGTGAGGCTCTTGCTCAGCTCCTCGCCGACGCACCGCTCGCGGATGCGCTCGACGAGGCCCTTGACCACGCCGACGTTGACGTCGGCCTCGAGCAGGGCCACCCGGATCTCACGGAGCACCTCGTCGACGTCGGCGTCACTGAGGCGGCCGCGGCCCCGCAGGCGCGTGAAGATGCCATCGAAGCGGTCGGAGAGAGCGTCGAACATGAACCGATGATCCTACCGGCGCGTGACGGCGGTCAGCGGGACGACCTCAGGCGGCCCGCCACCTCCGACCCTTACGGCACCACGTCGTCGGCGGAGATCGAGGCGGCGTTGCCGCCGAAGTCGTAGACCGTCAGATCCACGTGCAGGGGCGTGCCCGATGGCAGCGGCGCGAAGTCGTAGACGAGGCTCGGCAGGTCGGCGGAGCCGCCAGGGCGGCGAACCGGATACCGAAGGCGCCCGACGAAGGAGGGCTAGTCGAACAACGCGTCGACGAAGTCGTCGGGGTCGAACTCGACGAGGTCGTCCTCGGTCTCGCCCAGACCGACCAGCTTCACCGGGATGCCCAGATCGGCCTGGATGGCCAGCACGATGCCGCCCTTGGCGGAACCGTCGAGCTTGGTGAGCACCACGCCGGTGACGTCGACCGCCTCGGTGAACTGGTGGGCCTGGGTGAGGCCGTTCTGGCCGGTGGTGGCGTCGAGAACGAGCAGCACCTCGGTGACCGTGCCCGGGTCGCGGTCGGCGACGCGGCGCACCTTGCGCAGCTCCTCCATCAGGTTGACCTTGGTGTGCAGGCGGCCGGCGGTGTCGGCCAGCACCAGGTCGATGCCCCGGGCGCCGGCCCGCTGGACCGCGTCGAAGATCACCGAGCTGGGGTCGCCACCTTCGTCGCCCCGCACGCTGTCGGCGCCGGCCCGCTCGGCCCAGTGCTGGAGCTGCTCGGCCGCCGCGGCCCGGAAGGTGTCCCCCGCGGCCAGGATGACCGATCGGCCCTCGCCCATCTGGCGCTTGGCCAGCTTGCCGATGGTGGTGGTCTTGCCCACCCCGTTGACGCCCACGAACAGCCAGACGTTGGGCCGACCGGGTTCGTACGTGAGCGATCGGTCGGCACCCCGGAGCTGCTCCTTCAGGTCGTCCTTCAGCGCGTCGACCAGCTGCTCGGGCTCGGTCAGGCCCTGCTCGGCGACCTGTCCCTTCAACCGCTCGAGCAGCGCGGTGGTGGTGGGCACCCCCACGTCGGCCTGGAGCAGGCCGGCCTCGAGGTCGTCCCACGTCTCCTGGTCGATGCCGCTGCGGGACAGCAGCGAGCCGATCGCCCCCGACAGCGCACCACGGGCCTTGCCGAGGCGGTCCCGCCAGCGACTGGGGGCGAGGGTGGGGGCCGCGGCACTCGGCGCCGCCGTGGGCGCCTCGGGGGCGGGACCCACCGCCGCGGACGGGGTGGGGCCGGGGAGTTGGCGGCGGCCGCGGGTGGCGACGTAGGTGGCCACACCACCCAACAGGAGGAGCGTGACGAGGGCGATGATCAGGAATTCCATGAGGCCCAGACTCTAGGAGGGCGCTCGGTGTCTCACTCGGCCGAACCCGGTCCCCACCCGGGGTCGGGTCACCGTCGCCGCCCTGCCCGCCGCCCAGGAGCCGAGGACCTCCGCGAGGGGGGGCCCACGCGCCACACCGGGGACGGCGGTGGAGGCGTCCCCGGTGTGGCCGGTGTGGAGGATGAGTTGCCCGTCCCGGCCACGGTGGGCCGGGACGGTGGAGCGCAGGGCTACTGGTCGTCGGCGCTGACCAGCGTGGCGGTGACGGTCACCTCGTCCCCGCCGCGCACCAGGGTGATGGTCACCTGATCGCCCGGCTGGTGGGCACGGATGGCGGCGGCCAGGTCGGTGTTGGACTGGACGTCGTCGTCACCGACCTGGGTGATCAGGTCGCCCTCCTGGATGCCGGCGTCCTCGGCGGGGCTGCCGGCGCTGACGCTGACGATCTGGGCACCGGCGTCACCGGAGGTGGCGGGCCGGCTCTCGACGCCCAGGAAGCCGAACTGCACCGGCAGGCCCTGGGCCAGTTGCTCGGCGGCGGCGAAGGCGGTGTCGATCGGGATGGCGAAGCCGACGCCCACGTTCCCGGTGCTGGCGCCGTCGGTGAGGATGGCGTCGTTGATGCCGATGATGCGGCCCTGGCGATCGGCCAGCGCACCGCCCGAGTTGCCCGAGTTGATGGGGGCGTCGGTCTGGATGACGTTCACCACACCGGTGCTGGTGGGGAACGACCGGTCGACGGCGCTCACGATGCCGGCGGTGACGGTCTGGTCGAGGCCGAAGGGGCTACCCACGGCCACGGCGGTCTGGCCCACCTGCACCGGCACACCCGTGGCCAGGGCGGCCACCTGCAGGTCGGCGTCGGCAGGATCGACCTTCACGACGGCCACGTCGACGCCGTCGTCGGCGCCCAGCACCTGGCCGTCGAGCAGCGTGCCGTCGGCCAGGCGGACGTTGACCTGGTCGGCGGTGCCCACCACGTGGGCGGCGGTGAGGATGAGGCCCGACTCGTCGTACACGAAGCCCGAGCCCAGGCCTTCCTGGGTCTCGATCTGCACGACCGTGGGCGCGACCGCGGCGGCCACGTCGGCGATGGGCTCGTCGCCGTTGCCCTCGATGGGGGCGGGGTCGGCGGGCCGGTCCTGGCTGATGTCGGACGTCGGCACGGGGCTGGGCGACGAGCCCGAGGCGTTGTCGTCGCTGCTGTCGCTGACCACCTTGCCGAGACCGAAGCCCGCGGCGATGAGGGCGAGCACGGCGACGAGGCCGAGCACGAAGAACCAGGGACCGCGACGGGGCGGCCTGGCGCTCGGCGCCGCAGGCGGAGGAGGCAGCGGTGGCCCTCCCGCGGGGGGCTGGCCGGGGGTGGTCGGGGGTCCATAGGGCGGTGCCGGCTGGTAGGCGTAGGGCGGGGCAGCCGGCGCGGCACCGGGATCGAGGGGCGGTGCCGTCGGATCGGGGGGCCAGGGGTTGGACATGTTTCCTCGTTCCTCTTCAGGGCTGATGACCCTCTGTGGGGCTGATGACCACACGGTGCACCACGAGCCCTAAAGGGGGCGTAAGAGCGCCCGAAAGCCAGGATAAGTGCGCTCAGTCGGACTGCGACCCGACCGCGGCGGTCGGCCCTTGGTCGGCCGGCACGCGGTCGGCCGGCACGCGGTCGGCCGGCACGCGGTCGGTGGGCACGCGGTCGGCGGGCGCCGCCGGCAGCCAGAGCGAGAAGGTCGAGCCCCGGCCCTCCTCGGACGCCAGGCGCACCTCGCCGTTGTGACCTTCGGCCACCTGGCGCACGATGGTGAGGCCGAGGCCGCTTCCCCGCTCGCCGTCGCCGCCGTCCCTGCTCTTGCGCCAGAAGCGCTGGAACACCAGGTCGCGCTCAGCCTCGGGGATGCCCGGGCCCTGGTCCTCGACGGCCATCCAGGTCCAGCCGCGGTCGTTCCCCGCGGCCAGGCGCACGGTCGTCGCTTCGGGAGCCAGCCGGACCGCGTTGCCCACCAGGTTGTGCAACGCCTGACGCAACGCCACCCGATCGCCGATCACCCAGAGGCCCTGCGGTGCCACCGCCTCGATGGTGAGGTGGCGCTCGTCGGCGGGGCCGGAGAACTCGGCGGCCACCTCCGTGACCACGTCGGCCAGGTCGACCGGCTCGTGGGCGAATGTCGGGGCACCGTGCCGGGCGAACTGGAGCAGGTCGTCGACGAGGTGGGTGAGGCGATCGACGGTGCGCTGGACGACGGTGCCCGCGTCGCGCAGGTCGTCCACACTGGCCTCGGGGTCGCTGAGCGCCACGTCGAGGTTGGTGCGGATCACCGCCAGCGGGTTGCGCAGCTCGTGCGAGGTGTCCTGGATGAAGCGGCGCTGTGCTTCGAAGGCCGCGTCGAGGCGCCCCAGCATCGCGTCGAAGGTGTCGGCCAGCTGCTTCAACTCGTCGTCGGGACCCTTCAGGTCGATGCGCCGTGACAGGTCGGTCGCCTGGATCTCGTTGGCCACGTCGGTGATGTGGCCGATCGGGCGCAGCACCCGGCCGGCCACGAACCACCCCACGCCCAGGCTGGCCACGAACAGCACGCCGAGGGCCCCGAAGGAGTAGTTGCGCAGCTGCTCGAGCGCCCGCTCGTTGATCAGGTGCTCGAGCCCACTGATCTGGGCCCGTACCGGCTGCTCCTCGCGGATGACCCGCCCCGACGGATCGACCATGAGCCTGGTGACGTTGATGGTGCGCGACACGGGCTCGTCGTCCAGGGTGCGCGACAGCGCCACGTACACGCCGGCCACGACGAGGGCGGCCAGGCCGAACAGCAGCACCGAGTAGAGCAGCGTGAGGCGGACGCGGATCGAGCCCATCACGTGCTCACGGGCCGGGCTCGATCAGCCGGTAGCCCCTGCCGATCACCGTCTCGATGGGTGCGGAGCCATCGTCGGCGGCTCGCTCCAGCTTGCGCCGCAGCGTGCCCACGGTGACCCGCACGGTGTTGGTGAACGGGTCGGCGTGCTCGTCCCACACGTGCTCGAGCAGGTCTTCCTGCGACAGCACCTGGCCGGCGTGGGCCATGAAGTAGCGCAGCAACGCGAACTCCTTGGCGGTCAGCTCGAGCAGGGTGCCGGCCCGGCGGGCCTCGTGGCGGGCGTCGTTCAACTCCAGGTCGCCGACGGTGAGGACCGACCCGCTGCGGGCAGCCTCGCGGCGCAGCAGCGAGCGCACGCGCGCTCGCAGCTCGTCGAAGGCGAAGGGCTTCACCAGGTAGTCGTCGGCCCCCTCGTCGAGACCGGCGACCCGATCACCGAGGCTGTCCCGAGCGGTGAGCATCAGCACCCGTGGGGACGTGTCGGGCCCATCGGGGCCCTTGATCCACCGACACACCTCCAGGCCGTCGAGGTCACCCATGGTGAGGTCGAGGCACACCAGGTCGTAGGCGTTCAGCCGCAGCTTGTCGACCGCCTCCCGGCCACCGAACGCCACGTCGACCGCGTACCCGTCCCGGCGCAGCCCCAGGGCCACGGCCTCGGCCAGATCGACTTCGTCGTCCACCACCAGCACGCGCATCACACCCGACGGTAGCGGCGCGACCTGTAACGCCAGGGTAAAACGAGCCCGTGACCTCCCCATCCCCCATCCCGCCGACGATCGAGTGGATCGGCGGCGACACGCTGGCCACCGTCGGCGCCGACGCCCACATCGAGCTCATCGACCAGCGACTGCTGCCCGGCGAGCTGAAGGTGGTGACGGCGCGGACGATCCCCGAGCTGTGCGAGTACATCGCCACCCTGGCGGTGCGGGGCGCCCCCGCGCTGGGCGCGGCCGGCGCCATGGGGGTCGCGTTGGCGGCGGCGCTGGAGCTCGACATCGACGAGGCCGCGGCGACCGTCCGGGCCACCCGCCCGACGGCGGTGAACCTGGGTTGGGGCGTGGACATGGCCCTGGCGGCCGACGACCCGGTGGCCGAGGCCGTGCGGCTGGCCGCCGACGACGTGGCCCGCAACGAGGCCCTGGGCGCCCACGGCGCCGAGCTCGTGCCCGAGGGCGGACGCGTGCTCACCCACTGCAACGCCGGCGCGCTGGCCTGCGTGGGTTGGGGCACCGCCCTGGGCGTCATCCGCTCGGCCCACGAGGCCGGCCGGGCGCCGTCGGTGTGGGTGGACGAGACCAGGCCCCTCCTCCAGGGTGCCCGGCTCACCTCGTGGGAGCTCGACCGGCTGGGGATCCCCTGCACGCTCGTGCCCGACGTGATGTCGGGCTCGCTGATGGCGTCCGGCGACGTGGACCTGGTGGTGGTGGGCGCCGACCGCATCGCCGCCAACGGCGACGTGGCCAACAAGATCGGCACCTACAACGTGGCCGTGCTGGCCCACCACCACGGCGTGCCGTTCTACGTCGCCGCGCCGAAGTCCACGTTCGACGACCAGACCCCCGACGGCGCGTCGATCCCCATCGAGCTGCGCAACGAGGACGAGGTGCTCGAGTTGGCCGGCGTGCGCATCGCGCCGGCCACCGTCCACGCCCAGAACCGGGCCTTCGACGTCACGCCGGCGGCGCTGGTCACCGCCTACATCACCGAGGACGGCGTCGAGCGACGCTGACCGGGGTCATCGAGCGAACGCTGGTCGGGGGCCGACCCTATCGGCGGCGACGGCCGGGATCGGCGACCGTGCCCGCGGGACTACCACCAGGTGGGAGCGCGCTCGAAGCGATCGGCGGCGTAGGTGGGGAAGTCGGTCGCCCCGTTGCCATCGGTGTGCTGCACCAGCGCCCAGAGCCCCCACACCACGTCGGTGACACCCCGCAGCACGTCCACCCGCCGCCGCAGCTCGGCCGGCGGCCGGCCACCGCAGTACGCCCACAGCAGTCGATCGTGGTCGTCGGCGTTCAGCCCCGACTCGACCGACAGGTGGGCGAGGTCCCACGCCGGGTCGTTCATGCCCGAGTACTCCCAGTCGACCAGCACGACCCGGGTGTCGCACCACACGAAGTTCATCGCCCAGGGGTCGTTGTGGCAGGGCGCCAGCGCCCCGTCGAGGTCGAAGGCACCGACCTCGCCGATCAGGTGGTCGACACCGTCCGGTACGTCGACCAGCGCGGCGCGGTGGCGCTCGATCATCGTCAACGGGTCGAACCGGCCGGCGAAGGGACCGGCCCCGGTGTGCAGCCGCCACAGGAGACGGGCCGCCTGCTCGATCCGACCCGGCGCCGCCGCCAAACGGTCGGGCGCGAGCACCTCGCCCTCCACGAAGGTGCACACCATGGTGCCGTCGGCGCCGAGGTGCAGCACCTCGCAGTTCAGCCCCAGGTCGGCGGCCCGCCGAGCGTTGTGCGCCTCGACCGCGCGGTCGATGTAGGCCTCGGTGCCGGCGCCGGGCAGGCGCACGTGGACGGTGCCGGCGTCGGCGACCACCCGGAAGTTGCGGTTGGTCATGCCGCCCAGCCGCTCCACGACCGCTACCGCGCCCAGACCGAGCGCCGACACGGCCGCGGCGGCGAGATCGCGATCCGCGCCCGCGTGCCGACCGGCCTCCTTCACGTCCAGCTCACGGGCCCCTCGCCCGCTCGTCACCCCCACGTAACCATCGTGCCACCCGGGCCCGGGCCCCGCCCCACCAGGCCGCGCCGCCCACCGGTCCGCCTGACGATGCCAGGAGGACGACACCCTTTAGGGTGACGCAGGTTCGAACCGACAGGAGCGCCCCGATGGACCCCTCCCCCGACGTGTCGCCCGCCGACGCCCCCACCGCCGACGCCCCCACCGCCGACGCCCCCTCCACCACCGGCGCCGCGCCCACCACATCCCCCGAGGAGGCGCTGCAGGCCGCGGCCAAGACCGCGCAGCTGCTCGAGATGGCGATCTTCGAGGTGAAGAAGGTGATCGTCGGTCAGGAGCGGGCCCTCGAGCGGATGGTCGTGTGCCTGTTGGCCCGCGGCCACTGCCTGCTCGAGGGCGTGCCCGGACTGGCCAAGACCCTGGCCATCGAGACCCTGGCCACCGTGTCGGGCTGCTCGTTCACCCGCCTGCAGTTCACCCCCGACCTCCTGCCCTCCGACATCATCGGCACCCGCATCTACCGGTCCTCCAGCGAGCAGTTCGACGTCGAGCTGGGGCCGATATTCGCGAACTTCGTGCTGGCCGACGAGATCAACCGGGCCCCGGCCAAGGTGCAGTCGGCCCTGCTCGAGGTGATGGCCGAGCACCAGGTGTCGATCGGCGGCCAGACCTTCCCGGCACCCGACCCGTTCCTGGTGCTGGCCACCCAGAACCCGATCGAGTCCGAGGGCGTCTACCCGCTGCCCGAGGCCCAGCGCGACCGGTTCCTGATGAAGGTGGT
>CAZWMT010000029.1:0-73996 GCA_964635055.1 uncultured Microthrixaceae bacterium | reverse complement strand
TCCGCGCCGTGGAGAAGTTCGACTACACCAAGGGCTTCAAGTTCTCCACCTACGCCACGTGGTGGATCCGCCAGGCCATCACCCGCGCCATCGCCGACCAGGCCCGCACGATCCGGATCCCCGTGCACATGGTGGAGTCGATCAACAAGGTGTACCGGGTGCAGCGCCAGATGATGCAGGAGCTCGAGCGCGAGCCCACCATCGAGGAGCTCGCGGAGAAGGTGGACATGAGCCCGCAACGGGTGCGCGAGATCCGCCAGATCAGCCAGGACCCGCTGTCGCTCGACTCGCCGGTGGGGGAGGAGGACGACTCGAACCTGGGTGACTTCATCGAGGACCAGCACGCCGAGGCGCCGGCCGAGGCGGCGGCCCGTAAGATGCTCGGCGACGCGGTCATCGAGGCCCTCGACGAGCTGAACGACCGCGAGAAGCAGGTGGTGCGCCTGCGCTTCGGCCTCGACGACGGCCAGCCCCGCACCCTCGAGGAGGTGGGCCGCGAGTTCGGTGTGACCCGCGAGCGCATCCGCCAGATCGAGTCGAAGACGCTGGCGAAGCTGCGCCACCCCCACCGCAGCCAGAAGCTGCGGGACTACCTCGACGGCGAGTAGCCGGGACCTGCGGTCAGTTCGTCCACTCGGGCTGCAGCAGGTCGAGCGTGGGGTCGTCGGTGAGCGATCCTTCGCGCCCGGTGGCCGTCCGCACCCGGGTGGCGGCGGACTGCACCGGTCCCGAATCGGTGACCCGCTGGATGAGGCGGTTGATCTGCTCGTACCGCTGCCGGCCCGCCCTGGCGCCGAGGTAGTACCCGACGGCGCCACCGATGATCAGGCCTGTTCGGAATCTCATGACCCCGTTCTACCCCGTCGCTCGCTGTCGCACCCCCTGGGGATGATCGAGCCATGGGCTACCGGGGCAAGACCGCCGACCAGGAGCGGGCCCGCGCGCTGCGGGCGCAGTCGTGGACCCTCCAGGAGATCGCCGAGGAGCTCGGCGTGGCCAAGAGCTCGGTGAGCCTCTGGGTGCGCGACGTGGAGTTCGTGCCGAAACCGCGCCAGCCGGGGCTGCACCGGGCGCCGCACCCGTGGAAGGTGCGCAAGGAGGCAGAGATCGAGGCGCTCTTGCTCGAAGGTTGTGAGCGCATCGGTGAGATGGACGATCGGGACCTCTACATCGCCGGGGTGGCGCTGTACGCCGGCGAGGGGTCGAAAACCGATGGCAGGGTGAGGTTCGCCAATAGCGATCCTCGGATGATCAGGCTGTTCTGCACCTGGCTGCGCAGGTTCTTCGAGGTGGACGAGGCGCGGCTGCACGTGCAGCTCTACCTGCACCAAGGGCTCGATCTGGAGGCGGCCAACCGCTTCTGGTCCGAACTCACCGGCATACCCGTGGCGCAGTTCTTCAAGCCCTACCGAGCGGTCCCGGATGTTGGCATCAGGCACAACAAGCACCTCATGGGCTGCCCCGGAGTGTCGTACTCGTGCGCGCGGACCCACCGAAAGGTCATGGGCCTCGTCCACGCGCTGCTATCGTCGGAAGCCCTTCCGGGGTAGCTCAGTTGGTAGAGCGCTCGGCTGTTAACCGAATTGTCGTGGGTTCGAGCCCCACCCCCGGAGCCAGGATCACCCCCGCCCAGCGTCGTGCGCTCGGCCCACGGATGTCCGTTGGTCGCCCAGGCAACCCGTCTCGAGTCGACGCCGCCCCGAAGTACCCTGCCCAGGCATGTGGGGCCCGTAGCTCAATGGTCAGAGCAGGCGACTCATAATCGCTCGGTTGCAGGTTCGATCCCTGCCGGGCCCACCATCACGAGGAATCCCGATGGGGCGGATCCGTCCGGTTACAGTCCGGGCATGGAGCCGACGAACCCGCAGGCGCCGGGCGCGCCGGACCGACCGCAGACGCCGCCGGACCCCGGCAAGGTGACGGGACTGCGCTTCGCCAAGGTGCTCACGTGGTTGCTCTACGCGTACTTCGTGCTGGCCGTGATCATCCTGGTGCTCGCGTTCTTCCTGCTGCTGTTCAACGCCAGCGAGACGGCGTCGTTCACCGAGTGGGTCTACCGCAGCGCCGACCGGGTGATGGAGCCCTTCCGGGGGATCTTCCCCACCAAGGAGGCGGGCAACGGCTCGGTGATCGACTTCGCCATGCTCTTCGGCGTGGTGATCTACGGCATCATCGCCCTCCTGCTCCACAGCCTGGTCGAGTGGCTCGACTACAAGATCCGCCTCAACCGCTGGCGGGCCGCCCATCCGGGCGAGGTGCCACCGCCGGTCTGATCGCCGTAAGGGTCGTTCGACCCTGGGTGGCGTGGCTGCCCGCACCCACACTGAGGGGCGATGCGGTCCCTCCCATCGACCCGGGTGCCGGCGGGCGGCGCGCTGGTGCTCGTGGCGGCGCTGCTCGTGTCGTGCGGCAGCGGCGTCGGCGACCGCGGCCACGACGAGGCGGTCACGTGGTCTGAAGAGGCGACCGCCGACGTGGTCTCGGTGGACTCGGGTGGTGGCCTGCCCCCGCCCGAATCGGTGCCCGAACGGTTCGAGGCCGTGCCCGACTTCGTCCTCTACGGGGACGGCACCGCGTTCTGGCAGGACGACGAGGGTTTCCGTACCGCGCGCCTCGACCGCGACGGCGTGGCCACGGTGCTGGAGTGGGCGGGGGAGGCCGGCCTGCTCGACCCCGACGGGGTCGACACCGGTGAGCCCGAGGTCTACGACGTCGGCGCCACCCGCTACCACCTCAGCACCGGCTCGGGCACCCAACAGACGGTGGTGTACGCACCGGGCTTCGAGGGCGAGGACGTGGGCCTCAGCGCGGACGAGATCCGGGCCCGTGACCGCATCGAGTCGTTCCGTCAGCGGCTCTTCGACCTCGAGGGCGCGCTTCCCGACGAGCGCTTCCTCCGTCCCGAGGCGCCGCTCGAGGGCCAGAGCTGGGAGGTGCTCACCCGCCCCACCGCTGCACCCGACGACGTGCTCTCGGGCACCGAGCCCGTGTGGCGCATCGACGACCCCTCGGTGGTGGGCCGCTGCCGGGTGGTGAGTGGCGCCGCCGCCGACCGAGTCGCGCGCGAGGTGGGATCGACCGGCTCGGCCCAGATCTGGGTGGTCGACGGTGACCCGTGGGTCGTCGTCGCCCGTCCGCTGCTGCCCGGCGGCGCCGCACCGTGCCCCGGCGGCGGGTGATCCGACGTCGGCGGGAACCGAGGGGTGGCCCACCGTCGTCTCAGGGATACGGCATACTGCCGGACCGAAAGAGGTGACCACCCCATGCGCACCGCATCCCGCACCATCCTGCTCACGGCCGCGCTCGCCGGCCTGTTGCTCGTCGCCGCCTGCGGCAGCGACGGTGAGGACGTCGTCTCCAGTGGCGGCACCGGCGGTGACACCGCCACGTCTACCGGGGTCACCGGCGTGAGCCTGCCGGGGGCCGGTGACGGCAC
The DNA here is from genome assembly GCA_964635055.1 of uncultured Microthrixaceae bacterium. Classification (GTDB taxonomy): domain Bacteria; phylum Actinomycetota; class Acidimicrobiia; order Acidimicrobiales; family DATDAH01; genus JAEUJM01. The sequence continues at coordinate 70,560 of CAZWMT010000029.1, read as the reverse complement.
GACCGCCACCACGTGGGCCCGCATCGAGCCCACCGCCGACCTGGTCGGCGCCGTCGTCGCCCAGCCCGACGAGATCGTGGCCGACCCCACCGACGACACGGTGGTGCTCGTCCACTTCTACGGCGGTGTCGAGGACTGCTACGGCGCCCGCGCCACCGTGGTCCGCCAGGACGAGTCGGGGGTCGAGATCAAGCTCGAGACCGGGTCCCGGCCCGAGGCCGCCGACCGGGCGTGCATCGAGATGGCGGTCGCCCAGGAGCTGGCCGTCACCCTCGACGCCCCCGTCGGCGACCGGGCGCTGACCGCGGTCCCGGTGGCGTAGGGCCGGCTCAGGGGCGAGCGACAGGTCTGGAACTGGCTCCCGATTCGACGGTCCTGGCGGTCGAATCGGGAGCCAGAACGGATCTGGGGGGCGGCCGATCCGCGCTGCCCCGGGTCGCATGGTCGTGGTCGCCACCCACGACGACCGGCTGCTGCCCCTGGCCGACCGGGTAGTCGAGCTGAGCCCGCGGGCGGCTGGGCGGGCCGGCCCGCCGAGGACGCGGTCGCTCGCCCCCGGTGAGGTGCTGTTCGAGCAGGGTGACGTGGGCGACCTGGTGTACGTCGTCGACACCGGTGAGGTCGAGGTGCTGCGCCGGCGGGCCGACCAGCAGGACGAGCGCCTGGGCGCGTTCGGGCCCGGCGACTACTTCGGGGAGTTGGCGCCCACCTTCGGGCTCCGCCGCTCGGCCACGGCGCGGGCGACGGTCGCGTCCACCGTGACCGGCTACGGGGTGAAGGACTTCCGCGAGCGGGTGGGCCCCGCCCCACGGGGCTGAGGGCCGGGTCGGCTGGTCACCGGGGAGTGGGCGGCGGCGGCCGTGCGTGGGAGACTGGGGCGATGGCTGAACTCGACCTGCAGCACCTGAGCATCCATGGCCACGACGTGGGCTACCGGATGGGCGGCTCGGGCCCGGCCCTGCTCCTGATCCACGGCATCGCCGGCAGCTCGGCGGCCTGGAAGGAGGTCATGCCGCGGCTGGCCAAGGAGTACACCGTCATCGCCCCCGACCTGCTCGGGCACGGCGAGTCGGCCAAGCCGATGGGCGACTACTCCCTCGGGGCGGTGGCCAGCGGCCTGCGCGACATGCTGGGCGTGCTCGGGGTCACCCGCGTCACGGTGATCGGTCAGTCCTTCGGTGGTGGGGTGGCCATGCAGCTCGCCTACCAGCATCCCGAGCTCTGTGAGCGCCTGGTGCTGGTCGACAGCGGCGGACTCGGTCGCGAGGTCAGTTGGATGCTGCGGCTCCTCACCCTGCCGGGGGCCGAATTCGTGATGCCGGCGCTGTTCCCCCGGTTCCTGCGCTCGTGGGGCGACAGCACCGGCCGCTTCCTGGGTGAGCGAGGCATCACGTCGGCCCGGATCTCCGAGATGTGGCGGGCCTACGGGTCGCTCACCGACTCGGAGAACCGCTACGCGTTCGTCCGCACCATGCGCGGCGTCATCGACCCCGGTGGCCAGACGGTGAGCGCGATGGACCGGCTCTACCTCGCGGCCCACCTGCCCACCCTCATCGTGTGGGGCGATCGCGACACGATCATCCCCGTCGAGCACGCCCACGCGGCCCACGAGGCGATCCCGGGCAGCCGCCTCGAGATCATCGAGGGCGCCGGCCACTTCCCGCACGTCGAACGCCCGGACGAGTTCATCGAGATCCTGCTCGACTTCCTCGACACCACCGAGCCGGCCGAGGTCGACCCCGCCTCACTGCGCGACCTGCTGCTCACCCACGCCGCCGGCTGATCTCGTGCAGGTGGAGCGGCCCAACATCCTGCTGATCACCCTCGACCAGTTCCGGTCGGACTGCCTGTCGTGTGCGGGTCACCCCGTGGTGCAGACCCCGCACCTCGATCGCCTGGCCGGCCAGGGCGTTCGCTTCGCCCGCCACTTCTCGCAGGCCGCGCCGTGTAGCCCGGGTCGGGCCGCGCTGTACACGGGCACGTACCAGATGAACAACCGGGTGGTGGGCAACGGCACGCCGCTCGACAGCCGCTTCGACAACCTCGCGCTCGCCGCCCGCCGGGCGGGGTACGACCCCGTCCTGTTCGGTTACACGGACCAGGGCATCGATCCCCGGCTGGCCACGGGCCCGGACGACCCGCGGCTCGACACCTACGAAGGTGTCCTGCCCGGCTTCGACCCGGTGCTCCACCTGCCCACCGAGATGGTCCCGTGGGTGGAGTGGCTCACCGAGCTCGGCTACCACGACCTGCCCGCCGACCCCGACGCGTTGCTCGCCACCGAGCCCGAACGCCCCGTCGAGCACAGCGTGTCGGCGTTCCTCACCGATCACCTCGTGGCGTGGATCGAGCGGCAGTCCCAGCCATGGTTCGCCCACGCCTCGTTCCTACGGCCGCACCCGCCCTACGCCGGAGCGGGCGAGTGGTCGACGCTCTACGACCCCGAGGCGGTGCCGTCGCCGATCCCGGCGGGCGACGATCGCCACGGCCTGCACGACCTCCTCCTGGCCCTCCCGGTCACCGCGGCACCCACCGAGCGCCGGGAGATGCAGGCCCTCCAGGCGCAGTACTACGGCATGGTGGGCCATGTCGACGAGCAGGTCGGGCGGCTCTGGGACACGCTGGAGCGGCTGGGTCAGTGGGACGACACCGTCGTCGTGGTGGTCGCCGACCACGGCGAGCAGCTTGGTGACCAGGGCCTGATCGAGAAGGCCGGGTTCTTCGAGTCGAGCTACCGCGTGGTGGGTCTCTGGCGGGACCCACGCCATCCCCAGGGCCACGGATCGGTGGTCGACCGCTTCACCGAGAACATCGACGTGTTCCCGACGCTCTGCGAGACGATGGGCATCGACGTGCCAGCCCAGTGCGACGGGTACCCCCTCACCCCGTTCCTGCGGGCCGAGTCGCCCGACCGCTGGCGTGACGCCGCCTACTACGAGTGGGACTGGCGTGACGCGTTGCTGCCCTTCCACGAGTTCCCCTGGCCGTGGGACCGCCGACCCGAGCGATACCACCTCGCCGTCCGTCGCAGCGACGAGCGGGCCTACGTGCACTTCGGCGACGGCAGCTGGCGCTGTTACGACCTGGCTGCCGACCCGACGTGGCGCACCGAGATCGACGACCCGGCGGTGGTGCTGGCCGAGGCGCAGGCCATGTTGGACTGGCGGTCGACCCACCAGGACCGGACCATGACCGGGCTGATCCTGCGCGACGGTGGCATCGGTCGGTTCCCGCCGCCCCACCCCGTGCTGAGCCAACTCGACGCCCTCGCGGCCGACGGCGCCGGGCACGGCCGTGCGGGCTGACTCGCTGATCGCCGCGGCTGCGGGCCTCCGAGAGGGTCGCACCACCGCAGTAGGTCTGGTGGAGCACTCGCTGGAACGGGCCGAGGCGCGCGCCGATCTGAACGCCATCGCCCACCTCGACGCCGCCGGCGCGCTGGTTGTCGCCGCCGAGCGCGACCGGCAGCTGGCCGCCGGCGAGATCGTGGGGCCGCTCCACGGCCTGCCCGTCACCGTGAAGGACCTGTTCGTCGTCGACGGCATGCCCCTGGCCGCGGGCACCCGGGCCCGGCTGCCGGACCTGGGGGCGCAGGGAACGGCGGTCGGCCGCTTGCGGGCGGCGGGTGCGGTCGTCCTGGGTACCACGAACCTCCACGAGGTGGCCTACGGCATCACCGGTGAGAACCCCTGGACGGGCGACGTCTGCAACCCCCACGACCCGCACCGCCAAGCGGGGGGGTCGAGCAGCGGGTCGGCCGCGGCGGTCAGCGCGGGCATCGGCCTGGCCTCGCTCGGCACCGACACCGGCGGGTCCATCCGGGTTCCGGCCAGCCATTGCGGCGTCGTCGGCTTCAAGGGCACCGTGGGCCGGGTGCCCCTCGATGGGGCCCTGCCGCTCAGCACCACCTGCGACCATGCCGGTCCCCTCGCCCGGTCGGTGGCCGACGCCGCCCTGCTGGCCGCCGTCCTGGCCGGCGAGGATCCGTTCCCGCTGATGCCCCGCATGCCCGAGCGGTTCGGGGTGCCGTTGTCGCTGCTGCGTGACCACCTCGGCCGCTCGGTGCGCCACGCCTTCGAGGGATGGATCGACATGGCCCGCCGGGCGGGTGTGGACGTGGTGGACCTCGAGCTCCCCGCCGCGGCCGGCGCGCTCGACGTGTTCCGGTCCATCCAGGGGCCCGAGGCGGCCCGGGTCCACGCGGCGGCGCTCGACGCGGGCGCCGAGGGCTTCTCCCCGGTCGTGCGGGCGCAGCTGGAGGCAGGGCGCGCGGTGGGGGCCGAGGAGGAGGCCGCGGCCCGGGTGACCCGCGACGCCATGATCGAGGCCTTCGACGCCGCCGTGGGCCGGGTGGACGCCCTGGTGCTGCCGTCGGTCCCCGTGCCCGCCCCCGAACGGGGGAGCGACGACGTCATGCTCGAGTCGGGTCGGGCGCGGCTCCGCCCGTCGTTCCTGCACCTGACGGTGCCGTTCTCGCTGACCGGCCTGCCGGTGTTGGCGGTGCCCTTCGCCAGGGTCGATGGCCTGCCGGTGGGGCTGCAGCTGGTCGGTCGGCGCGGGACCGATCGTCACCTGCTGGCGGTGGGCGCCTGGCTCGAGTCCGGCCAGGCCTGAGCGCTCGGCGGGCCCGGCCCGGCCTCGGTCGGACGGGGCCGGCGCCCGGGAGGGTCAGGCCTCGTCGAGCCAGGCGGGAGCGTGGTCGAGCAGGTACTGGCTGACGGCCAGGCACCGGTCGAGGACGTCACACAGGAGCTCCTCGCCGAGGAACACCTTGGCCAGCGAGACCTCGATCCGGGCCACGATGGCGAGGCTGCGCTCGGCGGCGTCGGTGACCGAGGCGAACGAGTCGATCGCCGAGACCTCGAGGGGCAGTTCGGGGCCCCCCACACCGGCGAGCTCGGTGGCCAGCACGAGCAGGTCGGGGCCCAGGGGCAGCGGCGGCAGGGCCCAGGTGAACAGCATCGGGAAGTGGTACTCGTCCGGGGGCCGCTCCGACTCCGGGAGCTCGATCACCTTGTCCTCGAACGACAGCAGCACCCGCGGGTCGACCTCGAGCGAGAGGTGGAGGTCGAGCGGGCCGCCGCAGGCCTCCTCGGGATGCAGGTCGACCTCCCACGCCTGGCGCAGCGAGTAGGACTCGACGAAGTGCCGTTCGTCGTGCACGTGGAAGCCGTGATCCACAGCGTGGTCCTTCAGGTCTGCGATGAAACCGGCGACGTCGATGGCGGCCACGTCCCTAGCCTGCCACGCAGGTGTGACATTGCGACAAGGAGGCACGGTGGGCGACGACGAGTTGACGGACCTCCTGCGGCGGACGGCCGACGCGGTGGCCTCGGCGCTGGGGCCGTTGGACGACTGGGGTCCCTCGGGCACCCGGCCCGGCCAGTACCGCAGCGACCTGGTGGCCGACGCCGCCGCCCGGGCGGTGCTGGACGACGCCGGTGTCGGTGTGCTGAGCGAGGAGTCGGGCGAGCACCGCATCGACGCCCCGCTGGTCGTCGTGGTCGACCCCCTCGACGGCTCGACCAACGCCTCCCGACACCTCCCTTGGTACGCCACCAGCCTGTGTGCGGTCGACCGGGAGGGACCCTGGGCCGCGTTGGTGGCCAACCTGGTCAGCGGTCGCCGCTACGAGGCGCGCCGCGGTGGCGGCGCCACTGTGGACGGTGCGGCGGTGCGCCCGAGCGGCTGCCGGCGGCTCGACGAGGCCATGGTCGGCCTCTCGGGGCTGCCGCCGCGCCACCTCGGCTGGCGGCAGTTCCGCGCCCTGGGTGCGGTGGCCCTCGACCTCTGCGCCGTGGCCGACGGCACGCTCGACGGGTTCGTCGACTGCTCGCCCGATGCCCACGGCGTCTGGGACTACGCCGGCGCCCTGCTGATCTGCCAGGAGGCCGGCGCCGCGGTGGTGGACGCCCACGGCCGCTCGCTGACCGTGCTCGACCACGGGGCTCGCCGCACGCCGGTGGCCGCGGCCACGCCCGAGCTGCTCACCCGGCTGGTCGAGGCCCGGCGGACGATCGCCGACGGCCCCGCCGTATCCTGACCCGATGCGTGCCCGCCTGCACCGCTTCGCCCTGCGGTGCTACCAGCGACTGCCGGCCACCGGCCGGCGGTGGGTGGTGCGCACCATCGCCCCCTCGTTCACGGTCGGCGCCATGTGCGTGATCGAGCGCTCCGACGGTGCCATCCTCTTCGTGCGCCACAGCTACCGCACACGGTGGGGTGTTCCCGGGGGGCTGTTGAACCGGCGCGAGGAACCGGCCGAGGCCGCCCGGCGCGAGGTGCGCGAGGAGGTCGGGCTCGAGGTGGTGCTCGGGGGTGAGCCGGTGGTGGTGGTCGACGCCCGGCCGCAACGCGTCGACCTTGTGTACCGGGCCCGGCCCGCCCCCGGCGTCGATCTGGGTCAGGTCCGGCCGGTGTCGGCCGAGATCGCCGAGGTGCGGTGGTTCCCGCCCGACGAGCTACCCGAGCTGCAGATCGAGACCACGGGTGCGCTGATCGCTCTGGCCAGAGCGGTCAGCGACCCGGGTCTCGGCTGGGAAGTGGCCTGAACCCCCAGCGAGGGCGGCGGTGCGCCACCCGTCGCTGATCGCGGACGGTCAGGGGATGTCCTGGGTGTCCTCGCAGTGGAGGCCGGCGTCGGTGCCGGTGCCGCCGTAGCAGCCGTCGGGGCCCGTGCCGCCGTCGAGGTGGTCGTTGCCGGCGTACCCCTGGAGCCGGTCGATGCCCTGCTGGCCGAACAGGTTGTCGTTGCCGTCGTCACCGAACAGGAGGTCGTTGCCGTTGCCGCCCTCGAGCCGGTCGTTGCCGGTCGCCCCCCGCACCACGTCGTTGCCGTCACCGCCCCGGACGGTGTCGTTGCCCGCGCTGCCGTCGATGTTGTCGTTTCCGGTGCCGCCGTTGACCTGGTCGACGCCCTGACCGCCGAGGATGTAGTCGATGCCGTCGTTCCCGGAGACCTGGTCGTCGCCGTCGCCGCTCCGCAGGGTGTCGATCCCGAACCCGCCGGTGACGATGTCGTTCCCGAGGCCGCTGTTCACGAAGTCGTTGCCGTCGTCACCGTTCATGGTGTCGTTGCCGGCCTCGCCGAGGAGGTTGTCGTTCCCGGGGCCACCGTTGACGGTGTCGGTGCCGGGGCCCGCCAGGATGGGGTCGGCTCCGCCGGCACCGTTGATCGTGTCGGCGTTCTCCATGCCGTAGATCTCGTCGTTGCCGCTGCCGCCGTTGATGTTGTCGTTGCCGGCCATGCCCAGGACGAGGTCGTTGCCCGACCCGGAGTTGATGGTGTCGTTGCCCTCGAGGGCGCAGATGAAGTCCCTGCCCCCGAGGCTGTTGATGACGTCGTCGCCGTGGGTGCCCAGGATCACGTCGTGGCCCTCGGTGGGCACGTCGCCTTCGAACAGCGACACGTCGACCGGCTCGTTGCCGCACGTCGGGACGGTGACGTGCACGCTGATCTGGTTCGAGGTCAGGAGTGGGGTCTGGTTCGTGTCGACCGCGGCGGTGTTGTGGTACGTGCCGGCGTCCGCGAGCACCGCCGTGTACGTGCAGTCGATAACGGTGGTGGCGCCCGCGGCGATGTCGGGCACGGGCCCGGCACAGTCGGGTGCGTGGTTGTCGATGATCACGACCCCAGTGAGCGTCATGTTGCCGGTGTTGTGGAGCGTGATGTGCAGGTCGATGTCCTGGCTGGCGAACACCGAGTTCTGGTCGGCGGTCTGGGCGATGGTGATGCCGGGCGCCTGGGCCGCGACGGTGCTGGACACCTCGTTGGTCACCACGTCGGGCACCTCGTTGGAGGCGACCGTCGCGGTGTTGGTGTAGGTGCCCACGTCGCCGGGGCTGACCGTGGTGTACGTGCAGTCGATCGTGGTCGTGGCGCCGGGCGCCAGGTCGGCCACGGGACCGGCGCAGTCGGGCGCGTCGGCGTCGGTGATCGTGAGCCCGGTGAGGGTGCGGTTGCCCGTGTTCTCGAGGTCGATGTGGTAGTCGAGGTCCTCGCCCGCCACGATCGAGGCCTGATCGACCGACAGCGCCGCCGTGAGGCCGAACGACTCGGCGGCGACGGCCACGTCGACCTGGTTGGACTCGATCTCGAGGGTCTGGTCGGACACTGCGGAGGCGGTGTTGCTGAACGTGCCCACGTCGCTGGGACCGGTGGTGTAGGTGCAGTCGATGGTGGAGGTGGCGCCGGGCGCGAGCGCGCCGACGGCGCTGTCGCAGTCGGGCACGTTGGCGTCGGTGACGGTGACGCCGGTGAGGTCGAGGTTGCCGGTGTTCTCGACGACCACCTGGAAGTCGATCACGTCGCCGGCGACGACCGAGCTCTGCGTGGCGGACTTGGTGATCGACAGCTCGCTGGTGGGGGCCTCGATCGTCGTGCTGACCGTGTTGGACAGGGCCAGGGCGCCCTCGGTGGTGGTGACCGCCGCGGCGTTCGTGCGGGTGCCCACGTCGTCGGGGTCGACGGTGGTGTAGCTGCAGTCGACCGTGACGTCCTCGCCCACGGCCAGGTCGGCCACCGGTCCGGTGCAGTCGGGCGTCTTCGGGTCGAGCACGGTCACACCCGTGAGCGCGACGTCGCCGGTGTTCGTGATCAGCAGGTGGTAGTCGATCACGTCGCCGGCGACCACCGTGGCCTGGTCGACCGTCTGGGTGATCGTGACCTCGGGGTTGGTTGCCTCTGCCGGTGCCTGGGCCCCGGCCGGCGTCGCCGCCGCCGCCACCAGGCCGGTGCACAGGGCCACCACCGCCCCCGAGGCGATGACGGCCTTGCGGCGGAAGGTTCGAGCTCGACGTGCCATGGGATTCCCCCTCCGTAGCGAGATCCCGGAGGGTAGTCCACCGCGGTCAGTGGTGACGGTCAGGGGTAGCGTGGCCACTCCGGGCGCTTAGCTCAGTCTGGTCAGAGCACCTCCCTTACAAGGAGGGGGTCACAGGTTCGAGTCCTGTAGCGCCCACAAAACCCGGTGTGTTTGACCTAGTCAGACGTGTCGAAGTTGCGCACATCGGCTGGCGGTCGGAACCTTTCGGCCATCTCGTGGCCGAGTCCGCTAGAGCGCCCGTGAATCTGGCGGGGCGGAGGTTGTAGCTCTCGAGGAGGCGGGCGGCGTGGAGGTAGTCGCCGTTCAGGCGAGGTGAGCGCTACTGCTCGCCCCGTCGCGGACGTGCGTCTCGTCAAGGAGGGCGTCACTGAGGTCGGCGCCGCTGAGGCGGGCGATGCGGAGGTTGGCGCCGTCCGACCTGGTCGGGGAGCTCGGGGTCGATCGCCCGGAGCTGGGCGTACTGCCCCGACAACTCCTCGCGAAGCTCGTCCTCGCTCGGACGGGTGGTTGGATCGCTGGGGATATCGCCCCAACGGCTGTGCTGCGTCCCTCGCAGTTGCTTCGCCAGCTACGTCAACGACCCCGAAGCGCCCGAGCGTGCTGGAGCCATTCGAGGTGGAGGTCGTTGCGGGCTCGGAGTTGGGCCTCGCTCCATGGCTCGGCGTCCACGCTGGGATGGCGCTCACCTGCCTGGTCGAGGGCGTCGAGCATTCCCCTGAGCCCCTCTTCGACGACGGCCCGCATCTCGGCCTCGGTGGGGCGCGGGTGGAAGTCCCAGCAGACGCCGTCGGTGAGCGCGACGAGGGCGAACCAGGGGGCGTCGGGGTCGCCTGGTACTTGCCGGATGAACACATCGGTGATGTGGAGGCCGGCGAGCCGGTCCTCTTCGCCTCGCAGGCTGGGCACCTCGTCGAGTCGTGGCGGCACGCTCGTCATGGTGACGCCCGGTCAGGCAGTCCGGCGACGTGGGGGTCGGTTGGCGGTGCGGTCCACACGACCGCGGCTGACGATGAGCCGAGGGGCTGGCGCAGAGTCGCCGAACAACTGGCACTGAGGCTCTATTGCATTGCCGCCAGCGGGCCACGGCCACCGCTCGAGCGCATACACGAGCGCGTTCACAAGTTCGCGGAAGAGGAACCCTCGATCGGCGGCCCGAGCTGCCGTCCAGGAAAGCCCGTCGGAGGGCGGAGGGACGGCGCCTAGATCATCGAGGATCCGGTACACACCCTCTTCATCGACCGCACCCATGGCTCGCTCCACAACGTCGATGGCGAGCGACTGAAGCTGACTCGTCCCATCGTCCTGGCGGATCACCTCAGCGAGCGGCACTAGAAGGCCAACGAAGAGGGCGACCGTGGGAGCAGAGGCAGGAGCCGAAACAGTGACCCCCATTCTCCCTGACAGCGCGCTGACGAGGTCCTCCCGGGTCCTGCTGCTGCCGCCCAGAGCCGGCACGAGAGCCAGAGGTGGGGTGACGAAACGGCCATCGGGATCGGTCATCCACAACCCCTAACTGAGCGCCCTTCGCTCATCGAGAACCCAGGCTACTGAAGGGTATGACAGCTGCGGACAGCGCTCGTGGGGTATTCCTTCCGGGAAGGGGTCACAAGTTCGAGTCCTGTAGCGCCCACCGGATGCAGTCCGATCGGGGAGCGGACTACCGAATCGGAAGATCTCGGATCGAGAGGCGGGTCGGGCTCAGCGACACGACTACACCCCGCTCGAGCTCGTCGACGATCGACGGCAGGTTCGACAGGAGGAGCTCGACGTGCGCGTCCGGGCCGAGCTCGGCCACGTGACGCAGTTGGATCACCGACGGGCTGGTGGATCGTCGGAGCGCGAGCAGCATCGCGAAATCGCTGTCCGCGGTGAGGATGACGAAGCCTTCGGAGACGGCACGGTCGAAGATCTCCGAGTCGGTGGCGGTGGCGAGGCCGATGTCCGCGACGTGCGTTGCGTCGAAGCCGCCGTCGCGCAGGGGAGCGAGTAGTCGAGGAGACAGGTTGGCGTCGACCAGGAGCCTCATGCGGGGCGGGCGACCGGGACCTCACGCTCGTTGACCATCACCGACGCATATTCGAGGGCAGCGAGGATGTCCGCACGCTCGAGGTAGGGGTAGTCCCCGAGCACCTCATCGATGGTCTGGCCGCCGGCGAGTTGGCCGAGCACCATGCCGACCGTCACCCGCAGGTCGCGGATGCACGGCACGCCCCCCATGCGGTCGGGGTCGACGGTGATGCGCTCGAACGCCATGGGTCAATGGTACGTCTCGACCAGGGATCGAGGGTGTGCGTTCGCAGCCGCGAAGCCCGACGCGCCTGGGCCGACCCTCGTCCCTCGGTGAGCGCGTCACGTCGGAACCGGCACGGTGTGGCCTTCGGGGGCGACGCCCCAGCCCAACTGGCCGAGCATGGCGACGAAGTTCGTTCCCAGCCAGGTGTCGGTGACCATGCCGTCGACATCGAGCTGCAGGGACAACATGATCGACGCCTGCATCCGCCGGTGCGTCGGCTCGTGGACCATCAACCAGGGGCCTTCGTGGGTCCCGGACATCTCGATGAAGGCGACGACCCGGTCGCCTTCGGCGACGGTCCACAGCACGTCGTGGTGAAGATCGGGGAACGCGGTCAACAGGTGACGAAGGGTTCCCTCGATCTGGGGTGAATTCGTGAAGCGGGCGATGGCCTCTTCATCGTGGGCGTTGATCACCTCCTCGAACAGCGCGAGGACGCGGTGACGGTTCTGGTCTGGGGTCATGGATGGAGTCCTCTGCGTTGGGTGTGCACACGCGTCGGCAGCGGGTGCTCGACGCGAGGGGTGGGGCGGCGGTCGGTGATCGGGGCTGCCCCTGAGGTGTGAGGCGCCGGGAGCGATCCCCGCGGTCGGTGGCGGCACGCGGTCATCGGGGAGCGGGCTCGTCCTGAAGCCAGGCGAGCACGGCGAGCACCCGGCGGTGATCATCGGACTCGGGGAGCAGCGTGAGCTTCGTGAAGATCGAGGAGATGTGGCTCTCGACGGTCTTGGGGTTCAGCGACAGCTCTCGGCTGACCGCGGCGTTCGATCGGCCTTGGGCCATGAGGGCCAAGACCTCCCGTTCCCTTGGGGTGAGTGCGGCGAGTCGTCGGCTCGACGACCGTCGACCGAGGAGGTGGGAGACCACCTCGGGATCGAGCACCGTGCCGCCACGGGCAACGCTCTCGAGCGCGTCGATGAGCGTCGCGATGTCGAGCACGCGGTCCTTGAGCAGGTAGCCGAAGCCTTCGGGTGTCTGGCGCGCGAGCTCCGCTGCGTATCGGCTCTCGAGCGACTGGGAGAGGAGCAGGATCCCCAGGTCCGGGTTCGTCGTGCGCAGGCGCACAGCGGCCTCGGCGCCCTCATGGGTGAAGGTGGGTGGCATCCGGATGTCGATCAACGCGACGTCGGGGCGGTGGTCCGCGACGGCCGCCTCGAGGGCGCCGGCGTCCTCCGCGAGGGCGCAGACCTCGATGTCGGCCTCGTCGAGGAGCCGGGCCAGCCCTTCGCGCAGGAGGAGCGAATCGTCCGCTATGACGGCGCGCATGGCAGCCAACCTTCCACTCGGGTTCCACCCTCGGGTCGGTCGCCGATGGTGAGGTCCCCGCCCGCTGCCTCCACGCGATCGCGCAGGCCTTGGAGCCCGGTGCCCCGTGGATCAGCGCCGCCCTCGCCATCGTCATCGATGCTGAGGCCGAGTTGCTCACCTCGGTCGCGCACGGTGACGAGGACGACGGACGGGTCGGCGTGCTTGAGCGCGTTGGTGACGGCCTCGAGGACCACGAACCACGCCGTCTCCTCGATCGCGGGATCGAATCGAGTCTCTGGGCACCGCACGACCAGTGGTACCGGGGTCCGGGCGCGCAGGTCGTCGAGCGCTCCGCTGAGCCCACCGTCGGACAAGACCGCTGGACAGAGCCCGTTGGCGAGGGACCGCAGTTCGAGCACGGCCTCGTGAACCTGGAGAACTCCGCGATTCACGGCCTCGCGCAGCCGCTCCGGATCCCCGTTGACCTGGGCCGCCTGAAGGTCGAACGCCAAGCCGAGGAGCCGCTGCTGGGCGCCGTCGTGCAGGTTTCGTTCGATCTTGCGCCGTTCGACGAGGTGGGCCGCGGCGATGCGAGCTCGTGACTCGTTCACCTCCACGAGTTGCAGGGCGACGGCGGCCCGCAGACGGGTGTTGTCCAGTTCCGACTTGGCGAGGCTCGCCGTGGCGCCGACGACCGACAGATCGACGCGATCGTGATCGAAGGCGATGCACGCAACGGGAACACCGTCACGATCAACCGTTGCACCGTCGCCCGCAGGAGTGACGGAGGTGCCATCGGCGCGGACCCACCGCGTCCGGTCCTCGACCCAGTAGGCGATCGTGAGGCTCGGGTCCGCGACCGCCTCTCGAAGCACTGCTTCCACGTCGAGGGTGGCCGTGGGCCCGGCGAGGGCGTCGCGTAGCACCTTCATGGCTTCGAACCGACGCCGGTTGAAGTGGCGATCGAGTCGATCCTGTATGAAGCGACGGACCGGCGCCGCGATGGTGATCGCCGCCAGCGTGGCGATCACGACACTGATCTCGGACCTCCCTGTCCGGCCGGACAGCACCTGACTGCTCACGAGCACGACGGCCACGTAGGTGACGACGATCACCGTCGTGAGCAGGGCGTAGGTGAGTGAGCGGCTGAGGATCCGGTCGACGTCGTAGAGGTGGAACCGGGTGATGGACAGCCCGGTTGCGACGGGCACGACGACCACGAAGCCGCCGGTGGCCAGGAGCAGCACCGACGGGTGGTGGGTGGCGGACGCCACGAATGCCGCGGGGACGAACAACACGAGTGGGGCCACGGCCAACGCCAGCCAGCGCAGCCGCAACCGTTCATCCCCGCGTGACCGGCGGAACCGCACCACCAACGACGCGGCTCCCACGAGAAGCCCGAGCCCGACCAGCGTGGCGCCGACGGCACGACCGAGATCCACCACGGGGGCAAGGGACTCGATGGCCATCGGGTTGGCCACGCCGGCGAACGGCGGGTCCACCGGCGCGGTCGACACCAACGTGCAGACGAACGCCACCACACCCGCAACGCAGGTCGCCCAGGCGGCGCCCGCCCACCGAACCGACAGAGCGTGGCCGGTGGGGGTGAGGTGCAGCACCAGCGCAACCAACACGAACCATGGGATCCACGTGGCATCACCCACATGGGCCGCGATGTCCGCCGCCGGTAGTCGCCCTGGGTCCGCCACTGCACCGAGGGCCGCATAGCCATCGATGGTTCCCGCCATGGCGATCGACGCGGACAGCGCGAGGAACAGCCAGCCGACGGGGTGTTCCGGGCGGCGCCAAGCCAGCGCAGATCCGACCACCAACGCGCTCGCGATCCCCAGGACCAACACCCAAGACGCTGCGGAGAACGAGCCGAGGTCGCTCCGACCAAGACGGTCGAGCTCCCGGGAGAACCAGACCGAGGAGGTCACGGACGCCAGGACCACCACCCAGACGGCGACGGTGAGCGCCGCGCCCATGGCCCGACCCGCCCGATCCTCCATCGGCGAATGCTCGCACGGCCGGCGAGGACACGCATCAGGGCCTACCCCGAAGCATGGACAGGGCTGACTCCGATGACCTGCACCCTGTCGCGGGCGGATCCTTGACCCGTCGAGGCCGCCGGGGCCTCACCGTGAAAGGAACACCTGTGAACAAGCGCCCACCCGCCAACCGCATCCTCCTCGCAGTCGGGGCCATCGCCTTCGTGGTCGGTCTCGTGCTCGGGAAGGACCAAGGAGACGCAGAGACCACCTCGAACACGATCTCCGCCATCTTGTTGACGGTCGGCTTCGTGATGGTCCTGGGCGGCGCCGTCATGACGGCGGTCGGCGCCGTGCGTTCGAGGCGCGCCGCCTGATGCAGAGGTCACCCGCGGTCACGAACGCAGCGTCTGACCCGACTCGGGCGTTCATGGAGGATGCGTACCTGGCGTTTGCCGCGTTGGACATCGACGCCATCGCCGCCATGTTCGCCGGAGAGGTGGTGTTCCATGTCGCCGGTCGGCACCCGTTGGCCGGTGACCATCGCGGCCCCGACGAGGTGCTCGGCTACTTCGCTGCGGTCCTGAGCACCACCGGGGGGAAGGGTGGGTTCACCGTACGATCGCTGATGAGCGACGGCGAGCTCGGCATCGCCCTGGTCGACGGCACCGCCCACGACAGAGACCGGGTCTTCACCCGGCCCATCGTTCACGTCTTCCGCGTGGTCGCGCACCAGTTGGTCGAGTTCTGGGACAACCCCTTCGACCAGTTCGCCGAGGACGAGTTCTGGATCACGGCCGTCGGCGCCAGCTAGAGCCCCGGCGAGCTGACCGCTCGGGCGCGATCGGGACCCGATCCGTCAACGCAACGGTCCCGAAACAGCGACGAAACACCCGCCCCCCAGGCTGGGCCCCGATCGAGGGCGTGTGATGCGGCCTCGAGGTCGGAAGGATCGCCACCGTTGGGACAACCGGATCTGTGGAGCGGCTACGACGCCACGCGCTTCTACGACGAGATGCTCGCGCCCGACCACACGCCCCGCGACGGCTGCGACGGCGTCCTGGCGCAACTGCAGTCGCTCGGGCCCGACCTCGTCGAGCGCCAGACGGCCGCCGAGCTCGCGGTCCGCTCGATGGGGATCTCGTTCACCGTCTACTCCGACGGTCAGAACATCGACCGCGCCTGGCCCTTCGACGTCGTGCCGCGGGTCATCTCGACCAAGGAGTGGTCCCGGGTCTCTCGGGGGCTGATCCAGCGACTGGAGGCGCTCAACCTCTTCATCGACGACCTCTACCACGACGCCGAGGTCATCGCCGACGGCGTGTTCAGCCAGGAACTGCTCGACGACTCGGTGAACTTCCGACCCGAATGCGTCGGTGTCGACCCTCCCAACGGCACCTGGGCCCACATCTGCGGGAGCGACCTCGTCCGCGACTCCGACGGCACCCTCTACGTGCTCGAGGACAACCTCCGGGTTCCCTCGGGCGTCGCGTACATGTTGGAGAACCGCCAGGTGACCAAGCGGGTGTTCGCCGACCTGTTCCGCGACCACGACATCCACCCCGTCGACGAGTACACGACCCGACTGCGCGACATGCTCGCCGGCCTGTCGCCCCGTCCCGGCCAGGCTCCCGTCATCGTGGTGCTCACCCCGGGGGTCCTGAACTCCGCCTACTTCGAGCATGCCTTCCTCGCCCAACAGACGGGGGCGCACCTCGTGCAGGGCGTCGACCTCTTCGTCGAGGACGACATGGTCTTCATGCGCACCGTCGGCGGACCGATCCGGGTCGACGTCATCTACCGCCGCGTCGACGACCTCTTCCTGGACCCGGAGGTCTTCCGCCCCGACTCGGTCCTGGGTGTCGCCGGGCTCATGCGGGCGTGGCGGGCCGGGAACGTGGGCATCGCGAACGCCCCCGGTGCCGGCGTCGCCGACGACAAGGTCGTCTACTCCTACGTGCCGGACCTCATCCGGTACTACCTCGGTGAGGAACCGATCATCCCCAACGTGCCGACGTTCGTGTGCGGTGACGACGCCCAGCGCGCCCACGTGCTCGCCAACCTGTCGGACCTGGTCGTGAAGCCCGCGAACGAGTCGGGCGGCTACGGCATCTACGTCGGCTCGGCCGCGACGGTGGAGGAGACCGCCGACGTGCGACGACGGATCGAGGCCGACCCCCGCAACTACGTCGCCCAGCCTATTCTCCGTCTGTCGACCGCCCCGACGCTCTGCGACGGCCAGGTGGCACCGCGCCACGTCGATCTCCGGCCGTTCATCCTCTCGGGTGACCAGCCCTACGTCACCAAAGGCGGGCTCACCCGCGTCGCGCTCCGCGAGGGATCGCTGGTCGTCAACAGCTCGCAGGGCGGCGGCAGCAAGGACACCTGGATCCTCGACCCCGAGGTCGCCCGTCTGCTCGAACCCACGGCGTCATGACCACCCACGCCGACCCGACCGATCACCACCCGAACCCCGCACCGCCCACGGAGGCCGCCACCATGCTGCTGTCACGAGTCGCCGAGAACATCTACTGGGCCGGCCGGTACCTCGAACGCGCCGAGGCCACCGCCCGCCTCGTGAGGACCCACACCGGGCTGTTCATCGACCTGCCCCGCTCCGCAGGCCTCGGCTGGACGCCCCTCCTCGCCGTCACCGGCAGCGCCGAGGTCTACGAAGAGGCCCATGTCGGCGAGTCCGAGGACGACATCGTCTCGTTCCTCCTCGCCGACCCTGCCCACACCGGATCGGTGGTGAGCTCGGTGAGTCGGGCCCGCGAGGCGCTTCGCGCGACGCGGGTCCTCGTCCCGCGGCGGTCCTGGGAGATCGTCAACGAGATGCACCTCTGGACCAAGGACTCCTGCGCCGGTGGCGTGGACAGACGAGCCCGGATCGGCTGGACCGAAGCCGTCATCCGCTGGTGCAACCTCCTCAGCGGGTCGCTGCTCGCGACCATGACCCGCGACGACGCCTACTCCTTCCTCGAGATCGGCAGGTTCATCGAACGGGCCGACATGACCACCCGCGTGCTCGACGTGCAGGCCGGCATCCTGATGGCCGACGAGGCCCGCGACCTGCACCCGTACTCCGATCTCACCTGGCTGGCGGTGCTGCGTTCGCTCGGTGCCGAGCAGATGTTCCGCCGGGCCAGTGGCGGGCTCGTCTCGGGCGCCGACGCGGTGCGCTTCTTGTTGCGCGACCCCGCGTTCCCCCGCTCGGTCGAGCACTGCCTCATCGAGGTCTCACGCTGGCTCCTCGAGCTCCCCAACCACGAGCGCCCGATGGCGGGGTGTGCCCAGGTGCAGTGCCGCCTCGACGAGGTCGACGAGTCGGACCTCACCGCCGACTCGTTGCACGCTGCGGTCGACGAGCTCCAGGTGGGCCTGGGGTCGCTGCACGACTCGGTCCACGAGACGTTCCTCACGGTGCCGTCCCTCGCCGAAGCGAGCTGACGTGAACGACCAGCGGTGAGCATCCACGTCGCCCTCGAGCACCGCTCCGTCTACCGCTTCGACCGACCGGTTCACCTCGCTCCCCACGTCGTACGCCTGCGCCCCGCACCCCACAGCCGCACCCCGGTGCTGTCGTACTCGATGACCGTGGCTCCCGAGGAGCACTTCGTCAACTGGCAGCAGGACCCGTTCGGGAACTTCGCGGCGCGCCTCGTCTTCCCGGAGCCGGTCACCGAGCTCTCGATCACCGTCGACCTGATCGCCGACATGACGGTCGTGAACCCCTTCGACTTCTTCCTCGAGCCCGCGGCCGAGCGCTACCCGTTCGCCTACCACGCCCACCTCGCCCACGACCTGTCGCCGTACCTGGCAACGGACGACGACAGCCCGCGGCTGGACGACTGGGTGGCCTCGCTCGACACGTCCGGCGACCGACCGATCGTCGACTTCCTCGTCGACGTCAACCGCCGTGTGCTCGACGCGGTGGCGTACACCACCCGCATGGCGCCCGGTGTGCAGACGCCCGACGAGACGCTGGAGCTCGCGCTCGGCTCGTGCCGCGACAGCGCGTGGCTCCTGGTGCAGGTCCTCCGCCGCCTCGGGCTCGCCGCCCGCTTCGCGTCGGGCTACCTCGTGCAGCTCGCCGCCGACGAGGCGGCGCTCGACGGGCCACCCGGGCCGTCGGAGGACTTCACCGACCTCCATGCCTGGTGCGAGACCTTCCTGCCGGGCGCTGGGTGGATCGGCCTCGATCCCACGTCCGGGCTCCTGTGCGGCGAGGGCCACATCCCCCTGGCCTGCACCCCCGACCCCGGCGGCGCCGCACCGGTGACCGGTGCCACCGACCCTTGCCACGTCGAGCTGCACCACACCAACGTCGTGAGCAGGGTCCACGAGGACCCCCGGGTGACCAAGCCCTACACCGATGCCCAGTGGGCCCGAATCGACGAGGTCGGCCGCGCCGTGGACTGCCGCCTCGCCGAGGGTGACGCCCGCCTGACCCAGGGCGGCGAGCCGACCTTCGTGTCCACCGACAACCCCGACGCGCCCGAGTGGACGATCGCCGCCGACGGCGACGAGAAGCGGCGCAAGGCGTGGGCGCTCGCCCTCGCGCTGGCCGCCCGGTTCGCGCCAGGGGGCCTGCTCCACGTCGGGCAGGGCAAGTGGTATCCCGGAGAACCGCTCCCTCGCTGGCAGATCGGGGTGCACTGGCGGCCCGACGGCCACCCGCTCTGGCGACGACCGTCGCTGATCGCCGACCCGTGGGCGACCGGCACCGCCACCTCCGACGATGCCGCCGGGCTCACCCGGGCCCTCGTCGATCGGCTCGGCATTCCCGAGGAACTGGTCCTCGGCGCCTACGAGGACCGGTTCGCCTCACTGTGGGACGAGGCCCGGCGACCGGTCGGCTCGCCGCCGGCGCACGACCCGAACCTGCTCGACGCCGGCGACCGAGCCGCGCTGGTCGCCGCGGTCGACGAGGGCGCCGGTGCCACGATCGATCCCGCCGGCTGGGTCGTGCCGCTCCACCACACGGGCGCCAACTGGGGGACGAGTCGCTGGACGTTCCGCCGGGGCCGGCTCGTGCTGGTCCCCGGCGATTCCCCGATCGGCTGCCGCCTCCCGCTCGACTCGATCAGCTGGGTGGCCCCGTCGGGACCCCCGGCCCGCTCACCGTTCGCGCCGACGGCGGCGCTCCCAGCCCGCGACGTGGCGACGGGTCGGGAGCGCCCCTCGCGCCCCGCGGCCGAGGTGGTGGCGGTCGACGACGCTCCGCCGACCGCGCTGTGCGTGGAATGCCGTGACGGGCGGCTCCACGTGTTCCTGCCCCCGATCGACGAGCTCGCCGCCGCACTCGAGCTGGTGGCCCACGTCGAGGACGCCGCCGCCGAGATCGACTGCCCGGTGGTGGTCGAGGGCTACCCACCCTCCGGCGATCATCGCGTCCGAAGCCTCGTGGTCACCCCGGACCCGGGGGTGATCGAGGTCAACCTGCATCCCGCCGCGAGCTGGGACGAGCTCGCCGAGACCACGACCGTCCTCTACGACGTCGCCCGCCGGTGCGGCCTGGCCACCGAGCGGTTCGAGCTCGACGGCACCCACACGGGCACGGGCGGGGGGAACCACGTCACGCTCGGGGGGCCGACCCCCGCCGACAGTGCGCTCCTCCGCCGTCCCTCGCTGCTGCGGAGCATGGTCACCTATTGGCAGCATCACCCCGCGCTGTCGTACCTGTTCTCCGGCCGGTTCGTCGGCCCCACCAGTCAGGCGCCGCGCGTCGACGAGGCGCGCCACGACGCGCTCGACGAGCTCGAGATCGCGTTCGCCGAGATCGAGCACCACGGCGACGAGTCCGCGCTGTGGCTCGTCGACCGGGCCTTCCGCCACCTGCTCACCGACCTCACCGGCAACACCCACCGCGCCGAATTCTGCATCGACAAGCTGTTCGCACCCGACAACGAGCGCGGCCGTCTGGGCTTGCTCGAGCTGCGCGCGTTCGAGATGCCGCCGCACCCGCGGATGGCGCTGATGCAGGCGCTCCTCATCCGGTCGATCGTGGCTCGCCTCTGGGAGGAACCGGTCAGGTCGCCGCTGGTGCGGTGGGGGAGCGACCTGCACGACCGCTTCATGCTGCCGCACGACATCGCCACGGATCTGGGCGCCGTCATCGCCGATCTCCGCGACCACGGCATCGCCATCGAGCCGTCCTGGTTCGCGCCCTTCTACGAATTCCGCTTCCCCCGCCTCGGCTCCACGCAGATCGGTGGCGTCACCCTCGAGCTCCGGGCCGCGATCGAGCCGTGGCTGGTCCTCGGCGAGGAGACGACGGCGGCCGGCACGACCTCTCGCTACGTCGACTCGTCGCTGGAGCGCCTCCAGGTCCGGGTCGACGGCATGACGAGCGCCCGCCACCTCGTCACCTGCAACGGTCGCGTCGTGCCGCTCCGCCCGACCTCGGTGCCCACCAGCGCGGTCGGCGGCGTGCGCTACCGGGCCTGGCAGCCGCCCTCTGCGCTGCACCCCACGATCGGCGTGCACTCACCGCTCACGTTCGACCTCGTCGATCTGTGGAACGGCAGGTCGCTCGGTGGCTGCACCTACCACGTCACCCACCCGGGGGGTCGCAACTACGAGCGCTTCCCGGTCAACGCGAACGAGGCCGAGGCGCGGCGGACCGCACGATTCACCGCCCACGGACATTCGCCCGGCCCGGTCGACATCGCCGCGCTGCGCAACGACCTCCCCGGGCCCGCCGGGCTCGACCACTACCCTGGGACGCTCGACCTCCGGCGCCGGCCGGCGACGTCTCCTCGTGACGAGGCCTCCGCCTGATGCACCCGCTGACCGCCACCACCGAGTTGTTCGCCGGGTACCGCGATGGCGAGGGTGCGTTCGACGAGATGGTGGACGAGCGTGGGCAGCGTCGGCCGCACTGGGACCGGCTCGCCACCTCGCTCGACCGCCTGGGACGCGACGACCTCGCCCGAAGCCGGGCCGAGGCCCGCCGTCTTCTCGACGCCGACGGCGTCACGTACTACCCCGGCGAGGTCCACCCCGGTGCGGTCGGCGCCGATGAATGGCGGCTCGACGCGCTGCCCGTCGTGGTCAGTGGCGACGAGTGGGCCGCGCTCGACCGGGCCATCGTGCAACGTGCCCGGCTGCTCGACCTGCTCCTCGCCGACCTGTACGGGCCCCGCCAACTGCTGGGCCGCGGCGTCCTGCCTCCCGAGGTCGTGTTCGGGCACCCGGGGTTCCTCCGGGAGTGCGACGGTGTCCGCCTTCCCGGGGCGCATCAGCTGTTCCTCACCGCCACCGACATCGCCCGTGACCGCGACGGTGCGCGCGTCGCCTTGTCCGACCGCACCCAGGCACCGTCGGGTGCCGGGTACGCCCTGGAGAACCGCACGGTCATCTCCCGGGTGTTCCCCGGCATCTACCGGGACAACGAGGTGCAGCGCCTCGCGCCGTTCTTCCGCCAGCTCCGCACGTCGCTCCGCGACGTCGCCCCGCCCACCGACGGTCCGCCGCGCGTCGTCGTGTTGACCCCCGGGCCCCGCAGCGAGACCGCCTTCGAGCATGCGCTCCTCGCCGCGCACCTCGGGTACCCCCTGGTCAAGGGCACCGACCTCCGCGTGCGCGACGGTCGGGTCTGGATGCACACCCTGGGCCGGCTCGACCCGGTGCACGTCATCCTGCGCCGCGTCGACTCCGACTTCTGCGACCCGCTCGAGCTCCAGCCCGACTCGCATCTCGGCGTGCCCGGCCTCGTCGAGGCGTGCCGCCTCGGGAGCGTGTCGGTCGTCAACACGCTCGGCAGCGGCGTGTTGGAGAACCCGGCGCTCCTGCCCTTCCTCCCCGCGGTGGCCGCGGAGCTGCTCGGCGAGCCGCTCCGGCTCCCGTCGGTGGCGACGTGGTGGTGCGGCGAGCCGTCGTCGCTCAGCCACGTGCTCGCCAACCTCGAGCACCTGGTGCTGAAGCCGGTCGCGCGTGGCCCGGCGTCGGCCACCGTCATCGGATCTCAGCTCGACCGCGCCGCGCTCGACGCGCTGCGCCGCGCCATCACCGCGCGGCCCCGACAATGGGTGGGCCAGGAATCGGTCGCGGTCGGCACCGTGCCGGCGCTCGTCGGCGACGTGGTCGAGCCTCGACGGGCCATCCTTCGCGCCTTTGCCGTGGCCGCCGGCGACAGCTACCAGGTCATGCCTGGTGGGCTCACCCGCGTCGCGACCGACACCGACGGCGGCCTCATCACGAGCCAGACCGGCGCGTCGAGCAAGGACACGTGGGTCCTCTCCGACGAGCCCGAGCAGCTGAGTGGCTTCTGGCTCCAGCCCGGGCCGATGCTCGACGCGGTGGTGCCCGAGTCGTCGATGTCGTCCCGGGCGGCCGAGAACCTGTTCTGGCTCGGACGGTACGCGGAACGAGCCGAGACCATGGTGCGCATGGTCCGGGTGACGTCGGATCGCCGCAACGAGCTCGCGTCGGGCACCGTCCCGGCCGGGGACGCCTGCCTGGACATCCTGCTGCCGGCCCTGAGCCAGGTCAGCGGCACGCTGCCCGGCTTCGTCGGCGCCGCCGGCGCCGCCCACCGCCACACCCCGGGCGACGAGCTGCGCTCCCTCGTGTGCGACCTGGACCGCACCGGCTCGCTCGCCTTCGACGTCGCCCACATGCTCGAAGCCGCGTCCGAGGTCCGCGACCAGTTGAGCCCCGACACGTGGCTCGTCATCGGCCACCTCGACCGTGATCTCGCCGGCCTGGACCGACGGTTCGGGAGCAGCGCCGCACAGGCCGCACTCGGCCGCGTGATGCAAGGGCTCCTTGCGCTCGCCGGCCTGTCGGCCGAGTCGATGGTGCGCGACCCGGGATGGCAGTTCATGGAGATCGGTCGACGGATCGAGCGGGCGATCCAGCTCTGCCAACTCCTGGACGCCACACTGGTCGAGGTCGCCGACCTGGCCACGGACAGCCTCGTGCTGGAATCCACGTTGACCATGGCCGAGAGCATCATCACCTATCGGCGACGCTCCCGGGGTCAGGCGCAGATCCAGACGGTGCTCGACCTCCTGATCCTCGACACCCACAACCCTCGATCGCTCGCCTACCAACTCGCCGTGCTCAACGAGCACCTCTCGACGCTCCCCGGTGCGTCGACGACCGACCCATCGCCGGCGGCGCGCCGGGCACTGGCGGCGCAGGAGGCCGTGGCGACCGCCGACACCGAGGTGCTCTCACGGGCCGACGACCAGCGGCGGCGAGCCCGGTTGCGCACGTTCCTCGCAACGCTCATCGACCACCTCACGAGCACGGCGGCCGCGCTGGATGCCGAGCACTTCGTCTACCAGTTGCCACAGCAGACCATGTTCACCCCGAACGACGCGGGCCGGCGATGACCTACCGGATCGTCCACCGCACCGAGTACCGGTACGACGCGTCGGTCTCGTCGAGCTACGGCGAGGTCCATCTCCACCCGCGGGAGGCGCCGGGCCAGCAGTGCTACTCGGCCGCGGTCTCGGTCGAGCCGTTCCCCGAGGACTACCGCGAGCGCCGTGACTTCTTCGGGAACCGCGTCGCTCACTTCCACGTCCGTGAGCCGCATTCGACGCTGGTCGTGACCGCGACGAGCGTCGTCGACGTCCGCGACCGCGAGGCCACGCTGCGCCACGTCGGTGGTCGCACCTGGGAGGCGGCGCGCGACGGGCTCCGGGACGGCCTCGGCGCTGAGTGCCTCGATGCCCGCCAGTTCGCCCTCGACTCCCCGAAGGTGCCCTCGTCGGAGGCGGCCCGCCTGTTCGCCGGCCCGTCGTTCCCTCCCGGCCGTCCCATCGCGGAGGCACTGGCCGACCTCGCCCACCGCATCCACGACGAGTTCGAGTTCGCGCCCGGGTCAACGTCGGTGACCACGTCGGTCGACCGGGTGCTCGAGAAGCGAAAGGGCGTGTGCCAGGACTTCGCCCACCTCGCCATCGCGGGCCTCCGGTCGCTGGGGCTCGCGTGCCGGTATGTCAGCGGCTACCTCGAGACGCTCCCGCCGTCCGGACGGCCTCGACTCCAGGGCGCCGACGTCTCGCACGCCTGGCTGTCGGTGTTCGTGCCCGAGGTGGGTTGGGTCGACGTCGACCCGACGAACGACCAGTTCGCGAACGACCGGTACGTGACGGTGGCCTGGGGCCGGGACTACGGCGACGTGCCCCCGATGAAGGGAGTGATCTTCACCGAGGCGAACAAGCGCGAGCTCGAGGTGACCGTCGACGTCGTCGAGCTGGCCGAGGACGACCCGCTCCTCGTGGGCGCCTGATCCCGCCGGCGGCGCGCTCACCCCGCCGCGAGCGTGGTCACAGCCTCGTGGTCGTCGGACGGCAGGGCACCATCGACCACCGCGAACACCTCGCTCGACAGCAACTCGACGTCACCGCGAAGGGTGGCCATGAACGCCGTGTCCGCCGCGTCACGTCCGGTGGCGATCCGCACGAGGGCCGACCGCGGCGCGAGCCGGGTGGGGTCGAGCACCTCCCACCGACCGTCGCACCAGATCTCGACGACGACGTGGAAGTCCATCTGCACGAGCCCGGGCGCGTACACCGAGACGAAGCGGGCCGGAACGCCGAGCGCCCGACACATCGCGATCGTCAGGTGGGCGAAGTCGCGGCAGACGCCCCGACCGGACAAGAGGGTCTCGAGCGCGGTGTCGGTGTGCTGGCTCGATCCGGAGAGGTAGGCCACCCGCTCGAAGACCCATGACGCCACGTCCCGGGCGGTGCGGTCCGGCGCGCCCGGCGCCCCCAGCTCGGCACGGGCGAACCCTGTGATGGCGTCCGAGGGGCAGTACCGGCTCTGGCGCAGGGCGGTGATCACGTCGTCGTCGGCGAGCGATGATCCGTCCGGCGCGCCGTCGGGGTCGGGGCCGATCGACGTGGTCGAGGTCGCGTACGTCACCGTGAGGGGACCGACGGGTGCCTCGATGACGTGGACCCGACCGCCGTGCGGCGCGGTCGACTCGACGACCGCGCCCGGCTCGCCGTCGGCGCCGAGCACGGAGAACCGCTCCGACGCGCGGTCGGCGGGCCCTGTCGCCGGCGCGATCTGCATCGCGATCGTGCTCGGCTGGTGTGCGTCGAGGCGGATGGTGCAGCCGACGTCGCGGCGGGCCCCGCGGAGGGCGGCGCTGCGCTCGAACCCCATGGGCCCATGGTACGGGCGGGTGAGTGGGGCCCACCGGCGCTGCACGCACCACGAGGCGGGTTTGCTGGCAGACTCGGCCGGCTGCCCGCCGAGTGACACCTGGAGACACGATGAGCACGGGAACCCAGGCGGTGGACCCAGCCGACGGACACGACCGGATCCGCGTCCTGGGGGCACGGGTCAACAACCTCAAGGACGTCAGCGTCGAGATCCCGAAGCGCCGCCTGACGGTGTTCACGGGTGTGTCGGGCTCGGGCAAGAGCTCGCTGGTGTTCGGCACCATCGCAGCCGAGTCGCAGCGGCTGATCAACGAGACCTACAGCACCTTCGTGCAGGGCTTCATGCCGTCGATGGCGCGTCCCGACGTCGATGTGCTCGAGGGGCTGACCACGGCGATCATCGTCGACCAGGAGCCGATGGGCGCCAACCCCCGGTCGACGGTCGGCACCGCCACCGACGCCAACGCGATGCTGCGGATCGTCTTCAGCCGGCTGGGCCGGCCGCACATCGGCTCGCCCCAGGCGTTCTCGTTCAACACGGCCACCATCAGTGGGTCCGGCGCGGTCACCTTCGAGAAGGGCGGCAGGAAGACGCGGGAGAAGCGCTCGTTCACCCGCACGGGGGGCATGTGCGCGCGCTGCGAGGGCACGGGCAAGGTGTCGGACTTCGACCTCACGGCGATGTTCGACGACACGAAGTCGCTCAACGAGGGCGCGCTCACGATCCCCGGCTACAGCATGGAGGGCTGGTACGGGCGCATCTTCCGGGGCTGCGGCTACTTCGACCCCGACAAGCCGATACGGAAGTTCACGAAGAAGGAACTCGACGACCTCCTGTACAAGGAGGCCACGAAGATCAAGGTGGACGGCATCAACCTCACCTACGCGGGCCTGATACCGACGATCCAGCGGTCGATGCTGTCGAAGGACGTCGAGGTGATGCAGCCGCACATACGGGCGTTCGTCGAGCGCGTGGTCACCTTCGCCGCCTGCCCCGAGTGCGGCGGCACCCGGCTGAACGAGGCCGCGCGGTCGTCCAAGATCGATGGCGTCAACATCGCCGACGCCTGCGCGATGCAGATCACCGACCTGGCCCAGTGGGTGCAGGGCCTCGACGAGGCGTCGGTGGCACCCCTGCTCGCCACGCTGCGAGACACCCTGGACGCCTTCGTGGAGATCGGTCTCGGCTACCTCTCGCTCGACCGTCCGACCGGCACGCTGTCGGGTGGCGAGGCCCAGCGCACCAAGATGATCCGCCACCTCGGGTCGTCGCTGACCGACGTCACCTACGTGTTCGACGAGCCCACCGTCGGGCTGCACCCACACGACATCGCCCGGATGAACGACCTGCTCCTGCGGTTGCGGGACAAGGGCAACACCGTGCTGGTCGTCGAGCACAAGCCGGAGACCATCGCGATCGGCGACCACGCGGTCGACCTCGGCCCCGGGGCGGGCAAGGCCGGTGGCGAGGTCGTGTTCGAGGGCACGGTCGGCGGCCTGCGCGAGAGCGGCACGCTGACCGGTCGCCACCTGGATGACCGGGCCACCCTCAAGGACGCCCTGCGTTCGCCCGACGGCACGCTGGAGGTCCGGGGGGCCTCCACCAACAACCTGCAGGACATCGATGTCGACATCCCCCTGGGCGTGCTGGTGGTGCTGACGGGTGTGGCCGGGTCGGGGAAGTCCTCGCTGATCACCGGCTCGGTGGCGGGTCGCGACGGCGTCGTCACCGTCGACCAGACCGCGATCAAGGGCTCACGGCGTAGCAACCCCGCCACCTACACCGGCCTGCTCGACCCCATCCGCAAGGCGTTCGCGAAGGCGAACGGTGTGAAGCCGGCCCTGTTCAGCGCCAACTCAGAGGGCGCCTGCCCGAACTGCAACGGCGCCGGGGTCATCTACACCGACCTGGGGATGATGGCCGGTGTCGCCGCCCCCTGTGAGGTGTGCGAGGGCAAGCGCTTCGACGCCGAGGTGCTGGAGTTCCACCTCGGCGGCAAGGACATCAGCGACGTGCTCGAGCTGTCGGTCGACGAGGCCGAGGCCTTCTTCGCCGAGGGCGAGGCGGCGACGCCGGCGGCGCACCGGGTGCTCACCCGGCTCGCCGATGTCGGGCTCGGCTACCTGACCATCGGCCAGCCGCTGCCCACCCTGTCGGGGGGTGAGCGCCAGCGACTGAAGCTGGCCACCCACATGGTCGGCACCGGCGGCGTCTACGTGCTCGACGAGCCCACCACCGGCCTGCACCTGGCCGACGTCGAGCAGCTGCTCGGGCTGCTCGACCGCCTCGTCGACGCCGGCACGTCGGTCATCGTCATCGAGCACCACCAGGCGGTGATGGCCCACGCGGACTGGATCATCGACCTCGGTCCCGGCGCCGGCCACGACGGCGGGCGGGTCGTCTTCGAGGGCACTCCCGCCGACCTCGTCGCCTCCCGGTCGACCCTCACGGGCGAGCACCTCGCCGCCTACGTGGGCGCCGGACGGTGACCGCGGAGCCCCGCCCCTGGGATCCCGGCCGCGAGCGCGATGAGGTGATCGCCGTGTGTTGTCGGGCGTTCTGGGACGACCCGCTGTTCGACTTCCTCGCCCGGGACGACCTGCTCGTCGAGTACGAGCTGCTGCCGTGGGTGTTCCGTGCCGCGATGCGCGACTTCGAGACCGACGCTTCGGAGTGCTTCGTGGTCGACGTCGACGGGAGGCCCCGCGGCTTCGCGGCCTGGCTGGAGCCGGGGAGCCTCCCACGACCGGCCATGGTGCAGCTCCGCCGTGATCTGCGGTCGATCGGGCTCGTGGCCCGCGTGCGGAACCGACGGGCCGCCCTCCGCCTGTTGCGCGAGGTCGACCATCGTCACCCGCACGAGCCGCACTGGTACCTCGGGCTGCTCGCGACCGATCCCTCGGCCCAAGGCCGGGGTCACGGCACCGCGCTGCTACGCCCGGTGCTCGACCGCTGCGACGCCGAGGGCGTGCCCGCCTACACCGAGACCCAGAAGGAGGCCAACGTGGCCTGGTACGCGCGCTCGGGCTTCCGGATGATCGACGAGGTCCGCCTGTCGGGAACGCCGCCGATCTGGCGCCTGTGGCGCGATCCCAGACCGCCGACGTAGCGACCGGACGCCGCTCAGCCGCTCAGCCCCTCAGCCCCTCAGCCGCTCAGTCCTCGCTGCCGGCTTCGTAGACCGCCTCGGTCACCTCGACCTCGTCGATCGTGCCGTCGCCGTCGACATCGACGCCGGTGGCGGTGATCTCCTCCACCACGTCGAAGGTGCCGTCGCCGTCCACGTCGACCGCGGTCGTCGTGGTCTCCTGGACGATGTCGGGCATGCCGTCGCCGTCCACGTCGATCATCGTGGTCGTGACCTCCTGGATCACGTCGGTGACGCCGTCGCCGTCGAGGTCGTAGATCGTGGTCTCGGTCGAGGTGACGATGTCGGGCGAACCGTCGCCGTCCACGTCGATGATGGAGGTGGAGGTCTCGGTCACCACGTCGTCGAAGCCGTCGCCGTCGACGTCCTTGCTGGTGGTCTCGGTGACGTTGACGCCGTCGAGGACGCCGTCGCCGTCCAGGTCGATGCCGGCAACGGTGACGTCGGGCTCGTTCGTCTGATCGCTCATGGGCGCAAACGTAGCGCTCGGCGGCGGGCTCTTCAGCGGAGGGGGAATCCGACCACAGCGATCCGGTCGATCCGCAGGCGTCGCGGGCCGCCCGACCCCCGACGGGGTAGAAACAGGCTCCTGATGCCCGACGTCGAGCCCTTCAGCGACCAGCTCGAAGGGTGGCTCTCGACCGACGATCCCAAGACCCTGGGAACGCTGGGTGACGTCTTCGCAGAGAAGAGCTTCGCGGTCACGATCCTGTTCTTGATGTTCATCCCCGCGCTGCCCCTGCCCACCGGCGGCATCTCGCACGTGTTCGAGGCCATCACCGTCCTGCTCGCCGGCCAGATGGTGCTGGGGCGTGACACGATCTGGCTGCCCGCGAAGTGGCGGCACCGCGAGTTGGGGGCGGCCACCACCGGCAAGGCCGTGCCGTTCATCGTCCGTCGCGTCCGGTGGTTCGAGCGCTTCTCCCGCCAGCGGGGCGCCGTGTTCTTCCAGCAGCGCTGGGCACTGCGGATCCTCGGCCTGCTGCTCGGCGGGCTCGCTGTCGCCGCCGTCACCTCGCCGCCGTTCTCGGGCCTCGACACGTTGCCGGCGATGGGCGCGGTCGTGATCGCGCTGGCGATCATCCTCGAGGACGTGCTGATCCTCGGCATCGGTGTGGCCATCGGATCGGGTGGGGTCATCGTCATCCTCACCATCGGCGCCGCGCTGGTCCGAGTGCTCTCCGGCGTGTTCTGAGGGGGACCGCCGAACGGGGGAGGGGGGAGGATGCGGCCGCCGACCGGCGTGTCGGCTCAGGCCTCGGCCCGGGCCCGCCGACCCACGACGATGCGCCCCTCGTCGGCCCATCCGTGCTCGTCACGCACGGCCACGAGCGAGATGCGGAATTCGCTGTCACCGCAGCGGGCGAGGGCGTCCACCTGGTTCAGGTCGGCGTTGACGACCTGGTAGTCGCTCATCAGGCCGTACTGCGCGGTGAGGAGGCTTCGCAGGTCGGCGACGGGCCGGCCCACGAACTCGCCCGAGGGCACCCCGAACATGTGCTCGGGCGCGGGGTGGCACGAGCGGATCACGTCGTCGGGACCCACCGAGACCACGTGGACGGCGTCGTCGGCGAACGCGTCGATGGCGGTGCGGGCGGTGCTGTCGTCGTAGGGCCCGTCGCCCTGGCGGGGCAGGTCCAGGATCTCGTAGGCCGACGCCGCCCACTCCGAGTCCTCGACCCCGTCGCCGGCACCGCTGGCCACCCAGCTGGCGATGCGGGCCAGCTCGCGCTCCCAGGTGGCCGCGTTGCGGCCGAGGCGTGGTCCCACCTCGGCCGCCTGCGACACGAGCAGCTCGTGGACGGCCTGCATCTCCGACCGGGGGAGGCGGGCGATGCTGCAGTGCCCGGGGTGATGCACCACGCTCACGTTCACCGGGATGTCGCGGGCGTCGGCGAACAGCAGCAGGTCCGCGAACTCGTGCACGTTCTGCACCATCAAGCAGTGGTTGATCATCACCGTGGTGCCCCGCTCGCGGGCGTAGGCGCAGAAGCGGTCGACGTTGGCCAGCACCGCGTCGATGTCGGCGCCGAGCCGGATGGACTCGTAGGTCTCCTTGGTGATGCCGTCCAGCGAGAACACGAAGCTCATGTCGAGCCGGTCGAGCACGTCCTCGACGCGGGCGTTCCACTGCGTCGCGTTGGTGACCACGGTGCACGGCAGGCCGGGTGCCACCTCGGTGATGAGATCCCACGCCCGGAAGTTCTCGGCGCCGAGGAACGGCTCGCCCCCTGCGAACTGCGCCTGGCGCAGGTGGGGGAGGAAAAGGGCGAGGTCCTCGAAGAACTCGTCGCCGTACACCGCCGGCAGCGGTGCGCGGTGCTCGCGGTGGATGCGTATGGACGACGACAGGTCGCCGTTGCACTGGAGGCACTGCAGGTTGCACGAGTTGCTGAGGTTGAACTCCATGAAGTTCGGCCAGGCGCCGCTGGCCGGATCGCCGTCGAGGTGCGTCGCGCGTCCGTCGAAGCTCGCCGGGTACGAGCCCTCCCGGCCCTCCTGGGCCACCTCCGTGCCGCACCCCTGACAGCCGAGGCTCCAATCGTCGACCGCGAGGTGATCGACCAGTGCGGCCCGGCGGTCACCGGCCCAGATGTCGCGGAGCCGGTCGACGGCGACGTTGCCGAGCGGGTGGCGGACGTTGCGACAGCACGCCCGCACGTCGCCGTTGGGGTCGAAGTACACCTGCACCGACGGTGCGTAGCAGGCTGAGTAGGGACGGACGGCGAGCGTGCGCATGGCGACGGCGAGTCTACCGGTGGGCGGTCGGGGGACCCGGGGCGGCCGGAGCGAGCCGTGCCGGGGTTACGGTGTCGGTCCGCCACGATCCTCGCCGACTGTCTGGAGGTGCGACGCATGCGGCCCGCGTGGCACTTGTTGCGACACCGTGGAGTGGCCACCGACGTCGTGGCAGCACCGGCCGACCGGACGCCGAGGAGCGATCGGCCGCCGGGGACGGGCCGATGACACGGCCCGCGAGCCGTCGATCGGGGCGTGACGCGCTCGTGATCGCCCTGCTGGGCGACCCCGGAGGCGACCTGCCCCCGCCGGACGAGCTCGACCTGGACCGGTTCTGGGCCCGGTTCGACCGCGCCGCGCCGCTCCACCTGGTGACCGGCTTCCGGGCCGCCACGGTCGTGATCGCGGTGGCGCTCCCGAGGCTGATGGGCCACCGGTGGGGGCTGGCCCGCCTCGACGCCGACGCCGCCGACGGTGTGGTGACTCGAGCGGCGCGGCTTCCGCTGGTCAACCTGCTGGTCGAGGTCGCCAAGATCGTCGCCTGCTTCGCGTACTTCTCCGATCCGCGGGTCGATGCCGCGGTCCGGGGTGGGTCGTGAGCCGCATCGACGGTCGGGGCATCACCGCGGCGCACGAGCTCACCTGCGATGTGGTCGTGGTGGGCAGCGGGCCGGCCGGCGCGAGCGTGGCTGCGGAGCTCGGCGCCCACGGGCTGGCGGTCGTGCTGGTCGAGGCCGGGCGGTGGTTCGAGCCGGAGGAGTTCCCGGCGTCGGCCTTCGGTGCGATGTCGGCGTCGTATCGCGACATGGGCGCTTCGGTGGTGGTGGGGCGAGCGCCGATGCCCTTCCTGCAGGGGAAGATGGTGGGCGGCAGCTCGCCGGTCAACGGGGCCATCTGCTGGCGACTCCCGGAGGACGTCCACCGCAGCTGGGTCGGTGCCGATCCCGCGCTGGGTGAGGCCCTGCCGTGGTCGGTGCTCGAGTCGGTCACCGATGCGCTCGAGGAGCGTCTCGACGTGGCGCCCACCGCGCCGGAGGTGGCGGGTCGCAAGAACCTGCTCATGGCGGCCGGTGCGGAGGCCCTCGGCCTCGAGCACCGGCCGATCCGCCGCAACGTGTCGGGGTGTCGCGGGCTGGGGCGATGCATGCAGGGGTGCCCGGAGGGCAACAAGCTCTCGGTGGACCGGACGTTGCTGGTGGACGCGGAGGCGACGGGCGCGACGATCCTGAGCTCGGTCGAGGTCGGCGCCATCGTCACCGAGCGGGGCCGCGCCGTCGGGGTGCTGGGCCGGGCCGACGGGGGAGCGGTCGTCCGGGTGTCTGCGGGCCGCGCCGTGGTCGTCGCCGCCAGCGCCGTCCAGACCCCCGCGTTGCTGCTGGCCAGCGGGATCGACCAGGGCCCGGTGGGACACCACTTCCAGGGCCATCCAGGGGTCTCGATGTCGGGACGGTTCGCCGACCCGGTGCGCATGTGGGAGGGGGCGACACAGGGCCACGAGGTGATCGGCCTGCGTCACGAGGGCCTCAAGTTCGAGGCGCTCGGGTTCGGCCTCGACGTGCTCGCCGCCCGCCTCGACGGCGTGGGGAGGGGACTGGCCCGCCAGATCGAGGATCTCGCGCACCACGTGGACTGGGGTGTCGCGGTCAGGGCCGAGGCCCACGGGCGGGTGCGTGTGGTCCGCGGCCGGCCTCGGGTGTGGTACCAGCCGACGCGGGACGACGTGGACCGATTCCGCCGGGGCCTGCGCGTGCTGGGCGAGATGATGCTGGCCGCGGGAGCCGTCGAGGTGGACCCCGGCGTCCGGGGCCATCGGTCGGCCATCACCGGCGTGGCCGATCTCGTCCACCTCGAGACGGACGGCCCTCGCGACCCCGCGGCGTTCACGACGG
Source organism: uncultured Microthrixaceae bacterium (assembly GCA_964635055.1). Classification (GTDB taxonomy): domain Bacteria; phylum Actinomycetota; class Acidimicrobiia; order Acidimicrobiales; family DATDAH01; genus JAEUJM01. Next base: position 37,294 of record CAZWMT010000029.1, on the reverse strand, counting down.
CGGTCACCCACATGTTCGGCACCACCCGGATGGGCAGCGACCCGGCGACATCGGTGGTGGGGCCGGACTTCGGCCACCATGGCGTGGACCGGCTCTACGTGGCCGACTCGTCCGTGTTCCCCACCAACATCGGCGTGAACCCGCAGATCCCGATCATGGCCCTGGCCACCCTGTGCGCCCGCAACGTGGCCGGCGTCGACCTCGACCGAGCGGTGCCCCGGCGCGGTGGCCGACCCCACGGCGCCCTCGACACCACCGACGCCCTCGACACCACCGACGCCCTCGACGCCACCGACGCCGGTCCAGGCCCCTCGCGCCGGCCGTCGCCGGCCCGGCCGGGAGGGCCCTCGGTCCCGGGCGGGTCTCGAGGTGCCCCGCTCACCGTGGCAGGCTCGCAGGGCCCGATGCAGCGCCGCCCGAGCCCACCAGGAGCCCCGATGTCCTCGATCCCCACCCGTCACCTGGACCTGGACGACCTGATGGCGATGTCCACCGCCGAGCTGAGGGCGATCATGGACCGCGCGCATCCTCTCGACCCCCAGGCCATGGCCGGGCGCCAGTACCTCGGTGCCGACCTGAGCATGCCGAAGATCGGTCAGCGGATCCTGTGGCAGACCTTCCGCAAGGCCTTCGTCCGTGACGAGGAGCACGGTGACGTGCGGGGTTGGAACGTCCGCATGGAGCAGCGTGGCATCCACGGCGCCCAGGTGCCGCGGCGGGACCGCGACGGCCGGCCCAAGGCGTTCGCCCACTTCCGCGTGCGCCCCGCGGCCGGTATCGCCTGGCCCCGGGGGTGGTCGGGGGCGCACTACTTCGACTACACGATCGCCGGGAACCCCCCGCTCGAGGGGCTGGGCTTCACCCCGGTGGTCGCGGTGAACGAGGGCAGCTCCGACCTGGTGCTCGGGTGGGAGATCTTCCGGGTGGGTGGTCGCTTCGTCGCCCCACCGCTCTACTGGGCCATCCGGGACGACGGCCCGGTCGACGTGGTCGCCACCCCGCGCCGGGCGCCGAAGCTCTGACCGGGCGCTGACGGCGCGGTCGCCGGACGGCCCGAACCGCCGCGATCGCCGTGCGTGCGGCACGCCGTCCCGACGGGATCACCGTGTCGCCGAGCACGCGGCCCGCCACGGTCCTACCATCCCGCCATGGCGATGCGACCGGAACGGGGCGAGTTGAATCCCGAGTACGTGGCTGCCGCGGAGTTCACCCTCTCGCGGCGGGGCTACGAACCGGCCGAGGTGCGGGCCCTGCTGCACGAGGTGGCCCAGAACCTCGCGTCGCTGCACGCCCGCGAGGCCGAGCTCGCGAAGCGCCTGCAGGCCGCGGACGCCGCGGCGCCCGCGGCGCTCACCGTCGACGACGTGGACGAGTCCGACCTCACGGCGATCCTCGGCGAGAAGACCACCCAGGTGCTCCAGTCGGCCCGGGAGGCGGCGTCGGACATCCACCGCCGGGCGGTCGACAAGGCCCGCGAGATGATCGACCTGGCCAGCGCCGACACCCAGCGCATGCGGGCGGAGGCGGAGGGCACGCTCCGCGCCGCCAAGGACCGCGCCGAGGAGGTCGAGCGCAAGGCCGACCAGCGGGCCAAGCAGCTCACCCGGGCCGCGGAGTCAGAGGCCGGCCGGGCGCGGGCCGATGGCGAGCAGGCCCTGCGCGCGGCGCGCCAGCAGGCCACCGACATCGTCGGCGAGGCCGAGGCGTCGGCCACGGCCACCACCGATGCGGCCGAGCAGCACGCGGCCCGGTCACGGGCCAAGGCCGACACACTGGTCACGACGGCCCGAGCCGAGTCCGAGCGGCTCGAGGCCGAGGCCCAGGCCAGGGTCTCACGCCTCTTGCGGGAGACCGAGGAGACGGTGGCGGCACGACATGCGGAGACCGCAGCCGAGGTCGCCCGCCTGCTGTCGGCGGCCGAGGAGGAGGCCGAGCGCCTCCGCCTCGATGCGGAGCACCGGGCGGCGGCCACCGAGGAGGAGGGCCGCGAGACCGGCCGACGGCTGGTCGGCGAGGCCATGGCTGCTCGCGAACAGGTGCTGCAGGGTCTCGCCCGGCAACGCCGCAACGCCCAGGTGCAGCTGGCGCAGCTACGGGTCGGGCGCGACCGCCTCCTCGAGGCCTACGCCGTGGTGCGGGCGACCGCCGACCAGGCGACCGAGGAGCTCGAGGGCGTCGTCACCGAGGCCCGGTTGGCGGCAGAGGGGGCCGCGGACGGGCTGGCGACCGATGAGACCACGCTGTCGCTCGAGCAGCTCGAGGCCGAGTTCGGCCTCGATCGCCTCGCCGAGGTGCGGGTGCTGGGCGGCGCCGACGACCCGCCGCCCGACGACGACCTCGGCGAGACCGACCTGGTCGACCCCGCGGCCGACGACTCCGCCGTCGACCTCACCGACGCGGAGGCGACGGGCGCGGACACCGACCTCGTCAGCTCGGCGTGATGCGCAGGATCTCGTTGCCGGCGGCCTCTGACGTGGTCAGGTAGAGCGAGCCGTCGGGGCCCGGCATGGGGGTCCGGAGACGGCCGTGGGTGCCGTCGAGCTCGACGGGGACCTCCTGGCGGACGAAGGTGCCGTCGTCGGTGAAGAACATCACGTGCAGTTGGCTGTCCTTCAGCGCGGCGACCGCGAGGGCGCCGTCCCACGTGCCCCACTGCGGCCCGTCGAGGAACTGGGCGCCGCTCCACGCGTTCGTGGGGTTGCCCGACGAGCGCACCGCCACCACCGCGTCGGGGTACCGGCCGAGGTCGGTCATCGGCCGGCTCTCGTCGTAGAACAGCGGTCCGGCGGCGGGCACGGGGTCCCAGCCGTAGTTCGCGCCCGCGGCCAGCAGGTTCACCTCGTCGTCCCGGAAGGTGCCGTGCTCGACCGACCACATCTGGTCGGTCCCGGGGCGCAGGGCCAGGCCCTGCACGTTGCGGTGGCCGTAGTTGTACACACGGGGATCCGTGTCGGGATCGCCGTCGCCCACGTACGGGTTGCCGGTCGCCGCGGCACCGGTCGCGGCGTCCACCCGCAGGATCTTGCCGCCGAGCGATGAGCGATCCTGAGGCAGTGTCGGCGACGCGGTGTCGCCGGTGCCGATCCACAGGAAGCCGTCGGGGCCGAACCGCAGCCGGCAGCCGCTGTGGCGACCGGGCGAGGGCGCACCCGGTGGCGCCACGGGCAGTCCGCCGACGAGCGGATCGGCCACCCGAGTGGCCGTCGTGTAGGCGGCGTCCACCTGCCACGCCACGACCTGGATGTCGTAGGTGTCATCAGCATGGCGGCCCTGGCAGGTGTAGAAGCGGCGATTGGTGGCGAACCGCGGGTCGACCACCAGGCCGAGCAGCCCACCTTCGCCGGTTGCGTAGAGGTCACGCTGGTCGGCGGCGAGCTCGCGCACGGTGCCGTCGGGGAGGCGGACGTCGAGGTCGCCCGCCCGCTCGTCGAACAGGAGCGCACCGTCCGGGGTCCACGCCAGGTCCCACGGCACGCCGAGGCTCCCGTCGGGCAGGTCCGAGCCGGCGACGAACCGCTCGACGGTGAGGTGGGGCCGGCGACTCGAGCGCCACAGCGCGTCGGCCGGCCCGTCGCGGTGCCACACGATGTCGGCACCGGTGCTGCCGTCGAAGTCCCCCGTGACGGCGTGGAACCGCCCGGACCGTGTCACGGGGCTGGTGGCGAACGTCCCCCGGGTGCTCGTGCCCCGCCACAGGTGGTCGCCGGCACGCCCCTCGCCGTACCAGAGCACGTCGGAGCGGACGTCGGTGCCCGACTCGTTGAAGTTGGCGACCACCGGATGGAGGTCGCCGCCGATCGACAGTGACACGGCGGCGAAGCTTCGGTCGGCGTTGCCGTACCAGACCCGGTCCCGACCCGGTCCGGGCCGGTACCAGAACTGGTCCGTCCGCCCGTCGCCGTCGAAGTCGCCGGTGAACGGCCGGAAGGTGCCGTCGATCGACTGCTCGACCCTCGTGAAGGTCCCCGTGCCCGACCCGAACCAGAGCGGGTCGCGACCGGGGCCGGCGCGGTACCAGGCGAGGTCGTCGTTGCCGTCGCCGTCGAAGTCGCCGGTGAGGGGGCGGTGGTGGTCGGGGGCGGTGAGGGGGTGGGTGGTGAAGGTGCCGTCGGGTTGGCCGAGGGCGAGTTGGTCGGGGCCGGGGCCGTACCAGGCGAGGTCGTCGTTGCCGTCGCCGTCGAAGTCGCCGGTGAGGGGGCGGTGGTGGTCGGGGGCGGTGAGGGGGTGGGTGGTGAAGGTGCCGTCGGGTTGGCCGAGGGCGAGTTGGTCGGGGCCGGGGCCGTACCAGGCGAGGTCGTCGTCGCCGTCGCCGTCGAAGTCGCCGGCGACGGGTGTGCGGTCACCGCCGAGGTCGACCGTCGTGGCGGTGAACGCCACTCGCGGCGGCGGGGCGGGTGTCGCGTCACTCGGCGGCGCGGGCGCCACGGTGGCGACGACCAACCCCACGAGGGCCGCCAGGGCCAGGCCCCGACCGACCGGCCGGCTCGGGCGGATCAGCCCGTGGGGTCGACCGGTTGCGGCACGATCGCCCCGCACATGGTGGGGTCGGCGCACGTCGATGGGGCCGGGATGTCGCCGCACATCTCGCCATCGGCACAATCGTCGTCGGTCCTGATGTCGCCGCACATGTCCGCGTCGTCGCACGGGCCCTCCGGGGCGATGTCGCCGCACATGTCGTCGTCGGCGCAGTCGGTCGTGGCGATGTCGGCGTTGTCCGCCGCCTCCGCTTGCGGTGCCGCGGTGGTACTGGGCGCGCCGAGGGTGGTCGCGGGCCCTTCGGCGGTGGGGGCGGTGGGGGAGACATCGGTGCTGTGGGCGACGCCGGGGCCGACGCCACGGTCGGGAGCCGGGCCCGTGACGGCCGCCACCGTCGCCGCCGTGGCCAGCACCGCCCCCAGGACCAGACCGGCGAGCACCATCGCGCGGCGTCGCGAGTGGCCGGCGCCCGCGCGTGGGTGGGTGTCCCGTCGACGGGGAGCGACCTCGTCGAGGGTCATCGCCTGGTCGGCGGTGGGGGAGGGTTCCTCGCTGGCCATGGTCAACCATCGACCGTACCCGGCCGGGTTGAAGAACGGGCCGCGCCGTGGCGCGCGACGGATGGGTGGGGCCCCGATGCTTGGCCAACCGTGGTCCCGGGTAGATTCAAGGAGGCGTGCGCAAGTTCCTCACTCTCCTCCTGGTCGTGGCGCTCTCGGGTGCGGGCCTGGCCGTGTCGGCCCTGGCCCTGGCACCTCAGGCGCGCGACATCGTCAGCGCCACCCGGGTCGAGGACCCGCACTTCCGTCTGCGCCCCCTCGACGAGCGCTCGGTGGTCTACGCGGGTGACGGGTCCGTGTTGGCCTCGCTGCACCGCGAGCAGAACCGGGAGATCATCCCGCTCAGCGAGATCCCCGACACCGTGATCCAGACGATCCTGGCGGTCGAGGACGAGAACTTCTACGACCACGGCCCCGTCGACCTGCGCTCGACGGTGCGGGCGCTGTTCGAGAACGTGTCCGCCGGCGACATCGAGCAGGGTGGGTCGACCATCACCCAACAGCTGGTCAAGATCTCGCTGCTCACCCCCGAGCAGAGCCTCAACCGCAAGCTGCGGGAGGCGGTGCTGGCGGTCCAGCTCGAGCGTGACCTGACCAAGGACCAGATCCTGCGCCGCTACCTCAACACCGTGTACTTCGGCGGTGGCGCCTACGGCGTGCAGGCGGCGGCCGAGCTGTACTTCGACAAGGACGTCGGTGAGCTGGGCTGGGGCGAGGCGGCCATGCTGGCCAGCCTGATCCAGAACCCGGTGGGCTACGACCCCGTCCTGCGACCGCACCAGGCCAAGGAGCGCCGGCGCATCGCCCTGCAGCGCCTGGTCGAGACCGACCACCTCACCCAGGCGGAAGCCGACTTCTACAACGCCGCCCCGTTGCCCACGGTGCGCAACCAGTCGCTGCCACCACCCGACGACTACTTCATCGAAGAGGTGAAGCAGCAGCTGCTCAACGACACCAACCTCGGTGCCACCGAGGAGGAGCGCTACAACGCGGTGTTCCGAGGCGGCCTGCGCATCTACACCACCTACAGCCCCACCGCCCAGTACTTCGCGCTCCTGGCCCGCAACGCCCAGTTGCCCGACACCGGCGGGCAATTCACCGCCGCGCTGGCCGCGGTCGAGGCCAGCACCGGTGCGGTCCGGGCCCTGGTGGGTGGTCCCGGGTTCGACAACTACAAGTACGACCTGGCCACCCAGGGCCTGCGCCAGCCGGGGTCGTCGTTCAAGATGATCGTGCTCATGGCCGCACTCGAGAACGGCATCGTCCCCGACGACAGCCTCGACGGCGGCAGCCCGTGTAGCTTCCCGAACCCGGGCGGCGCCCCCGACCCCTACGTGGCGTCGAACTTCGGTGGCAGCCGCGGGGGCCGGGGCACCATCCTCAGCCTGACGACCGCCTCGTCCAACTGCGGTTTCCTGCGCCTCGGCCAGATCGTGGGCCTCGACAAGGTGGTCGAGACGGCCCGGGAGCTCGGCATCACCACGCCCCTCGACCCGCGGGCGCTGTCCATGCCCATCGGGGCGTTCGAGGTCCACCCGATCGAGATGGCCGGCATGGCCGCCGCCATCGCCAACCACGGTCGCTACAACAAGCCGTACTTCATCGACCGCATCGAGGATCGGCACGGCAACGTCCTCTACCAACACCAGTCGGAGAACCGCCAGGTGGTGTCGGAGCAGAGCGCGTGCCTCGAGACGGCGATCCTCGAGGCCAACGTCCGGGGCGGCACCGGCACCGCGGCGCAACTGCCCAACGGCCGGCCGGCCGCGGGCAAGACCGGCACCGCCCAGAACTTCGGTGATGCGTGGTTCGTGGGCTACACCGCCCAGCTCGCGACTGCGGTGTGGATGGGCAATCCCGAGGCTCGGGTGCCCATGACCAACGTCGGCGGCCGGTCGGTGACGGGAGGCTCGTACCCGGCGATGATCTGGCACGACTTCATGGCCGCGGCCCACACCCTCGCGCCCATAGAGAGCTTCCCGCAGTGCTTCCCGACGCGCCCCGGGCGGTCGATCGACCAGATCCCGGACTTCAGCGGCAACGGCCAGCAGGGCGGCGACGCGCCGGTCGTCGACGACGGTCAGCAGACCCCGGCCTCGGTGCCGGCCACCACCTGCCCCGACGGCTTCGTGCCCGCCGCCACGGGCTGCTACCAGCCCACGCCCACCACTGCGCCCGACCCGGTCGTCGTGACGGTGCCACCGTGACCGAGCCCGGGTCCACCGACGCAGCGGCACCACCGAACGTGCTCGAGCGGCTGCTCGTGGTGCAGGAGCACGACACCGCGGCCGACCAGTTGCGCCATCGGCTCGCGACCCTCCCCGAGCGCCAGCAGCTGGAATCCATGCTGGCGCGGCTCGGGGCCATCGACGCCGAGGAGGCGTCGGTCACGGAGCGCCGGGACGCCATCGGGCGCGACCTGAAGCGTCTCGAGGACGAGGTGGCCGCGGTCGAGGCCCGCATGGCCCAGACCGACGCCAAGCTCTACGGCGGAGCGGTGTCGGCGGCGCGCGAGTTGCAGGCCCTGCAGGACGAGCTGAAGTCGTTGAAGCGCCGCCAGAACACGCTGGAGGACGACGAGCTCGACCTGATGGAGCTGGCCGAGCCCCTCGACGCCGACCTGGCCCGGCTCGCCGGCCAGCGCGCCGAGACCGACGAGGAGGCGACCCGGCTCACCGCGGCGCTCGCCGAGGCCGAGGTGGACATCGCCGCGCAGCTCGAGACGGTCGAGGCTGAGCGGGTGGATGCCGCCGCCGGCATCGACGCCGGACTGCTGACCGAGTACGAGCGCCTCCGTTCCCAACTCGGCGGTGTCGCCGTGGCCCGACTCGTGGCCAAGACCTGCGGTGGGTGCCACCTCGGCCTGTCCGCGGTCGAGGTGGACCGCATCCGCAAGACACCGGCGGGCGAGATGGTGCACTGCGAGGAGTGCGGCCGGATCCTGGTCCACTAGCAGGGTGCTCATCGTCGTCCGCCACGGCCGCACGGTCGCCAACGCGCAAGGTCGCCTGCTGGGTCGTGACGACCCGCCCCTGGACCACGAGGGCCTGGCCCAGGCGCGGGCGCTCGGCGCGGTGCTCCGGCCCGATCGGGTGGTGTCGAGCCCGCTGGCCCGCGCCCGCCAGACCGCCGAGGCGTTCGGCCTGCCCGTGGAGATCGACGAGCGCTGGATCGAGTTGGACTACGGCGCCCTGGAGGGCACGCCGACCGCCGACGTGCCGCCCGAGACCTGGGCGGAATGGCGAGCCGACGTCTGCTATCGGCCCGAGGGTGGGGAATCGCTGCGTGAGCTGTCGGACCGGGTCGACCAGGCCTGTGCCGACCTGGTCGCCGAGTCGACGAGACACGATGTCGTGGTCGTGACGCACGTCTCCCCGGTGAAGGCCGCGGTCGCGTGGGCCCTTGGGGTGGGTTGCGAGGTGTCGTGGCGGACCTTCGTCGCCCCGGCGTCGATCACCCGCATCGCGTCCGGTCCCTGGGGCCCGTCGTTGCAGTCGTTCAACGAGACCGCCCACCTCGCCGGGCTGTGACCTTCGGCCCTGTCGTCCTCGGGGCCCCGGGACGAACATGTCGCTGGAGGAACGATCGAGAAGGGAGTCCCGATGCAGGCACGAGTGGGAGATCGCATCGTGATCCACGGCCACCGAGTCGGTGAGCCGATCCGCGACGGTGAGGTGCTGGAAGTGCACGGGCCCGATGGCGGACCGCCGTTCATCGTGCGATGGTCCGACACGGGCCATGAGACCCTGTTCTTCCCGGGGTCCGATGCCACCGTCGAGCACTTGACCCACGAGCCCATCGGCTGAGGCGTCGCCTCGTTCGGTCCGGCTCGGCGCTCCCGGGTCCGGCTGACACCGATTCATCGAACGCGAGGACGGAGGTGCCGTCATGGATGCCCATGCGGCCAGGAGCTTGCTGGAACAAGAACGCGCCCGCCTGCAGACCCTGCAACGGGGACTGCAGCACGAAGGCCTCGCGGACACCAGCGAGGCAGCGGCGTCGGACGTGCTGGCGCCGCTCGATCAGCATCAGGCCGACATGGCCAGCGAGGTGTTCGAGCGGGAGAAGGACCTGTCGATCCTCCACCGGGTGGAGCTCGACCTCAGGGACGTGGCCGACGCGCTCGATCGCCTCGATGCCGGCACCTACGGCAGATGTGCGACCTGCGCCGCCGACATCGGCATGGAGCGACTGACGGCCGTGCCGGCCACCCGGTACTGCGCCGAGCACGAAGGGATGTGGGAGGGCGACAAGCTCACGCTGGCGATGCCCGCGGGGGCCTATGTCGATGACGACGCTCGTGGCGCGGAGCGGGTGGCGGCGAGGGAGGCCGGTCAGAACCTCGATCTGCTCCCCGACGACGACGAGGTCGTGGAACGAGTGGAGCTCGGTCCCGAGCAGAACGCGCTCCACCTCACCGACCCGGCCCGTCCGAATCCGGACGCGCTGACTGCGGACGAGGTGGCGGTGCTCGAGCAGCGCCACGAGGAATGGGCCGAACAGGAGCGCTCGATGCGAGCAGCGGCCCTCGACGAAGCGGAGGAACGATGACCGACCTGAGCGAAGCCACGGCACCGAACGAAGACGCCCCCATCGCGGTGACCGCGGGGACGGGCGTGCCCGAGGCGATGTCCGAGTACGCCGTTGCGAAGCTGTCCCACCTGGCCACCCACGAGCGTTCGCCGATCCTGTTCGGTGAGGTGAAGTTGACGCTGGAGCCGAACCCCGCCCGCGAGCGGCCGGCGAAGGCCGAGGCCGTGTTCGACGTCAACGGTGATCCCGTTCGGGCCCATGTGGCCGCGCACGACCTGTCCGAGGCCATCGACCTGCTCGAGGACCGGCTCGGCCGGCGCCTCGCTCGTCACCGCCAGCTGCGAGTCGACCGGGTGAGGCGGGTGCGGGGCCACGACGAGCACGAATGGCGTCACGGGGAGGCCCCGGTCCATCGCCCGGAGTACTTCGAGCGCCCGCGCGACGAGCGGCGCCTGGTGCGACGCAAGACCTTCAGCGTCGGTGAGATGACCTGCGACGAGGCGGCCGACACCCTCGATCTTCTGGGACACGACTTCCTGCTGTTCACCAACCTGGCGACGGGCGCCGATGCGGTGGTCTTCTACGCCGCCGACCACGGCCTCGAGTTGATCGATGCCTCGGGGAGCGCCGACGCGGTCGGTGCCGCCACGGTGGCCCCCGTGCGCATGAGTCGCCTCGGCACGAGGACCTGCTCGGTGGCCGAGGCCATCGAGCAACTCGATGTCGACGTCACCCCGTTCGTGTTCTTCGTGGATGCCGAGACGGGGCGCGGCGGCGTCGTCTACCGGCGCTACGACGGCCACTACGGCTGCATCACGCCCGCCTGACCGGCGGTCACCCGCTGGGGGTGCATGACCGGTCCGATGACCGGCCGTTGCCCCGAGGTCGCCGGGGTGCGAACATGTGTTCGTGTCCGGTCGCGTCGACGCCACCATCCTTCACGCCGATCTCGACGCCTTCTACGCCTCGGTCGAGCAACGTGACGACCGCCGGCTACGGGGACGGCCGGTGATCGTCGGCGGCGGCGTCGTGCTGGCCGCGAGCTACGAGGCGAAGGCGCACGGCGTCCGTACCGCGATGGGTGGTGCCGAGGCTCGTCGGCTGTGTCCCCACGCCGTGGTGGTGGCCCCGAGGATGTCGGCCTACAGCGAGGCCAGCAAGGCGGTCTTCGCGATCTTCGAGCGCACCACCCCGCTGGTCGAGGGGCTGTCGATCGACGAGGCGTTCCTCGACGTGGGCGGGCTGCGGCGCCTCGTCGGCCCGCCCCTCGACATCGCCGTCGAGCTGCGCCGGATGGTGGCCGCCGAGGTGGGTCTGGCCATATCGGTGGGCATCGCCCGCACGAAATTCCTGGCCAAGGTGGCCAGTGCCGTCGCCAAGCCCGACGGCCTGCTGCTCGTGACGCCGGGGGGTGAGCTGTCGTTCCTCCACCCACTACCGGTCGAGCGCCTGTGGGGGGTCGGGCCCGTCACCTCCGGCAAGTTGCGCGAACGCGGGATCCTCACCGTCGGTCAGGTGGCCGAGCTGGCCGCCTCCGACCTGGTGGGGATCGTGGGCCCGGCCGCGGGCCATCACCTGCATGCCCTGGCCCACAACCGCGACCCCCGGCGGGTGCAGGTGGGGCGGCGGCGAGGGTCGATCGGCTCCCAGCGTGCGCTGGGGCGGTCGCGTCGATCGTCGGCCGAGATCGACGCGGTGGTGATCGGCCTGGTCGACCGGGTCACCCGCCGGCTCCGCAAGGCCCGCCGGATCGGCCGCACCGTCGTGCTCCGGCTGCGCTTCGGGGACTTCTCCCGCGCCACCCGCTCGCACACGATGGCCCGGCCCAGCGCAGACACGGCGACGATCCTGGCGGCCGCGCAGGCGCTGCTGCGAGCAGTGCAGCCCCTCGTCGACGAGCGCGGTCTCACGCTGGTGGGCATCGCTGTGGCCAACCTGGCCGACGACCGCCCCGTGCAGTTGGTGCTACCGCTCCGGGGCCGCCCCGAGGGGACCCTGGATGCCGCGGTCGACGACCTGCGGGACCGCTTCGGGTCGGCGGCGGTCACCCGGGCCGTGCAGTTGGGCCGAGACGCCGGCCCGTCGGTGCCGATGCTGCCCGATTGAGCTGCCGGCCGGCGACGGTCGCCGAGGACGGGGTGCAGTCGACTGTGCGGTCGGGGACCGAACGGGGCCGGCGGGATCAGGGAATGCTCACCTTCGTCTCACACCCCGACGAGGTGTCGCTGCCGGCCCCTCCCTTGCACGTATCGGTGCCGCTGCCGCCATTGTGGGCGTCGTTGCCGTCGCCGCCCTTCAGGGTGTCGTTGCCCGAGCCGCCGCCGAGCGAGTCGTTGCCGCCCTCGCCCTTCACGATGTCGTTGCCGGCCCCTCCGGTGACGCTGTCGGCTCCCGTGCCGGCGAAGGCGCGGTCGTTGCCGTCACTGAGGCCCACCGAGTCGTTGCCGCCACCGGCGCACACGATGTCGTCGCCACCGGCGGCGCTGATCGTGTCGGCCGCGGACGTCCCGAGGATGACGTCGGCGCCGTCGGTGGGTGACTGGCCGTCATCGAGACGCACAGTGACGACCCGGCCCCAGCAGGCCGCGAGGGGGGTGACCGTGGTCGTGGGGTTCCAGTCGGGCGAGGTGTCGTGGGCCGAGGTGGTGGTCACCCGGGCCCGCTGCGTCGCGTCGGCGTTGACCAGGTAGATGTCGTTCTCCACCGGCGGCTCGGGGCCGTCACCCTGGATGATCGAGTTGTAGAACGCGATCTGGGTGGCGTCCGGCGACCAGGTGGCGCCGCCCTCACCGTTCGGGTCGCTCGTGACCCGGGTCCTCCCGCTGCCGTCGGCCGCCATGGTGTAGATGTCCATGTTGCCGGAGCGGCTGCTCTGGTAGGCGATGCGGTTGCCGTCGGGGGACCACGCCGGGCTGGTGTCGGTGGCGGGGTGCTGCGTGATCCGGGTCTGGCTCGTCCCGTTGGCGTTCATGACGTAGATGTCGTCGCTACCCGAGCGCGTGCTGGCGAACGCGATCTTCGTGCCGTCGGGCGACCAGTCAGGCTCCCAGTCGAACGCCGAGTCGGTGGTGAGCCGGATCTCGCTCGTGCCGTTGGCGTTCACCGCGTAGACGTCGTAGTTCGCGTTCCGGAGGCTGTGGAAGGCGATCCGGGTGCCATCGGGTGACCAGCTGGGAGCCGAGTCCGGGTCGGGTCCGGTGGTGACCTGGGTGACGTTCGAGCCGTCGGCGTCCATCACGTAGATGTCCGAGCAGCAGCCACCGATGCTGCGGGCGAACGCGATCCTGGTGCCGTCCGGTGACCACGCGGGCTGGGTGTCGGAGGCGGTCGTGGCCGTGAGGCGGGTCTGACCGGACCCGTCGGCCTCCATGACCCACACGTCGCTGTCCACGCTCGAACCGGGGCCCGGCGAGCGGGTGAACACGATCTGCGCGTTGGTGGGGACCTCGACGGCGCCGATGTCGCAGGAGCCTCCGGCGGGCTGTGGCCGGGCAGTGCCGACCTGGTCGGTGGTGAGCGTGGCGTGGCATGCGGCGTTCGGAATGGCGTCGATGAGGGGCGAGCCATCCTGCGGCGCCAGGGTCGGCGGGATGCCGGCGATCGCGGCGAGCTCGGGGTCGCCGCCGTGGTCGACGACGTCGGTCGGGTCGTCGAACCCGCACGAGTCGCTGACCTCGTCGTTGGTCCAGTTGTAACCCTGCGAGTTGTCGATGCGATCGACGGCGGCGCAGTTGGGGTTGTCGCTGTTCACCGCGAGCACCGAGCCGAAGGAGGTGAACATCTGGCCGGTGCCGCTGCGCACGTTGGCGCCGCCGGACGGGGCCGCGTTGAACGCCAGCGTGGCGTACTCGAGCTGCACCGCCTTGCCGGCGTAGATGGCGCCACCCGCACCGCCGCCGGCCGTGTTGCCGGTGAAGGTGCTGTTGCGGATGAGGATGTCACCGCCGCGGCCACCACCGCCGCTGTCGCCGGCCAGGTTGTCGACGAAGCTGGAGCGTTCGACCGTGAGCGACTGCGTGCCGTAGGCGCCACCCCCGGCCCCGCCGCCGAGGCCGTCGGTGGCCTCGTTGTCGCGGAAGATGCTGTCGGTGATCGAGGTGAAGTGACCGAAGGCGCCGCCACCGAGGGGTGACCGGTTGCCGGAGAACTCGCTGTTCACGATGGTGAGGAAGCTCTTGGCGTACACCCCACCGCCGCCGAGCGAGTTGGTCGTGGCGCCGTCGCGGATCTCGATGTCGCGGACCGTCACCCCGTTGTCGGTGTTGGCGAAAAGCACCCGGCTCGACCCGTTGGCGTCGATCGAATGGCCGTCACCGTCGACGGTCAGGGCCTGGGTTCCCGTGTAGCTCGGGTCGGTGCCGCCCGACAGCACGATGTCGGCGTTGAGAGTGATGGTGTGGGGGCCCGAGCCGTCCGCGGACAGCGTCGTGAGCGCGGAGCGGTACTGCGCCTCGGTCCCCACGGTGGCGTTGGTGGCTCCGGCGGGGGCGGCGGGGAGCATCACCACGATGGCGGCGATGAGGGTGACGGTGAGCGTTGCGGCGATTGAGGGGCGCACGTGGTCAGTCTCCGCCGCCGGGCACCGTCTGTTCAGGGCCGAAAGTCACCTCGCGGTGTGCCGGCGTGTGGCCGAGGTGACGGTCGGCGAGGGCGGCCGGTGCGGTTGTCACCTCCGGCGGGAATGGTGCGCGGCGAGCCGCACTTGGGACACTGAGGGCATGACCGAGGTACACGCTGAGACGTATCGGATCGGGCGGCAGCGCATCGTGCAGTCGGACAAGACGGACCATGCCCTGCGCCCCGCGGACGAGCGGTCGCTCTGCGACAGGCACTCGACCCGGGCGCTCGTGCTCCACGAGGTCGCGTTCGTCCCCTACGCCGACCACGCGTGCGACGAGTGCAGCCGTCTGCTGACCGACGCCTAGCGGGACCTCCTCAGGTCCCGTCGGCGGCGGCCTGCAGCGCGGCGATGTCGAGCTTCACCATGCCCATCATCGCGGTGGTCGCCCGGGCGACACGTTCGGGGTCGGGATCGCTCATGAGCTCCTCCCATCCGGCCGGGACGACCTGCCACGAGAGGCCGTAGCGGTCCTTCAACCAGCCGCACTGCACCTCCTGGCCGCCGTCGGTGAGCCGCTCCCAGTAGTGGTCGAGCTCGGCCTGGTCGGCGCACTCGATCACGAACGACACGGCCTCGGTGAACGGGAACTGGGGGCCGCCGTTGATGGCGGTGAACAACTGGCCGTCGAGCTCGAAGTTCACCGTCAGCACGGACCCGGCGGGCCCCGGGCCGGCCTCGGTGTAGCGGGTGAGGTCGGTCACCCGCGAGTTCGGGAAGATCGCCACGTAGAACTCGGCGGCCTCCTCGGCCTGGGTGTCGAACCAGAGGTTCGGGACGATGCGAGGCATGGGGGGGTCTCCTGGGGGTTTGGGATTCGTCGATGTCATGACGCCCGGACGTCCGGGGAATCATCGCGTCATCTCCTCCCGGGAATCGGTGTGGCGACATCGCGTGCCTCGGTGTTGCGTGCGGGAGCGCTCGGCTGGGTGCCCGACGCCGACTATGGTGCTCACCCAACATCACTTTCAGGGGGAGAGAGCGAACATGGGACGCGCACGACGCTGGCTGGTGCTCATCACGGTGGCGTTGCTGGCCGGTGCTGCCGCCTGCAGCTCGACGCCCGCCAACGACTTCGAAGCGGGAGAGTGCACCAACGACGACCTGAGCGGTTCGATCGACGACATCGGGACCGTGAGCTGCGACGACCCGCACACTGCGGAGGCCTTCGTCCAGTTCGACATCGACGGCGACGACTTCCCCGGCGCAGACGAGATCTCGACGCAGGCGCAGGAGGGTTGCACCGGCGATCGCTTCGAGTCCTACGTCGGCGTTCCGGCCCAGGAGTCCATCTACGTGGTGAGCAGCATCAACCCGAGCGAGCAGAGCTGGGACGCCGGCGACCGGACCGTCATCTGCGTGATCACAGGAACCAGCGATGGCTCCGCGCTCGACGGATCGGCGAAGGACAGCGCGGTCTGACACGGCGCCTCGTGGAGCCTCAGCGGGGGCTGATGGATCCCTGCCGTCCGACCCGGTTCAGGGGTGGTCGGGTCAGTACTCGCCCTTGATGACGAAGTACGAACCGCGGATGGTGCCCGCCAGCTTCGACTTCTGCCGGGCGAACTTGAACTTGTCGGCCAGTTCGTCGGGGATCTCCATCCCGTCGGAGAGCTTGAAGCCGACGGCCCGCTTGCCGCCGGCCTCGACGGCGTACATCACGTTGATGGACAGGCCGCTCTCATAGAAGACGTAGGCCCACTTGGTGCCGTCGACCTCGAAGGTCGTGGCCTCCAGGGGCTTGGAGGCGATGACGATGTCGCGCTCGTCCTTCAGGATCTTGTGGATCCAGTTGATCGTCGCCTTGGCCTTGCCGGCGGGCTCGACGGTGTAGGTGTGGTCGTACTTGTTCTTGAAGTACCGGGCCTCGTTCGCCCGCAGGCCGGCGAGCGCGTCGGCGACCGGAGACGACTCCAGCCCGATGGTCGAGACATCCTTGAAATCCACGGTGTAGGTCATCGCGCGCTCCCGAGCGTCCACGCCCGGTGCGCGGACGACGACCGAGATTAGCCGGGCCGAATCGTGATGATGAGGGTCCCACGACGTCGGTCGGATCGACCGCACACGCAGGTCCATCGGTGCTGCACCTGGCTACCGCACCCGGGTGACCGGGCCGAGTCGACCCAGGATCGTCTCGTAGAGCGCGGCGTTGTCGCGGGAGATCCTCCGGTGCACCCGGCGCTCGAAGAGGGTCCGGAGCAGGCGGTTGTGCGCGTGGTAGGTCTCGACGAAGGTCAGACGGGTGCCGATGCCGCCGTCGATCGGTTCGAGCGTGTGCCGGCCCTCGGCGTGCGACCACAGCGGCTTGCCCTCGGCGTGATAGCAGGCGTACTCGTTGCGGCGCGCCGCCACCACCACCTCGAACGATCGGCCCCGCCCTCCCGACAGCAGCCACCGGGGCACCCGGAACGACGCGGTCCGCACGAGACCGGCCCCGTCGGCGTCGCCGTCCTTCAGGATCGTGATCGAGCCGCCCGGGTGGGTGATCGTGCGGGGAACCACGTCGTCGGGCTGCACCTTCGGGTGGAGGAGGCGCCACACGCGGTGCGGCGGCGCGCCGACGTCGAACACGACCTCGTGGCGCTGCATCAGTCGTTGCGGTCCATGCTCTGCACCAAGGTCGACGCTCCCTGCCATCGGCGGTGGATCGCCGCGGACCAGCCGACAGTGCCACAGAACGAGCACGCCGACCGCGGCGAGCATCGTTCGGGCACGGCCGCGGGTGCGTCAGGCAGCACGAACGACACAGATTTGTGGTATCTCTGATATCGCGGTAATCTCCTCCAGGTGCCGACCGATGCCGAGATCACCTTCGCCGACCACATGGGACGGTTCCATGCCCGCCGGTACGGCTTCCCGCCGATGGTCGGACGCGTGGCCGGCTATCTGGCGGTCTGCGACCCCCCTGCGCAGAGCATCGGCGAGCTGGCGGACGCGCTGCTGGCCAGCCGCAGCGCGATCTCGAACGCCGTGACGGTGCTCGAGGCCACACACACGGTTCGGCGGTCGCGGGCGGCCGGTGACCGCATGGACCGCGTGTGCATCGACCTCAGCACCCCGCAGGCGATGGGCATGGACACCTCCGAGTACGAGGAGCTGCATGAGCTGACTCGAGAAGGCCTCGACGTGTTGGCGGGCGCGCCGCCCGAACGCCGTGCGGTGCTGCTCGAGATGTCGGCGTTCGCCGAGTTCCTGATCGAGCACATGCCCAAGCTCCAGGAGGAGTGGATGAGCCGCCGGGCGGACCTGGTCGCCTCCGGTGTGCTCCCCGAGCGGCGAGGTGACCACCCGTGAACGCGGCCCGCGACGACGTCTCGGTCAGCGGTTCGTCGGTTCCGAATCGGCAACGAGGCACCTGAAGGCCATGGGCGACCCCGCCACCCCTGCCATCGAGGTGCGGAACCTCGCGAAGGGATTCAAGGGGGTGCCCGTGCTCCTCGACGTCTCGTTCACCGTCGGGCGGGGCACGGTGTTCGCGCTGCTGGGCGCCAACGGATCGGGCAAGACGACCACGATCAACATCCTGACCACGCTGATCAAGGCCGACGGCGGCACGGCGAGCATCGGCGGGTTCGACGTGGCCGAGCAGCCCTCGGGGATCCGTGAGCAGATCAGCCTGACCGGGCAGTTCGCAGCGGTGGACCACGTGCTCTCGGCCCGGGAGAACCTGGTGATGATGGGCGAGTTGCGCCACGTCGCCGATCCGGCGCGGACCGCGGCCGGCCTCCTGGACAAGTTCGACCTGAACGACGCTGCGGACCGCCGCCTGCTCACCTTCTCGGGCGGGATGCGGCGCCGGCTCGACATCGCCATGAGCCTGGTGGGCGACCCACCCGTCATCTTCTTCGACGAGCCGACAACCGGGCTCGACCCCAAGGGTCGGATCGACATGTGGCTGACCATCCGACAGTTGGTCGACAACGGGACCACGGTCTTCCTGACCACCCAGTACCTGGACGAGGCCGATCATCTCGCGGACGAGATCGCCATCCTCCACGGCGGCACCATCGTTGCCAGTGGCACACCCGACGAGCTGAAGGCCATGGTGCCGACCGGGTTCGTCGAGTTCGAGTTCAGCGATGCCGGCCAACTGGCCGCGGCGCAGCGCGCACTCGGCCCGCAGCACGTGGTGAGCCGGGTGGAGTCCAGCCTGGTGGTCGCCACCGACGGCACGGTGGCCGATATGGCGGACCTGTTCACGCGGCTCAAGGACAACGGCATCGAGCCCGCCGGGTTCTCCAGGAAGCTCCCGACGCTCGACGACGTGTTCTTCCTGATCCTCGATGACGAGAAGGAGCATGGTCGTGCGAGTGCTCACTGACACCTGGACCATGACGAAGCGCAGCCTCCGTCACACGACGCGCAGCCTCGACACGATCATCACGGTCGTCCTGATGCCCATCGCCATGCTGTTGCTGTTCGTCTACATCTTCGGCGGTGCCCTCGGCGAGCAGACGGGGGCGATCAACTATGTCGACTTCATCACCCCTGGGGTCGTCATCATGACGGTGGCGAGCGGCATCGCCTACGCCGCCGTGCGCCTCAGCACCGACCTCCAGAACGGCATCATCAGTCGATTCCGAACCATGCCGGTGAGCCCCTCGTCGGTGCTCAGCGGGCAGGCCCTGTCGTCCACCTTGTCCAACCTCTTCTCCTGCGTGCTGGTGATCGTCGTCGCCCTCCTCGTCGGGTTCCGCCCGGCGGCGGACACAGCGGCATGGCTCCTGTTCTTCGGCCTGCTGGCCCTGTTCATCCTGGCGACCACCTGGCTGGCCATGCTCTTCGGCCTCCTGGCGAAGACCGTCGAGGGCGCCGGCGCCTTCAGCTACATCCTGCTGCTCCTGATCTTCATCAGCCCGTCGTTCGTCCCGACGGACTCGATGAAGCCGTGGCTGAGAGGCTTCGCGGACAACCAGCCGATGACACCGATCATCGAGACCATGCGCTCGCTCCTGACGGAGGGAACCGCCGGCCCCGACCTCTGGGTCGCCCTCACCTGGTGCGCGGGCATCCTGGTCGTGTCGTACGCGCTGGCGTTGGGCCTCTACCGCCGCCGAGCACCGACCCCAGCAGCCCAGTGACACCATCCGCGCCCTCCGTCACGGCATCGCCACCGGCGTCTGGCCCGACATGACCGGCCCTGGCACCAGTGGTCGTCGGCGCGCTGGGCACGAGCACGGCTGGGACAAGGACGACTGGCCGCCGTGCTCCGAGATGGCCATGACCGCGGGCAACCTCGGCCGGTGTGGGCCGATCTGGCTGGGCGAGAAGTCCTCGGTGTGCATCCAGATCATCGAGCGCCTCTACTGGTAGGGCAGCACCTGCCACCGCCACAACCCGGAGGGGTTGCCCCATGACCACGCTGGACGCGACCGAGGTCTACTTCGACCCGTACGACGTCGAGATCAACGCCGACCCGTACCCCGTCTACGCGCGGCTCCGGGACGAGGCGCCGATCTACCACAACGAGCGGTACGACTTCTGGGTGCTGTCACAGCACGGGGACGTGGAGCAGGCGCTGCTGGACTGGCAGACGTTCTCCAGCACCCGCAGCGACATCCTCGACATCATCAAGGCAGGGGTGGACCTGCCGCCCGGTGTGGTGCTGTTCGAGGACCCGCCGCTGCACACCATGCACCGAGGTCTCCTGTCCCGGGTCTTCACCCCCCGGCGCATGGCGGCGCTGGAGGACCAGGTGCGTGCGTTCTGCGTCGCCTGTCTCGACCCGCTCGTGGGCTCGGACGGCTTCGACATCATCACCGAGTTGGCCTCCATGCTGCCGATGCGGGTGATCGGCATGCTCCTCGGGATCCCGGAGCAGGACCAGGAGGCGGTGCGTGATCGGACCGACGCGAACCTGCGCACGGTGCCCGGCCAGCCCATGGCGGTGAGGAAGGAGAGCGTCGCCCCCGCGGATCACTTCGAGGACTACATCGAGTGGCGATCGAAGCACCCGTCGGACGACCTCATGACCCAGCTGCTCAACGCCGAGTTCGACGACGAGACCGGCACGACGCGCACGTTGACCCGCCCGGAGGTCCTCACCTACACCGCGGTGTTGGCCGGCGCCGGCAACGAGACCACCGGACGCCTCATCGGTTGGCTGGCCAAGTTGCTGGCCGAGCACCCCGACCAGCGGCGCCAAGTGGTCGAGGACCGCACCCTCGTTCCCAAGGTGATCGACGAGGCGCTCCGGTTCGAGCCGACCGGGCACGCCGTCGCCCGGTACGTGATGCACGACGTCGAGTACCACGGGACCACGGTCCCCGCCGGCAGCGCCATGCTCCTGTCGGTTGCGTCGGCGAACCGTGATCCCCGCCGCTACCCCGACCCTGACGTGTTCGACATCCACCGTGAGGACATCCAGCACCTCACCTTCGGCTTCGGCCTGCACTTCTGCCTGGGCGCCAGCCTGGCCCGCCTCGAGGGAAGGGTCGCCCTCGACGAGCTGCTCACACGGTTCCCCGAATGGGACGTCGACCCCGCCGGCATGAAGCTCGCGCCGACCTCGACGGTCCGTGGCTGGGAATCGATGCCGATCATCCTGCCCTGAAGGGTGTCCGCCCGACCTTCATGAACGGCCGGCGGGGTGTGACGGTGAGTCGGCCTGTAGGCGGGGTTCTGTCCACCGGGCCCTTGCGGGGATCCGGATGGATGGTCATCCATCTGTGCGGCCTACCTGGGGACATCGACCGGGCCGGTCGTCCCCTGTTCGGCCTTGCTCCGGGTGGGGTTTGCCGAGCCGCCCGGGTCGCCCCGGGCGCTGGTGCGCTCTTACCGCACCGTTTCACCCTTACCTGTGCCGACCTTGCGGTCGGCCATCGGCGGTCTGTTCTCTGTGGCACTTTCCTGCAGGTCGCCCTGACTCGCCGCTAGCGAGCACCCTGCCCTACGGAGCCCCGACCTTCCTCGACCCGGTCGATGCCGGGCCGCGACCATCCAGCCGACTCACCGTCACGCCCCCATTGTGCCAGCCCGAGCCGCTTCCGTGGCTCGTTGCAGGGAACGCACCGTGGGGGACCGCGATCGTGGAAGCACGGCGGCGCCAATCGCCGCCTACGCTCCGACGGCCATGGCCATTCACGCCAGCGCGTTCCGGAAGGCGTCGCTCGTCGCAGTGCTGCTCTTCGCGGTGGTCGCTGCCTGCTCGTCCGATGCCGACGACGATGGCAGTGGGGGGACCAGGGCGGCGGCGACCACGGAGCAGCAACCGGTCGATCCCGAGATCGCCGCGCTGCCGGGTGGTGACGACGCCGCCGTCAACACGGACGGCACCGACCCTCTCCCGGCAGTGCCCGACCACATCGCGCTACCCATCGTCTTCGTGCACGGGTTCGCGGGCTCGGCGCAGCAGTACGAGTCGCAGGCCGTTCGCTTCGCCGCCAACGGGTACCCGCAGGACCGCATCGTCGCCTACGACCACGACGGGGCCGGATTCGACATCGAGGGCTACGCCGACGGCCTGGACGAGGTGATCGATGACACCCTCGACCGCTTCGACACCGAGCAGGTCTACCTGGTGGGCCATTCGCGGGGGACGTTCGTCGCCAGCACGTACCTGGCCGACCCGACCCGGGCCGCGAAGGTCGCCAAGTACGTGGCCCTCGACGGCGCACCCTGCCCCGACGGGGTGCCCTGCCTGGCCCCCACGCAGGAAACGAACCCCGGCCAGTCCCATGTCGAGGTGGCGACGTCACCGGAGTCGTTCGAGGCGCAGTACGAGTTCCTCGTCGGCGAGCCGCCCGAAGTGGTCGACATCGTGTCGCAGCGCGATCCCGTGGTGCTGTCGGGTCGGGCCGTGGAGTTTCCCGCCAACACCGGTCGGGACGGCGCCACCCTCGACGTGTGGGACATCGACCCCGACACCGGTGCCCGGGTGGGGGAGGAACCCCACGTGTCGTTCGAGCTCGGCGCCGACGGCGAGTTCGGGCCGTTCGTCGCCGAGTCGGGTGCGCACTACGAGTATGCGCTGTCGTCGCCCGACACCGATGTCGTGCACCACCTGTACCTCCAGCCCTACGTGCGCAGCAGCGGCCTGGTGCGCCTGCTCTCGTCGGGGCCCGACGGCGCCACCCGGGCCAACACCAACACGGGGGACGACCACGCCGCCCTCGTCGTCATGCGGATGCGGGAGTGGTACGCAGAGGACGACGTCGATCGCCCCGGCGACGAGCGCGACGTGCTGGAGATCAGCACCTCGAGTGAGCGCGGCGATGAGCCGGCCGTGAACGCGATCCGCAGCTTCGTGGGCAACGGCGTCATCGCGCTGCACCTGCACGACGACGCGGCGTCACCCGGGGTGTCCACGCTCGAGCCCTTGCCCTACTTCTCCGACCAACCGTTCCAGGCCGGCGTCGACGTGTTCCTGCCGGGCGCCGACGAGCCCGACGGCACGATCACCCTGACCAACGTGCCCCGGGGGGACGCCGATCACCCCCAGACCATCAACGTCCCCAACTGGTCCTCCACCGGTCACTCGATCAGCGTCGTCTTCACCGACCACCCCGTCGACTGACTGTCGTCGTGTTGCGCTGTTGCCGTCAGATCGGTCGAGGCGAAAGCTGCCGACCTCCGGCGGACCACGTGGCACGCTCGGGAGATGTCGCGACCGATCTTCGAGGTGGACGTCTTCGACACCGGGCCCTTCTCGGGCAACCCGGTGGCGGTGGTGCTCGACGCCGACGGGCTCAGCACCGAGGAGATGCAGCGCTTCGCTCATTGGATGAACTTCTCGGAGACCACGTTCGTGTGCTCGCCCGCTGACCCGGCGGCGGACTACCTGCTGCGGATCTTCACCCCCGGCTTCGAGTTGCCCTTCGCCGGCCACCCCACGTTGGGCAGCGCCCACGCCTGGCGGGAGGCGGGCGGGCGGCCCAAGGGTGAGCACCCGGTGCAGGAGTGCGGTGTCGGGCTCGTCGCTCTGCGCGCCACGCCCGACGGGCGCTACTCGTTCGCGGCGCCGCCGCTGATCCGGTCGGGGCCCGTGGAGCCCGAGGTGCTGGCCGAGGCGTGCCGGCAGCTGCAACTCGACCCGGCCTCGGTGCAGCGGGCCGAATGGGTCGACAACGGTCCCGAGTGGATCGCGCTCGAGCTCGGCTCGCTCGACGAGTTGCTCGCGGTCCAGCCGGTGCCGGGGGAGCGCAAGGTCGGCCTCGTGACCCTCCTGCCCGACGGCGACGAGGCCGCCATCGAGGTGCGGGCGTTCTTCCCGAAGGACGCCATCACGGTGGAGGACCCGGTCACCGGCAGCCTCAACGCCTCGCTCGCGTGCTGGCTCCTGGGTGACGGCACGCTGCGCGCGCCCTACCGCTCCCGGCAGGGCACGGTGCTCGGCCGCCACGGCCTGGTCGACATCGACCAGGACTCCGGCGGGACCATCTGGGTGGGTGGGGCGACGACGACCCGGGTGCGGGGCGTGGTCGAGCTCTGAGGTTGCGCCCAGTCGGCACTCGACGCACTGGCCGTCGGAATCCGAGCGCGAGGGTCGTTCGTGGAGCTTGACGCGCCGGAGGCCACACGCCCGGCAGATGGGTCGATGGCCTCCGGATCCTCGAGTGCTGGTGGAGGGGCTTCCCAGCGGTCGTGGACGCTGCTGCTCAGGCGCGTACCCCGGCGGGGCAGTCGTCGTCGCCGGGCTCGTCGACCGACGGCAGACCTCAGCCCGGAGCCGACGCGAGCAGGTAGAGCCGCTGGCTCGGGTGCTCGACCCCCGCATAGGGCGACCGCACGATCACCTCGTCCACCTGCAGGCCCGCGAGGGTGAGCGCCCCGATCACCGCCTCCCGCTCGTGGAACACGAAGTCCAGTGTCACGTCGTGGCCCCACCACTCGTCGAGGTGGATGCGGTCGTCGCCACAGTGGCAGGCCACCAAGAGCCGGCCGCCGGGCCGCACGCGGGAGCGCAGCGCGGTGAACACCTCGGGCAGCTCGTCGGCGTCGAGGTGGACGATCGAGTAGAAGGCGACGATCGCCGCCCAACCGCCCCCGTCGCCGTGGGACGGCGGGTCGAACAGGTCACCCACCCGAAACGACGCCTCGGGCACCCGATGTTGCGCCAGCGCCACCATCACCGGTGACAGGTCGAACCCGTGCACGGACGCGGTCGGGGCAGCCGACGCCAGGAATCCGGCGACATGACCCGGGCCGCAGCCGGCATCGAGGATGGGCCCGCCGTCGGCGAACGCGACCACGCGCTCCAGCAGCCAGCGGTCCAGCGGCTTGCCGCCGAGCTCGTCGCCGATGTTCGCCGCGTAGTCCTCGGCCACAGCGTCGTAGCTCCGCCGCACCGTGTCGGGATCGTTCGCGTTCACCGCACCAGGTTGGCCCGGGGCACCACGGGACGCATCCACGTTCTCGGGCGGAGGTGGTGGACGCGCCGCAGGTGTCTAGAAGTCGAGCGCGCTGAGGTCCTCGTGCCAGTGACCGGCCCGCCGCAGGGCATCGCGCCAGCGATCGCGGTCGAACGATCCCGTCGGTTCGACGGTGAGCCGCGGCTTCCAGGCATCGGCCACGTCGTCCCACCCCGCCCACGCGCCCGTGGCCAGCCCGGCCAGGAAAGCGGCGCCGAGGGTGGTGGCCTCGAGTGCGGGCGACACCTCGACGGGTCGTTGCGCGGCGTCGGCCAAGGCCTGCACGAAGGTGGGGTTGGCGCTCATGCCGCCGTCGACCCGCAGCACCGGGATGGACAGACCGCTGTCGGCCTCCGCCGCCTCGACGAGGTCGGCGCCCCGCTGGGCCACACCTTCCAGCACGGCCCGCACCACGTGGGCCCGCTCGGTGCCCCGGGTGAGGCCGAACAGGGCGCCACGGGCGCCGTAGTCCCACGCCGGAGTGCCCAGGCCGAGCAGCGCCGGCACGTAGGTGACCCCTCCGGCGGACTCGACGGACGAGGCCAACTCGTGTGACTCCGCCGCGGTGGTGATGAGGCCCAGGTCGTCCCGCAGCCACTCGACGTTGGTGCCGGCGGACAACATGATGGCCTCGAGGCCCCAGACCACGCCGCCGTTCTCGCGCCAGGCGACGATGGGGAAGGTGCCGCCCTCGCCGCGTACGTCGAACGACGGTCGCTCGGGGCCGAGGCACAGGTCGAGCATCCCGCCGGTGCCGAAGGTGATCTTGGCCAACCCCCGTCGCACACAACCTTGGCCCACCAGCGACGCCTGCTGGTCGCCGGCCATCCCGGCGATCGGTGGTGCTCCCGGCAAGGCCGTGGCGGCACCCACCACGCCGGTGGAGTCGACCAGGTCGGGCAGCATGGCGTCGGGGATGCGCAGTGCGGTGAGCACGCGGTCGGACCAGGTGGGGGTGCCGTCGCCGGTGAGGAGGCCCGACACGCCGGCGTTGCTCATGTCGGTGGCGTGCACGGCACCCTCCGACAGGTGCCAGGCGATCCAGCAGTCGACCGTGCCGAAGCACAGGTCGCGCGACCGCTCGGGATCGAACTGGTCGAGCAGCCAGCCCACCTTGGTGGCCGACGCGTTCGGCGCCATGCGCACGCCGTCGGCGCCCAGCACCAGGCACTCGCCGACCGTTCGGAGGTCCTGCCAGCCGAGGCCTGGTCCCACGGGCCGGCCGGTCGCGCGATCCCACACCACGGTCGACCCTCGCTGGTTGGCGATGCCCACGGCGTCGACGGGCCCGCTGTCGGCCAGCACGGTACGGGCCACGTCGAGCGCGGCCTCGGCCATCGCCGCGGCGTCGAACTCGACCAGGCCCGGCGCCGGAGAGTCGGGCAGCACCTCGCGGTGCAGATCATGGGTGACGGTCGTGTCGGGGCGGACCACCGCGGCCCGGACACCGCTGGTGCCGACGTCGATGACGAGGATGCTCATGTGGCCCGCTCCTGTTCTCGGCGATCGCGTAGGGAGGCGAGTATGGCGCCGACCGTTCCGCAACTCACCGCGAGCAGCGCGGCGAAGGCGATGCCCAGCCAGCGGACGTCGTCGCCGTCGGCCAGGTGCCGGCCGATGCCGTAGCCCTGCACCAACGCGTAGGCGACCAACGCCGCGGTCGCTCCGTTGGCCAGGGGGCTTTCGGGGCCGCGGCGGGCCGCCGCCCAGCCCCCCGCCATGAACGCCACGAGCACCAGCGCGAAGAGCGCCAGCACCCAGTTCGATCCCTCGAGGGCGTCGCGGTCGGCCTGGACCTGGGCGATGACGGCCGGGGGCACCGCGATGACCAGGGTCACCACCGCACCGATCAGCACCGCGCGGGGTTGCGGCCTCGCGGGCGACGGCGTCACGTCGTGCTCATGAGCGGGAACGGGTGCTCACCACGAACCGACGTCGCCGAAGGGGCTGGGGAGCCCCAGCTTGCCCGGGTTCAGGATGCCGTTCGGATCGAGCGCGTGCTTCACCGCGACCAGCGTCTCGAACGCCGGCCCCAACGCCTCCCGTACGAAGCGAGACCGGTTGAGGCCCACGCCGTGGTGGTGGCTGAGCGCGCCGCCGCCGGCCAGCACGGCGTGGGTGCCCGCGTCCCACACCGCCCGGTAGAAGTGGTCCTTGGCCTCGGGCTCGGGCTTGCCGGCGAAGGTGAAGTACAGGCAGGCGCCGTCGGTGTAGGCGTGCGACTGGTGGGCGCTGGCCGCCAGGGTGCCCTCCACCGCGGTGATGGCGTCGATGGTGCGGTCGTAGATGCCGGGCAGGTCCGCCCAGGAGCCGCTGATCTCCATGGTGTCGACCACGAGCCCGCCCGAGATCAGTCGCTCGAGCGCCGAGACGTCGTTGCGGTGCCCCATCCACGTCTCGACCAGGGCCTCGTCGAGCGGGTCGGCGGCGG
Source organism: uncultured Microthrixaceae bacterium (assembly GCA_964635055.1). Classification (GTDB taxonomy): domain Bacteria; phylum Actinomycetota; class Acidimicrobiia; order Acidimicrobiales; family DATDAH01; genus JAEUJM01. Next base: position 10,327 of record CAZWMT010000029.1, on the reverse strand, counting down.
CGCACTCGTCGGCCACGACCGCCCACGACCCGTCGACCACCGACGCCTCGCCTTCGTCGAGGGCGAGCACCACGTGATGGGCGTCGCCGGTGCCGAAGTTCCGATCCGACTCGACCGTGTCGTAGAGCCGCAGCACCGCCGGGCGGCCACCGCGGCGCAGGATGCGGCGGCAGGCGTCGAGGCCGGCCGCGAACGAGGGGAAGCCCCACGCGCCGCGCCGCTCGTGGGTCGGCGCCGGGTGCAGGCGCAGCCGGCTGCCCACGATCACCCCGAGGGTGCCCTCGGAGCCCACGAACACCTGGTTGAGATCGGGGCCCACCGCCGAGCGCGGCGCGCCGCCGGTGTGGACGACCCGGCCGTCGGCGAGGGCCACGTCGAGGCCCACCACCATGTCCTCGATCTTGCCGTAGCGGTTCGACATCTGCCCGGCCGAGCGGCAGGCCAGCCACCCGCCGACGGTGGACAGGGCCATCGACTGTGGCCAGTGGCCCAGCGTGACGCCGTGGTCGGCCCGCAGCTCGTGCTCGAGGTGGTCGCCGAAGGTGCCGGGGAGCACGTCGAGGAGCAGAGACGTGTCGTCGACCGACACGATGCCGGCCAGCCCGCAGAGATCGAGCACCACGCCGCCGTGGACCGGAACCGAGCCACCGCACACGCCGCTGCGGCCCGCGGCGGCGGTGACGGGCATGCGGGCGTCGTTGCACACCCGCAGCACCTCGGCGACCTGGTCGGCGGTGGCCGGCCGGGCGATGACGCCCGCCCGCCCGCCCACCTGACCGGAGAGTGCCCACGTCATGGCGAGGGGCCACCAGTCGCGCCCGGCCTCGCCAAGCGCGTCGCCGTCGGTGTCGGTGGGGCACACCGAGCCGAGCCGGGCCACGAAGGCATCATCGACCTCCACCCGCGCCCCGCCCAGGCGGTCGGTGACCCCGGAGGCCCCACCGGCGAGGGCGATGGGTGGCGTGGGGGCGCCGGGCCCCAGCGGGTCGTCAGGCACCGCCGACCAGCTCCGTGACCGTGGGGGGCAGGCCCGCCGACTCGCGTTCATGCTCGATGGACGCCTGGTAGGCCTCGACCTGGCGGGACTGCTCATCGTCCGACCAGCCCAGCTCGGGGCCGATCAGCGCCGCCACCGCCGGGGCGGCCGCGGCCGAGGCGTCCCGGGCCAGCAGCCGGGCCCGGGTGCGCCGGCTGAGCACGTCGTCGAGCGACCGGGCCATCTCGTGGCGGGCCGCGTGCACGGCCTCGGCGGCGAGGTAGGGGAGTCCCGGCACCAGCGGCGCGCCGAGCGCGGGATCCTCGTCCACGAGTGCCCGCACGACGCCGGCTTCGCCGCCGTAGCGATCGGCGAGGTGCTCGTCGGCGGCCAGGGCGGCGTCGTAGCCGTCGGCGCCCCGCAGCCTCAGCTTCTTCGTGCGGGTGCGCCGCGCCACCGGATGGTCGAGCGGGCCGAGCAGCTCGACCACCTCGTCCACGGTGTCGGCGGCCATCTCGCGGTAGGTGGTGAGCTTGCCGCCCGTGATGGTGACCACACCGGAGGCCGAACGCTGCACCTTGTGGCGCCGCGACAGGTCGGCGGTGCGGTTGCTGGTGGCGTCCTTCACCAACGGGCGCAGGCCGGCCCAGGTGCCCAGGATCTCGCCCTCGGTGATCGGCTCATCCACCGCCCCGTTGATCGCCCGCAGCAGGTACTCGATGTCCTCCGGCGTGCACTGGGGGTCGTCGATCGGGCCGTCGTAGTCGGTGTCGGTGGTGCCCACGTAGGTGAGGTCGCCCCACGGCACGACGAACACCGAGCGCTTGTCCTTGGGCACGGGTATGACAGCGGCGATGTCGTTGCGCACCTTCGCCCACGGCACCGTGATGTGGATGCCCTTCGCCGGTCGGATGGAGTGGGGGTGGCTGCCCTCGTCGATCGATCGGACGTCGTCGGACCACACGCCGGCCGCGTTGACCACTGCCCGGGTGCGCACGTGCAGGTCCTCGTCGGCGCCGTCGGCCCGGAGCGTGGCGCCGGTGATGCGGCCGGCCGCGTCCTTGTCGAGGCCCACCAGGGCGACGCCGTTGGCCACCACCGCACCGTGGTCGATCGCGGCGGTGCGGGCCAGGGTGAGGGTGAGACGGGCGTCGTCGGCCCGGGCGTCGTAGTAGAGGTAGGCGCCGGCCAGGCGGTCGCGGGGGAGCGTGGGCATGTGCGCCACGGCCTCGTCGGTCGAGAGCCGCTTGTGCAGCTTCCCGATGCGGGCGCCCCCGGTGAGGTCGTACATCCACATGGCGCTGCCCATGGCCCGGGCCAGCTTCCGGTTGATCAGCCCGTCCTTGGAGAAGATGGGGATGAGGAAGGGCAGGATCTTCACCAGGTGGGGGGCGTTGCGGCGGAGCAGCTGTCGCTCGCGCAAGGCCTGGTAGACGAGGCGCACGTCGCCCTGCTGCAGGTAGCGCAGGCCCCCGTGCACGAGCTTCGAGGACTTGGACGACGTGCCCGACGCGAAGTCGTCCCGCTCGACGAGCGCGGTGCGCAGGCCCCGGGCCGCGGCATCGAGCGCGACGCCGGCGCCGGTGACGCCGGCGCCCACCACCAGCACGTCGAAGTCGGTGTCGGCGAGCCGTGCGAGGGCCCCGGCTCGGTCGAAGGGCACGGATCGGCTCATAACGGCCTCATACTAGGGAGGGGGTCACGGGCCTGCCCGATCGGTCGGCGCCGGCCCCGGCAGGCGGGGGGCGCCACGGTGTGGAGTTTCTAATCAACAAGAGTTGTTGATCAACAATCATGGCGATATGGTGCGGCAGGTGAAGACGCCCGAGGAGCTGACCACCCTGTTCCGGGAACAGGGCCTGAAGGTCACCCCGCAGCGTCAGTGCATCTTCCGGGTGCTGCACCAGAGCTCGCAGCACCCGTCGGCGGAATCGGTCTACGCCGCGGTCCGAAGCGAGATGCCCACCATCTCGCTCCGCACCGTCTACCAGACCCTGAACGACCTGGCGTCGATGGGCGAGCTGCACCAGCTCGAGCTCGGCACCGGGTCGGCCCGCTTCGATCCGACCATCGACCCGCATCACCACATGGTGTGCGACTCGTGCGGCCGGGTCACGGACCTGCACGTGGACTTCGCCGAGGTCCGCGTGCCCGACGGCTCCGGCTTCATCGTTTCCAGCACCGAGATCGTGTTCCGCGGCCGCTGCGCGGAGTGTCAGGACGGCGCCATGGGCGCGGGCGAGGCCGACCAGATCCCAACAGCAGCACAACCAAAGGAGCATGCAGCCAATGGCTGACCTCAAAGGCACCAAGACCCACGACAACCTGAAGGAGGCGTTCGCCGGCGAGAGCCAGGCCAATCGTCGCTACCTGTACTTCGCGCAGAAGGCCGATGTCGAGGGCTACCCCGACGTCGCCGCCCTCTTCCGCTCGGTGGCCGAGGGCGAGACCGGCCACGCGTTCGGTCACTTCGACTTCCTCGCCGAGGTGGGTGACCCTGTCACCGACGTGCCCGTGGGCGCGACCGAGGACAACCTCAAGTCGGCCATCGAGGGTGAGACCTACGAGTACACCGAGATGTACCCGGGCTTCGCCCGCACCGCCCGCGAGGAGGGCTTCGACGAGGTCGGCGAGTGGCTGGAGACCCTGGCCCGCGCCGAGAAGAGCCACGCCGGCCGCTTCACCCAGGGCCTCGAGTCCCTGTCCTGACCTGACGCGCCTCGCGCCGGCGGCCCGTTGACGGGTCGCCGGCGCGTCGCCGCCGGCCGCACCCACCCTCCCGGAGACGACGTGACCATCACCTACGACCCCCAGGACCCCGCGTACTGGGACGAACCCGACCTGCGCGAAGAGATGACCCGGGTCTTCGACCTCTGTCACGGCTGTCGGATGTGCTTCAAGCTGTGCCCGGCCTTCCCCTCGCTGTTCGAGATGGTGGACGAGTTCGACGACCAGGACGCCGGACGCATGACCGCTGCGCAGCAGAACCGCGTGGTCGACGAGTGCTTCAACTGCAAGCTCTGCTACGTCATCTGCCCGTACATCCCGGGCCAGAGCGAGTGGGAGCTCGACTTCCCCCGCCTGATGATGCGCGCCGAGCAGGTGCGCCACCGCAACGAGCGCCAGCCGCTCCGGGCCAAGCTCACCAACCAGGCCCTCGGCCGCACCGACCTGGCGGGCAAGGCCAACACGGCCATCGCCCCGCTGGCCAACCGGGCCATCGGCACCCCCGGCTCGCGCACCCGCAAGCTGATGGCCGGCACCCTGGGCATCGCGGCCGAGCGGATCCTGCCGCCCTACGCCCGCCAGCGCTTCAGCACCTGGTTCAAGAAGCGCACCGCGGCGGCGTCGGTCCCGACCGACACGACCCGAGCCGACACCGCGGTGCTGTTCCCCACCTGCATCGTGGAGTACCAGGCCCCCGAGATCGGCCACGACCTGGTGAAGGTGTGCGAGCGCAACGGTGTCTCGTGCCGGCTCCCCGAGGGGGAGGTGTGCTGCGGGGCCCCGTGGCTGCACTCCGGCGACGTCGACGCCTTCGTCGCCCAGGGACGCAAGAACGTCGCCGTGTTGGCCGCGGCGCTCCGGGAGGCGGGTGATGACGCCACCGTCGTCGTCCCCCAACCCACCTGCAGCTACGTGCTGAAGAAGGACTACGTCGACTACATCGGTGGGCCCGACGCCGAGCTGGTGGCCGAGCGCACCCGCGACGCGGCCGAGTACCTGATGGGGCTGCACAAGGCAGAGGGAGGCACACCGCTCGACACCGCCTTCACGGGCGAGGTGCCCGACGCGGTCACCTACCACGCGCCCTGCCACCTCCGGGCCCAGAACATCGGGCTCAAGAGCCGCGACCTGCTCAAGCTCACCGGCACCAAGGTGACGGTGGTCAGCGAGTGCTCGGGCATCGACGGCACCTGGGGCTACCGCGAGGAGAACTTCGAGGCGTCCCGGCAGGTGGCGAAGAAGATGGCGAGCGCGGTCGACAAGGCCGGCAACGACCGCGTGGCCGGTGACTGCCACCTGGCCAACGGGGCCATCGTCCAGGAGACCGGCCACCAGCCCAGCCACCCGGTGCAGTTCCTGGCCCGCGCCTACGCCATCCCCGAGGAGGAGCCCACCCGATGACCGCACTCACCCTGGCCGACATCGCCGACCTGCGCGCCTACGAGCGTGAGCGGGAGGAGTTCCGCGCCCACGTGATCGCGCTGAAGAAGCGCCGACGCGTCGCGCTCGGCCCGTTCCTCACCCTGGTGTTCGAGTGCCGGGACACCATCCGCTTCCAGATCCAGGAGATGGCACGGATCGAGAAGCTGATCAGCGACGAGGCCATCGAGGCCGAGTTGGCGGCCTACAACCCGCTCTTGCCGGACGAGGGTCACCTGTCGGCCACGCTGTTCATCGAGCTCACGTCGAAGGACGACCTGATGGCCTGGTTGCCCAAGCTGGTCGGCATCGAACGGGCCATCGTGCTCCGTCTCGGCGAGGGCCCCGACGCCGAGCACCTCCCGTCGATTCCCGAAGCGGCGCACGAGGCGCAGCTCACCCGCGCCGACATCACCGCCTCGGTCCACTACGTCCGCTTCGCCCTCGACGCCGATCAGGCCCGCCGCTTCCGGGACGGCCCGGCGGCGCTCGTGTCCGTGCACGAGGCCTACCGGCACGAAACGGTGTTCACCGACGAGACCAGGGCCTCGCTCGCCGACGACCTGAGTGGTGGCGGCGCCACCCCTGGCGTCTGACCTGCCGGTTTGCCACAGGTGAACGGTCGGTGCCAATCTCCGCCCATGAACCACGCGTGGCACCAGCAAGGCGCGTGCCGGGGGCTCGATCCAGAGATCTTCTACCCGGCCACGGACGAGGAAGCCGATCGAGCCAAGCTCGTGTGCGGCGCCTGTTCGGTGCGTGAGGCGTGCCTCGAGCACGCCCTGGGCTCGCGCGAGCGCGACGGTGTCTGGGGCGGCGCCACCGAGAAGGAACGCCGGCGGATCATCCGCCAACGACGTCGAGCGTCGTGAGCCGGTCGTGAACTGGGCCGAGGTCCTCGGCAGCCTCACCGAAGGCGAGGACCTCACCACCGCGACGGCCCACCAGGCCATGGCCGAGATCCTGGCCGGCGAGGCCACGTCCGCGCAGATCGCCGGGTTCGCCATCGCGCTGCGGATGAAGGGCGAGACGGTCGACGAGCTCACCGGGCTGCTGCAGGCCATGGTCGACGCCGCCGACCCGGTGGTGCTCGGCCCGTCGGTGGATGCCATCGACACGTGCGGCACGGGTGGCGACCGCAGCGGCACGATCAACATCTCGAGCATCGCCGCCTTCGTGGTGGCCGGGGCGGGCGTGCCGGTGTGCAAGCACGGCAACCGGTCGATGTCGTCGCAGTGCGGCTCGGCCGACGTCTACGAGGCCCTCGGGGTGTCGATCGACCTCGACCCCGCCGGGGTTGCCCGATCCGTCACTGAGGTGGGCATGGGGTTCTGCTTCGCCCAGCGGTTCCACGCCGCGCTGCGCCACGCCGGCCCCACCCGCAAGGAGCTGGGGGTACGTACCGCGTTCAACTTCCTCGGCCCCATGGCCAACCCGGCGCGGGTGCGACGCCAGGTCGTCGGTGTGTCCGATCCCCGCATGGCCGAGCGCATGCTGCGGGTGCTCGTGGCCAACGGTGCCGAGCGGCCCCTCGTCGTGTTCGGCCACGACGGCCTCGACGAGTTGACGACGACCACGACCTCGACGCTGATCGAGTGGCGCGACGGCGAGGTCGTCAGCCACGAGGTCGACGCGACCGCGTTCGGCCTGGCGCCGGCATCGCCCGGCGACCTGGTGGGCGGCGACGCCACCGTCAACGCCGCCGCGGCCCGCGAGGTGCTCGACGGCGCCGCCGGCCCGCACCGCGACATCGTGGTGCTCAACGCCGCGGCCGGTCTGCTGGCCGGGGGCGCGGTGGACGACCTGGGAGCGGGTGTGACGGTGGCGCAGGCGTCGATCGACGAGGGACGCGCCGCCGGGGTGCTCGACCGACTGGCCGCCTTCAGCTGAGCGCGACGGGCGGGGCCGGCGGAGCGGTCGCCGGCACTGGTGCGGCGGCCGCCGGGGGCGGTGGCGGCATCGCCGGGACGGCCTCGCCGGCGGGTACGGCGCCGGTTGCGCGTGCGGGTGCGGGCACGGCCGGCGGATGGGTCGGGTACCCCTGGATCAGGCGATCGACGTCCTCGACCTCCTGCTGGGCGGCCCGCAGTGCTTCGAGTTGGTCGGCCACGTCGCGCAGCCCGTCGGCCGCCTGGGGGATGGCCGCGGGCCCGGCCCGACGGGCCGTGTGGGCGATCTGGTGGGCGAGGCGCTCGATCTCGGCCACCTGGGCCTGCAGGGGCCGGAGCGACTGCCGGCGGTGGGGGCGGGGGCTGGTGCTGGCGGCCACGAGCAGTTGGTCGGTGATCACCGCCTCGCGCTCGAGGGTGAGGGCCAGGTCGGGCAGTTGCGGGTGGGCCTCGCCGACCGCGGGTGCGTAGGCGACCCGCGCCGAGGTGAGGGCGTTGCGCAGGCGCCGGTGCATGCGGGCCGGGGCCCGAGGTGACACCAGCCAGGTGACCGGTGCCGGGCTCTTGACCTTGGCTGCCACCCGGTTGCGGCGGCGCAGGCTGTACAGCAGCGTGGCCACCGCGGCGACGGTCAGGCCGACGAACCCCAGGTACACCAGGGTGATGATCAACAGGACCTTCAGCACGGGTCCAAGGCTATCGGGGCGACGTGCTCAGCCTCGGGCGGGCTCGTAGGTGGGCAGGACCGGCAGCGACGAGGCGAGGCCCTGGTCGCAGTGGACCAGGCGCACCCGACCGGCCTTGGCGTCGAGCCAGCGGGCCACGCACAGCAGCTCGTCGGCCTGCTCGCGGGGGATCGGGGCGTCGACGCGATCGGACGATCCCGTGGCCGCGGACGTGGGGAGGGGGGCTGGTGCCGGGAACGGCAGCGCGAGGGTGTCGTTGGTGACGCCGGGCGGTGCGTCGGCCCAGGAGCGGACCAGGCGGCCCTCGTCGAGCTCGACGCCCCCGACGCCGGGCAGCTCGACCCGGACCCGGCCCGAGCGGCGCAGCCCGTCCAGCCGTCGCTGGCGGGCAAGGGTCTTGGCCAGCGCCGCGGCGCGGTCGCGCACGTCGGCGGCCTCCTCGTAACGCTCGTCGCGGGCGAGCGCCTCCATCTTGTCGGCCAGCGGGTCGAGCAGGGCCGCCGGGTCGTGGCGGAGGGCGACCACCAACCGGTCGACGATCGCCCCGTAGTCCGCCTCGCTGATCGAGCCCGAGCACGGGCAGGTGCTCACGCCGAGTTGCGCCGCGGTGCACGGTGCGTCGCGCGCCGGGTTGCGGTCGAGGTGCACGGCGCCGCCGATGCGGGTGGAGCAACGCCGCAGCGGCACCACGCTCTCGATGGCCTCGGCCACCAGGCGGGCGAAGCGGGTGGACGACAGCGGGCCGAGGTAGATCCCGCCGTCGTCCGGGGTGCTGCGCACGACCGAGAGCCGGGGGAAGCGCTCGTTGGTGGTGAGCTTCAGGTACGTGTACGACTTCCACCGCGTGCCCTGGCGGTTGAACCGCGGCAGCAGGTCGTGGATCATCCGCACCTCCAGCACGTCGGCCTCGAGCGGGCCCGGGCACACCAGGTGGTCGATGGTGTGGGTCTCGCGCAGCAGTTGGGCCACCTTGCGGCGGCGCTCGCCCGAGAAGTACGACCGCACACGGGTGCGGAGGTTGGTGGCCTTGCCCACGTAGAGAGCCGTGCCCCGGGCGTCGCGGAACACGTAGACCCCGGGCGAGCGGGGAAGCCGGTTGGTGAGCTTCAGCTTGCCCACCTGCGGGTGGGCGGCCAGCGACGGCAGCGACAGCAGGTCGTCGAGGCCGGTCACGCCCAGGCGTCCCGCCCGCTCGAGCAACACGTGCAGCAGGTCGCCGGTGGCCAGCGCGTCGTCGAGGGCCCGGTGGGACGGTTGGTGGGGGAGTCGGAGCTGCTCGGACAGGGTGCCCAGCTTGTGGTTGCGCACCTCGTCCGACAGGAGGCGTCGGGCGAGGCGGCAGGTGTCGACCACCGAATTGCCCAGCGGGGGGTGGCCGCTGCGGTCGGTGGCCGCCCGGAGGAAGCGCAGGTCGAACGACACGTTGTGGCCGACGATGACGGCGTCGCCCACGAACTCGAGCAGTGCCGGCAGCACCGACTCGATGCGGGGCGCCGGCACGACCATGGCCTGGGTGATGCCGGTGAGCACCGTGATGGTGGGCGGGATGGCCTGGCCGGGGTTCACCAGGGTCTGGAAGGTGCCCAGGCACTCGCCGCCGCGGAGCTTCACCGCCCCGATCTCGGTGATGGCGCAGTCGTCGGCCGACCCGCCGGTGGTCTCGAGGTCGATCACGCAGAACGTGACGTCGATGAGTGGTGTGCCCAGATCATCGAACGTACGTTGCACGCGCCCAGTCAAGCGAACAGATGTTCGTCACGCAAGTGGTCGTATGCTCCGGGGCGTGCCCGACGCCGCCGATGCCCCCGATGAGCGTGCCGCGCTGACCCGCTACCGCTGCGACGCCTGCGGCAACCTCACCCGCTTCGACGTCACCAGCACCCGCCGTACCAAGGCCTTCCACCACTACACGGTGGGCGGCGAGCTGTCGGTGGAGGAGGAGCAGGTGCTGAGCGAGCAGATCGAGGACGTCGCCTGCCGCTGGTGCGGCACCAGCGCCTCGGTCCACCCCGTCACCGACTGAGGCGCCGCCGCAGCGTTCCGGTGACCGCCCGCGAGCAGGGCCGTGTGGCGCGAATCTGGCGTTGGTGGGTCTCTATGGGCGTGGGGACCTCGTGACCGATGCCGAAGCCTTCGAGGCCTTCGCGTTGAAGGCCGAGCAGAGGTTGCGCCGAGCTTTCATCGGCGAACGTGGGATTGACGGTGCCGGTGATGCCGCCGCGGAGGCGCTCGCGTGGGCGTGGGAGCACTGGCCCGACGTGGAGGCAATGGGCAACCCACTCGGCTACCTCTATCGGGTCGGGCAGTCGCGTACCCGCCGCCGCCGGACAGGTTCGTTGCCGTCGGTCGAGAGCCTCGGAGCCCCGGAGTTCGAGCCGATGCTCGTGTGTGATCGACCCGTCCGATCCTGCTCCTGGACTGGTGTGGGCACCCCCGCAGGTGATCGATGTGCGAGCAGAGTCGGGCGGCGAGCCCAGCGAAGCCTGTTCGCCACATCGCCAGCTGGATCAGCTGGTGAGGGCCGTGTTGTGGTGGAGGGCGGCGAGGGCGAACGAGAGGTCGTCGTAGGTGAGGCGGGTGCCGTCCCAGTTGGTGATGATGGTGGTGGGTTCGATGTCGAGGCCGAGGTG
>CAZWMT010000028.1:0-76200 GCA_964635055.1 uncultured Microthrixaceae bacterium | reverse complement strand
CTGAACACACCGAGGATCACACCCTCGAATCCCACCACTCCGCGGGGCTCTGTCGCCAAGCGGGGCCAACCCGTCGACCCAGGCACACCCCGCAGCATCACCGGGGTCGCCGGGATACGCCCGGGTCAGCTGTTCCGTGAGACGAATGAAGGAACGCTGGCGTTGGGAGCCCCGCGATCGACAGCGAACGCCGGCGCGCAACCGGAAATGCGCCGGGTCGGTCCGGGGGCGCCTGGTAGCCCGGTGGGGTGAGCGGGTGGCCGGCGAGAATGCACGAGGGTGAGGTCCGGATCGACGCCGCGCTGGTCGAGCGTCTGGTGGCCGACCAACTCCCCCACCTCGCCGACCGACCGATCCGCACCATCCCGGCGACGGGCACGATGAACGCGATCTACCGCCTGGGTGACGACCTCTGTGTGCGCCTGCCCCGACTGAAGGACTCGGCCGACCGCGGCGAGCGTGAGCTGCACTGGCTGCCGCGCCTGGCCCGGCACCTGACGCTGCCGATCCCCGAGCCCGTGGCGACGGGGGCGCCGGGCGCCGGGTACCCGTTCCGCTGGGCGGTCTACCGCTGGATCGACGGCACCACCCGGGCCGATCACCCGACGGGTGACGAGACGCAGTTGGCTGCCGACCTCGCCGCGTTCGTCCTCGAGCTGCGGGCCATCGACACCACCGCGGCACCACGGGCGGGGCGCCGACCGCTGGCCCAGCTCGACGCGGCCACGCGTGCGGCCATCGCCGCCTCGGGCGACGAGATCGAGCGCCACGAGGCCACCGCGGCACCACCGGCGGGGCGCCGACCGCTGGCCCAGCTCGACGGCGCCACGCGCGCGGCCATCGCCGCCTCGGGCGACGAGATCGACCGCCACGCGGTCACCGCCGCGTGGGACCGCGCCCTGACCGCACCGGCATGGGACGGCGAGCGCGCCTGGATCCACAACGACCTGCTGCCGACCAACCTCCTGGTGGAGCCCAGCACGGGCCGCCTGAGCGCGGTGATCGACTTCGGCGGCGCCGGCGCGGGCGACCCCGCCGGCGACGTGGTGCCCGCCTGGAGCGTGTTCGGCCCGACCGGACGAGACCCGTACCGCGCCGCGCTCGGTGTCGACGACGGCACCTGGGCCCGCGCCCGTGGCTACGCCCTGCACCAGGCCGCTCTGATCATCCCCTACTACGCCGGGACCAACCCCGGGCTCGTGTCCGTGGCCCTGCGCACCATCGGGCAGGTGCTCGGCGACGCGACCCGCTGATCGCCGCACCGGGCGTCAATCGGGGCCTGCGTCAGCCTCACGCGGTGCCAGCCCCACCCGGCGCCGGCCCAACCACGGCGCCAGCCCCACCACGGCGCTGGCCCGACCCGGCGCCAGCCCCACATGAGCCCGGCCCCACCACGGCGCTGGGCCCGACCACGGCGCCAGCCCCACCACGGCGCTGGCCCGACCATGCGCCGGCCCCACCCGGCGCCAGGCCACCCGCCGCCGGCCCCACCAGGCGCGAGCCCGACCCGGCGCCAGCCCGGACCATGCGCCAGCCGACCAGGCGTCAGCCGGGCCTGGGGCGGGTGCCGCTGCGTTCCATGCCGGCCTCGAGCTCGTCGATCACCGTCTCGATCACCTTCACCCGGGCGAACCGCTTCGACTCGGCCTCGATCACGTGCCAGCGGTGGCGGTGACGGTCGGTGCGGTCGAGCATCTCGTCGACGGCCAGCACGTAGTCGTCCCACTTCTCCCGGTTGCGGACGTCCTCGTCGGTGAGCTTCCAGCTCTTCAACGGATCGTCGGCGCGGCGCTCGAAGCGGCGGGCCTGCTCCTCCTTGGACAGGTGCAGCCAGAACTTCACCAGCACCATGCCCTCGTCGGCGAGCGCGGATTCGAACTCGACGATCTGGTCGTAGCTGCGGTCCCACTCGTCGCGCGTGCAGAACCCCTCGACCCGCTCCACCAGCACCCGGCCGTACCACGAGCGGTCGAGCACGGCCATGCCGCCCCAGCCGGGCAGGACGGGCCAGAAGCGCCACAGGAAGTGGTGGCGCAGCTCGTCGGGGGTGGGTGCGGCGAACTGCGACACCCGCACGTGGCGGGGGTCGAGCGAGGCCACGAGGCGCTTGATGGCCCCACCCTTGCCCGATGCGTCCCAACCCTCGAACAGCACGCACAGCGGCGGGCCCAGCTCACCGTTGCCCAGCTGGCCGCCGCACTGCAGGCGCAGCCGCAGCAGCTTCTCCTGGGCCACCGCCAGCCGCTCCTCCTCCTCCTTGCGGGTGAGGGAGAGGCTGAGGTCGATGTCGTCGAGGTGTCCCATGTCAGGCCACCGCCCGTTCCAGCGCGTCGACACAGTGGTCGAGGTCGGCATCGGTGATCACGAGCGGCGGGCAGAACGTGAGGTGGTTCGGGGGCACCGCCCGGACGATCACGCCGTCGGCCCGCATGGCATCCCGCACGGTCGCCGCGTCACGCCCTTCCGGAAGGCTCACCGCCCACACCGCGCCCTCGCCCCGCACCTCGGCCACGAGCCCCTCGGCCGCGATGGCCCGGAGGCCCGAGCTGAGCCGCACCCCGAGGCGCTCGGCCGCGGGCAACAGCTCCTCGCGCTCGGTGATGGCCAGCGAGGCCAGGCCCGCGGTGCACGCCGCCGGGTGCCCGGAGTACGTGTGCCCGTGACGCAACAGCAGGTCGGGCGCAGACTCGAGGGCCTCGCGCACCGCGGTCCCGACCACCACGCCGCCGAGCGGGACGTAGCCCGAGCTCACCCCCTTGGCGAAGGTGACCAGATCGGGCCGTATGCCGAAGTGGGTCGACCCGAACCAGCTGCCCAGCCGCCCGAAGCCGGTGATCACCTCGTCGGCGATCAGGTAGGCGCCGTGACGGTCGCACAGCCGCCGCACCTCCTCGAGGTAGCCCGGAGCGGGCGGGAACACCCCCCCTGCGCCCTGCACGGGCTCGGCGATGACCGCCGCGATCTCGTCGCCCTGCTGGGCGAAGACGGTGGCCAGCGCCTCGAGGTCGTTGTTGGGGACCGTGACGTGGCCGGGCACCAGTGCGCCGTACCCGGCCTGGTTGGCCGGCAGTCCCTGCGCCGACATGCCGCCGTAGGTCACCCCGTGGTACCCGAAGTCACGGCTCACCACCACCTGCTTCTCGGGGTGGCCGCTCAGGCCCTGGGCCAACCGGGCCAACTTGAGGGCGGAGTCGACGGCCTCGGAGCCCGACGACACCAGGAACACCCGGGCGTCGTCCATCGGTGCCCGGTCGACGATCTGCGCCGCCAACCGCTCGGCGGGCTCGTTCGTGAACGGGTCGAAGCAGTGGTAGCCGGCCAGCGTGACGAGCTGCTCGCGGACGGCGTCGGCGATCTCGGCGCGACCGTGGCCGACGTTGCAGTACCAGAGGCTGGCCATCGCGTCGACGTAGCGGTTGCCGGCGTCGTCCCACACGATGGCGCCGTCGCCCCGCACGATCTTCACGAAGCCGGACTCGTCCTTGGCCGGCGGGGCGAACGGGTGCAGGAACGGGGACAGGGCCATCGAACGAATCTAGTTCCGACCGCCCGGACAAGGTTGCGGAGCCGACCCGGCGTGCGTCAGGCGGCCGGTTCGCCCAGGCGGGCCCGTTTGGTGCGGTACATGTCCTGGTCGGCGGCCATCAGGATCTCCTCGGGCACCGCCACGCCGGCGCTCTGGCACGCGATGCCGACGCTGGCTCCCACCGTGCAGTGGTGCCCGTCGATCAGGAACGGCACGGTGATGGCCTCCTCGATGCGGACGGCAACGAGCGCGGCCTCCTCCGCGGCCACGCCCTCGCACACCGCGACGAACTCGTCGCCGCCGACCCGGGCCACGGTGTCGCCCGCCCGCAGCACGATCTGCAGGCGCCGGGCCACCTCCTGCAGCAGGCGGTCGCCCAGCCGATGGCCGAATTCGTCGTTCACGGCCTTGAAGCCGTCGAGGTCGACGAAGAGCACGGCCAGGGCGGCGGCGTCACGGCGGTGCCGGGCACAGGCCTGCTCCAACCGGTCGTCGAGCAGCGCCCGGTTCGGCAGGCCGGTCAGGGGGTCGTGGGTGGCCTGATGAGCGAGTTGCGACTCGACCCGACGCCGGTCGGTGATGTCATCGATGGTCGCGATCCACCCGGTCGGGGGGTTGCCCGCGGCGGACCGGTGAGCCTCTCCGACGAGTGGGACGAAGCGGGCGTGCAACCACCGGTGCCCCGACCGGGCCTCGACGCGGAAGGTCACCTGCTCCGACGGGGAGGAGCCGAGCACCCCACCGGCGGCGGCGATGACGTCGGGCAGGTCCTCGGGATGCACCACCCGCTCCCAGCCCCGTCCCCGCAGTGACTCCGCAGGGAGGTCGAGCATCCGTTGCGCCGCCTCGTTGCAGTAGACGACCCAGCCGTAGATGTCGGCGGACAGGATCCCGGAGGGCACCACCTCGGCCAGCGAGCGGAAGGCGTCCCGGGTCGGCGACGGCGTCATGTCGGCATGGGACTCCTGCTCGGTCACGTCCCGCAGGCGCAGCACCGCACCGACCAGGCGAGGATCGGCACCCGCGTGGGTGACCGTGCCCTCGATGATCCGCCAGGTGCCGTCGCGATGGCGGGCACGCACCCGGATGGACTCGGTCGAGCCCGGCGAGGACCTGACCCGGTGGACCATCTCGAGCACGGCGAGGAGGTCGTCGGGATGCACGTGCTCGGCCGGGTGCGCGGCCGCCTCCGGGCTGCTGGGGTCGAAGCCCAGTGGACCGGCGGGGTGACCCGTGCGGGCCAGGATGTCACCGGTCTCGCTCATCAGCAGGATCGACTCGGTGGCGTACTCGAGCAACGCCCGCTCGACGTCGTCCTGTCCTGTTCGCGTTGTCGTCGGGTCGTGGTCGACCATCGCGTCCACCTCCCACCGTTGACGCGCCCTGCACTACCTGTCGGCGCGCCGGGGACACCGCTGCATGGGCCGATCAGCCCAACTGCGTGACCAGCGATTCAGCCCTGCAGGACCACCAGCCGGCGCTCGGTCATCTCCTGCACCGTGTAGGGCGGGCCCTCGCGGGTGTTGCCGCTGTCGCGGACGCCGCCGTAGGGCATGTGGTCCGCCCGCCAGGTGGGTACCTCGTTGACCAGCACGCCGCCGAAGTCGAGCGCGCGGCCGGCCTCGAGCGCCCGGCCGAGGTCGGCGGTGAACACCCCGGCCTGCAGGCCGTACCGGGTGTCGTTGGCGAGCCTCAGGGCTTCATGCCACTCGTCGTACACGGCCACCCCCACGACGGGGCCGAACACCTCGGTCTTGCACACCGACATGTCGGGCAGCACACCTGTGAGCACGGTCGGGGCCAGCACGCGTCCTTCCACCTCGCCACCGCATCGCACCTGGGCACCCCCCGCCACGGCCTCGGTGATCCAGGATGCGACCCGCTCGGTCTCACCGGGGTCGATCAGTGCACTCACGTCGGTCTCGTCGTCCAAGGGGTTGCCCACCCGCAACCGGGACACCTCGGCGACCAGGGCGTCGACGAAGTCGTCGGCGATGTCACGATGCACGAACACGCGCTGGACCGAGATGCACGACTGGCCCGCGTGGGAGAACCCGGCGACCTTGATCTTGGCCGCCGCCGCCCGCCAGTCGCCGTCGGGCTCGATGATCACGGGTGCGTTGTTGCCCAGCTCGAGGCTCACCCGCTTGCGCGGCGCCCGGGCACGGATGCCCCAACCCACGTCGGGCGAGCCCGTGAAGGTGATCATGGCCACGTCGTCGTGGGTGACCAGGTGGTCGGCGACGCGGCCCGAGCAGGTGACCACGTTGAGCCACCCCGGCGGCAGCCCGCACTCGTCGACCAGCAGGTCGACGAGCGCCACGGCCGTCAGCGGCGTGGCCGACGCCGGTTTGAGCACCACCGGACACCCGGCGGCGATCGCGGGGGCGACCTTGTGCACCACCAGGTTGAGGGGGAAGTTGAACGGGCTGATGGCCCCCACCACGCCGATCGGCACCCGCTGGACGAACGCCAGCTTGCCCTCGCCGGCGCTGCTGGCGTCGATGGGCACCATCTCGCCGGTGAGCGTGCGGGCCGTGGCCGCCGAGAACCGGAACGTGTCCACCGCCCGGGCCGCTTCGACCCGCGCGGTCTTCAGTGGCTTCGCCGCCTCCTCGGCCACGAGACGGGCGAAGCGCTCCTGGCGCTCGGGCTCCGACAGGAGCTCGGCGGCCCGGTCCAGCACCGCGGCCCGCCGGTGCGCCGGCAGGGCGCCTTCGCGGTGGCAGGCCAGCGCGACCGCCACCGCACGGTCGAGATCGGCCGTCGTGCCGGCGGGCACCCGGCCGATCTCGTGGCCGTCGTAGGGCGAGGTGACGACGTTGACGTCGCCACCACCATCGCCGGCGACCCCCACCCGCTCGGCCCCGATCCGGAACGGCGTGATCTCGGTCATGTCTCCCGCTCTCGTTCGCTTCGCATGCTTCGCGTCCGGCACGGAGGCGGGCGTGTCGCCCGGCCCCAGCGCGGAGGCTACCCGGCCCGGTCGCCCGGCTACTCGGAACGAAGGACGCGTGCGGCGTTGGTCCGTGCCGCGAGCCGGCCGGGGATGAACGCGATCACGTTGGCCAGCACGATCGTCACCGGCGCGACCAGCACCAGGAACAGGGTCGGGGTGACGGCGGGTACCGACACGCCGATGTCGTCGCTGAACAACGTCCAGAGCGCCCGCCCGCCGGCCACGCCCAGCGGCAGCCCGAGCACCAGGGCCACGAGGGCCACCGTCGTGGCCTGCCATGCGGTCGTGGCCGCCACCTGCCGGCGTACGAACCCGAGCGATTCGAGCACCGCGAAGTCGCGACGGCGACGCCGCACCGAGGTCGCCAGGGTGATGGCCAGGGTCGCCACCGCGAGCAGGGCCAGCACGGCCGCCAGCACGAGAGGAGTGGAGCGCACCCGCTCGTAATTGTGGATGCCCGCGGGTGTCTGGTCGGTGACAACGCAGAGATCGAACTGGCAGTCGGCATCGAGCGGAAGGAACGCGGCGCGGAGACGTTCGCCGGCCTCGAGCTCGTCGACCCCGTCGCCGTACCGGACGAAGTAGCTGGTGTAGGGCCCGTCGGTGATGGTGGGATCCTCGACCACCCGAGCCCGGACGGCGGCGCCTTCGTCCAGATCCGTGCTGTCGAAGATCCCCCGTCCGACGCCGGGGAAGACGGCGAGGCCCACGACCCGGAGGGGCAACGGCTCGCCGGACTGGTCCGTCGTCGTCACCGCGTCGCCGACCTCGACACCGAGCCGCGACGCGGTGTCGGCACCGAGCACGATCTCGTCCCGGTGTTGGACGGGGCCGCCCTGGATGAGCCTCGGGTACACGTCACTCCCGAAGGTGTCGATGCCGAGCGCCGGCACCGACACGACGGGCCCTCGGGGCCGCCCGGCCGCTCGCAGGCGCAGCTCGCCGATGTTCACCGCGCTCCACGCGGCGACGTCGTCGTCGGCCTCCAGGGCCGCTCTCGCCTGGTCGAGGTCGACACCGACGAAGCCGTTCCCCACTGCGACGTCCCACTCGAGACCGTACAGCGAGGGCGTCCTCACCAGCCGTTGCAGGTTGGTGCCGAAGGTGACGGCTGCGGTCAGCGCCCCGAGGGCCAGCGCGGTCGCGGCCATCGCCCCGATCACGGGCACCGCTGTCGGCCCACGGCCGCGCTCGAGCGCCATGCGAACCCCGACGACCGCGGTGGACGGCGCCCCGCCCCCGGCCAGCACAGCGGCCGCGCGGCTCGGCCGGGACCCCACGACCGCAGCCGGGCCGAGGATCGTCGTCCCGAATCGCGGCAGCGACCGATGCACCGAGAACGCGGCGGCCGCCAGGAAGGCGACGACCATCACACCGACCCCGAGTCCGACCACCGCCACGTTCACCGTGAGCCCGGGATGGGGCTCCGCGACGCGCGCCGGACCGATGGGGAAACGACCGGACGCCAGGACCGCTACCGCCACCGCGACGACGGAGGCGGCGCCCATGACCACGAGCACCCGCAAGAGGGCGCCGGCGAGCAACTGGCCTCGGGTGAAACCCAGGCCCCACAGTCGTCGGCGTTCACCCTCCTCGAGCTGCAGGTGACGGACGAGCAGTTGGCCCAGCACGAGGTACCCCACGACGGCGAGCAGCGCCCCGAAGATCAGCAGCGCCTGCGCCTGGGGGCGGATCGACCGGTTCACCTTGGCCTGACGCGCGGCGGCATCGATGAACGGCACGTACTGCAGCGGGACGCCGAAGGTCTCCAGGGCCGAGCCGAGGCTCGAGCGGAACCGATCTGCGTCGCTCCCGGCGCGCAGTCGGATGTGAAGGTACGAGTAGCTGTACGTCTCGTTCGGGTGGGCCTCGAGGTAGGCCGGCGTGACCACGATGGCGGCAGCGCCGTCGAAGGGCGCTATCGGCACGACCTCGTCCCCGGTCACACCGACGCCCGTCACCAGGAACGACCGGAGTCGGCCCGCATCCCCGCGTTGACCCTGCTGTGCGTAGTACTCGTCCTCGGTCACCGCGCGGAGCGTCAGGCGGTCGCCCGCCCCGACGCCGAGTGACTCGGCCGCGGCGAGGTTCACGAACACCTCGTCAGGCCGTGCCGCATCGGGGAGCCGTCCGGCGACGAGCTTCGGTCGGTCCGTGGCGTAGAGGTACTGGCGGTCGACGCCCGCTTGGATGTCCTGGAGCGAGATCGAGCGGTCCTCCGGATAGGCTCCCATCGGCACCGTCACCGCCACCGAGGCCACATCGGGCAGTCCCCGGACGGCGCGCACCACGTCGGCGAACAGGGGATCGGACGGGCCGAACCCGGAGATCACGACATCGTCCGCGTGAGCCTCGACCAGATAGCGGTCGTATGCGGTCTCCGTGCGCCGCGCGCCCGCCACGGTGGCCAGGACCACCCCGGCCACGAGGCCGATGATCAGCGCGAGCCCGAGCGTCGGCCCGACACGTGCCCGCAACTCCACACCGAGACGCGTCCAGACCGCCCGCACGTGCCCATCATGTTCGATGCCACCGACGCCGAACAGGGCGCCACCCCGTGGCGACCGGTGGTGGTACCCACACCCGTGGGAGGGTGGCACCGATCGAGCCCGCCGCCTCCGCCACGGGCGGTACCGTCGCAGCCGTGACCGCACCGCTGGCCGAGGGCTACCAGGAGGCGCCGTTCTGGACCGCCGAGGCGCCACCGCCGCCGGCGCGCACCCCGCAGCCGCTGCCCGCCGGCGCCGACGCGGTGGTGGTCGGCGGCGGCTACTGCGGGCTCGCGGCAGCCACCGAACTGGCCCGCAACGGGCGCCACGTCGTGCTCGTCGACCGCGAGCACCTCGGATGGGGCGCCAGCAGCCGCAACGGCGGCATGGTGATCCCCGAGCTCAAGGTGGGGCCCGCCGGCCTCGAGCGCCGCTACGGGGCGCTCGGCCCGCGCCTCTTCCGGGCGGTCAACGACGCCTTCGACCGGGTCGAGCGCATCATCACCACCGAGCCCATCGCCTGCGACTACGAGCGCACGGGGCAGCTCTACCTGGCCCACCACCCGCGCCTCGTCGACCATCTGCGCCACGAAGCCGAGGAGATGACCGCCGCCGGCCAGCCCGCCAGGTTCGTGGCTCGCGAACAGCTCGCCGACGAGATCGGGTCGACCGAGTACCACGCCGGCGTCGTGCTCGACCGCACCGGCGGGCTGCAGCCGGCCCGGTTCCACCAGGGCCTGGTGGCACGAGCCGAGGCGGCGGGCGCCGAGCTGCACGAGCGCACCACGGCCGAAGCCCTCGAGCGCACCCGGGCCGGCGTTCGCCTCATCACCTCGCGAGGCACGGTCGACGCCGAGCACGTGATCGTGGCCACCAACGCCTACGCCGACGGCCTCTCCCCCGCCCTCCGGCGCAAGACGCTCCCGGTGGGCAGCTACATCATCGCCACCGAACCGCTCCCTCCCGAGGTGCAGGCGGCGGTCAACCCCCACCGGCGCATGTTCGTGGACACGAAGAACTTCCTGTTCTACTGGCGCCTGACCACCGACGGCCGCCTGGTCTTCGGCGGCCGTCGCAGCCTGTCCCCCGTGACCGTCCCCGAGGCTCGCGACTTCCTCCACCAGTCGATGGTGCGGGTCCATCCTCAGCTCGGCGACGCGCGGATCACCCACGCCTGGGGCGGGAACGTCGCCATCACCTTCGATCGCATGCCCCAGGTGGGGGTGATCGACGGGGTTCACTACGCCACGGGCTGCAACGGCTCGGGCGTCGCGCTCAACACCTGGATGGGCGGCGAAGTGGCGACGATGGTGCTCGGTGGCCCGCCACCGCCGTTCGCCGAGCTCCGCCATCCCGACATCCCGCTCTGGCGCTGGCGTCGGGCCTACCTCCCGGTCGTCGGTCGCTGGTTTCGCTTCCGCGATCGGCGGCCGTGACGCCACGGGCCGTGACCATCGGCACGCGCCTATCTCACTTTGAGTAGTTGGTCAAGCGCGCGCTGTAGTTTTCTTCCGAAGTGGGGTAAGGTGCGCGCTGTGAGAGGTTTCCCCACCACTGGGAGCACCAGACGGGCGGCACCACGGCGCCGGACTCGCCTGGGCGCACTGGTGGCGGCGGGGGTGTTGGTGGCGGTCACCACCAGCACGGCGGTCGCCGTCGCCGACGACCGGCCGACCGACCCGGCGGGGGCAACCACCGTCACGCTCGACCCGCCGGCGACCACCACATCTCCCACCACCACGTCGCCCACGACCACGTCGCCAACCACCATCGCCCCTCCCACCACCGAGCCCCCCACCACCGAGCCGCCCACCACCGAGCCGCCCACCACTGAGCCGCCCACCACCACGACGACCGTGGACCCGCGGGTCCAACCGCTGCCCCCCACCACGGTGGCGCGCGGGTTCGACCACGACGACTGCGACCGCCACGACGGTGACGACCGTGGCCACGGCCACGGCGAGCACCCCGCGCCGACCACCTGCGACCCCGAGCCCACGCCCATCGAGCCCACCCCGACGACCACCGTCCCCAGCACCACCACCAGCACCACCCTGACCATCGACACTCCCGACACCACCACGACCACGCGACCGACCCCGGCGATCGCCGCCGGTGACGCCTCGGTCGGGCCCCCCTCCTCGGATGACGGTGCGCCCGACGCCGACGATGCCGGCTCGGCCGGCGCCGTCGCGGTGACGTCGTCCGGCGATGCCACCGGATCGACCGGAAACGCGACCGGTGCCACCGGCACGGCCACCGTCCCGGCCGATCCTGGCAACGGTGACGAGATCGCCGGCGCGCTCCTCGGTGACGCCGGGCTCACCTTCGGCACGGGGCCCATCGTGGACGGCCAACTCAGCGCGGCGGCGCCCTTCGCCGATCGGTGGTGGGCTGCGCTCCCCCTCGGGCTCGCCGTCGGGCTCGTGCTCGTCGGCCTGGCCGTGCTCGCCGTCCGGCTCACCCGCCGACCCGCCGCCGAGTAGCTGGACACCGGCGGCTGGGCCATCGAGCCCCGGGCCGCCGCGTGGGTCAGCCGTCCAGGTGGGTCAGCCGTCGCCGACCGCGGACCGCTCGGCGTCGACCACGATGCGCCCACGCCCGGTGGCCTTGGCCTCGTACATGGCGGCGTCCGCTCGACTGATCAGCGACCGGGTGCCCTCCTCGGGGCCCGAGCTGAGCGCCACACCGATGCTGGTGCCCACCAGGATCTCGGTGCCTTCGACCGCGGCGGGTTGGGCCACCTCGTCCCGGATGCGCTCGGCGACCACCAGTGCGTCGGCCGCCGACGGCAGGTCCTCACAGATCACCACGAACTCGTCGCCGCCGTAGCGCCCCACGGTGTCGGCCGCCCGGGCGGCGCGCTGGACACGGTCCGCCACCTGGCGCAGCAATTCGTCGCCCGCAGCGTGCCCCCACGTGTCGTTGACCAGCTTGAACTCGTCGATGTCGAGGAAGATGGCCGCCGCACGCGAGCCGTCGCGCCGACCACGGTCGAGCGCGTGGTCGAGGCGGTCGTCGACGATCACCCGGTTGGGCAGGAGCGTCAGCGGGTCGTGGGTGGCCTGGTGGGCCAGCCGGTCCTCGACCGCCTTCTGGGCGGTGACGTCGTGGGCGTTGATCACGAGGCCGGCCACGGCCGGGTCGTCGAAGAGGTTGGTCACCATGACCGCGAACCACCGGAAGCGGCCGTCGCGCCCCAGCACCCGGGCCTCGACCGGCAGATCGAGGGAACGGGCGGCGAGCGCCTGCTCCATGCGATCGGCGTCGTCCGGGTGGATCATGGCCAGGAGGGTGGCCCCCTCGGCCTCCTGGGGCGACCAGCCGAGCAGCGGGGTGACCGACGGGCTGATGTAGGAGATGGTGCGCTCGTCGTCGGTGACCACGATGAGATCCGGCAGGTTGTGCACCAACGCCTGGAACCGGGCCTCGGTGCGCCGGACCTCGGCGGTGAGCGATGCGGCCTGGGCCAGCGCCCCGGCCCGTGTGTTGCCGAGGCTCCACACCAGCGCGCTGAGCAGCACCGACAGGGCGGTGCCCGCGGCCAGGATCCACAGCGGCTCGCGCAGCGCGACATCGCCGAGGCCGTTCATGTCGACCACGGTCAACAGCCAGCGCTGGCCCAGTTGGTCGATGGTCGCGGTGTCGATCGTGTCCGCGTCGTCACTGGCCAGCGACGGGGCCCGCCCCTCGTCGTCCATCAGCGAGGACGCCACCAGCGTCCCCGCCACGGCGGAGGGCGCATCGGGGTCGGCCAGCTCCTCCAGTTGGGCCTGCAGGTCACTGCCCCCCGCGTCCACGGCCTGCTCGACGAGGTCCTGGGCCGAGACCATCACCACGATCCAGGCCTGGAGATCCTGGACCCGTGCCGCGGTGGTGGTGGGCACCGCGGCGCCGTAGACCGGCACGACCACACCGATGCCGCTGTGACGCAGCGAGGGATAGGTCTCGAGGGCCTGGGTGGGCAGCGACTCGAAGCGGTCGCTGACGATGGCTCGGCCTTCGACGCGGGAGGCGTCGAGCGCGGCCTCGGCCGAGGGGATCGACGCCAGGTCGAGGCCGTCGAGGACGTCCACGGCGGTGGACGGCGCCTCGTAGGTGGCGATGAGGTGGTCGTCGCCCGGCGCGAGGCTGTTCACGTTGAAGTCCGCCACACCGGTCTCGCGCACCTGGTCCCGCAGGTCCAGCACCTCGGCGCCGGCCACCGGCTGCACGTAGGCCACGCTGGCCACCGCACCGGGGGACAGGTCGGCCACGGCCTCGGCCGCGATCTCGCCGAAGGCCTCGTTGTCGAGCCCAGCTCCGGCGGCCACCACCCCGGTTCGGGTGACCCGACCGGCGCCGGCCAGGGCGTCGAGGCGTGCCTCCACCCGGCGCTCGACCGAGCGCGACGCCAACGAGAACTCGTTGCGGGCGTGGTCCTGCAACACGCCGCGCCACACGGCAGCCGCGATCACGCTGGCGACCAGCCCACCGATCAGGACGACCAACGCCATCGCCAGAGGCGAGCGCTGGGAATTCACTGGGAACGACCCTAGCGCCGGTTGGCGCCGTCGTCGCGTCGCGCGGCCACTTCGCCACGCAGAGCGGTCGGTGGCGGCGCTACCGGGCCAGTTCGGCGCAGAACGCCCCGAACACCTCCACGTAGCGGTCGATGTCGTCCTCGGTGTGCTGGGCCGAGATGGTCCACTGCTCCTCGTCGCCCGGGGTCATGAAGATGCCCCGGTTGATCACCCACGCCCACGACGCGGCGAACAGCGTGGCGTTCGTCTCGAGGAAGTCACGGAAGTTGCGCAGCGGCTCGGACCGGTAGCAGACACACCCCTTGCAGCCGAGGTCGACCACGTTGGCCGGGATGTCGTGCGCCGCGATGGCGTCGCGACAGCCGGCCGCCAGGCGCGCTCCCAGCTTGGCCATGTGCTCGTACGCGTCCGGGGTGAGCACCTCGGTGAGCGCGGCCAGGCCGGCGGCGGCCACCAGGGGGTTGCCGTTGAAGGTGCCCTGCTGCGCGGCGCCGTGGGCGATGACGTCCATCACCTCGGCCCGGCCGCCGAACGCGGCGGTGGGTGTGCCGCCGCCGATGGCCTTGGCGAAACAGGCCAGGTCGGGCTGCACGCCGAACAGCTCGGTGGCACCGCCGGCGGCGATGGTGGCGCCGCACTTGACCTCGTCGAAGATGAGCACCACGCCGTGATCGGTGCAGATGCGACGGACCTCGGCCAGGTAGCCGTCGTCGGGGAGCACGAGGCCGATGTTCATCATCACCGGCTCCATGATCAGGCAGGCGATCTCGCTGCCGCGCTCGCTCAGCATGCGCTCGAGCGACGCGGCGTCGTTGTACGGGACCACCAGCGTGTCCTCGGCCATCTCGGCCGGGATGCCGAGCGACATGGGCGTCGACAACGGGTTCTCGCGGTCACCCATCTCGTCGGTGTCGGGCACGACCGAGAACATCACGGTGTCGTGGTGGCCGTGGTACGACCCCTCGATCTTCAGCACCTTGTCGCGGCCCGTGAAGGCACGGGCGATGCGGATGGCATCCATGGTGGCCTCGGTGCCCGAGTTGCAGAACCGCACTTGGTCGAGCCCGAAGCGCCGGCACAGCTCCTCCGCGAAGGCCACCGTCAGCTCCGTGGTGACCGCGAAGTGGGTGCCCCGACGCACCACCGCGTCGACCGCCTCGATGATCTTCGGGTGGGCGTGGCCGACGGCGTTGACGCCGAAGCCCGAGTGGTAGTCGACGTACTCGTGGCCGTCGACGTCCCACACGTGACTGCCCTCGCCGCGCTCGAGGTAGATGGGCCACGGCTCGGCGGCCTGGAACGACGACGCCACCCCCAACGGCATCGACCGAACCGCACGTTCGTAGAGGGCCGCGGACCTCGGGGTGCGGGACCGCATCGCCGCGCCCTCGACCTCGATGATGGCCTGGGCCCGTTCCATCAACTGCTCACTCATGTCCTTCTCCTGTGTCTCGACTCGGGGGGTACTCGGTGACGAGTCAGCTGTGGCTGATCATCACGTGCTTGATCTCGGTGTAGGCCTCGAGCGAGTACACGGACATGTCCTTGCCGTAGCCGGATTGCTTGAACCCACCGTGGGGCATCTCGGGCGTGAGCGGGATGTGGTCGTTCACCCAGACGATGCCGAACTGCAGGGCCTTCGAGAGCCGCATGGCGCGGCCCACGTCTCGGGTCCAGACACTGGCGGCCAGGCCGTAGTCGACACCGTTCGCCCACGAGATCGCCTCGTCCTCGTCGGCGAAGCGCTGCACGCTGACCACGGGGCCGAACACCTCGTTCTGCACGATCTCGGCATCCTGCGCGGGGCCGGCGACCACGGTGGGCTCGAAGAAGAAGCCGTCACCCCCCAGGGCCGAGCCGCCGGTGACCACCTCGGCGCCCTGCTCGCGGGCCCGCTCGACGATGCCGGCCATGCGGTCGCGCTGCGCGCCGGACACGACGGGCCCGAGGTCGATCGAGTCGTCGGTGGGATCACCCACCGGCAGCGACGACACGGCGTCGGCCAGTCCGGCGACGAGGTCGTCGTAGAGCGCAGGGCCCACGACCACGCGGCAGGCGGCGGTGCAGTCCTGGCCGGCGTTGTAGTACCCCCCGATCTTCACCGCCTCGATGACGGCGTCGAGATCGGCGTCGTCGAACACGATCACCGGCGCCTTGCCGCCCAGCTCGAGATGCACGCGGGCCAGGCTGTCGGCGGCGGCGCGGGCGATGGCCTTGCCGGTGGGGACGCTGCCGGTCAGTGACACCAGCCGCATCAGCGGGTGGGTGACCAGCGCGGCGCCGGCGGTCTCGCCCTGCCCGGTGACCACGTTCAACACACCGGGTGGGAGGATCTCGTGCTCGGCGATCAGCTCGGCCATGCGTAGCGTGGTCAACGGTGTGAGCTCGGAGGGCTTGAGCACCACGGTGTTGCCGGTGGCCAGCGCGGGCCCGATCTTCCAGATGGCCATCATCAGCGGGTAGTTCCACGGCGTGATCGAGCCGACCACCCCCAGGGGGTCGCGCCGCAGCATCGAGGTGTAGCCGGCCATGTACTCGCCGGCCGCCCGCCCCTCGAGGGTGCGAGCCGCCCCGGCGAAGAAGCGCAGGTGGTCGACCGCCTGGCCCATCTCGTCGGCCATGGTGTTGATGGGCTTGCCGACGTTGCGGCTCTCGAGGGCGCCGAGCTCGTCGGCGTGGTCGTCGAGCACCTCGGCCAGCTTCCAGAGCGCGTTGCTGCGCTCGCCCGGGGTCGACGACCCCCACGCACCCGCGAACGCGTCGGCGGCCGCCCGGACCGCGGCATCGATGTCGTCGGCGTCGCTCGACGCCACCTCGGCGAGGGTGGCCCCCGTCGCCGGGTCGACCACCGCGTCGGTCTCGGCACGGCGGGCGGCCACCCACTCGCCACCGATGAAGTTCAGGTCGGGCATGTCCCCTCCGAGTGCTGCGACGGATCCGCTATGACGAGTGATTCGCTTGTCGATCGCAGATCTGACGAACGATTCGGTCGCCACCCTAGCCGCGCACGGCAGGGATGTGCCCGCCGGGATCAGCTCCAGGGGGACGGTCGGGCCGGCTCACCGGCGACGCCCACCAGTGGCCGCCGGTTCCAGTCCACCAGCGACTGGCGGTAGATGCGGTGCACGACGATGAGGAAGTAGATCGCGGCCGGTACCCCCACGGCGTCCAGGGCCGCCATGTGCACGTCTCCCGCGTTCTCCAAGGAGAAGGTCAGGTGCATCAACGCGCAGGTGGGGAAGACCGCACCGAGCGCCAGGCCCGACAGCGACCAGAGCCCGAGCTCGCGGTGACGCCGCACCTGGGTGCGTAGCAGGAACCACCCCACCATCACGTAGCAGACGACGAGCGCCAGCGACGCGAGCGACAGGACGCTGACGGGATGCTCGGCGACGCCCGGACCGGCCGCACTCAGCGCGACCAGCGCGCCGGCGATGCCCGCGAACAGCAGCGGACACGCCACCAGCCACCCGGGTGTGCCGGCGATGACCCGCTCGCCGCTACCGCCGAAGAGCACCTCGATGCGCAGGGACACCACCGCCCAACCCGCAGGGAGACCCACCAGCACGGCGACGGCCACGAGCGGACTGGCCGGGTACTCCCCGGCGAGCACGTGGTACCCGTCGAACAGGTGGTGGGGACCGCAGGTGAACGCCATCAGGGCGAACGCGGCCCCGAACTGCGAGAACCCCCTGGTGCGGGTGTCGCGTCGGAGCTCGTCCATGGTGAGCACACCGAGGCCCGTGTAGGCGACGCCGAGGGCCAGGCTGGCCAGTCCGAGGGCCCAGGTCATCTCGCGGTCCCCGTCATCTCGCGGTCCCCGTCATCTCGCGGTGCCCGTCATCTCGAGGTCCCCGGCGCCCCGAGCTGGTACATGAACTCGTCGATGAAGCGGAGCCGGGCCCGCGACGGCAGGTCGTCGACCCGACGGGGCGGCCCGCAGGGCCCACGGCCGTCGTGCTGGGGCCCGCCGCCCGGCCCGGCGAGGACCCGCAGACCGGCGGGCGGGGACGCGACCAGCCCGGCGAGCTCGTCGGGGGCCAGTGACGGCGACAGCGCAGGCCCCTCGGCCACGAGGCAGCCCAGCTCGACGAGGGCGGCGGCCTGTTGGTGGTTGTCGATGCCCTCGGCGATGACGTGGAGGCCCATGGCGTGGGCCAGGCTCATGATGGACGAGATGACGGCGAGGTCGGCCGACTCGCCACCGAGCCCCGAGACGAAGCCCCGGTCGATCTTGAGCACCTCGAAGGGCAGGTCGCGGAGGCGCGCCAGGGACGAGTAGCCGGTGCCGAAGTCGTCGATGCTGAGGTAGACACCCATGCCGTGCAGGCGGTCGAGCGTGTGTCGCGCCGCTTCACCACCGGCCCGGAGCGTGTCCTCGGCGAGCTCGAGGCACAGCCGTCGGGCCTCCAGCCCGTGGCGCCGGAGGCAGTCCAGCACCTCGTCGGCGAAGGTGGCCTCGATCAACTGATGGGCCGACACGTGGACGGTCACCGACCGCGGCGCTCGGCGCAGCGTCGACTGCCACCCGGCGAGGCACCGGCAGGCGTCCTCGAGGGCGCGCCGGCCGAGCTCGGTGATCAGGCCGGTCTCCTCGGCCACCGGCAGGAACTCGTCGCGCTCGATGACGGTCCCGTCGGACGCCTCCCAGTGCAGGAGCGCCTCTGCCCCCACCACCCGACCGGTGAGGAGCTCGACCTGGGGCTGGTACCGCACGCTGATGGCATCGGCGGCGAGCGCGTCGCGCAGCCGAGCCTCCAGCTCGAGCCGCCGAACCGCCTGGCGGTGGGTCGCCTCCGTGAAGACGGCGTGGCGGCCCCGGCCGAGGTCCTTGGCCAGGTACAGCGCCGTGTCGGCGTCGCGGAACAGGCGTCCGGGGTCATGGTCACGCAGGCCCGAGCCGGCGATGCCGATGCTGACGGACACCACGATCCGGCGCTTGCCGAGCGGGATCGGCACCCGGAGATCGCTCGCGATGCGGTCCGCCACCATCTCGGCGTGGGCCAGGTCGGTGTCCTCGCAGATCACCAGGAATTCGTCACCCCCGAGCCGACCCAGCGTGTCGGCGTCGCGACAGCTCGACCGCAGGCGGTCGGCGACCGCTCGCAGCAGCTCGTCGCCGGCGGCGTGGCCCAACGAGTCGTTCACCACCTTGAAGTGATCGATGTCGATGAACAACAGCACGCACTCGCCGCCCGATCGACGCGACCGCTCGAGGGCGTGCTCGAGCCGGTCGAACAGCAGTGACCGGTTCGCCAGCCCCGTGAGCTCGTCGTGCGATGCCCGCCGGGCCAGGTCGGCCACCCGCTCGCGGAGGTCGTCGGCGCTCAGGCGGAGGTCGTCGTCGGTCACGCCACCTGTCGTCACCGCCGGGGCGCGGGTGGACGTCACCGTTGCGCCGCCCGGCACTGGTTGCACGATCTCGGGCACTGCATCACACCCTCGGTGGCGGGTTACCCGCTGAGCGTGCGCAGGTGCACGGAGGGTTGTCAATGAGATATCTCACAGAATGTCATCGTGAGTTCACTTTGCGTGGTGCTGGTGACCACCGCCGACGCCACCTGACGGCGTTCTGCCATCCTGGCTCGACAGCGGCTGCGCCAAGGAACCGGTGAACATGACGAGCGAACCCATCGCGCTGGACGACATCGACAAGGCGATCATCACCGAGTTGCAGATCGACGGCCGCCTGCCGTACGCCCGCCTCGGGCCCGCGGTGGGTCTGTCGCAGGCCGCGGCCCGCCAGCGCGTGCAGCGCCTGATCGAGCGGGGGGTGATGCAGGTGGTGGCGGTGACCGACCCACTGGCGCTGGGTTTCAACCTGGAGGCGATGATCGGCATCCGGGCCGACGGCGACCTGCGGGCGCTCGCCCGTGCCCTCGCGGGCATCGACCAGATCGACTACGTGGTGGTCACCTCGGGCGGCTACGACGTGCTGGTCGAGACCGTGTGCGAGGGCACCGACGAGTTGCTGGCCCTGCTGAACGACGAGGTGCGGACCCTGCCCGGGGTGCGCTCCGCCGACGCGTTCCCCTACCTCCACCTCGAGAAGCAGACGTATGCCTGGGGCGTGAGGTGAGGTTGCGCAGCGGAGCGGAGCAGCGACGCGGATGAACCGGATGGCGAAGCCGCAGCGACGAAGGAGCTGCCAATGTCAGGCGTCAGGTGAGGTTGCGCAGCGGAGCGGAGCAGCGACGCGGATGAACCGGATGGCGAAGCCGCAGCGACGAAGGAGCTGCCGATGTCAGGCGTGAGGTGAGGACCGGTCCCCCTGATCAGTCGGGGACGCCGGTGCAGTAGGCGGTGTCGGGGCCGGCCCCGCCTCGTGTCGGGAGCGGCACGTCGCCACCAGCACCGACGTTGATGGCGACGACGCAGGCGATCTGCAGGCCGTTCTCGACCTCGACCGTGGCCACGAAGCCGTGCTGGGTGCCGGCCTCGGGGTGGGAGTCGGCCAGTTCCGGGCTGGGCTGGTCCGCGGTGACGGTCACGGTCTGGCTGTTGGCCCGCAGCTGCACCTGGATCGGCTCGGTGGGCGCCGACGGGTCGTAGGCCCATCCCGCGAACACGATGGTCTGTTGGTCGGGCACGGCGTGCGCCTCACCGATGGGCTGCTCGGGATAGAGCAGCTCGACCGGGAAGGGATCGCCACCCAGCACGTCGGTCCAGTCCACGAGGGTGCCCCGGCCCGTGCCCACGAGCTCCCGGGGATCACCGGCGAGGACCACCGAGCCTGCGCCGTCGCCGAGGCTCACCCGTGCCGCGGGGTCGGCGAAGCCCTCGCCCCCGAGGGCGAAGACCCCGTCATGGGTGATGGGGGTGCGGTTGAGGCCCACCACGAAGTCCCGCGAGTCGGCGTACTGGAACGTGTCGTCGAGGTAGCGGAACAGCGCGGCGACATCGCCGCCGGCGGCGCTCCACGAGGCCATCGCCGACACCTGGCCGACCGCGGCGATGGTGCACAGGACCGCGGCGACCGCGATCGTGACGACGCGGAGGCGCCGAACCCACAGGGCCCGGGCCACACCCACCCAGATGGCGGCGGCGCCGAGCGCGGACAGGGCGTTGACCCGATCGCTCTGGGCCAGTGGCAGCACGAGGTTGGGGAGGTTCACCCACCCCGTCGCCCCGAGCACCACGAGCGCCGTTCCCACCACCACGAGCCACGGCCCCCGGTCGGGCGCACGGTCGCCCCGCACGAAGAGCACGAGTGCGGCCACGGCGCCGCCCAACGTGAGCCATTCGAGCGTCAGGCGCAGCCAATCGGCCGGGTCGCCGACGCCGAGCACCCCCCGACCGACCAGTGAGTCCCAGAAGTCGGTGAGCGACGGCACCTCCGGCGCCACGGGGTAGATCGAGTGGGTGGCGGTCCACGCCCCGACCAGCCCGAGCGCCACCACCATCACCGCTCGGCGCGACCAGCCCACCCGGCGGTGGTCGCCGACGACCAGGGCAGCCACACCGGCGGCCGGGAGCACCAGCTCGTAGCTGAGCGCGCCGGCGCAGAGGCAGACCGTGGCGACGACCCAGTGGTGGCGCTGGAGCGCGAGGGTGCCGCCGGCGAGGAAACAGAGCGCCACCAGCGTGGGGACGGTCGCGGCCCAGACCGTCAACGACGCGTGGCTCGCCATCAGCACCCACACCGCCGGCACCGCGGCCGCCCACCAGGTGGGGAGGTACCGGGCCACGACCAGGTAGACCAGCACCGCCACCACTGCGTTGAGCGCGGTGACGATCGCGAGCAGCACCCCCGGTTGCGCGCCGACCACGCCGTAGACGACGGTGAGCGCCAGCCAGGCGCCGGGACGGCTCGTGCGGAACTCGGGGCTGAGTGCCCCCCAGAAGTCCTGCTGGCCGTAGTAGATGATGCTCCAGTCGTCGAGGATGAGGTGGGCGCCCTGCCAGGCGTGCACCGCGCCACGGGCCACGACCAGGCCGACCAGCGCGGCGACCGCAACGCCCCGCGGCCGGCGGGCGGGCACGTCCGGCGCGCCCGGTGCATCCTGGGTGTCCGGCGCATCCTGGGTGTCCGGCACCTCCTGCTCGTCCCGCGCCTCCGCCACCTCCGGCCCGTCCGCCACCTCCGACGCCTCCTGGGTTTCCGGCGCCTCCGCCACCTCCGGCTCCTCCTGCTGGTCGGGACGCAGGTCGGCACCCACCGAGGAGTCCTGCTCAGTCACGGCGGAAGTGCTTGCCGAGGGTCTCGACCTGGCCCTGGTAGTTCGAGCCGATGTCGGCGCCGTAGAGCTTGGCGGGCGGCTCGATCATGCGCTCGAACGTGAGCTTGCACACGGGCTGGCGGTGCTCGATGAGGAAGGGCACGTCGTGGGCCCGCACCTCGAGGGCCGCTCGTGAGCCGCACATGGCGCCCTCGCGGTCGTAGCCGAACCCCGGGTCGAAGAAGCCGGCGTAGTGGGTGCGGAGCTCCCCGCTGGTGGGGTCGTAGGCGGTCATCTCGGCGGCCAGGTCTGGGGGTACCCGCACACTCTCGTCGGACAGCAGCAGGTAGAAGCGCTCGGGGTCCAAGATGATGCGGTCGCCGCCCTCGCGCGGCACCGGCTCCCAGTAGTCCGCCGGCGGGTGGGCACCGATGCTGCTCATGTCGAGCAACGGCGCGTTCCCCTTGGCCCGGTAGCCCACCCGGCCCGACGGGTCACCCTGGAGGTCGAGGCTGAGGAACAGGCCGTCGGCCGTGGCCAACTCGGCGTCGGGCACCGGTTGGTCGCCGCGGAAGAGGAAGGGCTCGCGGGCGTGGCGCTCGTGCAGGTCGTCGTCGGTGAGAGCGGCCCGACCACTGACCAGGCGGAGCTGGTTGAGGGCCAGGCGATGCCGCACCCGCACCGTGAACGACAGCGGCACGACCTCGAGCCACAGGCGGCCGTGGTACCCGTCGTCGATCTCGTCGAAGCGGTAGCTGTGGTCGGTGATCACCCGGGTGAACACGTCGAGGCGACCGGTCGAGCTCTTCGGGTTGGTGCGGGCCCGCACCCCCGCGGGCAGCGCCAGCTCCTCGATGAGGGGGATCAGGTACGGGCGGTTGGTCTCGAGCACCGCACCCTCGTCGCGCAGGTCGAGCTCGTCGACCACGAGGTCGGCCATCTTGTTATCGACGGTGTCGTCGTCGGGCAGGAAGCTGCAGCGCACCCGATAGGCGCGCTCACCCAGGCGCAGGTCGAGGCTGGCGGGCTGGATGGCCTCGGTGGGGACCTTCTCGTAGGTGGCGCCCACCCATCCCGCGGCGACCGCCCGTTCGAGGAGCTGGCTGGGCAGCACGCCACTGGCCCCCGGGGCCAGCACGGAGTCGACGCCATCGCGCGGCTGCGGTGCGGGCGCCCCCTCGCTCATCACTGAGGCGGGAGCGTAGCCCCCGCCTCAGGCACCGACCGCCCGCCCGATGGCCTCGGTCAACGCCGGCAGCACATCGCCCACGTCGCCGACGATGCCGAAGTGGGCGATCCGGAACACGTACGCGTCGGGATCGCGGTTGACCGCGACGATCGTCCGGGCCCGGTGCATGCCCACCACGTGCTGGAGCGCGCCCGACACGCCACAGGCCACGTAGAGACGCGGCTGCACGGTCTGGCCGGTCTGGCCGACCTGGAGGCCACGGGGCGCGAGCCCGGCCTCGACCGCGCCGCGGGTGGCCGCGACCGCGCCCCCGATGGCCTCGGCCAGTGCCTCGACGAGGTGCCACGACGCCGCATCGCAGCCGGCGCCACCGGCCACCACCACGTCGGCGTCGGCCAGGCGCACGTCGCTCTCACCCACCTCCCGATCCAGCACGTCGGCAGCCAGGTCGGCAGCCGACAACCGGCAGGCGAGCTCGACCTGTCGTGATCGCACGGGTCGGGCCACCGCGGGGAAGACACCAGGCCGCACGGTGGCCATCTGCGGACGCGCCTCGGGCGACACGCAGGTCGCGAGCACCCCACCCCCCATGGCCGGCCGGATCTGGTGCAACAGCCCGTCGACCCGCACGTGGCGGCGCTCGAAGGGGCCCACCGCGAGGTCGGTGCAGTCGGCGGCGAGACCGAGCCCGAGGCGGGCCGCCACCCGGGGGGCCAGCTCCCGACCGGTCGTGGTGGCGCCGAAGAGCACCGCAGTCGGGTGGTGCGCCGCGATCGCGTCGGCGAGGACCCGGGTGTGCGGCAGGCAGCGGTAGGGCGAGAGCTCCGCAGCGGTGGCGTGGAAGACCACGTCGGCGCCGTAGCGGGCGGCCTCGGCGCACGCCGTCTCGGGGTCGGCCGCGGCAACGACGGCGGCCACGCCCCCGCCGAGCTCGGCGGCGTGCTCGGACGCCCACGACAACAACTCGACCGAGACGGGCGCCAGCCCGCCGTCGCCGACCTCGCACGACACCCACACGGCGGCGTCGCCTGGCTGGGGCGCCCGGGCCGCGGGTGCCGGAAGCACTTCGCGGTGACCATCACCAGGTGCCGTCGTCGTCGCGCCCAGCGCGCCGAGGGCGACCAGTTCGACAGCGAGGTCGTCGAGGCCGAACCCCGTGCCGACCATCCGGCAGGCGGTGTCGGGCAACGGCGCCGGCGCCATGTGCGCGACCTTGGTGGGCGACGCGTCGAGTCCCACCTGGTCCGCCCGCAACCCGAGGTCGGCGGCGGTGAGGGTGGCGATCTCGGCCCGAGCGGCACGACGGCGGCCCGGCAACGTGGGGTAGCGGGGGACGAAGCCGGTCTCGGCCACGGTGACGAGTGCCGGGAGCGGCAACGAGAGCCGCTCGTAACCGCCTTCGACGATGCGCCGGGCGATGAGGCGGTCGCCCACGGTCTCGAGGGCCTCACACGCCGTCGCCTGCCCCAAGCCGAGGCACTCCGCAACCTCGGTCCCCACCTGCCCGGTCTCCCCGTCGATCGCGGTGAGCCCGCCGAGCACCAGGTCGGCACCTCCCAGGTGGGTCACCGCGGCGGCCAGCGCGTTCGCCGTCGCCCACGTGTCCGATCCGGCGAAGGCACGGTCGCACAGCAACAGCGCGCCATCGGCACCCCTCGCGATCGCGTCGCGCAGCACCTCGACGGCACGCGCCGGGCCCATGCTGACCGCGATCACCTCGTCGGCGAGCCGGAGGGCCGCTTCGAGCGCGTGCAGGTCGGCCGGGTTGGTGATGGCCGGCGCCTTCTCGCGGGCGATGGTCCCCTCGGGAGTCATCCCGACCGGCACGGTACGGAGGTCGGGGACCTGCTTGATCAACACGATCGCCCGCACGCCCCGATCTTCGCGGGGCCGGCGCGAATGCGGAAGGGGCGTTCGTCCCGAGCGACCCCTGCCACCGGGACCAGCGGGACGGGATCGACCGTGGTGTCACCCGTTCCTGGAACTGAAGACCACTCCCGCGGTGGTTGTGCCTTCCTGGCATCGAATCGGGCCGCAGCGAGGCCCGGGCACGACCGCGACGCTCAGAATTGAATGTCGTCGGCCAGCACGACGAGCACCTGGTACCCGAGTTGGGACTGGGCGATGTCGGCCACCTCACCGGTCACCTGCATCGCGCCCGTGGACGGGGTGACCTCGAGATCGGGGTCGGGGTACACCACTTGGACGAGGAAGAACTCGGACGGCACGCCGGGGCACGACATCTGCATCTGGATGCTCGCGTCGTCGCGGATCGGCGCCGAGGGCCAGGCCACCACGCACTGCTCCGAGAACGGGTCGCCGATCTCGAAGCCCGACGACGGTGCCTGGGTGGCCGGTGGCTGCGTGGCCGGCGGCGACGTGGCGGGCGGTGACGTGGCCGGCGCGGACGTAGCCGGCGGTGACGCCGCGGTGGTCGACGGCGTGCCACCGCCGCGGTGGGGCCGGGTGGTGGTGGTCGGCGCAGGCTCGTCGTCGCCGCCGAGGGCCATCGCCGCCACGAACCCCACCCCCAGCACAGCGACGGCGCCTGCGACGACGAGCGCCACGAGCCACGGCCGGCGCCGTGTGGTGCCGTCGTCGGGGGCCGGGGGCGCCCCGGCGGACGGCGGCGGGACCGGCGGCGCCGGCGGCGGTGACACCCCGGCGGCGGCTGCGGGGACCTCCGTGGTGGCCCCGACACCCGTGGTGGCGGCTGCGCCGACCTCGGTGGTCGAACCGTCCTCCGCGACGACGCCGGTGGTGGCGTCACCAGTGGCGGCGACCCCAGCGGCGGCGGGCATCGTCCCGGAGGAGGGCACGGCGGGGGTCTCGTCGGTGTCCGGTCCCAGGGTGACCGTCAGGCTCGGGCCGGCTGCCAGTGGCGTCGCCGCGGGGGTCGGGTCGGGGTCGAGGTCCTCGAGGCTGATCTGGATCGGCGCGTCGCTGGCGGTCACGCCAGCGGCGGCACCAGCACCAACACCACCCCCGGCACCGTCGCCGTCGCCGGCCGGCGTGCCGGTGCCCTCGGCCGATGGCCCGCCGTCGAGCGCCCAGGCCTGCCCGTCCCAGTACCGCTGGGTGTCGCCGCCGTAGGGGTCGTCATACCAACCCGGGGGCGCATCAGGCACCGTCGCACGCTAACGGATCGCACCTCGCGGGCCGGCGCGCCCCAGCGCCGCGCCGCACGCACCGCAGGCCTCAGAACGGTTGGCCCAACGCCGAGGGTGGCGACGGAGCGGGGGCCGGCGCGGGCCTGGCTGCGGTTGCGGTGACGGGATTGCGGCTGGTCCACACGAGCGCGGTCACGCCCGCTGCGCCACCCGACCAGAGCAGGGCCAACCACGCGGCCCGGCCCACCTCGGTGGCCATGTCGGCCGAACCGAGCACGGCCACGCCGGAGTTCGGGTCGGCCACGATGCCCGATACCCGCAGGGCGGCCAACTGCGCGGCGCCCGCGACGACCGCCACCACCCCGGCCACGACCGCGACGACCACGAGGGCCCTCCCACCCAACGAGGGCGAGCGGGTCGCCTGCAGGGCACGCCACGTCCCCACGGCCACGAGCAGCGGGAGCACCAGCAGCCCCAACGGGAACAGCGGCGGCGAGCCACCGTCACCGACGGCGTGATCGTCGCCCAGGGTGGTCTCGACCCGGTCGATCTCCACCGAACGGGCACCGTCGACGCCCACGCCGACCGCCCGCTTCGCGCCGATCTCGGTGGAGCCCCCGGCACCGACGGGGGCCGTGAGCCCAGCGAAGTTGCCCGCCAATTGCGGCGCCAGCACGCCCACGGGCAGGCGGCCCCGAAGGTCGGGTGCGGCCGACACGGCCACCGCCGTCCCGATCGCACCGAACACCACCAGGGCGAGGACCCCCGCGGCCAACCCCGACCCTGCCGCGGTGGTGAACGTGCGGAGCCCCGAGGGCGCAGCCGCCGACCGGGACGCCGGCACCACCCGTCGGGCGACGCCGCAGGCCAGGGCGACCACCGCCGCGGCGACGACCACGAGGAGCATGCCGCGGACGATCGTCGAACCGACGCTGGCCGTGGACACGATCCGCTCGGTACCCCGGAGGATCTCGCGGTTGGCGAACAGGCCCATCGCCGCCAGCGCCACACCCGTGCACGCGGCCAGCTTCACCACGTAGGCCCAGGCGGCGGCGGTGAACGCGCCGACCCGGCGCCAGGCGCGGGCCACCAGCAACACGTACAGGGCCGTGGGAACGAGGACCCAGGTGATGAGGAACGCCTCGACGCTGAAGCCCACGACGGCTTCGGGGTGCTCGACCACCACCGACACGTCGCCGCCGAACGCGGCGTAGAAGAGGTAGCCGCCCGCGGGGACGCCGGGGCGCACCGCGTCGAGGTTGCCGGTGGCCAGGTAGGCGAGGACGCCGCCCGTGACCAGGCTGGCCACCGCCACCACCCCGATCACCAGCCAGCTGTGGAGGAACGGGCGCAGCCACCCCGCCGTGATCAGCTCGCGGTCCAACGCCGGCCCGGGGGACCGGCGAGGCGCGGGCTGCGGTGGCGGTGGCGGCGAGGCCACGGCCGGCGGCGGGAGCGGCGGGGGTGGGGTATCGACGAGCGCGCCGACGTCGACCCGCAGGATCGAAGGATCGGTCGGCGGGGTCGGTCCGGGTGCGGGGACCACATCCACGCCGAGGGCCATCGGCGCGTCCCCGGCGGAAGGCCCCGGGTCGTCGCTCAGGTCGTCGAGCTCGACCACCAGCGGACCGCGGTCGTCAGGATCGGGCCCCGACGGTGCCGGCGGCGGCGCAGGGCCGAGAGGCTCGGCGGGCTCGATGTGCTCGTCGGGCGCGGGCGGCTGGCCCGGGACCTCGTCAGCCATCGTGTCGCCTCTGTCGCCGCGACCGCCGCGGCGGGCCGCCGGCGACCGCCACGGCGCGCCAGGCCCACAGCACCAGCACCAGGCCCAGCGCGGCCGACACGGCGACGTAGATGGCCGCGGCGGCGCGCTCGTTCTTCGTCACCGGCACCGACGCCTGCTCGGCGGTGCGGTCGCGCACCGAGACGATGGCGTAGAAGGAGGTGTCGGCGGCCGCCGCGTCGTTCCCACGGACCTCGAGGTGCCACTCACCGGGCAGCGGCGAGGTGATGAACGCGGTGGACAGGCCCTCGGCATCGGTGATCTGCACGTTGCGCTGCGAAGCGTCGTAGGGGCGGCCGAGGGGATCCACGAGCACGAGGTCGAGCCCGGCCGTCTGGGCCGCGAGGCTGATGTTGACCAGGCCCTCCTCGCCGGTGATGTCGAAGCTCGCCGCATCCACGGTCTGGCCCTCGGCGGCGGTGCCCTCGGTCTCGGTCACGATGTCGCCGGTCGCCTCGTGCCGGGTCCGGATGAACGCCTCCTGGAGCGACTGGGTGCTCTCGGCGTACCCGTAGGTGCCCCCCGTGCCCTCAGCGATGCGGCGCAACAGATCCTCGTCGTACGAGCCTGGGACACCGAACCCGATCGTGTAGATCGGGATGCCGGCGTCGGCATAGCTCGGCACGATCTGGCTCAGGATCTCGTCCGATGTCAACCCGGTGTTCGTCTCGCCATCGGACAGCAGGATCGCGAGGCGCTGGTCCGTGGAACGGCCCACCAACTCCTCGAATGCGGTGTCGAGACCCGCGCCGATGTTCGTGTCGCCATACGACGAGAGCGTGTCAACGACCTCGCGTACCGAGTCGAGATCCGTGCTCGAGGAGTGTTGGAGCTCAGCATCGGTCGAGAAGGCCACCACCGACGCTTCCTGTGGCACGCCCGCGAGATCCGCCTCACTCTGCAACGTCTCGATCACATCATCCGCCGCGGCCTGAGCCGCGGGTAGCTTCACGTCACCGTCGGATGTCTGCTCTTCCATCGAACTCGACACATCCATGATCAGGGCCGTGCTCGTGCCCGGCTCCGCCGCCGGCGGGGGGACAGGGGTGGGCGCGGGTGTCGGCTGAGTCTGATCCTCGCAGAGGTAGGCACCGAGCGCGTTCACGACGACGATGTGGCCATAATCAGCCTGATCCAAACGCAGATCGGAAGCCTGGGCACCTCGGTCATCGCTATTGCTGTCATCAAAGCGTGATCTGAAGGATGATATCGCCGCAACCCGCTCAGCTGAGGAGCCAACAATGCATTCCTTTACCCTCTGGGCTGAGAGCCCAGGGGTATGCGACTGCACCAAGGCGGCAACACCCGTAACCATGGGTGCCGCCATTGAGGTACCGGGGTATTCTCCATAGCCGTTGCGGATCTCAAACCCTTGATCTCGGCCATTTATCTCATCGGAGGAGTGCTCCCGACAGCCTATCAACGGTAGAGAGCGCCGACACCACTTCCATATTGATGAGTTGATCGAGTGTCCACTACTGGTAAACCCACCGGGAGCGGCCACCTGAGTGACCGTTCCAGCGTTCGAGAAACGCGAGAGCTGCTTGTTCTCGTCGATGGATGCCACAACTAGGAGGTTCTCGGGAAACTCCGGTTCAAGCGAGGCCGGGGCGGTCAGGTTGGCGTCGATGCAATCGTTGCCCGCCGAGACTACCCACAAGGGCTCTCGATCGATTCCGCGACCTACCTCTCGTCGCACGACCCGGAATGCGTTACGACTTATCGCCTGGTTGGCTTCGAGAGCTTCCGACCAAGACGACGGTACCGACTTGAGGCACGGATCTTGATTGTATGGACCCGAGCCCAGCGACATGTTGATCACATCTGCGCCATCACGCGCTGCGTCGATCATGGCCCTATAAATGGCTATGGTTGAGAGTGTCTGACGCGGAGTACCCACTCGAAGCACTGGACCGATATCGTATGTGGCTAATCCACAGATGCCGGCAACACCACTTATTTCCTCGCTTCCGTCACCGCACGCGAGACCAGACACATGCGTGCCATGATCCATATTCGCATTGAATAGTGATCCACCATACGTCCGGTGAGAGACTACGTTCTCGTCCAAGTCTTGATGGTCGAAGTAGATCCCGGTGTCAATGATGGCAACTCGAACGTCCGGCGATCCCTCGCCTTGCACCTCAGTGTCGTTGACGACGAGGTGTTGCCAGTCCCTGTGACCCTCGTTGCCCCGTCGGCGTGCTCCTGCGCCCAGGTCCGAACGCACCGACGACGGTGCCTCGACCAAGGGCTCGATTACTGCCTCCTCGACGCCATCCACTGCACCGATCTCGTCGAGGTGCGACTTCGTCTCCGCGAAGGTCGATTCGGGGAAGGCGATCTGGTAGAGGCCGGTCGACGGGTCGGCGCCGGTGACGACACCTCCCGATTCGTCGGCGATACGAGTGATGAGACCACGGCCCTCCTCCTCGCTGAGGTCGGACTCCAGGATGACGACGAGCTCATCACGCACGACCGAGTAACTGTCCTGGTCCTCGATCCGCCCCTCGAGGGCGTAGCTGAGCTCCGCAGGGATCTCGTCGGCCGAGGGCTCGGCGACGACGACGGGGATGTCGATCGTCGCCCGTTCCTGGGCGCCCTCGGGGCACTCCTCGGCCTCGGCGTCGCGGCAGCCCACCACGGTGAGCGACACGGTGCCCTCACCGGCATCCTCGAACTGCGGGCGGATCGCGACGCCCAATTCGCCGGCCACGAACGCCTCGGCCACCTGCGGGCGGAACTTGTCGTCCGCATCCACCGAGATGTCGAAGCGCACCAGGTCGTCGGCGTTCTCGGCGGTCACGGTGGTGAAGATCTCGGTACCGGCGACGCCTTCGAGGCGGCCCGGGTCCGCCGAGAGCGCGAACCCCTCGTCGTCCGGGCGCAGCAGCAGGAACCAGGCCGCCACCGCGGCCACCGAGAGGAGGAGCAGCCCGACGACCGCGACGAGCAACCACCGCAGCCGGCGACGTGGTCGGCGGGGCTCGCCACCGTCGCCTGCGGCCGGCCCGGAGGGTTCCGGGCCCCCCGGCGGCGGCGGGACGGCGGGCGGTGGCGGTGGTGGTGCGGCGGGTGCGGCGGGTGCGGTCGCCGTAGGCGGCGCGGGATCACCCGGGTCACGCAGGCTTATCCCGAGGTCGTCGTCAGCCACGTGTCGCCATTTCCACCATTCTGCACCTGGACCCACCGCCAGATAAGCACACCGGGGACCGG
Organism: uncultured Microthrixaceae bacterium; assembly: GCA_964635055.1. Lineage (GTDB taxonomy): Bacteria > Actinomycetota > Acidimicrobiia > Acidimicrobiales > DATDAH01 > JAEUJM01. Next base: position 45,246 of record CAZWMT010000028.1, on the reverse strand, counting down.
GCCTGCGTCGGGGTGGTCTACGCTCACACGCCCAACGGGCCGGGACCGTGGTGGGAGGTAGATGTCCGAGAACCAGCAGGTCCCCACGGGGTGGTACCCCGACCCCACCGGCCGCCACGAGCTGCGCTACTGGGCCCAGGGCCGATGGCAGGCGTCGGTGAGCAACGCCAACCGGGTGTCGGGCGACCCCGTCGGCACCGCCACCTTCCCGCCGCCCGCCGTGGGGGTGACAGCCGGTGCTGCGGCGATCGCCGAGGCGGCGCCGGCCCCTGCGCCACCCGCGGCGGCAGCGCCGGCCCCGTCGTCCGACGCACCCGCCGCACCGGCACCGACTGCAGGGACGGACCCCGCGCCCCTACTCGCCCCGACTCCCGGTCCCGATCCGACACCTGCACCCGGCCCGTCACCGGCGACCACAGCACCGGCGGCACCGCTCGCCCCGCCCGCGGCGTGGCCCGCAGCCGCGGCGGCGGCGCCCCTTCCGCCCACGGCCCCCCACCTCTTGGCCGATGCGCCCCCGACCGTTGCCGACCATGGCGCCCAGGCCCACCGTGGCGAGTACGCGGACCCGGCGACGGCCCCGACGCCCACCGAGCCCCTCCGCCCACCCGACACGTCGGTCTTCGCCGCGCCGCCGCCCGGGCCGGTCGCCGTTCCCCCGGCCGGCTCCTCGGCCGCGGTCGGCGTCTCGCCCGCCGCGCTGGGGCGTCCGTCCATCACGGCGCCGGGGGTCGCCCGCCGACGCCTGCGCACCGGCGCGCCCGGCAGCGTGGCGGTCGCCGCGCTGTTGGTGGCGGTACAGGCCACGGTCAACGCCTTCGTCGCGCTGGTGCTGTTGTCGGCCGGCGACCTCGCCAACGACTTCGGCGACTCCTTCGGCGAGAAGGGCGCGGGCGACGACCTGAACGCGATGGGGATCGCCGTCGCCGGCCTGGCGATCCTGCTGGTGGCCACGGCCATCGGCTTGTCGATGACAGCGCGGCGGGCGCAGGTCATGGCGATCGTCATCTCGCTGGCCGAGATCGGGCTGGCGGTGGCGTTGGCGTCGGATGCCGGCTCCTCGAACCCGTTCGCGGGAGCGGTCCTGCCCGTGCTGATCGTCGTCCTGGTGCTCATCCCGCCGGCCAACCGGGCCTTCGGCCGCGGGTTCACCGACGAATCCGCCGTGATGACATGAGCCCGAGCAACGCCGCCGACGTGGCCGAACGGGCGAGGGGCGGGGCCCGAGCGGCCCGGCGACGCAGTCGCCCGGAGCGGGAAGCATGAGCCCGAGCGACGAGGGCGGGCGCCCGCGGCCGCCCGACCGGATCGTGATCGACGCCGCCGACCTCGTCGACGACCCGCCTCCGAACGTCCCGGCACCGGCGGCCCCACCCGGGTTGCCGCCGACCAGACCGCAGCCCGGCGCACCCCCCGGGTATCCCGCCACCCCGCCGGGGCCTCCCACCCTCCCACCGCTCACGGCCCCGTCATCGGCAGGAGGGACGCAGAAGCAGCCGACCCCCGTGGGAGCGGCCAAATCGCTCGGCGGCGCGTCTCCGTCGCTCTGGGCGCGACTGACCACCAACGCCTTGTCGTCCGCCGTGCTCGCGGGCCTGATCGGCGGCGTCCTGGGGATGCTCCTGGGTGAGGTCGTCGCGGGACCCGATGCCGGCGATCAGGCCCGGAGCCACCAGTCGGGGCCCGCCGGCTTCACCGACGACGGATCGTTCTACAACGGCGTCGCGCTCGGTACGGGCGACGTCCAGCTCTCGCTCACCTGGGACTCGACCGACGACCTCGACCTGCACGTGATCGATCCGAGCGGCGAGGAGATCTTCTTCGCGGAGCCCACGTCGTCGAGCGGCGGCGCCCTCGACGTCGACTCCAACGCGGGGTGCATGTCGGAGACCACCACGCCCATCGAGAACGTGTTCTGGCCCGATGGCGAGTCCCCGGACGGCCACTACGTGGTCCGGGTCCACTTCTACGGGGAGTGCGGCGGCGACAGCAGCACCCAGGACTTCACGGTCACCACCCGGATCGGCGGTGAGGTGTCCGACGAGTTCAACGGCACCATCGGCGAGGACGAGACGGTGACCGTGGCCGAGTTCGACCGCTGACGTCAGGCCGACGCCCGCTCCTGGTAGCCCATCGTCGACATCCCCACCGTCACGACGTCGCCGTCGCGGAGGCGGTGGTCGACGACCCACTGGCCGTTGACGGCGAGGCCGGCGCCGGGGGTGGAACGCACCGTGGTGCCCGACTCGGTCCGGTTGAACGTGGCATGGGTTGCGACGATCTCCGAGTCCTTGGCCAGGACGATGTCCGCGCGGTAGTCGGAGCCGACCGTCGTGGAGGGCTTGTAGAGGATGAACTCCTTGCCCGCGAGCGGCCCGCCCGTCACCACCAGCCAGGCCTCACGCCGGAGGCGCTCGACCACGCCCATGCCGACACTGACGCCGATGCCCGTCGCGGTGAAGCCGAGCAGGCGCACCATGAACCCGGAGCCTCCGCTGGACGACAGCTCGACCTGTTCGAACACCAACCCACCGACGAGGCCGCCGACGAGCCCCCCGATCAGCCCGTTGACGATCTTCCTCGAGCCGCCCCTGAAGCCCAGGGCGCCGCCCAGGATCGCACCGAACACGGCCCATGCCACGGCCCGACCCACCCGCAGCCTCGTCTCGATGTCGTCCGCAGACGAGCCGTCACCCAACAGCGCGTCGAAGAGGCGATCGGCGATCTGACCCCCGATGAGCCCACTGACCGCGCCGATGCCCGCTCCGATGGCGCCGTCGCGGAAGGCGCGCTCCCACGAGCCGCTGGTGGCGCCGTCCCACGCCATGATCACGAAGCCCAGGCCCGCTCCGAACACCGTCACCAGCACCGATCGACACCTCCCACCGTGTTTCGATCTCGGGCGACGGTAGCAAAGCCGTCCCTGAGCAGCGCCGTCGTCGCCACTGGTACCATCCGACGCTTGCGACTGGAGCGAGCACGAATGCAGGCGGAGCCGTGGCATGACCGGTGATCTGAAGTGCCCCTACTGCCTCTGGCCCATCAAAGGTGATGAAGCCGTCGAGGAGTGCGCCCACTGCTCGGCCCGATACCACGCCGAGTGCTGGACCGAGAACGGTGGCTGCGGCACCTTCGGTTGCCCCGCCTGGGCGGCCGGCCAGACCGGCACCGCGCCGCCACCACCGCCGGCCACCCCCCGCGTCGCCGGCGCCACCGGCACCGCAGCGTCCCCCGTGGTCGTGACCGCCGATCCCCTGCCGCCCGTCGCCGCGTCCGCCCGGCGGTTCTGCGACATGTGCGGGCAACCCGTCACCGCCGACGACCGCTTCTGCGGCGGCTGCGGCAACACCCTCTGAGAAAGGACCTCCACGTGCACCCCCGCGCCCGACGGCTCCTGGCCGACGCCGAGATGATGCGCACCGAGTTCGCCGGTCACCCCTACATCACCGTCGAGCCGCTCGGGTGGGACCCGCCCGAGCAGTACCGCGTCACCTACCGCCTGCTGGGCGTGCGCACCGATCCCACCACCGGCCAGCCCGTCACCGCGGACACGCACACGATCGTGATCTCGTTGCCGGCCGCCTACCCGCGGGAGAAGCCCTACTCGACCGCGCAGACACCGGTGTTCCACCCGAACTTCGGCCCCAACGCCGGCGACGAGATCTGCATCGGCGACTACTGGACCCCCTCGCAGACCCTGGCCGACATCGTGGTGAAGGTGGGCGAGATGCTCCAGTTCCGCGAGTACAACGTCCGCTCCCCGCTCAACGCGGTGGCGGCCCGCTGGGTGGCCGAGAACGAGTCGATCTTCCCGATCGGCGACATCGGCCTCTACCAGGCCGAGCCCGAGATCTCCCTCGGCGACGCCGCGACGACGACCGACGACAAGATGGAATTGACCCTCGACGACGACAGCGTCGCGACCGATGACGCGGGTGAGGACGCCGTGGTGCTCGGCGACACCATCGCCGTGGACGAGGACGACGACGATCCCGCGGGCACCGACACGGCGGGCCCCACGGCCGAAGCCCCCGACGACGCCTCCGCCGAGGGCACCGCCGAGGAGGAGGGCGACGATGACGCCAGCGCGGACGACTCGCCCGACGGACCGGTCGCAGAGGCACCCGAGGGCGAGGTCGCGTCCTCGAAGGACGACGACAGGCCTGGTGATGGCGAGCCCGAGGAGTCCGTGGCCTGATCACTCGTCGGGCCGCAGCCGATCACCGCGCGATATGGCGTCGACCCGGTCGTCGCCCACCGCCGTGATTGGTCGTCGCGGCCGGCGTCGAGGGGCGAAGCCATTCGCCGCAGTCCTGCCGGTGCTCGTTCTCGGTCTAGTCTCCCTGGCGGCGACGAGCAACGAGGTTTCGGACGGGGTGGCTTCGACGGCGCGGGTGCAGACGGATGTGGCGACCGGCACGGCCTTCGTGGTCGCCGGCGACCTGCTGGTCACCAACGCGCACGTGATCGAAGGCGCGAGCCAGGTGGAGGTGACCTTCGACGACGGCGGCACCGTCGGCTGCGACGTCGCGTCGTCGGACACCGCGCTCGACCTGGCCACGCTGGCCTGCGAGACGGGCGACCACCCGTCGCTCGAACTGGCCGGTGCGCTCCCCGAGATCGGCAGCGAGATCACGGTGCTGGGCTACCCCGGCGGCAGCACCGACCTGATCGCCACCCGAGGCATCGTCAGCGCGCCCGACGTGGGCGGTTTCATCCGCACCGACGCCGCCCTGAACCCGGGGAACTCCGGGGGCCCCCTGCTCGACGCCGAGGGCCTGGTCGTCGGGGTGGCCACCGCCCGCGACACCCAGGAGGAGGGGGCCGGGTTCGCCGTGCCCGCCACCACCGTCCGCAGCTTCGTCGACGACTCCCCGGCCGATGCCACCGGGCCCGCCGCCGAGCCGACCGACGGGTCCGACGCCGGGGCTCCGCCCGCCCCCGAACCGTCCGGCAACGGCGACCGCACCGCCACCGTCGCCCTCGCCGGCCTGATCGCCCTGGCCGTGGCCGGGGCGGTCTACCTCGTGCACACCCAGCGGGCCACACACGCCTCGACCGCCGGCGCCGGCGGGTTCGCGGGCGCCCAACCGGCCGTGTCGCTGCGCCCACCGGGAGCCGAGCCGCCGGCGGCGGACGCCCCCGTCCGCCTCGTCACGCCCGCCGAGCCCGAGCCCGACGTGCGCCTCCAGGGCCAGGCCCGACCCACCGACCATCGATTCGATTGAAACCTCCGAAAGGGAGCTGACCCACATGGCAAGCATCGACGTCTCCGTCATCGACGTGACCGGTAGCCGGGAGCAGGTCGCCAGCCTTCCGGACGACGCCCCCGTGCGGCGCGTCATCGCGAAGCTGGTCGAGCTGATGGCCCTGCCCACCCACGGGCCCGACGGCGCCCCCCTGTCGTACCGCTTCCACCACAAGGCGTCGGGTCGCCAACTGGCCGACGACGAGACCCTGGCCAGCGCCAACGTCCACCAGGGAGACGTGCTGCGACTGCAGCCCGAGATCGTCGCGGGCTGACCGTGTCCAGCCCCGAGCTGGCGGTCGAGCTCGACGAATCGAGGTTCGACCGCCAGGAACGCATCACCTGGTGGGACCAGGAGCGGCTGGCCGGCGCCCGTGCGCTGGTCGTCGGCGCCGGCGCGCTCGGCAACGAGATCGTGAAGAACCTGGTCCTCGTCGGCGTCGGGTCGGTCGTCGTCGTGGACTTCGACGAGGTCGAGATGTCGAACCTCTCGCGGTGCGTCTTCTTCCGGCCCGAGGACGAGGGACGACCCAAGGCCGAGGTGCTGGCCGCCAGGGCGAGCGAGATGAGCCCCGCCACCGAGGTGCACGGCATCTCGCGGGACATGCGCTCGTTCGGCACCGGGGTGGCGCTGCGCGCCGACGTGATGATCGGCGGGCTGGACAGCCGGGAGGCCCGGTTGTTCGTGAACCGGCTGGCGTGGCGGGCGGGGCGCCCCTGGGTCGACGGGGCCATGGAAGGGCTCTCGGGTGTCGCCCGGGTGTTCTCGCCACCGGACTCCTGCTACGAGTGCACGCTCACCGACGCCGACTTCGAGCTGTTGAGCCACCGCCAGTCATGCCGTCTGCTGTCACGCGACGACCTGCTGGAGGGCAAGGTGCCCACCACCGCCACCACGTCGTCGATCGTGGCCGGGGCCCAGGTGCAGGAGGTGGTGAAGCTGCTGCACGCCGACCAGTCCGGGGTGCGCATCCTGCAGGACGCGTTGGTCTACGACGGCGCCAACAACGACGCGTACGTCATCCGCTACCCCTCACGTGAGGACTGCTACGCGCACCACGGGTACACCTCACCCGTCGAGCTCGACACCACGGCCGCCACCACGTTCCGCGACCTCACCACCGCCGCCGGGTTCGCCGAGGGGATCGTCGAGCTGGGCGACGACTACCTGCGGGCCTGGGACTGCACCACCTGCCACAGCTCCGAGCCGGCCTCGGGTGCGGTGTCGCTGCTGTCGTTCGCCGACGCCGAGTGCCCGACCTGCAAGGAGGCCCGACAGCCCATGACCACCACCGCGGTCAGCGTGCCCGGAGACGATGCCGACACGCCGCTCGAGCGCTTCGGCACCCGCGTCGACGAGGTGTTCCCGGTTCGCCAGGGGATGGACTACCGCTACGTCTGGGCCAAGCGCCCCGACCCCGACCTTCCCGAGGCCTGGCGGTGAGCGACGACATCCAACTCATCGGCCCGGGCGCGGAGGGCGCCGGCGGAGGCGGCTCCGGCAGGATCCAGGTGTGGTCGTCGGTGCTGGCCGAGATCGACCAGCACGTCGAGAGCGACACCACCGTCGAACAGGGCGGGGTGCTGGTCGGCGACCTCGACGCCGCCACGGGCGCCACCGTCATCACGGCCCGCATCCCCGCGGTGGGCGCCATCTCCGAGGTGGCGTCGCTGCGCTTCACCCACGAGACGTGGGACCACATCAACGGCGTCATGGAGCGCGACCACCCCGACGCCCGGATGGTGGGCTGGTACCACAGCCACCCCCACTTCGGCATCTTCCTCTCCGAGTACGACCAGTTCATCCACAACAACTTCTTCAGCCAGCCCTGGCAGGTGGCCTACGTGGTCGACCCGCTGCTCCGCCAGCGGGGGTTCTTCGCCTGGGTCGACGGCAGCCTCGTGCGGGTGCCGTCGTGGGAGACGTGGCACACCGAGACCGGGGCGGCCGACGCGCCCATCGGCACACCGCCACCACGCCCGGCCGCGCCGCCGCCCGCACCACCGGTGGCCGGCGCCGCGCCGGTGCCCGGCCCCGTGGTGCCGCCCCCACCCGACCCCGACAAGATCAGCCCCTGGTCCCTGGGCGTGCTGCTGGTGCTGGTCATCGCCCTGGTGGCAGCGGTGATCGCGGTCACCAACCCCTTCGCCGACGACACGGAGCCGGCGTTCCGAATCGTCGTCCCCGATGGCGGCCTGCGGACCGAAGCCACCGCCGGTCAGCAGACACCGCTCGGAAAGATCGATGTCGCCGGCATGTCGGGCGACAGACGACCTGTGTGGTCGTACCAGCCCACTGACGGAAGCGACACAGCCAGCGATGCAGTCGTCGTCAGTGGCGTCGAGAACGATCCGGACACATTCGACGTCGTCTGGCGGTCGACGAGCGCAACCGACACCCACGAACGCAAAGGACTACTCGTGGCGTCTCAGTGCACCACAGATCCCGACAACGGCGTGTGCCCCGAGGACGACCTGCTGGTGGCCACCACCCGGATCTCGCTGACGCTCATGCCGGCTGCCCCGGTCGACGAGTTCGTGACCTCACCGCGCCGTTTCGTCACAGGGCCTGGCATCCAGCCCTTCATCGCCGACGAACGACTGCTCGAGTTACCGGCGGAACAGCCTCTCGGAACCCTTCCAGAGGGAGTCACGTTGGTTGGCAGCCGAGCACTCGCCGACGGGCTGGAGACCATCTACCAACTAGCCGTCACCGACGACGCCGACCTCTCGACCTTGAACGGCACCTTGGGGCCACACGTCGGCGCGGAGCCGGTGAGGGCGGCGAACCCGGTTGCTCCGCTGACCGAGGAAGATCTGAGCGCAATCGGCGCGGAGAATCGTGTCGACGGTGGCCAACAGGTGCAGGTCGCCATGATCGACGTTGCGGAACGGGCCCGGCGCAGCCTCGACCTCGCCTGCGGGCAGGGGGGGGTGAGCCCGCAGTGTGCAGCTCCCGCCAACTGGTCGCCCCTTCCGGCCGCTGGCGGTCCGGTGAGTATGCTCGATGTACTCGACGGCGCCGACGAGGTGCCTGATGATTCCGTTGCCGGAATGATCGACCTTCAGCCCCACGTCGGGCCCGACGGATCATGCCCCCGGGACCCTGAGGGTGTCGACGACACCGTCCAACTCGTGGCTGATGTGGTGCGTGCCCACCCCGAGGTGCTCTGGGTCATCCCGACCACATGTTCCACGGACCTTGCCGAGCACCTCAGCAGCGACGCCAACGTCGTGACGGTTAGCACGGACCCCGATGACGACGATGCCGATCTGACGCTGGACCCTCCCGCGACCTCCGACCAGTCCGACGAGGCGGTGGACGCTTCATCAGCACTCGCTGACGCGCAGGCGCTCGTGATCGGGGCGGCGGCCGACACGTGGTCGGTCAACCGAGATCTGGAGCCCTTCGATGTCATCGAATGCCTGCTCGACAGCCGGGTGAACGGCCAACTCCAGGTAGGTGCCGCTCGGGAGCAATGCGGCCTGACGGCCGATCCCGGTTCCGGTGCCGGTTCCCAGACCTCCACCACCGAGCAACCGGCACAAGGCACGGGCGAGCAGGGGAATTCCGGCGGGAGCGACGACACCACCACCAGAACAACAACCGAGGACTCGGGAACCACCACGACCAGGGAGGAGTGAGAATGACTCCCGGTGATCACGACCCGAACAGAATCGTCGTCTCCTGGGACGACCTCGACGAGGGTCCCGCCGCGGCACCACCCGTGGCTCCGCCCCCGATGCAGGGTCCGGCATCACTGCCGCCGATGACCGCGGCTGGCCCCCCGCCCACCAAGGCGATGTCACCGACCACGCCGCCGGGGTCGCTCCCGCCCCTGCCGGCGCAACCCACTCCCCTGGCGGTCGGCAAGGGCGCCGCCGCGCCGATGTCGCTGGCCACGCTCGGCACCAACTCGGTCGTGTCAGGACTAGCCGCCGGACTGATCGGCGGCGCGGTCGGGGCGATCGTCGCCGAGGTGCTCACGGGTGATACGGCCATAGATGCGTCCGAGACCCAGATCCGGATCGACGCGGGCGTCTGGGTGGCAATCTTCGGCGCCGTGCTCGGCTTCACGATTCTGGCGTGGGAGGGGATCACCAGCTCGTCGTTCGAGAAGGCCGGTCGCGACGGTCTGCGTGGTCTGCTCATTGGCGGGATCGCCGGCTTCGTCGGTGGCTACACCGCTCAGTGGCTCTACAGCTCGATGCTGGAGAACATCGACCCGACGAGCGGCGACCCGGAGAACGCGGTGCTGGTCGCCCGTGTCGTCGGTTGGGCCATCTTCGGCGCGATCGCGGGCCTTGGGATGGGTATCCCGGGCGGGCAGAAGAAGGCGGTCAACGGCCTGATCGGGGGGGCGATCGGCGGAGGCGTCGGCGGATTCCTCTTCCAGCAGATGGCGTCCACATCGGGCACGTCGAGCGAGGCCACGATGCGGGTCCTCGGGCTCATCGCCACCGGCGCCGGCATCGGCCTGGGAGTGGGGATCGTCGACCGGCTGCGCCGCGACGCCTGGCTGCGGTTCACCGCGGGCCCCATGTCGGGCAAGGAGTTCATCCTGTTCAAGGAGATCACCACGGTGGGCACCGACTACCGCTGCGACATCGTGCTGGCCAAGGACGAGACGGTGCTGCCCCGCCACGCGTCACTGTTGCGGGACCCTCGGGGGACCACCACCGTGCGCGCCGAGGCGGGGGCCACGGTGACGCTCAACGGCGTGCCGGTCGCCCAGCAGCGCCTCCGGTCGGGCGACACGCTCGGCGTCGGTCGCTCCGGCCTCCAGTTCCAGGAACGCGCCGTCGGCGCGTGATCCCATCCCGCCGCGAGAGCTGCTCGCCCGCCTAGAACTCCTCGACGGGCGTCGGGGCCTCGGGCTCGCCGCCCGGCACCTCGGACACCCGGCTGCGGATCTTGTTGGCCAGCTCGCGGGCGATCAGGCGGTCGGTGATGCGGTCGACCGTCGTGTCCTCGTCGCCGTGGCGGATCACCAGCGTGGCGACCCGCTCGTCCTGCCACCCCTGGACCGTGACGCCGTTCACGAGGGGGATGCTGCGCACCGCCGGCTTCCACTGTGCGTCGTTGACCACCAGCACCCGTGTGGACGTGACCAGCACGACGCCGGGGGAGCCGAGGAACCGGCCCTGGACCAGCACGTCGACGACCTCGGAGTCGTCGAGCAACGCCGACGCGATGCCGAGGGCCAGTCGCCCGGCGCGGCGGGCGCCGCTGCCCAGGCGGCTCGCCTGGAGGCCCACGGCGTGGGGGTCGTTCACCTGCGGGGCCACGGGAGCTGACTGTGGCGGGATCGGGTAGCCCCCCGTCGTCGGCGGCGGCGGCATCGCCTGGACCTGTGGGGGCGGGGGCATCGCCGGGGCGGGCGGGGGTGGCAACGACGTCGGTGGGGGTGGCGGCGCGACGTCCCCGCCCTGGCCGCCGATCGGCTGCCCGCACTGCACGCAGAACCTGGTACCGGGTCGCGCCTCGGCGCCGCATGACTCGCAATTCACGAGGGGCATCATGGCACGTCGTGCTGCCGTGGCGTCCAGGCTCCCGCGGTTGTCCGCAGCGGTCACGGATGGCAATGCCTTGTGCCACCATTGTCGAGAAGCATCGGCGAATGGGGAGCGCTTTCACCCGTGGCGGAGTACGGCGGAGACAAGCCAGCCAAGATCGTGATCAGCAACGACGATCTCGCGGAGGCACCGGCGTCGCCACCGGCACCGGCGCCCGGCGCGGGGCCACCCCCTCCCCCGCCGGCCGCGCCCCTGCCGCCCCTCGGCGGTGCCAGCCTGCCCCCGCTGCCGCCGCAGGCGCCTCGCGTCACCGTCCCCGGCGCGAGCGCGCCGCCCGCGGCCCGGTCGACGGGATTGACCTCCTTGGGCGCCAACTCCCTCGTGTCGGGACTGGTCGCGGGCCTGCTCGGTGGCGTCCTCGGCATGATGGTCTCGGAGGCACTCAAGAACCCCGACCATCTCGGCGAGAACGCCACCACGCTGACCGGCCTCTACGTCGACTTCGCGATCTACACCGCGATCTTCGGCGCGGTGTTCGGGGCCGTTCTGCTGTCGTGGGGCGGCATCACGTCAGGCTCCTCGGAGCGTGCCCTGCGCGACGGACTGATCGGCGCGGCCATCGGCGCTGCGGCAGGGTTCGTGGCCGGCTACGCCGCCGGCTACGTCCTCGTGAAGATGGTGATCGACCTCTTCGAGGACTTCGCCGCCGAGCCCATGAGCAACGGTGAGCTCGAGAACCGGCTGCGCCTGGTGTACCTGGTGTGGGGCGCCATCCTGGGCGGTGGGGTCGGGCTGGGCCTCGGCATCCCCGGGGGCGCCAAGCGGGTGGTCAACGGCCTGATCGGCGGTCTCGTCGGCGGCGGTCTGGGCTTCCTGGTCCAGCTCCAGCTCATCCTCCAGTCCACCGGCAGCCTGACCGCCGAGACCAGCGACGGGCCCGGCATCTCGCCCTACGTCGCCCGGTTCATCGGGTTCGCGGTCACCGGTGTGGGGATCGGCGTCGGCATCGGCGTCGTCGACCGCATCCGTCGTGACGCGTGGCTGTTGCTCACCAGCGGGCCGATGGCCGGCAAGGAATTCATCCTGTTCAAGGACCAGACCACCTTCGGCTCCGGGTACCAGTCCGACGTGGTGCTGGCCAAGGACCGCTCGGTGCCCCCGCAGGCGGGCCGGTTCGTGCGCGACCCGTCCGGAGCCACCACGGTGCACGCAGACGCTCCCGGCGCGGTCATGGTCAACGGCACCCCGGTGGCGAGTCAGCGCCTGCGCTCGAACGACCTTGTGTCGGTGGGCATGTCGGGGATCGTCTACCAGGAGCGAGCGGCCGGCCGATGACGACCGACGCCGACCCGTCCGTCCCGCCGGGCGCCGGTGGCCCACCGAGGTTCTGCGGGTCGTGCGGCGCCGAGCTGCGCGCCAGCGCGCACTTCTGTGGGTCGTGCGGGATGGCCGCGCCGCCGCCGGCCGGCACGTCACCGAAGGCGACGGCCCCACCGGTGGGGCCGCCGCTCGTCCCGGCATCGAGCCCCAAGCAGCAGGCGGGCGCCCCGCCCCCGCCAGGATCACCACCACCACCACCACCACCACCACCGGGTCCTGCCTCCGCACCACCCACGTCCTCGTCGGGCACCCGGATCGCGCTCGCCGCCGTCGTGCTGGTCGCGATCGTCGTGGTCATCGGGGCGGTGCTGTTCGCCCAGGGCTCCGACGGCGACGGTGACACCGGCACCGACACGGCCGCCACCGCGTCGGACGGCGACGGCAGCGGCGACGACGACTCGACCCCACCGACGTCGCCGGACGTCGAGCCCACCGACGCCACCACCGCGACGACCGCCGACGTCGAGCCGGTGTCAACGCCCCTCCAGCCAACCTTGGCGGTGGCCTCGAGCGAGCGGGAGGCGGTGAACCTCTTTTGCACGGGCGAGCCCGTCGCCTACACCGCACCGCAGTTGATCGACGGCAGCCTTCGAACCGGCTGGGGAGCATCGCGGGGCGACGGGACGGGCGCGTCCATACGGATCGAATTCGCCGGGGAACGCCACCTCACGTCGGTCGGCCTCACCCCCGGCTACCTGCGGGTCGGGCCCCGCCGGGACCTGGGCTGCGACGAGGACGTCAACGCCTTCACGTTCAACCGCTTCGTGCCGAGCGTCGAGTATCGCTTCGACGACGGCACCACCGAGGTGCAGTCGTTCAGCCAGACCGCGGAGCTGCAGACGATGCCGGTCGACGTGGTGACGTCCTCGGTCACCATCACCATCCTCGAGACCGTCAAGTGGGGCAACGACGACGACACCATCCTCTCCGAGGCGGAGTTCACGGGATACGTCGAGTGAGGCCGGCTCCGATCGCGGCCGCGGCGATCGCCGGCCTGCTGTCCCTGGGCTGCGCGAACGGGGTGGATCCGCCCGCCACGGCCACCGCGCCCCCTTCGACCAGGGCGACCACCTCGACCCCCGTGACGGTCACCACCACGACCCTCGAGCCCACGACGACCACCGCCGCCACGGCGCCCACCAGCAGTACCGTCCCGGCGGTGGAGATCGCGCTGCGCTTCGACCGCCGCACGACCGACGAGGCCACCGCGGACTTCGCCCGGGCCGCCGAGGCCATCCTCACCGACCCGCGAGGTTGGGAGCAGTCCGGCTTCCGGTTCACGTTCGGGCCCGACGCGCCCTACACCGTGATGCTGGCCGAGGCCTCGGCGGTGGACGCGGCCTGCGCGCCCTACGACGTCCAGAGCACCTACTCGTGCCAGATCGGCCCGGTGGTGGCCCTGAACGCCGACCGCTGGCGATCGGCCACACCCACGTGGACCGGCTCGCTGGAGGACTACCGCTCGATGCTGGTGAACCACGAGGTCGGCCACCTCCTCGGCCTGCACCACCCCGTCGACCGCTGCCCCACACCCGGCCAACCGGCGCCGGTGATGGCTCAGCAGTCGAAGGGCCTCGAGGGCTGCGCGCCCAATCCGTGGCCGCTCGACTGGGAGCTGGCCTGCGCGGCCCGCCACGACGAGCCGATCGCGCCGGGCTACGACCCTTCCTCGACACCGCTCTGCGGCCCCGGAGACGTCGCATGACCGCCGCCACCTGCGCCGCGTGCGGTGAGACCCTTCGCCCCACGGCCCGCTTCTGCGGGGCCTGCGGCACACCGAGCCCCGTGGGGCCAGGCACCGTGGGGGGCGAGCAGGACCCGAACGACACGGTGATCATCGCCACCACCGGCGCGAACCAGCCCGATCCCGACCGCACGGTCGTCACCGACGCCGGCCTGGCCCGCACCCCTCCGGGCACCGATCCCGCACCGGGCGACCCTGGCATCACCATGACGGGTGCCGCCCTGCCTCCCCTCGGCCCCCCGCCGGCGGCCCTGGTCGTCGAGGCGAAGACGGGCTCGCGCCCGCCCGTGTCGCCCGGCGTCACGGCACCGCCCGTCGTCGCTCCCCCGCCCGGCCCTCCACCCGTCTACGACCCACACGGCGCACCGCCTCCGCCTCAACGGGCCGGTCCGAGCGCCGCCTTCGTCCTGGCCGGCGTGGCGGTGGTCGCGCTCCTCGTCATCGGTCTCGTCGTCGCGCTGAGCCGGTCGGGCGACGATGACGGCGACGCCGCACCCGAGTTCACCGACACCGGCGCCTCGGCCGACCAGGCGTCGGGTAGCGCCGACACCGCTCCTGTGGACGGCACCGGGTCCGACGGCAGCTCGACCTCGCCGTCCACCGTCGCCGAGGCCGGCGGGTCGTCCATCCCCAGCGGGCCGTCGCGCACCATCGAGCCGACGCGGGTCGCCGCCCCCCTGCAGACCGAGCCGTCGGTGAACGGCTGCGACCAGACCACCACCTTCGAGCCGGCCAACCTGCTCGACCACACCCCCGAGACGGCCTGGCGCACCGCCGGTGACGGCACCGGCCGGCGGATCACCCTCAACCTGGGCGTCGACACCAGGGTGACCAGCGTGGGGCTGATCAACGGCTACGCCAAGGTCGACCCGTGCGACGGCACCGACCGCTACTTCCAGGGACGCCGCGTCACCGCAGTGCGGTGGACGTTCGACGACGGCACCGAGATCGTCCAGGACCTGGACGAGAACCTGCGCTCGGTGCAGTCCACCGCGGTCGACGTGGTGACGCTGCGCGTGCAACTGGAGATCCTCGGCACCACCGCCCCGGGCGAGCGCGACTTCACCCCCATCTCCGACATCGAGATCGAAGGAGTCACCTGATGGCCGCCGGCGACGAGCCCCTGCGGATCACCCTCGACGACCTGGCCGACGACACCCCGACCGCGGCGATGGCCCGCACGGCCCCACAGGCCGCACCACCACATCCACCGACTGCACCGACCGCGCCCGCCCCGCCGGCCGCGCCGACGCAGCCCATGACCGCGGGCCAGGCCCTACCGACCATCACGCCCGGGCCGGCGCCGGTGACGGTGCCCGTCGGCGACACGCGTGGCGGCCCGCCGGGCGGCGCCGGGCTCAGCCGCTTCGGGGCCACCCCGATCGTGTCGGGCCTCGCCGTCGGCCTGATCGCCGGCACCGTGGGCGCTGCGCTCGGCTGGTGGCTGAACCACTCGGTCATCGACCGGCCCCTGATCGAGAACGGCGTGCTGGCCGTCACCGTGTCGCCGATCGTCGGCTTCCTGCTGGCCGCCTGGCCCGACCTGACCGCCGGCGCGGTGCGCTCCGGCTTGAGGCGTGGGGCCATCGGGGCCCTCGCCGGGCTGGTGGCCGCGATCGCCGCGGTGGCCGTGGCCGACCGGATCTTCGACGACGTCCGCATGGACTCCAGCGGCGACCTCACCAGCGACGTGGAGAAGCTGAAGCTGGCCCTGTGGCTCGGCTGGGTGATCCTCGGCACCCTGGTCGGCTTCGGCCTGGGCATCACCAGTGGGCTCCGCAAGGTGGTGAACGGCGCCATCGGCGGCTTCGTGGGTGGGGTGATCGGCGGGTTCATCTACGTCCAGACGATCGACGAGCGCACGCTGCGCATCGCCGAGGACGCCGACGGCTTCGCCAGCCGGTTCGGTCCTCAGCTGATCAGCATCCTGGCCACGACCGTCTCGGTCTGCCTGGCCATCGGCATCGCCGAGCGGGTGGCGCGGCAGGCCTGGCTGCGGGTCACCCGCGGACCGCTCGCGGGCAAGGAGTACATCCTCTACCGCGACTCGACCGTGATCGGATCGGCCGGGACGTGCGACGTGGTGCTGGCCAAGGACGCCACCGTCGCGCCCCGGCACGCCTCGGTCGAACGCCGCAACGGCACCGCACGCGTCCGTTCGGAGGGCGTCCAGCCGGTGTTCGTGAACGGGGCACCGGTGCGCGACGCCCCGCTCCGGTCGGGCGACGTGATCGGCGTGGCCAGCTTCGAGCTGACCTACGAGGAGCGCTGAACCCGATCAGTGCGGCAGGAGGCCCTCGTAGAGCGTACGGGTCTCCTCGGCGGTGAGGCCGGCGCCGAGGAACACGTCGTTCACGTGGAGCTCCCAGTGCAGGTGTATCGACTGCGGCCGCGTGCCGCCGTTCGCACCGGTCTCGGTGCCCCGGTTGCCCACCTCACCGAGACGCGTGCCGGCCGCCACGCTCGCACCCGGGTGGAGCCCCGGGTCGATCTCGTGCAGGTGCGCGTAGATCGTCTCGACGTGGCCGACACCCGGCACGATGCCGTGGTCGAGCACCACGAAGCGACCGAAGAGGAACGCCAGGATCCACGGGGGCGTGGTGCCGAGCGCCTGCGCCTCGTCGAGCAGGGCCTGACGGTCGTCCACGGTCGCGTCGACGAAGCTGTTGTTCGCCAGCACCACCCGACCGGGCAGCGCGGCGATGGCGTCGTGGCCCGGCTCCATGCAGATGAAGTCGATGCCGCCGTGCACACCGCCGCGGTACGACCGGTCGGCGTTGGGCATGCTCTCGGGGTCGTCGAACGGGATCGGGCAGTCGCTCGGCACCGTGACGGCAGGGAGCTGCTGCGCGATCTCGGTCCAACCGGCGAGGTCGAGGAAGCGAGGCGTGGTGACGGTGGTCGACACGATCGTGGTCGTCGTCGCCGGCGGCGCCGTCGTGGCCGCCGGTGCCGCGCTCGTGGCGCTCGGCACCGGCTCGGCCGGTGCCGGTGAGGCCACGGTCGAGCGGCCGACCGCGATCCCACCCGCGGCGAGCACCACCGCACCCAGGGCCATGGCCACGACGGAGCCGGTGCGCGCCATCGTGGGCTACCGGACCACGCTGACGGTGGCGGCGTCGACGTAGGCGGTGGACCCGTCGGCGAGGATGACCTGCCACAGCGAGCCGGAGGTGTCGACCACCAACACCTTGGGCCCGGACTCGTTCTCGATGCCCAGCGGCGCGCCGGCCGAGCTCAACAGAACGGCGTTGCCCCCGCTGGTCTGGGCGATCTGCAGACCCGGGTCGGGTGGGTCGACGAACGTGCCGAACAGGTAGCCCTCGTCGGCCCCGACCCGCACGTGGTACCACCCGTCCACGTTCGAGCCGATCACCTCCATACGAGCGCCTTCCGCGGTGAGGGTGGTCACCTCGGACGCCCCGATGTCGGGCGCGGACCGGAGCCGGGCGAAGTTGCTGAACAGCGTGGCCGAGCGGGTGCCCGCACTCGCGGGTGCCGTGGTCGCGCTCACGTCGGGGTCGAAGGTCGTGGCGGGAGGAGCGACGGTGGCGGGCGGCGTGGTGACCGCGGCGGCATCGGTGCCGCCGCCCCCGGACGTGACCTGGTCACCGTCGCCACCCGAGCCCAGCATCACCGCCACGATCGACCCGACCACCGCCACGACCGCGGCCACGGCGATCACGGGCACCACCCAATCGGGGCGGCCGTTCGTCGCCACGGGGTCCAGCGGCCGCGGGGGCGCTTGTGGCTCGTCTGGCGCCACGGACAACGGCCGTGGCGCCGGGCCCAGCGGCGGCAACGAGGCGACGCGCGCCTTCGCCGGCCCCGGCGCCGACGGCGCCAGCACCGCCCCGCAGTCGTGACAGAACCGTGCCTCCGCCCGGTTGTCACTCCCACACGCCCCGCAGGTCGCCATCCTGCGGACATCCTATTTCCAGGTCCCGAGCGGGGCTGAACGGGATGGCCGGTCTCGGGTGGGGATCAGGCGCCGGGCAGCACGACCTCACAGGGGTCCACCGCTTTCGCTTTGAGGATCCGGACGACCGACTCGTTCACCCGGGCCTCGGGCAGGGTGCCGGCGGCCACCGCCTGCTCGAGGTGGTCCACGAGGCCGCCGAGGTCGCCCCGGCCGATGAGCACCATGTCCACGCCGGCGGCCAGGGCCATCCTCGACGCCTCGAGCTCGCCGAAGCGCTGGGTGACGGCGCCCATCCCGCCGAGGTCGTCGGTGATCACCACGCCGTCGAAGCCGTAGTCCTCGCGGAGCAGGCGGAGCGCGGCAGGGCTGAGGCTCGAGGGCACCCCGGGCTCGGTGAGCCCGGGCACGTCGAGATGCCCCATCATCACCGCCACCGGCTCCTCGTCCAGCAGGGTCTCGTAGGGCACGAGATCCGACGAGCGCATGGCATCCAGCGCCGGCGTGGTCACCGCGCCCTGGTGCGAGTCCCCGGACGAGTGCCCGTGGCCGGGGAAGTGCTTCACCACCGGGATCACGCCGCCGTCGCGCAGGCCCTCGGCGAAGGCGCCGGCATAACGGGTCGCGACCGCCGGGTCGTTCGAGAAGGACCGGTCGCCGATCACCTCACCGTCGGGCTGGGCCGACACATCGGCCACGGGGGCGAAGTCCATGGTGACGCCCAGGGCGCTGAGGCCGGACCCCACCCGGGCGCCCAGTGCCCGCACCTCGTCCTCGGTCAGGGTGGCGGCCATCTGGCGAGCGCTCGGGAACGCGCCGATGCCATCGAAGATCCGTTGCACCCGCCCACCCTCCTCGTCGACGGCGACGAACGGGGGCACGGGATCGGCCGCGGCCACCGCGGGCCCGACCGCGCCCATCGTGTCGCCGTTGCCGTCGGCGAGGAAGACCCCACCCGGCTGGAACACCGCGACCATCAGCGCGGCCGCGTTGGCGTCGGCGGGCAGCGTGGGCATGACCAACTGCGCGAGCCGCCGCCGCAACGGCCAGTCGGCCACCGCGGCGCCAGCGGTGCACGGCGGCGTCGTGGTGGTGGACGGGATCGCGGCGGTGGTGCTGGTCGAGGTGTCGGGCGACGCGCGGTCGGCCGCGGTGGTCGACGACCCGCGTGCATCGGCGGTCTCGCTGACCCCGCTGCCGCAGCCGGCAGCCACCACCATCGCGAGGCACACGGCGGCGACGAGCTCGCATCGCCACGGACGGGTCAACGAACGGTTCCGGGGCCGGCGCGCCTCACAGCTCGTCCGGGAGCATCGTCGTGAAGTCGCTCGAGGGTGCCGTGCGACTCACGAACTTGGCGAAGCAGTCGTTCTTGTCGGTGAGGCCTTGACCGAAGCACCAGTCGAGGGCTCCCTCCCCCGAGCTGAACGACTCGGGGATCATCATCACGAAGTAGCCCGCTGCCTCGAACGACGTGTAGTCGGACGAATTGAGCACGAGCACCTCGCCGTAGGCGTTCTCCAGGTCCTCGATGTGGGCGACGATGTCCTCGTAGGAGTAGATGATCCCGTCGTCCGACGTGCCCAACTGCTTCGCGCTCAGCTGCGGCACGAACGTGTCCTCGAGGCCCCTCGCCGCGAAGGTCGCCTCGTCCTGCTCGACCCGGTCCTGGAGCTCGAGCAACGCTGCGGCCTCGGGGTCGAGCGTGGTGGACGTGGTCGACGACGTGGTGGAGCTCGACGACGTCGAGGTGGCGACGTCCGCCTCGGTCGCCCCGTCATCGCTCGGCGCCGGCGTGGTGGTCGCCGCGCCGTCGGCGGACTCGTCGTTGCCGGCGAAGGCAACGACCATGGCCACGACGGCCACCGCCACGACCACCGCCGCCACTGCGGCGACGACCCACGGAGTGTTCGACGAGGCGGGCTGAGGCGCAGGCGCCCCTGGCGGAGCCGGGGGTGGCACCGACCCCGCTGGTGGCGGCGCCACGTCGAGGGGAACGGTGATGGGCGGTGGTGACGGCGACAACGGCGGCAGCGACGGCCCCTTCTGGGGCCCGACCGCCTCGCCGGCGGGAACCGCAGTGCCGCATGCGCCGCAGAAACGGGCTCCTTCGCGGACCGCTTCGCCACAATTCGGACAGTCCACGCCACCTCCCGATGTCACGAGCGGCCCAGCGTAGGCCACACCGCCATACGGCTCGGCGCGGGACCGGCGGGCAGCGGACCATTCACCGCATCAGGACGCCCGCCGCACCTGGGACCCCGCTCCAGGGTGCCCCTCCGGCCACCTGCCATGGACCGCCGAGGTCAGCCCGTCGGCACCGTGGGGGTCACGTTCTCGCCGCGCTCCCAGGCCTGGAGCAGCGGGAAGGTGTCGACCTCACCGCGTCGCACCGCCCAGTCGTCGGCGGTCGTCGGGTGTGACACCCCGAAGTGCAGATGGGGGTCGGTGTTGCGGGCGTTGCCCGAGTTGCCGGTGGACCCCAGGGTCTGGCCGGCCGTCACCCGCACCCCGGCCACGATGCCGGGGGCGACGGCCGAGAGGTGCGACCCGTAGTAGCGCACGCCGTCGTCGCCGACGATGGCCACCGACAGCCCGCCACGCACGACGGGGTCGTCGGTGGCCGGGTCCCAGGTGTCGACGGTGGAGACGAAGTCCACGATGCCGTCGGTCACCGCGACGAAGGTGCTACCCACCGGGCAGAAGATGTCGGTCGCGGGATAGTCGTGGTGGCCGGGGCCGTAGTCGGTGACGCTGGGCGGGTCGACCGGAAAGCGGTGCACGAGCACGGCGGCGGTGGTCGTGGTCGTCGGCGCCGCGGTGGTCGTCGTGGCCGGGAACGACGTCGAGGTGCGCTCCGGTGCGGTAGACGAGGGCGCGGCCGAGGTGGTCGGCTCGTCCACGTCGCCGGCGCAGCCGGCCAGCGCGACGCACGACAGGACGCCGAGCAGGGCCACGAGACCCCTGCTCGGCCGCACCCCCGTCCCGGGCGCGTGCCGCGGCAATGACCCGATCGAACCATGGCGCATCCACCCATCATGGCCTGCCTAGGCTCGCAGCCACCGGTCCGAGGAGTACCGCCCACCCCATGCTCTTCCCGACGGCCCAATTCGGGATCTTCTTCATCGTCGTGTTCCTGGTGAGTTGGCGGCTGCGGCCCAATCGCCGGGCGTGGATGGCGTTCACCCTCGTCGCCAGCTACGTCTTCTACGGCTGGTGGGACTGGCGCTTCGTCCCCCTGATCGCCGGCTCCACACTGTTCAACCAGGCCATGGGCACGGCCATTCACCGCACCGCCTCCGAATCCACCCGCCGCACGCTGATGACGGTCGCGGTCGGGGGCAACCTGGTGGTGCTGGGGTTCTTCAAGTACTACGAGTTCTTCGTCGTCTCGGTCACCAACGGCCTCGGCGAGCTCGGCGTCCACGCCAACCCGCCGCTGCTCCGGCTGATCCTGCCGATCGGCATCTCGTTCTTCACGTTCCAGGCCATCAGCTACGTCGTCGACATCTACCGGCGCGACCTCGAGCCGGCCACCCCCATCGAGTTCGGCATGTACCTGTCGTTCTTCCCCCACCTGGTGGCCGGGCCGATCGTGCGCGCCAGCGAGTTCGTCCCACAGCTCCGGGTGCGGCCCGACGAGTCACGCATCCCCGCCACCGAGGCCTTCTTCCTCATCATGGCCGGCCTGTTCAAGAAGGTGGTGATCGCCAGCTACCTCGGCACCGAGGTGGTCGACCCGGTGTTCGCCGTGCCGAGCAACCACTCGGCGCTGGAGATCCTGGGCGCGATCTACGGCTACGCCATCCAGATCTACGCGGACTTCAGCGGCTACACCGACATCGCCATCGGCATCGCCCTGCTGCTCGGGATCCGCTTCCCCCAGAACTTCGACCGGCCGTACAGCGCGCTGTCCGTGCAGGACTTCTGGCGCCGCTGGCACATCACGCTGTCGAGGTGGCTACGGGACTACCTCTACATCCCGCTGGGCGGCAACCGGGGATCGACCGTGAGCGTCTACCGCAACCTCATGCTCACCATGGTGCTCGGCGGCCTGTGGCACGGCGCGTCCTGGACCTTCGTCGTGTGGGGCGGCCTCCACGGCCTCTACCAGTGTGTCGGCCACTGGCGCACCGGGCGCCGAGCCGAGCAGGAGGCGGCGGGCACGCTGCGCCCGTCGGCGGTGCCGCCCGGCCTGCGCCCGGTGCTGGCGTGGCTGGCCACCTTCAACCTGGTGTGCTTCGCGTGGATCTTCTTCCGAGCGGAGTCGTTCGCGAACGCCTTCGAGATGATCCGAGGGCTGTTCGACCTCACCAACCTGCTGCCGGGGCCCACCACGTTGCTGATGGCCGTCGTCGCCGGGATGTTGGCGATCCAGTTCGCACCTCGCTGGATCGGCGCGTGGAGCCGGGCCGGCTTCAGCCGCCTGGCCCCCGTGCTGCAGGGCGTGATCCTGGCGGTGGCGTTCGTGGGCATCGACACCCTCGGCCCCGTGGGCGTCGCGCCGTTCATCTACTTCCAGTTCTAGGGCCACAACCCCCACTGCGCACCCCCACCGCGCTCGCCCCGGTGGGGGCGGCGCGCCCGAGGGGCGGCAGGGCGGGTGGGGCGCTACCGGCCGGTGAAGGTGGCCTTGCCGGGGCCGTGCTCGAGGAAGCTGGCCACGCCGATGCCGGCGTCGTCGGTGAGGAAGACCTGGGCGAAGGCGTCCTGCTCGGTGACGGCGCCGTCGATGGCGGCCTTGGCCAGGGCGATCGCGGCGCGGGGCCCTGAGGCCAGCTCGGCCGCGAGCGCCAGCGCCCGGTCGTGGAGCTCGTCTCCGGGCACCACCTCGTCGGCCAGACCGATGGCCAGCGCCTCCTCGGCCTTCACCTGTCGCCCGGTGAAGATCAGCTCCTTGGCCCGGGAGACGCCCACCAGGCGGGGCAGGCGCTGGGTGCCGCCGCCGCCCGGGATGATGCCCAGCAGGATCTCGGGCTGACCGAACACGGCCCGCTCGGACGCGATGCGGAAGTCGCAGGCCATGGCCAGCTCGCAGCCGCCACCCAGGGCGTAGCCGCTGACCGCGGCGATCGTCGCGCGGGGGAAGGCGGCGACCGCGTCGAGGACGCGATGGAAGGTGGCGGCGACCTCGGCCGCCCGCTCGGCCGCGAACTGGGTGACGTCGGCACCCGCCGCGAACAGGCGCTCGCCGCCGGTGACAACGACGGCACCAGGCAGATCGTCGCCCAATGCCTCGAACACCCCGCCCAGCTCGTTCAACAACTCCTGGCTGAGGGCGTTGACCTTGGGGTTGTCCAGGGTCACCACGGCCACGCCGTCGTCCCGCCGTTCGATGCGAACCAGTCCGTTCATCCACTGCACCTTAGGTGGGGTCACGGCACGGCGAGCGAGGGACGAGCGAGCCTTGATGGTCGCGACGAGCGCTCAGCCAAGAGTCAACAGTTGGTCGGATGCCGACCACGGGTCGAGGCGGCGTTCGAGCACGGCGGCCTCGAGACGGTCGTACTCGCCGCCCGAGCACAGCGCCAGCGCCCGCTCGTGCAGCCGCTCGGCCACGATGTCGCGCAGCTCGCGCCCGAGGCGCTCGGCCCGCCGCCGCTGCAGCTGCCCGGACGCCTCCAGATGGTGCTGGTGATCGCCGAGCGCGGTCCACAGCGCCTCGATGCCGGTTCCGTCCAAGGCGATCGTGTCGACGATCGGCGGGCGCCAACCCTCGGTGGGCGCCGACAGTTCGAGCATCTGCTCGAGGTCCCGATGCGTGTCGCGGGCGCCGGCGCGATCGGCCTTGTTGACCACGAACACGTCGGCGATCTCGAGGAGGCCGGCCTTGGCCGCCTGCACCTCGTCGCCCCAGCCGGGGTTGACCACCACCACCGTGGTGTCGGCCGAGGAGGCGATCTCCACCTCCACCTGCCCCACCCCGACCGTCTCGATGAGGATCCGCTCGTGGCCGGTGGCGTCGAGCACGCGCACCGCCTCGGGGGTGGCGAGTGCCAGTCCCCCCAGGTGACCCCGCGTGGCCATCGAGCGGATGAACACGCCGTCGTCGAGGGCGTGCTCGCCCATGCGCACCCGGTCACCGAGGATGGCCCCACCGGTGAACGGCGACGACGGGTCGATGGCCAGCACGGCGACGCCGAGGCCGTCGGCCCGCATCGCGGTGATCAGCGCGTTGGTCAGCGTCGACTTCCCCGCCCCCGGTGCACCGGTGAGACCGATGGTCCTGGCGGTGCCGCCGAGCGGGTGGGTGAGCCGCCCGACCTGGCGGGCGGGCTCGCCGCCTCGCTCGACCATCGACAACAGGCGGGCCAACGCCGTGCGGTTGCCGTTCCTGGCGTCGGCGACCAGCGCCGCAGCATCGTTCGTCATCGCGCCCCGAGGGTACGCGCGCGCCCGCTCCGGTCGAAAATGACGGTCTGAACTGACATCTTGACAGTCTGACCTGTCAGATGTGACGATGCGGGAGCCGGCCCACCCGGGGTCGGCCCCGAGGTCCGCACAGGAGGCACCCACCATGGACCAGCACCAGTGGCGCAACGGCGGCATCGCCGGCGTCGTCTTCATCGTCAGCAACTTCGCGGTCGCCATCGCCGTCGGTGCGCCGCCGGCGGTCGACGCGCCGGTCGAGGAGGTGCGCCGCTACTTCGTCGATCACCGCGGCATCCTGATGGCCATCCTGACCGTGCTGGTGGCAACCGCACCGCTGTTCCTCTGGTTCGCCGGCACCCTCGCCGTCCGGATCCGGGCCCCACGCGACGCCGACGCCAACATCGCCAGTGCCACGGTGCTCGGCGGCGCGACAGCGTGGCTGGGCCTCTACGCCTTGGCCAACGTGCTCGGCGTGGCCCTCGTCTACCTGGCCCCCCTCGGGCGGGCCGCGTCCGACGACCTGATCCGCTACGTGTGGCTCCTGTCGCTGCTGCTCTCGCTCGCCGCCAACGTCTTCGTCGCGGCGATGATGCTGGCGGTGGGGCTCACCGCCGCGCATTCCGGCGTGCGGCCGTGGTTGGGGCGCACGTCGATCGGCGCCGGGGTGATCACCCTCGCCCTCAGCGTCGTCGCCATGGTCGACACCGGGGCGGCCGACGCCGGTGGCCTGGCCTTCCTGGTCGTCAGCATCTGGATCCTCGTGACGGGGATCGCCCTGTCCCGACCGACCAGCCCCGTGCCCGTCGCCGCGGGTGACCACCGTCTGGAGGCCACCCCCGCCTGAGCGCGAGGGTGCCCACATGACCGCAGCGGACGCCACCGAGGCCCGAGCCCGACGACCCACGCTCCGCGAGCAGAACCGCTCGCGGACCCGGCAGGCGATCCTCGAGGCCTGCGTGGAGATCGAGCTCCTGCACGGCGGGTTCGCCAACCCCGAGCTCTTCACCTACGCCCGGATCGCCGAAGTCGCCGGCGTCTCGGAGCGCACGGTGTACCGGATGTTCCCGACCAAGGCCGAGCTGGTCCACGCGTACCTCGCCGACCGCACCCTGCTCAGAGGGCGGGTGCTACCCAGCTCGCTCGACGAGTACCCGGACCTCATCCGGGAGCTCACCCGCGAGTGGTCGGCGCGATACCCCGATCCGGTCGCCCGCCACGATCCCCCGGGCACCGGGGAGTACCCCGAGGCCCAGGACGACCAACGCCGGCGCGACGAGCTCGTCGCCCGCCAGGCCGCAGACCTGATCCCGCCCACGCTGCCCGACCGTCAACGGCTGGCCATCACCGCGATCCTGCAGTCGGTGGCCAGCATCCGCTCCCTGGCCACCGCCGCCAGCCGCTGGCAGCTCACCCTCGCCGAGGCCGGCGAGGCCCAGGCCTGGGCCCTCGAAGCCATGCTCGACTCGCTGCGCGAAAGGCCACCGGAACCATGGACCGACCCACCGACCACCGAACCATCGACCACCGAACCGTCGTGATGACGGAGCCGACCGGGGCCGGTGACCCCCCGCCCACCTGGGAGGCGCCGCGCCAGGGCCATTGGCGCCGCGACTTCCGCCTCGGCGAGTGGCTCGCCGACCCGGTCACCCCGCTGTTCGCCACCTGGTTCCTGCCCGAGGCCGAGGCCGGCTTCGACGACGCCATCTTCGACTACTGGGGCGCCCGGATGGCGCTGCCACTGCACGTGATCGTGAACGGTTGGTACTACACGAACCCCGGCAAGATGGCGACGCCGGTGCGCACCACGCTGCGTCACCCGGTCCGCCTCTTCCGGTGGGGGTTCGCCTTCGCCACCATCGTCTCGCACCCCGAGCGGGGCGAGCGGGCCATGGCCGTGCCGGCCGCGGCCCACTACGAGTCCACGTTGCTCCCCGCCTACCGGTCCGTGGTCGACGCGGCCACTGGCACGGTGGGCGAAGCATCGCCGGCCGAGCTGGTGACGCTGGTCGACCAGGTGACCCACGCGGCCGGCGGGTTGCTCCTGCCCCTCGCCGAGGTACTGGGATTCGCGTCCAAGGCCGAGCTCTCACTCGCCGCGTTCCACCGGAAGCACCTGGAGGGAACCGGCAACGGTGGCCACCAGCCGCTGCTGGCCGGCCTGGGCGAGGCCCGGACGCCCAGGAACCACGCCGTCACCAGCATCGACTGGTCGCAGCCCACGCTGGGCGAACTCGACGCCACCCCGGCCCCACCCAGCCACTCGGCCCACGCCACCTTGGTCGCCACCCGCAGGGAGGCGGAGACGGCATGCCGGCACGCGCTCGCGGACGAGCCCGACCTGCTCGCCGCGTTCGAGCGGCGACTCGATCTCGCCCAGCGCTACGCCGTGGTGCGCGAGGACATGGCCGACGAGCTCACCATCGGGTGGCCGGTACTGCGCCATGCGCTGCACCGCCTCGGCGAGCACCTCGTGGCCACCGACGCCGTCGATGACCGTGACGACGTGTTCTTCTGCGAGCACGACGAAGTCACCGCGGCGGCGACCGGTGGACCCACCAGGAACCTCCGGCCAGCGGTCGCCACGCGCCGCGAGCAGTGGCAGCACCAGCGGACCCTCGACGCCCCACTGGCGATCGGCAAGCTGACCGCACCCATGCGTCGCGCCGCGGAACTACGGGAGCAGTTCCGCAGCAACGCCATCACCGACGACCACCTGTTGGTCGGTGTGCCCGGCAGCCCAGGTCGGGCGACCGGGCCGGCGCGGGTGGTCCTCGGCCCCGACGACTTCGACCGGGTCGAGCCCGGCGACGTCTTGGTCGCGCCGATGACCACCCCCGCGTGGACCCCGATCTTCGGGTTGGTCGCCGGCATCGTCACCGACACCGGGTCGGTGATCGCCCACGCCTCGATGGTCGCTCGCGAGTACGGCATCCCGGCCGTCGTCGGCACCGGGTCGGCCACCCGCAGCCTGGTCGACGGCACCGTCATCACCGTCGACGGCGACCGGGGCGTGGTCGACCTGCCCTGACGCGTACGCCGCGCAGTACCGTTCCACCACGGCATGGCACGCTGGTGTCGACAACCACACCGGGGAGGACGCGACATGGGCACCACCCGACGACGGACGGGGCGACTGGTGGCGGTCGCCGCCGCGCTCGCCACCACGATCACCCTGACGTCGGCACCCGTGGGCGCGGCCCCTCCGGAACCCGCGGCCGTGCAGCCCGACGCGATCGTCACGAAGCCCGACGGGACGGGAGCCATTGGCGACGGCGTCTACAACACCGACGGCACCAACCAGACCAAGACCCGCACGGTGGCGGCCGGAACCACGTTCGTCGCGCTGTTCCGCATGCAGAACGACTCCACGGCGGTTCAGTTCCTGACCCCCACCGGATGTGCGAGCAACGCCAACTTCAAGGTGAAGTACTTCCTGCCACAGACCCCGAACCCGGACATCGACGTAACCAGCTCGATCACGTCCGGCGCCCTGTCGGTCGGCCGCAACCCCGGGCAGAGCGAGACCTACCGGGTCGTCATCAAGGTGAAGGGGACAGCCGCGGCCGGGGCGGTCCTGCGGTGTCGGCTGAGCGTGCGGATCAACGTGAAGGGCCCCGACGACCCCCTCGACGTGGCCAAGCTGGTGATACGCCGGGCCTGACCCGGTGCCTACAGCGAGACGACGGTCTCGTCGTTCTCGCCGAGGCTGATCACGCTCGTCACCCCGGGCACGCGGTCTTTCAGGATCCGCTCGACGCCGGCCTTCAGGGTGAGGGTCGACGCCGGGCAACTCACGCACGCCCCCACCAGCTCCACGGTGACCACGCCGCGATCGTCGATGCCGTGGAAGTAGATGTCGCCCCCGTCGGCCTGTACCGCCGGTCGTATGGCCTCGATGGTCTCGCGCAGGCGGTCGTCGATGCTCGGCTGCTCGACGGGGGCCTCGTCGGCGACGTCCTGGTCCACGGTGGCGATTCTACCGGTCATGGCCGTGCAAACCCCGAAACGGCCGCGCCTGTTCCCGACCCTCGCCTCGGGTTCGCACCTCGGTCGACCTACGCTCCCTCGGGTGACGCCGGCGATGGTGGTGGCCCACCAGGGAGGCTGGGACGAGGCGCTCGTCGTGGCCCTGCCCATCGCTGCGTTCGCCCTGATCCTGTGGTTGGCCAACCGCCGAGCGGCGAGGCTCCAGGAGGAACGCGACCACCCGCCCCCGTGCGATTGACGCCGCCGGCCCCGGCTCAGTCCACCCGCTCGATGTCGGCACCGATGGCGCGGAGCTTCTCGACGAATCGCTCGTAGCCGCGATCGATGTGCTCGCCACCGGCCACGATGGTCTCGCCCTCGGCGCCCAGGCCGGCGATGGCCAGCGCGGCGCCCGCCCGGATGTCGGGCGCCCGCACGGGTGCGCCCGACAGGTGCTCGCGGCCCCGAACCACTGCGTGGTGGCTCTCGGTGCGGACGTCGGCCCCCATGCGCACCAACTCGTCCACGTAGCGGAAACGGCCCGAGAAAAGGTTCTCGGTGACGATGCCCACGCCGTCGGCGAACGCCAGCAACACGACGAGGAACGGCTTGTAGTCGGTGGCCAGCCCGGGGTACGGCAAGGTGGAGACGTCGACCGAGCGCAGCCGCTTGGTGCGTAGCGCCCACAGGCCGTCCGGGTCGGGCGAGATGCGCATGCCCATCTCGCCCAGCTTCTGGACGAGCATCGTCATGTGGTCGGGCCGGGCGCCCTCGAGCGTGATCTCGCCCCCGGCCACCCCCACCGCCGCGAGGTAGGTGGCCGCCTCGATGCGGTCGGGGATGACCGTGTGCTCCACGGGGACGAGGCGCTCGACGCCCTCGATCGTGATCGTGGACGTGCCCGCACCCAGGATCTGCGCCCCCATGCGGTTGAGGCACGACGCGAGGTCGGCGATCTCGGGCTCGCGGGCGGCGTTGTCGATGACCGTGGTGCCCTTGGCGAGCACCGCCGCCATCAACGTGTTCTCCGTGGCACCGACGCTGGGGAACTCGAGCATGATCCGGGTGCCGAGCAGGTGATCGGCCCGCCCCTCGATGTAGCCGTGTGCGGTGGTGAACTCGGCGCCGAGGGCCTCGAGGGCCCGGAGGTGCATGTCGACCGGGCGGGGACCGAAGTCGTCGCCGCCCGGAAGGGCCACCCGGGCGTGACCGAAGCGGGCCAGCAGCGGGCCCAGCACCACGATCGACGCCCGCATCCGCTCGACCAACTCGTACGGCGCCTCGGGAACCAGGTCGGCCGGCGAATCGATGGTGACGGTGTCGCCCTCGAAGCGCACCGTCATGCCCATCGAGGTGAGCAACTCGCCCATCCAGGACACGTCGGCGATGGCGGGGACGTTGCCCAGCGTGAAGCTCCCCTCGGCCAGGGTGGTGGCCGCCATCAGCTTGAGGACCGAGTTCTTGGCACCACTGATCGGCACCACGCCCGAGAGCGGGCCACTGGGTCGCACCACCAGACGCATCGCACCACGCTACTTTCCGGCAGTGCCGACGAAGCAGGTGGTGACCGTTCATCGCTTCGCGCCGTCGGCCGATCCGGCCGCGACCGAGGTCGCCGTCGAGCGTCTGCTGGCGGCGCGGGACGACGTCGTCGGCGAGGCGCCTGATCCCGACGGGGGCTTCCGGGCCGTCTCGGGGCCGTTCGGCCGCTACCACCGCGAGGTCGACGATCGGGTCGAGGCCGACGGCACCCGGGTGATCACCGAGACGACCGAGTTCGAGCTGTGCCTCGGCGCGTGGCGGGTGCTGTTCAACCCCCTCGTGAAGCGCGCCCTGCGCGCCCGACGCCCCGCGGGCTCGCAGCCCTGGTGGGCGCCGCCCGACCGCTTCGGGGCCCGTGAGGCGTCCGTGCTGGGCATGCTCTGCGCGCTGGTGATGATCAGCGGCTACCTGGGCACCCTGATCACCCAGACCATCACCTTCGCGGCCGACGAGTTCGGCGCCGACGACCGGACGCAGGGCCTCACCCTGGCTTCGGTGCGGGTGGGCGTGGTGCTCTCCCTCGCGGTGATGGCCCTCGCCGACCGGCGGGGCCGACGACGGCTCCTCATCGCGTCGGCCATCGCGGGGTGCGCGGCCACCGTGGTCGGCGCCGCCGCGCCCAACATGGCATGGCTCGGGGCCACTCAGACCGTGGCCCGGGGTTTCGCCACCGCGCTGGCCCTACTCGTGGCGGTGGTGGCGGCAGAGGAGATGCCGGCCGGGTCGCGGGCCTACGCCATCAGCGTGCTGGCCATGACCGCGGCGTTGGGCGCGGGCATGGCGGTGTGGTTCCTGCCCCTGGCCGACCTGGGCACGGGCGCCTGGCGGGTGCTGTACGTCATCCCTCTGCTCGGCATCGGTCTGGCGTGGCACGTGGGCCGGACCCTGCCCGAGAGCCACCGCTACGAGGTCGCCCACGAGCGCGCTCCCACGCGGGCCCACCCCCGGCGAGTGCTGCTGCTGGCCTCGTCGGGCTTCCTCCTCTCGATCTTCACGGCTCCGGCATCGCAATTCCAGAACGAGTTCCTCCGCAGCGAGCACGGGTTCTCCGCGCTGCAGATCACGGCGTTCACGCTGGCCACCTCCACACCGGGCGGCATCGGCGTGCTCGTGGGCGGACGACTCGCCGACCTCCGCGGCCGCCGCCTGGTGGGTGCCATCGCGGTCGCCGGCGGCGTGGGCCTGACCGTGGTGATGTACCTGGCCTCGAGCTGGGGCATCTGGGTGGCGTCGGCTGTCGGGTCGGTCGTGGGGGCGGCGGCCGTGCCCGCGCTGGGTGTCTACGGGCCCGAGCTGTTCCCCACCACCAGCCGCGGGCGCACGAACGGCGTGATCACCGCGGTCGGGGTGGTGGGCAGCAGCATCGGGCTGCTGCTCGCGGGGAGCCTGGCCGACCGCTTCGACTCGTTCGGGCCGGCCATCAGCCTGCTGGCCATCGGGCCCGCGATCCTCGCGGTGCTGATCGTCGTGGCGTACCCGGAGACGGCCCATCTCGAGCTCGAGGAGATCAACCCGGAGGACCGGGTGGGCCCCGACGCGCGGTCGGCGCCGTCCCCGATCACACCGACAGCCACCCCCGCGCCGTGAGCCGGGACTCGACCGGCCGGTGGCTACCATCGCCGCTGATGGCCCCTCGTCGCGCCGACCGCCGCCTCGGCCGCACGCTGGCGGGTTTGCTGCTCGCCGGGCTGCTGGCGGCATCGTGCACCAGCGCGGAACGTCCCGAGCTCGCCGAGGACACCACCACCCCCCCGTCGGCGCCGGCCACCTCGACCACCGTCGATCCCGACCTCACGACGGTGGCCACCACCCCCGAGTCCACCTACGACGTGTACGACTCGCCCGATGCCGCGACCCCGTCCCACCAGGTGACCGCGCCCGAGGGCCCCGGCGTGCCGCTCACGTTCGTCGTGCTCGACGAGCAGGGCGACCGCCTGCACGTCGAACTGCCCGAGCGCCCGAACGGCAGCACCGGCTGGATCGACCGGGCCGGCGTCACCCTGCAGACCCACGACTTCCACATCACCGTCACCTTGGCCGAGTTCACCATCGAGGTGTTCCGCGGCGACGAGGTGATCCTCGACGCACCCGTCGGTGTGGCCGCCGCGAACACCCCCAGCCCCGGCGGCACGTACTACACGACGTCGTTGCTGCAGCCGCCCGACCCCAACGGGGTCTACGGCACCTACGCCTACGGCCTGTCGGCCTTCTCCGACGTGCTCGAGACCTTCTCGGGGGGGCCCGGCCAGCTCGGCATCCACGGCACCAACGACGACGCCAGCATCGGCACCCAGGTGAGCCACGGCTGCATCCGCATGCACAACGCCGACATCGAACAGCTCGTCCCGGTGCTGCCGCTGGGCGTGCCGGTGACGATCATCTGACGCGGTCGATCGCTCCGATCCACCCGGGCCCCTGATCCTCGGGCGATTCAGCCGAGGGTGGGCAGCCAGTCCTCGACCGCGGCGACGATCTCGTCGTCCTTGCCCTTGAGGTCGTGGCGGCCACCCTCGAGCCACACCGTGGTCACCGGGCCGGGGATGAGCGCGAGCGCATCGGCGAATTCGTCGGGGGTGCCGAACGGGTCGCGGGTGCCCGAGAGGAACAGGCACGGCACCTCCAGCTGTGGCAGGTGGTCGGTGCGCAGCTTCTCGGGCTTACCCGGGGGATGCAGCGGGTACGAGATCAGGATCAGGCCCGCCGCGGGCATGCCCTCGGCCACCGCCATCGAGCAGATGCGACCACCCATCGAACGCCCGCCGAAGACCATCCGCTCGGGCGCCACCCCGACCTCGGCGCTCACCAGGGCAGCCTCGTCCTTCACGAAGGCCACCAGCTTCGGTGCACGATCGGGCGCCTTGCGACCCTCCCGCCGGTAAGGGAAGTCCACCCGCGCCACCGGCGTCGGCGCCAGAGCCTCCTCCAGTGCGACGAGCGTGGGGTGGTCCCGCCCACTCCCGGCCCCGGGCGTCACGAACAAGCCGCGTGCGCGTTTCATCGAACGCCGCCCGAGCCCGTCGAACCTTCGCACCAGGTGATGACGTGGCGGAGCGGAGCGGAGCCGCGGCGCGTGCGAACCGGATGGCGAAGCCGCTCCGACGAAGGAGGAGCCAATGTCATAGGAGGATGCGCCGGGCTTCGGACAGGTCGGCGATGCGCTGCGCCGCGCCCTCGTGGTCGCCGCCGTGATCAGGGTGGGCCTGACGCAGGCGCTCCCGGAACCGTCGCTGCACGTCGGATCGCTCGGGCCGGAAGGGGCCCAGCTCGTCCACCGCGGTGAACCCCAGCAGGTCGAGGGCCCAGCGCACCGGGTCCTCGAAGGCGGTGGGTGACCACGACCGGGCCCCGCCGCTGCCCGACAGGTGGGCGATGAGGGCCGGGCCGATGTCGCCACCCCACCGCAGCCCTTTGCGGATGGCCCCCATCACCACCCGGCGCTCGACCGGTTCGAACTGGCCGGCGGCGTAGACCGCGCCCAGCAGGTACTGGGCCGGGGCGCCCCGGTCGTCGAACTCGAACTCCATCCGCTCGCCGTCGCCGATGAGGCGGTGGCGGCTGCGGGTGAGGCCCACCTGGTCGGTCTGGAACCGGTAACGCAGCCGGGGTTGGGGGATGCGCCGGCCTTCCTCGAGTTGCACGATCAGGCGGTGCACGTCGGGCTGCAGGTCCGGGTCGATGCCCCCGACCGCCTGGGCCGCGATCCCCCCGAGGAGCACGCCGCCGAAGCCGGGCGCCGGGTGCAACGGCAGCGAGCGATGACCCAGCGCCACCCGTCGCGTCGGAGCGATGGGCCGCGAGTGGAAGACCTCGAGCTCGGCCAGGATCACGTCGGAACGCTACCGGCGCCGGGCCCGGCCCGACGGGTCGGGCGGCCGATGATCGTGCCTGCGGATCAGCCCCGTTCGAGGCGCAGGTCGACCGCCGATCACACCGGTCCGGTGATCGCCACCGGTGTCACACGTAGCTGCGCAGCAGGTTCCGCAATTCCGTGGCCCGCTCGATGATCTCGTCGTCATCCTCGACGTCACGCTCGAACTGGTCGCTCAGGGCACCGGCCCGGGCCACGATGCCGTCCCACACCTCCCGCTCGAAGCCGAAGGGCAGGGCGAGCCCGCGGGCGCGGGCGGCGGCGTCGACCAGCGACAGCACCCCTTCGGGGTCGCGGGCGTCGTGCATGAGGCGATCGCTCGACACGAACAGCTCGGACATCACCTGCTGCGCGGCGAGGCCGTCATCCGGGTCGTCCTCCAGGGCGGCGTCGAGGGCGTCGGGGAACTCGATGGTGTCGAGCACCTCTTCGACCCGAGCCTCGTCGGACTCGAGGACCAGCAGGTCGCCCACCTCGTCCCACTCGTAGGCGACGCCGGCGGCCCCGAGGGCGTCGGCCAGGCCCGAACGCTGCTCGTCGGTCCACCCGCCGACCTCGTAGGCCAGCTTGTCGGCGTCGGGGTCGAGCGCCGGCAGCGAGGTCATCTCGATGTCGTCGATGATCTGGTCGACCGCCGCCTCGTCGGCGGAGCGCACCACGAGGGTCCCCGCCTCCCAGACGTGGGCGATGCCCTGGTTGGTCAGCAGGCCGTCGACCAGCAGCCTCGACTCACCGGACCAGTCGTCGAGCTCGTAGGCCACCTCGTCGGCCTCGTCGTCCTCTTCGGCGGCGTCGGCATCGTCGGCGGCGGCGTCGTCGTCGTCCTCGTCCTCGTCGACGTCCTCGTCATCGTCGGCGTCGTCGGCATCGGCATCGGCATCGGCATCGGCATCGGCGGCATCGGCATCGGCATCGGCATCGTCGGCATCGTCGGCATCGGCATCGTCGGCATCGTCGGCATCGGCATCGGCGTCGTCCTCGTCGGCGTCGTCGTCGGCCTCGGCCTCGTCGCCGCCGCCGACATCCTCGCGTTCGTCGTCACCGCTCCGCGCGCCGTCGTCGGCCGCGGCGCCGGCCTCCTCCACCTCGGCGCCCTCGTCGCCGTCCTCGTGATCCTGGTTGCCCGACTCGTCCTCAGCCATCGCCGGATCGTACTCATCGACCCTCCGGGGCCCGCGGTCGGTCCTCTCGACCACCCGCCGGTCGCCCGACGCTCAGCGAACGGTCAGAAGACGGTCAGAAGACGGGGCGCTCGACGTAGCGGCCGAACACGTCGGCCAGGGTGTCCATGATCTCGCCCTCGGTGGCGTAGGCGTGCACGGCGTCGATGAGCGCGGGCATCAGGTTGGCGTCGGGCGCGGCCGCGTCGGCGCGCACCCTGGCCAGCGCCGCCTCGACCGCATCGAGGTTGCGATCCGCCTTCACCTGGCCGAGTCGCTTGACCTGGCGCTGCTCGTCCTCGGCAGTGATGGCCAGCAGGTCGGGCTGCACCTCCTCGTTGCCCTTGGTGAACCGGCTCACCCCGACCACGACGCGGCGACCGTCCTGCACCCGCCGCTCGAAGTCGAACGCGGCGTCGGCGATCAGACCCTGGAACCACCCCTCGTCGATCCCCGCGTACACGCCCTCGAGCATCGACCCGTCGCCCCGCTGGTCGATCTCGGCGAACAGCGCCTCGGCGGCCGCCTCGATCTCGTCGGTGAGCTGCTCGACGAACCACGACCCCCCCAAGGGGTCGGCGACATGGGCCACCCCGGTCTCGTAGCCGATCACCTGCTGCGTGCGCAGCGCGATGCGGGCGGTCTTCTCGGTGGGGAGCGCGAGGGCCTCGTCCATCGAGTTGGTGTGCAGGCTCTGGGTACCGCCGAGCACCCCCGCCAGGGCCTCGATGGCGGTGCGGGCGATGTTCACCTCGGGCTGCTGGGCGGTGAGCGACACGCCGGCGGTCTGGGTGTGGAACCGGAGGCGCAGCGACCGTTCGTCGCCGGCACCGTAGCGATCGTGCAGCCACCGGGCCCAGATGCGCCTGGCGGCGCGGTACTTGGCGATCTCCTCGAAGAAGTCGATGTGGGCGTTGAAGAAGAAGCTGAGCCGCGGGGCGAAGTCGTCCACCCGCAGGCCTGCGGCCTGGGCCAGCTCGACGTAGGCGAACCCGTTGGCCAGCGTGAACGCCAGCTCCTGCGCAGCGGTCGACCCGGCCTCGCGGATGTGGTAGCCGGAGATCGAGATGGGGTGCCAGCGGGGCATCTCCGCCGTGCAGAAGCGGACGCTGTC
Source organism: uncultured Microthrixaceae bacterium (assembly GCA_964635055.1). GTDB lineage: Bacteria > Actinomycetota > Acidimicrobiia > Acidimicrobiales > DATDAH01 > JAEUJM01. The sequence goes on along the minus strand of CAZWMT010000028.1, from coordinate 9,416 downwards.
GGCCACGAGCCGCATGGCCGGACGGGGCGGGAACACGAACTCCTTCTGGGCCTGGTACTCCTTCAGGATGTCGTTCTGAAGGGTGCCGCTGAGGCGGGCCCGCTCGACGCCCGACTTCTCAGCGGTGGCGACGTACATGGCCAACAGCACCGCGGCCGGCGAGTTGATCGTCATCGACGTGGACACGGCGCTCAGGTCGATGCCGGCGAACAGGTCCTCCATGTCGGCCAGCGTGTCGACGGCCACGCCACACTTGCCCACCTCGCCCTCGGCATGGACGTCGTCGGAGTCGCGTCCCATGAGCGTGGGCAGGTCGAACGCGGTCGACAGGCCGTCACCACCCGCGGCGAGGATCTCGTGGAACCGCGCGTTGGTGTCCTCCGCCGTGCCGAAACCGGCGAACATCCGCATCGTCCAGAGCTTCGTCCGATACATCGAGGCGTGCGGTCCGCGGGTGTAGGGGTACTCGCCCGGGAACGGTCCCGAATCAGGGCCGTAGACCGGCTCGTAGGGCACACCGGACAGGCTCTCGAACGCGTCGTCACGGATCGGGGCGGCCGCGAAGGACCTTTCCCAGCGGCGCCGAGCGTCCGCCGTCGGCACCGGCTCGCCCTCCGCGCCGCGGCCGTCGGCTCCCCCACGTCCGCGTTCGGCGTCGTCGGTCATCTCTGCGGTCCCGTCTCGCAGCCAGCGGTCATGCCACCAGTCTTTCAGGGTCGACACCGCTTCCTCTAACGTCGAGAGATGACTGGGGAACCACAGGTACCGGATCGCAACCTGGCCATGGAGCTGGTGCGGGTCACCGAGGCGGCCGCGCTGGCCGCGTCCCGATGGATGGGGCGCGGCGACAAGGAGGGGGCCGACGGTGCCGCCGTCGACGCGATGCGCGTCGTGCTCGGCACCGTGCCCATGGACGGCATCGTGGTGATCGGTGAGGGCGAGAAGGACGAGGCCCCGATGTTGTTCAACGGCGAGGCCATCGGCGACGGCACGCCGCCCGCCACCGACATCGCCGTCGACCCGATCGACGGCACCACCCTCACCGCCCTCGGGCGCGGCAACGCGGTGGCGGTCATCGCGGTCAGCGAGCGGGGCACGATGTTCGACCCCGGCCCGTGCGTCTACATGGAGAAGATCGCGGTCGGGCCCGAAGCCGCGGGCAAGGTGGACATCCGGGCGTCGGTCACCGACAACCTGAAGGCGGTCGCCGCGGCCAAGGGCGAGGCGGTGCGCGACGTCACCGCGGTGGTGCTCGACCGCGACCGCCACCAGGCGATCATCGACGAGGTGCGCTCCGCCGGCGCCCGCATCCGGCTCATCCAGGACGGTGACGTGGTGGGTGCCATCTCCACCGCCTGGCCCGACTCGGGCGCCGACATCCTGTTCGGCATCGGCGGCACGCCGGAGGGCGTCATCACCGCGGCGGCCCTGAAGGCCATGGACGGCGAGCTGCAGGGCATCCTCTACCCCCGCAACGACGAGGAGCGCGCCGCCGCCCTCGCCGCCGACTACGACCTCGACCGGGTCCTCACCCAGGACGACCTGGTGAACAGCGACAACTGCTTCTTCGCCGCCACTGGCATCACCGACGGCGAGCTGTTGAAGGGCGTGCACTACGACAGCCGGGGCGCCTCCACGCAGTCGCTGGTCATGCGCTCGAAGTCGGGCACCGTGCGGGTGGTCAACGCCCGGCACCGCCTCGACAAGCTGCGCGACTACACCTCCATCTCGTTCGACTGAACCCCTCTCTCCAGGAGCACGCCATGGCTGACGCCGAAACCCTCGCCGCCAAGGACTTCAAGGCCGACACCCCCATGCCCAACGAGCCGTTCTTCCTGCGGGGCTCGAACAACCTCGACTGGGGCATGAAGAACCGGCTGGCCAACATCTTCGACGCCACGTCGGGCCGCACCGTGATGCTGGCGTTCGACCACGGCTACTTCCTCGGCCCCACCAGCGGCCTCGAGCGCGTCGACCTCGACATCGTGCCGCTCATCCCCCACGCCGACACCCTCATGCTCACCCGGGGCATCCTGCGCACCACCATCCCACCGACCTACACCCGGGGCATCGTGCTGCGGGCCAGCGGTGGCCCCAGCATCCTGCGCGAGCTGTCCGACGAGCAGATCGCCGTCTCGATCGACGAGGCGGTGCGGCTGAACGTCGCCGCCATGGCGGTGCAGGTGTTCATCGGCAGCGAGAACGAGACGCAGTCGATCCACAACATGACCCGCCTGGTCGACATGGGCAACGCCGCCGGCATCGCCACCCTCGCCGTCACCGCAGTCGGCAAGGAGATGACCCGCGACGCCAAGTACTTCCGCCTCGCCACCCGCATGTGCGCCGAGCTCGGGGCCACCTACCTCAAGACGTACTACGTCGACGAGGACTTCGACACGGTGACCGCGGGCTGCCCGGTACCGATCGTGATCGCCGGCGGCAAGAAGATCCCCGAGGCCGATGCGCTGAACCTGGCCTACCGGGCCGTCAACGAGGGCGCCGCCGGCGTGGACATGGGCCGCAACATCTTCCAGGCCGAGCACCCCATCGCCATGATCCAGGCCGTGCGCAAGGTCGTGCACGAGGCCATGTTGCCGGCCGACGCCTTGGAGCTGTACCAGACCCTCGCCGCCGAGGGCTAGGGCCACTGGCGCGCATGGTGAACGGCACGGTCCACGAGACGCTTCGCGCCATCGGGCCCACGATCAGCGTGGGCATGCTGACGGCCGACCTCGCCAACCTCGCGCGAGACATCACGGTGCTCGAGGGCACCGGTGTCGGTGTCGTCCACTTCGACGTCATGGACGGGTGCTTCTGCCCGATGACCACCATCGGCCCGCCCATCGTCAAGGCGGTGCGCACGTCGATGCTCAAGGACGTCCACCTGATGATCGAGGCGCCGCTGCACAAGGTGGCCGACTACGTCGCCGCGGGCGCCGACATGGTGACGGTGCACGTTGAGTCCGACCGCTACGTGCGTCGGGTGCTGGTCGAGCTGGGATCCATGGCCAACGCCAACGACGCCGACCGGGGCATCGTGCGGGGCGTGGCCCTCTTGCCGGGCACGCCGGTGGCCGCGGTCGAGCCGGTGCTCGACCTGGCCGACTACGTGCTGGTGCTCGCCGTCGACCCGGGGTGGGGCGGGCAGAGGTTCGGCGACCCGACGCCCGACCGGGTGGCCGAGGTGCGGTCGCTGGTCGCCTCGTCGGGGCGCGACATCCTGGTGGGCGTGGACGGCGGTGTCACCAAGGCCAACATCGCCGAGGTCGCCGCCACCGGCGCCGACCTCATCGTCACCGGCAGCGCCGTGTTCGACGGCGTCGACCCCGTCGGCAACGCCCGCTTCATGCTCGACGCGCTGGCTCGCCACGACATCGTCACCGCCTGATGCAGAGCCGCTGGTCGGACACCGACGCCGCGAGCGCCCTCACCCACTGGGCCGAGTGGGGCGACGACCTGGCCCTGCGCACCTACACCAGCCAGCTGCTCGGCGGCGATCCGTCGCTCGTGCTGCACGGCGGCGGCAACACGTCGGTGAAGCGCACCATCACCGACCGCTTCGGCGACGACGTCGAGGTCATCGCGGTGAAGGCGTCCGGGTACGACCTCGGTTCGGTGCCGCCGGAGGGTCACGTGGCGGTGCGCCTCGATCACCTGCGCCGGCTGCGCTCGATCCCGTCGCTGAGCGACGAGGAGATCGTCAACGAGCTGCGCACCCACCTGCTCGACGCGTCGGCACCCACGCCGTCCATCGAGACGCCCGTGCACGCCCTCGTCCCCCACCGCTACGTCGACCACACCCACGCCGACGCGGTGCTGGTGCTCACCAACCAGGCCGGCGGCGTCGACCTGGCGCGCGAGGCGATGGGCGACGACGTGATCGTGCTGCCCTACGTGTTCCCCGGCTTCGGCCTGGCCCACGCCGTCGCCGACGCCCTCGACGCCCAGCCCGACGCCGTCGGCATGGTGTGGGCCAACCACGGCGTGATGACCTGGGGCGACACCGCCCGCGAGAGCTACGACCGCATGATCGATCTCGTCACCCGCGCCGAGACGTTCATCCAGTCCCGTTCTGTTGGCTCGAACGCCGCCCTCACAACAGGATCCAGCCACCAGAACGACCGCACCGCCCCTTCTGGTGGCTCGAACGCCGCCCTCACAACAGGATCCAGCCACCAGAACGAGCGCACTACCCCTTCTGGTGGCTCGAACGCCACCCTCACAACAGGATCCAGCCACCAGAACGAGCGGTCTGCCCGAATGGCGGCCGTCGCGCCGATCGTGCGGGGGCTACTGGCCCGGGCCACGGGCGACGCCGACCGGCCGTGGCGGCGGGTGCTCCTGTACTGCCTGGCCGAGGACGACGTGGTCACGGCGCTCGAGGCGCCCGGTGCCCGAGAGCTTCTGGTGTCGTCGCCGCTCACCACCGACCACCTGATCCGCACCCGGCCGTGGCCGGCGTGGGTCGACGATCCTGCATGGGACGACCCCGAGCACCTACGCACCCAGGTCGAGGCGGCGCTGGACGAGTGGCGCGACGAGTACGAGTCCTACCTCGACCGGCACCGCGGCCGCCTGCCCGACGGCATCACCACCTTCCCCCCGACGCCCCGCATGGTCATGCTGCCCGGCCTCGGCGTGCTGTGCGCCGGCGACGACGCGGCTGACGCCAAGGTGGTGGCCGACATCGCCCGCCAGACCATCGCGGCCAAGACACAGATCGCGGCGATGGGCGGCACCTACGAGGGTGTGTCCGAGGGCCACCTGTTCGACATGGAGCACCGCACGCTGCAGCACGCCAAGCTGCGGGCAACCGTCGATCCCCCGCTGGCCGGCCAGGTGGTGCTGGTGACCGGCGCCGCCGGCGCCATCGGCTCGGGCATCTGCGAGGGACTGCTGGCGCAAGGCGCCCACGTGGTGGCCACCGATCTGCCCGGCGACGGGCTCCAGTCGCTGCGCGAGGCCCTGTGGTCGATCGATGCCCACCGCACCACGGCCACGCCGCTCGACGTCACCGACCCCGACTCGGTCGCCGCCGCTTTCGCCGCCGTCAGCCGGACGTGGGGCGGCGTCGATGCGGTCGTCGTCAACGCCGGCCTGGCCCACGTGTCGTCGCTGGCCGAGATGGACCTCGACCGCTTCCGCACCCTCGAACGGGTCAACGTGGACGGCACGCTGCTGTTGCTCCGCGAGGCGGCCAACCACTTCGCCCGCCAGGGCACCGGCGGCGACATCGTGCTGGTGTCCACCAAGAACGTCTTCGCCCCCGGCGCCGGCTTCGGCGCCTACAGCGCCACCAAGGCGGCGGCGCACCAGCTGGCCCGCATCGCCACCCTCGAGCTCGCGCCCCAGGACGTCCGGGTGAACATGGTGGCGCCCGACGCGGTGTTCTCGAACGCCGAGCGCCCCTCGGGCCTGTGGGCCGAGGTCGGTCCCGGCCGCATGAAGGCCCGCGGCCTCGACGCCGAGGGCCTCGAGGCCTACTACCAGGACCGCAACCTGCTGAAGGCCAAGATCACCGCCACCCACGTCGCCCGCGGGGTGTGCTGGTTCCTGTCCCGTCCCACGCCCACCACCGGCGCCACCCTCCCCATCGACGGCGGCCTCCCCGACGCCACCCCTCGCTGAGCCTAAATCCGCCGAACCTGGCGCCTGATCTCGTGGCCAGGGCCACCGAATCGGGCGCCAGTTCGCAGTAGGTTCGTCCCATGACCCATGTGGGGTTCGACGCTGTCATCACGACCGAGGCCGAGCTGCGCGAGCTCTACCGCATGCCGGGCCAGACCGTGGAGAAGGTGCAGCCGCAACTCGACCAGCACGCCCGCACGTTCATCGACGCCGCACCCTTCGTGCTGGTCGGCACCGCCTCCTCCGATGGCACCGGCGACGTGTCGCCCAAGGGTGGGCCGCCTGGGTTCGTGGTGGTGCTCGACGACCACCGCCTGGCGATCCCCGACCTCGCCGGCAACAACCTGCTCGACTCGATCACGAACATCGTCACCGGTTCCGGGGTCGGCCTGCTGTTCGTGGTGCCGGGCGTCGACGAGACCCTGCGGGTCAACGGCCACGCCTGCATCACCACCGACCCGACCGTGCTCGACGCCTGCGCCGTGAAGGACCGGCGACCGAAGGCCGCCATCGGCGTCACTGTGACCCAGCAGTACATGCACTGCGCCAAGGCCTTTCGGCGCAGTGAGCTGTGGAACCCGCCGTCGTGGCCCGACCGATCGACGTTGCCCACGTTGGGGTGCATCATCCGAGACCAGATCCCGGCACTCCAGGAGGTCCCCGCCGAGATGATCGACGAGTCGCTGGAGGACGGCTACGCCAAGACCCTGTGGGAGCCCGGCGGCTGACCTCGGCGTCGGGAGCCGCCAGACGCGCCGCAGCGGTGCGGCCCTGACGGTCCGCTCGGATAGCCTTCCACCCGGTCGGACCGTCCAGATGGGCAGGGTCAGAGCACCCCGGTTCGCAGCGATCGCCATCCGTCGTCTGCAGAATCGAGTTACTGCCATGTCCGAGACCCGACCCGCTTCGCCCGTCTTCCGTCGCCAGGACGCCTTCGCCACCGAGAAGAACGGCGTCGACATGTGGATCTACGGCGGCGTCGACGCCGTCGCCCCCGTCGCCGTGGCCTACCAGGAGACCGCCACCGGCCACGCTCAGGAGTTCCGCCACCTCACCAGCGCCTTCATCTTCTACGTGATCGAGGGGGAGGGTGAGTGGGTGGTCGACGGGGTGTCCCACCCCGTGCAGGCCACCGACGTGGTCGTGGTGCCGCCCGGCAGGGCCTTCTACTACCGCGGGGACCTGAAGCAGGTGTGCATCACGGCCCCGCCCTGGACCGAGGAGGACGAGGAGGTCGTCCGCCAGCTCGACCTCTGACCCGACCGGCGCCGCCCCCTCGGTGGTTCGTGGAGTCGTGCCAGCCGGCGGTCAGAGCCAGCGGCGGAACTGGATGAAGTCCCGGCCGAACACCCAGCGCCGCTGCACGCTCTCCGCCTCCCACCCGAGGTGGCGGTACACGGCCTCTGCGGGCGATCCGGCGACGGCCCGCAGGGCCAGGCTGGTGCAGCCCCGTCCCCGGGCCTCGGCCTCGAAGCGGGCCAGCAGGTGCCGCCCGATGCCCTCGCCGCGAGCGTCCTCGGCCACCAGCAGGTCGGCCACGTAGGCCAGGTCGGCCCACGTCCAGCCCTCCAGCAACCCGACCGCCCGCCCGTCGCGGCGAGCGGTGACCACGATCGTGTCCTCGGCGCCGACGGCGCCGAGATCCTCGAGGTCGGCTCGTTCCCACGCGGGCACGGACCACGCGGACACGTCGGGGTCGACCGATGCCGAGACCGTCAGCTCGAGCTCGAGGCCGCCACGGCCGACGACCGACCGGCCGCCCAGGAACGCGTCGGCGATGGGCCGCCACACGTGGCGGTCGAGGTCCTCGTCCCGCGTGTTCTCCAGCACGTGGATGCGATCCACCAGGATCTCGGCCTCGAAGTCCGCCAGGGCCGCGAGCGACGACTCGACGCGCTCGGGCGAGAGCGCGATGGACACGGTCACGTGCGGGACGAACGGCCGGTCGGCAGGACGATCCAGGGGGCCGGCGACGAGGCAGGTCTGGAGCTCGTGGAGCCGGTCGAGGTCGGGCCCGCCGACGGCCAGGTACAGCACGGTGCGAGCCGGGTCGAAGGTGGCCGCCGGTCCCACCACCAGCCGCAGCGGCGGGCAACCCCCCGCAGCGTCGCGCACCACCGAGAAGGTGTCCTCCAGGTCCTCCTCCCGCACGTTGATCGGGGGGATGAGCGTGGCGTGCGGGGCGATCTTCAGGCGGTTGGCGTCACCACAGGCGCGACGGATGCCCTCGACCTCGCCGGCCACCGGGGCCGGCACCAGCAGGACCACTCCCAGGCGGCGTCGGGGCATGCCCTACCTTCGCGAACCGGCACGCACCGACGCGAGCCCGCTCCCACCACCCGCGAACTGGCACCGGATTTCGGGGCCAGGGCACCGAGATCCGGTGCCAGAACGGCGAAGGTCCGTGACTGCGAACGTGGTGTCTAGGCCAGGGCCCGCAGGCCGCCGGCGACGGCCAGGCGCACGTGGGCCCGGCGCAGCGCCGCCTCGGCGGCGGTGTCGTCGCCCTGGGCCAGGGCCTGCTCGGCCCGCTCCTGGGCCTTGCGGGCGCGGTCCGAGTCGATCTGGCTGGCCAGCTCGGCCACGTCCGAGAGGATCGTCACCTTGTCGTCGGACACCTCGATGAAGCCGCCGTGCACCGCGATGGTGTCCTCGGTGCCGTCGGTCAGCTGCAGGCGCACCGGATGGGTGGCCAGCGCCCCGAGGAAGGGGGCGTGTCCGGCGAGGATGGCGAAGTCGCCGGTGCCCACCGCCCGGGCGATCACCCGGTCGGCCTCACCTTCGAACAGCACCCGCTCGGGCGACACCAGCTCGACCTGGAGGGGCACGATCAGCCTTCCTGCAGCTGCTTGGCCTTGGCCCGCACGCTGTCGGCGTCGCCCACGTTCAGGAACGCCTGCTCGGGCAGGTCGTCGAGCTCGCCCTCGACCAGCTGGGCGAACGACTCGACGGTGTCGGCCACCGGCACGGTGACACCCTTGAGGCCGGTGAACACCTCGCCCACGTTGAACGGCTGGCTGAGGAAGCGCTGCACCTTGCGGGCCCGGTCGACGATGACGCGGTCCTCCTCGGACAGCTCGTCGAGGCCGAGGATGGCGATGATGTCCTGCAGCTCCTTGTAGCGCTGCAGCACCTCCTGCACCCGGCGGGCCACGTCGTAGTGGCGCTGGCCGACCACCTCGGGGGCGAGGATGGTCGACGTCGAGGCCAGCGGGTCCACCGCCGGGTAGATGCCCAGCGAGGCGATCTGGCGGGACAGCTCGGTGGTGGCGTCGAGGTGGGTGAAGGTGGTGAACGGCGCCGGGTCGGTGTAGTCGTCGGCGGGCACGTACACGGCCTGCAGCGAGGTGATCGAGCGGCCGCGGGTGGAGGTGATGCGCTCCTGCAGCTCGCCCATCTCGTCGGCGAGGGTGGGCTGGTAGCCCACGGCCGAGGGCATGCGGCCGAGGAGGGTGGACACCTCGGAGCCGGCCTGCACGAAGCGGAAGATGTTGTCCACGAACAACAGCACGTCCTGCTGCTGCACGTCACGGAAGTACTCGGCCACGGTGAGGGCCGACAGGGCGACCCGCAGGCGCACGCCCGGCGGCTCGTCCATCTGGCCGTAGATCAGCGCCGCCTTCTCGATGACGCCGGACTCCTGCATCTCGATCCAGAGGTCGGTGCCCTCCCGGGTGCGCTCGCCCACGCCGGCGAACACCGACACACCACCATGGTTCTGCGCCACGCGGCGGATCATCTCGGTGATGAGCACGGTCTTGCCCACGCCGGCGCCGCCGAACAGGCCG
>CAZWMT010000027.1:0-81055 GCA_964635055.1 uncultured Microthrixaceae bacterium | reverse complement strand
ATCCACCCGACCCGCCCGATCCACCCGACCCGCCCGATCCACCCGACCCGCCCGACGCGTACGGCGACGGCGGCACGCCCTTCGTCCCGCCGCCGCGGGCCTCGCTGCTGCACCGGACCGTGCCGGTCCTGTCCCCGCTGCGGGCCTACCGCGCCACGACGTTCCGTCGCGACGCGGTCGCCGGCCTCACCGTGGCCGCGCTGGCCATCCCCGCGTCGATGGGGTTCGCCGAGGTGGCCGGGGTCCCGCCGGTGGCCGGCCTCTACGCGCTGCTGTTGCCGGTGCTGGCCTACACCGCGCTCGGGACCTCCCGGCAGCTGGTGGTGGGGCCCGAGGCCACCTCGGCGGCGCTGGTGGCGACGGCCGTCGCCCCGCTCGCCGACGGCGACCCGGCCCGCTACCTGGCCCTCGCGTCGATGCTCGCGCTGGTGGTGGGCGGGGTGTTCCTCCTCGCCCGGCTGGTGCGGCTGGGCTGGGTCGCCGACTACCTGTCGCGCGCCGCGCTCGTCGGCTTCGTCCACGGTGTGGCCGTCGTCCTCGTCTGTGGCCAACTGGCCAAGCTGACCGGTGTCACCATCGACGCCGACAAGCCCGTGGGGCAGGTGGTCGACCTGGCCAGCCATCTCGCCGACGTGAGCGTGGCCACGCTGGTCACCGGTCTCGTGGCTCTGGGCGTGCTGTTCGGCCTGCGGGCGGTCAACCCGAAGGCACCGGGGCCGCTGATCGTGGTGGTCGGGGCCGTTCTGGTGTCCGGGGCGGCATCGCTGGCCGATCACGGCATCGCCACCATCGGGCCGATCCCGAGTGGGCTGCCGAGCCTCGGGGTGCCCAGGGTGGGCCTGGGCGACTCGCTCCGCCTGGTCCCCGGGGCGCTGGGGATCGTGTTCGCGGTCTACAGCAGCTCGATCCTCACCGCCCGGTCCTTCGCCGGGCGCCACGGCCAGCACGTGACCGCGAACCAGGAGCTGTTGGCGCTGGGGGTCGCCAACCTGACGGCCGGGGTCAGCCGGTCGTTCCCCGTGGGCAACAGCAACTCGCGCACGGCGGTGAACGACCAGATGGGCGTGCGCACCCAGGTGTCGGGCGTGTTCGCGGCCACCGGCGTGGCCGCGGTGCTGCTGTTCCTCACCGGCCCCATGTCGGACCTGCCGGCGGCGGTGCTGGGCGCGGTGATCGTCTACGCGGCCGCGAGCCTGGTCACCCCGGCCGACTGGCGGGCGCTGCGCGCCGTGAGCCACGGCGACGTGGTCATCGCCGTGGCGGCGATGGCGGGGGTGGTCCTCGTGGGGGTGCTCGAGGGCATCCTCGTCGCGGTGGTGCTGTCGGTCGTCGATGTGGTGCGCCGCAGCGCCCGGCCCCACGATGCGGTGCTCGGTTGGGTGCCGAGGCTCGGCCGCTACGCCGATGTCAGCCTGCACCCCCGCGCCCGGTTGGTGCCCGGGGTGCTGGTGTACCGGCTCGACGACCGGCTCTTCTTCGCCAACGCCACCTACGTGAAGGGCCGCATCCACGAGGCGGTCGCCGGTGCCCCGTCACCGGTGCGATGGGTGGTGTTCGACGCCGAAGGGGTGGGCGGGATCGATGCCACCGGCGTCGAGGCGCTCGAGTCGCTGGTGGCGGAACTGGGTCGCGAGCACATCGCGTTCGCGGTCGCCCGCCTGAAGTCACCCGTGCGGGCCCGACTCGACACCTCGGGCGTCACCGACCTGATCGGCGCGGACCGGTTCTACGGGACCGTCCACGCCGCGATCGCCGCGGCGGCCCCCGACTGGGGCAGTGCTGACGAAGACGGGGATTCGGGGCCCGATCGCTGAGCGTCGCACTACCCTCGGCGCCGGGAGGGCACGAGCATGGAGCGGTGGGCCGGCCGGTTGTCGGGGTGACGGCGTGTCGCTGACCTCGGCCACCCCCGGTGCGAGACGGTGACCGGTCGACCGCCGACCACCGTCGCCGCTGCCGAGGGGCCGGCGGCCCGTCCGACGGTGCTGCTCGGCATCGACTTCGAGGACTGGGACCAGCTGATGGCCCGGCGGTACGCCAACCCCGGGTGGGACCGTCCTTCGCCGGCGCTGGAGCGCCAGACGGCGGTGCTGCTCGACCTGCTCGACGAATTGCGCGCCCGGGCCACGTTCTTCGTCCTCGGGATGAGCGGCCGGCACCACCCCGACCTGCTCACCGAGGTGGCCGCGCGCGGGCACGAGTTGGCCAGCCACGGGTACGACCACCGGCCCATCGCCGAGCACACCCCCGCGACCTTCGCGGACGACCTGGCCCGCAGCCGGGAGGTGGTCGAGTCGGCCGGCGCCCCACCGCCCCTGGGCTACCGCGCCCCGGGCTTCTCGCTCGGCAGGGAGCAGACCTGGGCCCTCCCGGTGATCCGGGCGGCGGGGTTCCGCTATGAGTCGAGCCTGTACGACTCGCCTCTGCTTCGGGACCGCCTCCGGCCGGTGACGGCCACGCCGTACCGGCACCCGCTCGGTGACGGGCTGTGGGCGGTCCCTCTGGCGGTGGCACCCGTGGGCCCGGCACGGATGCCCGTGGCCGGGTCCACCTACTGGCGTGTGCTCCCGCCCCCGGCCCTGCGGTCGCTGCTCCGGCGCCAGTGGGCCTCGGCGCCGGTCTGCCCGCTGTACTTCCACCCGTACGACTTCGATCCACGCCCCGTCGACATCGCGCTCGCCCCGGGAGCGACCGGCCGCCAGCGCCGGGGTGCCCGCCGCCAGGTCCGGTTGCACCGGCTCTCGCCCGGGCGGGTCACCGCGGCGCTGCGGGAGCTGTCATCGGCCGTGTCGTTCCGCACCTACGGCGAGGCCGTGGCGGAGGCCTCGCCGGTGGGCGCATCGGAGGTGGAGGCCTCGGAGGAGGTGGCCTCGGATGTGGGGGCCTTGGATGCGATGGCCTCGGATGCGACGGCCCTCGGGAACCCCGCGGTGGGTCGGCCCTGAGGTTGCCGGCGGAGGTGGCGGGAACCGGGCTACCGGCCGTCATCGACCGTGTCGACCCCTTCGAGCGTCCGCTGTTGGAGCGGCTGCGTTCGTCGTTGGACGACGTGGTCGAGCGGCGACGGACGCCCGCGCCGCGGGTGGCGGACCTCGGGTGCGGTCCCGGCGACGTGACCCAGGCGCTGCGTGACGAGGGCCTGTGGGTGGTCGGGATCGACATCGACGGTGACCGGCTGGCCGCCGCCCGTGCCGCGCATCCACACCTGGTGCTGGTGCGGGCCGACAGCCAGGCCCTGCCGTTGCGTCCCGGCTCGCTGGACGCCGTGGTGTCGATCAGCACGCTGCAGTACGCCGACCCGGCTCTGGTAATCGACGAGTGCAGTCGAGCGCTCGTCGCCGGAGGGCGGGGATGGTTCCTCGAGAACCTGGCCGGGAACCCGGTGGTGGCGCTGTTCCGAGGCGTCCGCCGGCTGGCGGGGTCCCGGCTGGCCGTCGGTGAGGACGGCGACCTCGTGCCCCGCGCCCACCTGCACCTCGACCGGCTCGAGGTGCTGCTCGGGCGTGACCGAGCGCTCTCCCTGGTCGACGTGGTGCCGTTCCACCTCGTGTCGCCGATGGTCGCACCACTCTGGTTCCCGGTCCCTCGGGCGGGCCGGTGCGCCCGTGCCGCCGTCTCCCGGCTGGCGTCGGTCGACCGTCGGCTCCTCGGCCGATGGCCGGGCCTCGGCCGGTTCGCGTGGCACGTGTACGTCGAGGTCGAGCGGTGACCAGGTGGGGCGTGATCAGGCGGGCGGAGGCCGGGCCCACGTCCCGGGGCCGGTTGCCGCGGGTGCTGGTGCTCAACCACGCCGCCGTGGCCGACGGGGATGCCGGCGGCACCCGGCACGTCGAGCTCTTCGGCTACCTCGACGGCTGGCGAGCCGAGATCGTCGCGTCCGACCGCAACCTGCTCACCCGCCGCCGCCAGGCCCGGCGGGAGCCCGGTTTCCGGACGGTGCCCACCCTTCCGTACCGCGGCAGTGGCGGCGCGGGGCGGGTGGCCAACTGGGTGTCGTACGCGGTCGGCGCGGTGGTGGTCGGACTGCTCGGCGAGCGCCCCGACGTGGTGTACGCCTCGAGCCCGCAGCCCCTGGCGTTGGCCGCGGGGTTGGTGGTGGCGAGGCTGCGCCGGAGCCGGCTCGTGGTCGAGGTGCGCGACCTGTGGCCTGAGTACATGGTGCAGATGGGCCAGGTCCGCGAGGGGGGTCGGGTGCACCGGGCGATGTCCGCGTTCGAGTCGCACACCTACCGCCGGGCCGCGGTGGTGGTGGTGCTGGCCGAGGGGGTGGGCGACCGCGTGCGGGCATCCGGCGCTCGCCGCGTGGAATTCCTGCCCAACGCCGCCGACCTCGAGCGCTTCGACCGCGATCGCCGGGCGGGCGCGGACCGGGCGTCGTGGCGCCGCCGGCTGGGGGTGGCACCGGGGGCCTTCGTGGCGATGTACGTCGGCAACCACGGGCCGGTGTACGGGCTCGAGAACCTCCTGTCGGCGGCCGGTGAGCTGGCCGCCGAGGGGGACGACACGGTGGTGGTGCTGGTGGGAGACGGCACCCGCAAGGCGGCGCTGCGCGAGCAGGCCGCGGCGCGTGGGCTCGCCAACGTGGTCTTCGTGGACCCCGTGCCCAAGTCCGAGGTCCCGGGCCTCCTCGGGGCCGCCGACGTGGGGCTCCACGTGTTGGCCGACGTGGCGCTGTTCCGCTTCGGGGTGAGCCCCAACAAGGTCTACGACTACTTCGCCGCCTCCCTGCCCGTGGTCACCAACTGCCCAGGTGCGGTCGGTGCGCTCGTCGAGGGTGCCGGCGCGGGGGTGGCGGTCGCGCCGGAGGCGCTGGCCGACGGGGTGCGGTCGGTGCGGGCGCGCCCGGCGGCCGGGCGGCGCGCCCTCGGCACCGCGGGCCGGGAGTACCTGGAGCAGGGGCGGTCGCGGCGCCACGTGGCCGACCGGCTCGCGGCCCTGCTCGACGAGGTCGCCCGCTGAACCGCGGTCAGGACCTCGTCGCTTCGGCGCACCTGTAGTCGCGCAGTTGCACTACGGTGACCCCCGTGGTGCGGGCGGTGCCCCACCCTTCACTTCCTACGACCGCATTCGAGGTGCTTCATGGTTCTCGCCGAGGTCGGGCAGGGCGACCTGCTCGTCACGATGTTCTGGCTCTTCATCCTGATGCTGTGGTTCTGGCTGCTCATCACGGTGTTCGCCGACCTGTTCAGCGACAAGGGGGAGTCCGGGGGCAAGAAGGCCCTGTGGGTCATCTTCGTGCTGCTGGTGCCCTACCTGGGTGTGTTCATGTACCTCATCATCCGCGGGCCCGGCATGGGCGAGCGGGCCGTCGCCCGCCAGCAGGAGGCCGAGGCCCAGTTCAAGGAGTACGTCCAGCAGACCGCCGGATCCGCCAGCTCGGCCGACGAGTTGGCCAAGCTGCACGACCTCAAGCAGAGCGGCGCCATCAGCGACGCCGAGTACGAGTCGATGAAGGCCAAGGTCATCGGCTGATCATCACGTTGGGGCGGGTCGGTCGGGCGGCGCCCGGCCGGCCCGCTCTCGTCGTTTTCGGCTCTGGTCGCGCCGCCGTGGTCGGTCGGGGCGGTGCGCTGCCGGGAGCGAACGGGCGCCACGGGGCCCGATGCGCCCCGTGGCGCCGGCGCTCAGCGGCGCAGGCGGGCCGGCAGCGCGCTGCGGGCGGCGCGGGCCGCGACCGTGTAGAGCGCGCCGGCGGCGACCCACCCGGCATAGCGGGTCCACTGCGGGGTGAGGGCCCGGGCCACGGTGCGCGGGGTGGTGGCCTGGATGCGAGGCATCACCGAGGGCACCAGGTCGGCGTCCAGCCAGTCGTTGACCAGGCCGGCCGCCACCTCGTAGGCGACGACGGCCACCACCGCGGTGCCGACCGCCGATCGGGTCTCGGGCGCCGACGCGCCCCGGTGGTGGTCGTGCCTGGTGGCCATGGTGGGACCCAGCGTAGGCGACGGATCGCCCTGTAACCGTTTGGGGACGGTGGGGGTCGCCGGGGAACTAGCGTGGGCGCCATGGGCAACCCAGAGGATGCACCGGGCTCGGGCAAGGACTTGCCGGGCCTCGGGCCGGACGGTGACGACGAGGTGGAGCGGCTGCGTGCCGAGGTCGCCGAGCTGGAGGCGAAGGTCGACCGCACCGAGCACCGGCACCATGTGGGTCGCAGCCTCCGGAATTTCGGTGTCGGCGTGCTGGTGGTGCTCACCGCCTTCTCCTTCACGGCCGGGGCGGTCGGGGTGTGGGCCAGCCGCAACTTCTTGAACAACGACGTGTTCGCCAGCCGCATCGGCACGGTCATCGAGGAGCAGGCCGTGCAACAGGCGCTGGCCCGCTTCACCACCGCCGAGGTGATGAAGTTGGTCGACGTCGAGAACCTGATCGCCGAGGCGCTGCCCGATCGGGCCCAGATCCTGGCGCCCACCCTCGCCGGCGCGGTCGAGGACTTCGTCCGCGGCAAGGTGGAGGAGGTGTTCGCCACGCCCGAGTTCGCCACCCTGTTCGAGACCGTCGTGAACACCGCGCACCAACAGGCGGTCGACCTGCTGGAGGGGAACAAGTCCGACGTGGTGACCGCCAGCGGCGACTCGGTCACGTTGAATTTCCTGCCCGTCATCGACAAGGTGCTGGCCAAGATCGGCGAGGTGTCGCCCGAGATCCTTGGTCACGACGTGGACATCCCCACCGTCACCGTGGACGACGTGCCCGACGCGGCGCGCCAGAAGATCTCCGATGCCCTCGGGGTGAACCTCGACGACAACTTCGGCACCATCACCGTCTACGACGCCGGCGCGCTGCAGGCGGCCCAGGACGGCATCGCCCTGTTCAACAAGGTGGTGTGGCTGTTGGTGGGCCTCACGATCATCCTGATCCCGCTCACGCTCTGGCTCTCCGCCCACCGGCGCCGCACCCTGCTGCAACTGGTGGTGGCCATCTCGGTGGGCATGGTGATCATCCGCCGGGTGTCGCTCCGGTTGCAGGGTGACCTGTTGAACCTGGTGCGCATCCCCGAGAACGTGCCCGCGGTGCAGATCACCACCGATCGGGTGGTCGACCCGCTGCGCCTCGGCGCCGAGATCGTCCTGTGGATCGCCCTCGCCATCGTCGTCGTCGCCCTCCTCACCGGGCCGTACCCCTGGGCGGTGTCGTTGCGGGCCCGGGTGGCGTCGCTGTTCTCGATGGCGGTCGGTACCGCCAAGGACCCGGCCACCGCCGACTGGGTGCTGGCCCACCGCGACGCCCTCCTGTGGGCGGGTGCCGGGGTCGGCGTGGTGGCGCTGTGGTTCTTCGACCTCTCGTGGTTGACCTTCTTCGCCCTCGTGCTGGTGGTGGGGGCCTACGAGTTGGCGGTGGTGCGCCTCGCCGACCGCGCTGCGCCGGCCGAGCCCGCCACCGCTGAACCCTGAGCGTCGCGTCCGATGGGTGTGCCCGGCCGTGGTCGGCGCCCGCCGTGGACCCCACCGAGCGATGCCGAGTCGGTCGAGTTGGTCGCCGTCGGCCCGTTCGTCACCCGGGAGGTGGTCCGTCGGCCTGACGGCACTCGCCTCGTCTACACATCACGCCGGCAGCGCAAGGGGCTCGGCCCCGAGGCCCACGGCACCGAAGGCGCGGCTGCGCCCGCGCACCGGCGGGTCCTGTGGGCACCGCAGGAGCTGGGGTGGTGGATCGCGGTCCTGTTCATGGTCGGCTCGTTCTGCTTCGCGCTCGGCGCCACGCCGGGCGTCTCGTCGTGGCTCAGCCCGGGCACGGTCGGCCTCATCTTCTTCGTCGGATCCCTCTTCTTCACCTCGGCCGGCTACTGCCAGTACGTGCAGTCGATCAACGCCGGCCGTCCGCCCGGCGTCGCGGCCCGGCTGTTCGCCTGGCAGCCCCACCGCATCGACTTCTGGGCGTCGGCGGTGCAGTCGGTCGGCACCCTGTGGTTCAACGTCAACACCTTCGCCGCCATGCGCTCGGGGTTCGACACCACCCGTGAGCAGAACCTGCGGATCTGGACACCGGACTTCCTCGGGTCGATCTGCTTCCTCGTGGCCAGCGAGCTCGCCATCATCGAGGTGTGCCACACCTGGTTCTCGTGGCGGAACCGCGACGTGTCGTGGTGGATCGTCGTGATCAACATGGTCGGCTCCATCTTCTTCATGGCCTCGGCCATCGCCGCCTACGTGGTGCCCGACACCGGTGACCTGCTCGACGCCTCCATCGCCAACAGCGGCACCTTCCTCGGCGCGATCTGCTTCTTCTGGGCGGCCCGCCTACTGCTCGACGAGCTGGCCGGCCGGCAGGAGCAGGCGGTCCCGGCCTGAGGATCGGGGCGCTCGGCCGCCGGATCGTGACCAGGGTCCCTCGCCCCTCCCTGCTCTGCCGGGCGCCGTGGGCGTGTACTGCAACGGGTCAGACGTAGTCGTGGTGGCGGAGCCAGGAGAGGGAGAACCAGCCCCAGATCGGGGGGAGGTACGAGCCGCACATGCGGGCGGTGAAGGTGGCCGCCACCGCTTCGGCCTGGGGGATGCCGGCGGCGGTGAAGCCGGCGATCAGGCCGGCCTCGACCACGCCCATGCCGCCGGGGATGGGTGCGAGGCCGCCGACCAGTGAGGCGAAGCTGTTGATCACCACCAGTTGCAGCAGGGGGAGCGACTCGCCGTAGGCGTGCAGCGACGCGCCGAGCACCATGGCGAAGAGGATCTGCGACACCAGGTTGCCGGCGAAGAGCTTCACGGCGTTGCGCGGCGTCGAGAGGATGCCCCGCAGGTTCTCGGTGGCGTCGTGGAGCTGGGAACGCAAGGTGTCGCGGATCCGTTGCCGGACGCGGGGGACGAACAGCGCCAGCAGCGCCGCGATGACCACCAGCGCGCCGAGGGGGAGGAGCCAACCCGGGACCGTGCTGCTGGCGCCGCCCCCGGTGTCGAGCTCGAGGCTGAAGTCCGAGCCGGTGGCGAGCAGCCCGACGACCACCAGCACCATCTCGACCACGAACCCCGCCAGCGAGTCGAGCACCCCCGAGCTGACCGCCACCGCCACCGGGAGCCCGCGGCGCTCGAAGAACCGCACGCTGAGGGCGACGTTGCCCGCGGTGCCGCCCACCAGGCCGGTGAAGGCCCGGGCGAACTGCACCCCCACGACCGGTCCGAGGGGCAGCGGGGTGGAGACGGCGCCCGTGAGCGCGACCGCGCCCGAGATGCGGGGTAGCTGGGCGAGCACGAAGGCGACCGCCACCCAGCCCCAGATGGCACCCCGGAAGATGTCGCCCATCTCGGCCACGCCGACCAGCTCGCCGACGAGCAGGTAGATGCCCAGGGCGAACGCGCCGGCGAGCACCACGGAGCCGAGCGAGAAGCGGCGAAGCGGCTCGGGCTTGGGGAGGTCGATGCCGGTGCGGGCGGCGCCCGCCTCACCGAGGCTCGCCAGTGCGGCCTTGGGGTCGTTGAGCTCACGTCTCGCAGCGGGGGTCAGTGCCGCCGGTTGCAGGAGCGGCAGCAGGGCGGTCAGCGCGGTGGTGCCGAGCGCTCGCTCGGCGGCGGCCAACGCCCGATCGTCGCCCACGAGATCGGCGGTGGTCGCCAGGAACTGCACCCGGTCGAGACGGGTGCGGTCCTCACCCGCCGATGTCATCGCCCCAGTGAGCTCCACCAGGGCGGTGGCTCCGTCATCGGTGAGGACGGTGTTGCCGGCCGTGGCGTTGCCGTGCGCGATTCGGGCCTCGTGCAGGCGGCCGAGGTTGGCCCATCCGTCGTCGAGCACCGCGTCGGTGATCGCGCCGGCGCCGGCCGCGGTGAGCGGGACGCCGGCCGGTTCGCGTACGACGAGCACCGCGTCGTCGCGGTCGCCGGCCACACCGGCAGCCACCACGTCGGGGATGTGGGCCCCGCTGCGCCGGGCCAGGAGCAGCACGTAGGCCTCGTGCTCGACCTGGCCTTCACGGGTGAGTGACAGGGTCGGCCCGGAGTCCTTGTACCAGACGAAGCGCCAGAGCTTGGCGAGCAGCCGGGCGTCGGCGGCGTCGCGCCCGACCACGTCGATGCTCAATTCGCCGTCGCCGCCGGCCCGGTAGCGGGTCCGGCCCCAGTACTGGTGATCGGCGAGCACCAGCCCGTCCGGGTTCACGCCGAGGTCGCGGAGCGAACCGGCCACCTGGTGCGCCGAGGGCGTGGCGGCGGGTGTGCCGAACGACAGGTGGGCCAACGCCGCCGCGCCCCACCCCACGAGCAGGCTGGCGATCACGCCCGTGGGCAACCCTGCCGCGAGGCAGAGGGCGCTGGTGGCGGCCAGCCAGAACACCGCGCCGAGAAGGCGGCGGGCGGGGCGGGTGAGGTAGGGCCGGGCGGAGAGCAGCACCGCGGCCATGGTCGCCAGAGGCACGAGCGGGAAGTCGGGGTCGAGGCCGTGGATCTGGGCGCCGGCCCGCGCCAGCCGATCCGGGAGGTCGACCAGGTGATCGAGGCCGATCGCCACCAACCACGAGACGGCGCCGGCCACGAGCAGCGTGAGCAGCAGGCGGGGCCGGCGGGCCGCCAGGGCGGTGACCACGAGGGCGCCGGCAAGGCAGACCCCGAGGCCGTACACGAACGCGAACAGGCTGCCGAGGCTGCCGGGCAGGCTGGCGAGGAAGGAGAGCACCCCCGCCTCGATGACGGTGCCCTCGCGGGCCGCGGCCGCGGTCACGCCGACGACCGCCACCGAGGTCACCAGCCGGGCCACGTCGCTCGGTCGGCGCCGCACCGAGCCCTCGGCCACGATGCCGAACACCGACGCGGTCCAGCGGTGCCGAATCGCCGAGGTGAGGACCGGCAGCACCCGTTCGGGGGTGCCCTCGAGGTGGGCGCTGCGTGCCATGACGGCCCCGACCCTAGGAGACCGCAGAAGCGCCGTCACCGAAGGGTTAGCCTCCGGGCCGCATGGATTCCTCCAGCGCATCCTCGCTCACGCTCATCGTGGTGGCCGCGGTGGTGGCGCCGCTCCTGGCCGAGGCGCTGCGCCGGTTCCGTGTGCCCGGGGTCGTGCTCGAGATCGCGCTCGGGATCGTGATCGGCCAGCAGGTGCTGGGCTGGGCCGACGTCACGGTGATCGTGGCCGGCTTCGGCAACCTGGGCCTGAGCTTCCTGATGTTCCTCGCCGGCTTCGAGATCGACCTCGAGCGCATCAAGGGCCGGCCGCTGAGCCGGGCCACGCTGGGATGGGGCGTGTCGCTGGTGCTGGCGCTCTCGGTCGCGGGCGTGCTGGTGGTGGAGGGCTTCGCCCTCTCCGACCTGTTGATCGGGCTCTCGCTCACCACCACCGCGTTGGGCACGCTGTTGCCGATGCTGCGCGATGCCGATGCGCTCGAGACCCCGTTCGGGGCGCACATCCTGGCCGTGGGCACCGTGGGCGAGTTCCTGCCGATCGTCGCCATCGCGCTGCTGCTCACGAGCGACAACCCCGGCACGACCGCGCTCCTTCTCGTCGCCTTCATCGCTCTCGCCGTGGGCGCGACCCTGCTCGCCACCCGGGCGCGGTCGCCACGCGTGGTGGAGTTGATGCAGCGGCACCTCAACTCGAGCGCGCAGTTGCCCGTCCGCATCGCGGTGTTGATGATCGTGGTGCTGGTGTGGGTGGCCTCGCACCTCGGGCTCGACGTGCTCCTGGGCGCCTTCGCGGCCGGCATCATCGTGCGGCTGTTCACCGCCGGCGACGATCAAGAGGTGGTCGGCAGCAAGCTCGAGGCCATCGGCTTCGGGTTCTTCGTCCCGGTGTTCTTCGTGGTGAGCGGCATGAAGTTCGATCTCGACGCCCTGCTCGACGACCCCTCCACGGTGCTGCGCGTGCCGCTGTTCCTGATGCTGTTCCTGGTGGTGCGGGGCCTTCCGGCGCTGTTGCTGTACCGGCACGACCTGCCCCGTCCCGACCGTGCCGCGCTGGCGTTCTTCTCGGCCACGGCCCTGCCCCTGGTGGTCGTGATCACCGGCATCGGGCTCGAGACCCACCGGATGCGACCCGAGAACGCCGCCGCCCTGGTGGGCGCCGGCATGCTCTCGGTCCTGGTGTACCCCCTCGTGGGCTTCGCCATCCGTCGCCGCGCCGGCGACCCACCGGCGGTCGCCACCGACGACCCGGAGCCCGTGGCACCGGCGGCGCCCTGACCGGCAGGGTTCGTGGCCCAGACCCGATGATCCACCTCGGGTCTGACCGTTGGGTCAGTCACTTCTCGCGGTGCGAAATACCACTTTCAGCGTTTGCTATGCCACGTGAAGTGATCTATGCTCATCTCCGTTGTTGGGGGCGAAAACCTGGGGGGCGAAGTGGGGACATCTCCGGGGCGGGAGAATCCGGTGTACTCGTGGCGGTGGCGGTTGCTTCGAGCAGTCGTGTTGGTGGTCGCCTTGGTGGTGGCCGCGCTCGTGGCCACCCCGGTGGCACCGGCGGCGGCCGATCACGGGCGTGAGTCGGGCTGGAACGAGCCGGGCGGCCGCCAGCGGTGGGGCAACGAGTTCCGGGCCTGGGGCACGGTACGACCCATCCTGCGGCGCGAGGTGCGCGACATCGTGCGCTCCGACTGGGCCGAACGGCGCGACGCCACGGGCGCCGGCATCGACGTGGCCCTGGTCGACACCGGCATCGCGCCGGTCCCCGGTCTCGACGACCCGAACCTGATCGTCAACGGGCCCGACCTGTCGCTCGACTTCCAGGCGGGCATGCCTGCCGGCATCGACGCCTTCGGCCACGGCACCCACATGGCCAGCATCATCGGCGGCGAGGGCGGGATGGCCTCCGAGGCCCGGCTGGTGAACGTGAAGGTGGGCGGGGCCGACGGCGCCACCGACGTGTCGCAGATGATCGCGGCGGTCGACTGGGTCACCCAGCACCGCAAGGACCCCGGCATGAACATCCGGGTGCTGAGCCTGTCGGGCGGCACCGACTCGACCCAGTCGTACCTGGTCGATCCGCTGGCCCACGCCGTCGAGTCCGCCTGGCGCAACGGGATCGTCGTGGTCGTCGCCGCCGGCAACTCTGCGGGGCCGCTGGCCGATCCGGCGGTCGACCCGTACGTGCTGACCGTGGGCGCGGCCGACATGCGGATCCCGGGCGACCGCAACGACGACGTGGTCGCCTCGTTCTCGGCGGTGGGAACCCCGGAACGCGGGGTCGACCTGGTGGCACCGGGGGTGTCCATCCTCGGCCTGCGCGACCCTGGTTCCGCGATCGATCTGGCCAACCCCGACGCGGTGGTGGCGGGCAGCTTCTTCAAGGGCTCGGGCACGTCGCAGGCGGCGGCGGTGGTGGCCGGTGCCGCAGCCCAGATCCTGAGCGACCGGCCCGAGCTGCGGCCCGACCAGGTGAAGGCGATCCTGATGGCGTCGGCCCGCGACCTGCCCGGCTCGCCCCCTGCGCAGGGCGCCGGCCTGGTCGACCTACGGGCGGCGCTTCGGACCGCGACCCCCGACGTCACCCAGTCCTACCCCGTCTCCACCGGCATGGGCTCGATCGAGCTGGCCCGTGGCGGCGGCCACCTCGAGGCCGCCGACGGCACCGTGCTGAGCGGCGAGATCGACCTGCAGGGGGCGCCCTGGGTGCCGTCGGTGTGGGCGCCGCTGTCGGCCGTCGGCAACGCGTGGGATGGCGGCATGTGGAACGGGAGCGTCTGGGCCGGCGGGCAGTGGCTCGCGGCCGGTGCGGCCGGGTCGCCCCTGCTGGGTCACACGTGGCGATCCGAGCTCTGGAGCGGCCACACCTGGCGCACCGACCTGTGGTTGGGACACACGTGGCGGGGCCACACCTGGCGCGACGGCACGTGGAACTGACGGGCTGCTGAGGTGGATGCCACGGTGGCGGCCGAGGCCGCCCTCGCGCCGCCGATCGACACCGAGTCGGCACCAGCCGTGGACGAGGCCGAGGACGCCGGCCGCCGGCGGGTGCTGGTGCTGTGCGTGGCGCTGGTGGCCCTCCTCGTCGTGACGGTCGTGCCGCAGTCGTTCACCGGCTCGGAGGTGCGGTGGGCCATCGTCGGCCTCGTCGGCGCGCTCTACGTGGCCTGCGAGCTGTTCGAGGTGGAGATCGAGCTGCGACGGGAGTCGCACTCGTTCAGCTTCACCTCGGTGCCCCTGGTGATCGGGTTGCTGTTCCTGCCCATCCCGTTGCTGATCGCGGCCCGGGTGGCGGCCTCGTGGGTGGTGCTCGGCCTGGTCCGGCACCAGGACCCCCTGAAGCTCACGCTCAACCTGCTGTCGCACGCGCTCGAGATCGCCGCCGCCGGACTGGTGGTGGCCGCCGTCGGTGTGCCCGAGTCGCTCGGCCCGCAGGCATGGGTGGCCGCGGCGCTCGCCGTCATCACCGCCGACCTCGTCGGTGGTGCCGTGATCACGGCGGCCATCAGCCTGTACCAGGGCGAGTGGGAGCCCTCGCTGCTCCGGGGCATCTGGGTGCCCATGGTCGTCGCGGTGGTCGACATCTCGGTGGCGCTGCTGATCGCCGGCGGGTTGAAGAACGACGCGGTCGAGGCCTGGCTGGCCCTCCCCATCCTGGTCTTCGTCGTCGGGGTCACCCGGGCCTACGCCCGGGTCGTCGCCCGGTACCACGCCATGCAGCGCCTCGACGGCTTCGCCCGCGACCTCGGTGCCGCCGTCGCGGTGGGTGAGGTCGAGATCAGCCTGCTGCCCCGCATCGCCGACGTGTTGCGGGCCGACACCGCGTGGGTGTGGTCGCCCGACGCCCCGGGCGCCCCGAAGCGGGTGTACCACGCCGTCGAGGCCACCGTCGCGCTCGAGCCGGTGTCGGCGTTCGACCGGTCGGTCATGGCCATGCCGGGTGCGGGGGTGCGGCTGTACGGCCCGGGCGGCGAGGCGTCGGACGAGATGGAGGCCGGCGGGCTGTCCGAGGCGATCGTGGAGTGCCTCGCCGTCGGTGACGGCCGGCGGGTGGTGATCGGTGTGGGCGACCGCAGCGGCGCCACCCGGGGATTCGACCATGAGGACGGCGTGTTGTTCAGCACGCTCTGCTCACACGCCGCGGTGTCGCTGCGCAACGTGGGCCTGGTCGACCGCCTCCGGGCCGAGTCGGCCGACAACGAGTTCCTCGCCACGCACGACCCGCTGACGGGCCTGCCGAACCGCACGCTGTTCCACCGCCGCCTCGGCGAGCGCCTCACCGACGGGGCCCGGGTGGCGGTGCTGCTGATCGACCTCGACCGGTTCAAGGAGGTCAACGACACCCTGGGTCACGCCAGCGGCGACGAGCTGTTGATCGAGGTGGGCCGCCGACTCGGGCCCTGGCTGGCCGACGAGGACCTGCTGGCCCGGTTGGGCGGCGACGAGTTCGCCCTGCTGGTGGCGGCGCCCGACGGCGACAGCGCCGGCCGCAGGGCCCTCGAGGTCCTGTACCAGCTGCGCCGGCCCTTCACCGTGGGCGGCATCGACGTCGACGTCGACGCCAGCATCGGCGTCGCGGTGCCCGGCGACCACGAGGTCGACGCTTCGGGCCTGCTGCGCCAGGCCGACGTGGCCATGTACACGGCCAAGGCCGACCACTCGGGCGTGGCCGTCTACGCGTCCGACCTCGACCACTACAGCCCCAAGCGCCTGGCCGTGGTGGGCCGGCTCCGCCACGCCATCGAAGCCGAGGAGCTGGTGCTCGAGTACCAGCCGCAGGTGGGTCTGGGCGAGGGCGAGATCATCGGCGTGGAGGCGCTGGTGCGGTGGCGCCAGCCCGGCCGCGGCAACCTGCCGCCCGACGAGTTCATCCACGTCGCCGAACGCACCGACATCATCCACCCGCTCACCCGCCACGTGCTGGGGATGGCCATCGCGCAGGCTGGTGCCTGGCATCGCGAGGGCCGTCCCCTGCGGGTGTCGGTGAACGTGTCGGCCCGCAACCTGGTCGAGGACGACCTCGTCGATGCCATCGGCACGATGCTGGCGGCCGAGCGCCTGCCGGCCGCGGCACTCGAGATCGAGCTGACCGAGACCACCCTCATGGCCAACCCCGGCCGCGCCGCGGTGATGATGGAACGGCTGCGCGACCTCGGTGCCCGGGTGGCCATCGACGACTTCGGCACGGGTCACTCCTCGCTGTCGTACCTCACCACCCTCGACGTCGACACCTTGAAGATCGACCAGTCGTTCATCGCGTCCATGGCTGCCGACCGCACGGCCGAGACCATCGTCCACGCCATCATCGACCTGGCTCGCAACCTGGACCTCGACGTGGTGGCCGAGGGGGTGGAGACGACGGCGTCGGCCCGCTCGCTCGTGCGCATGGGGTGCGTGGCCGCCCAGGGGTTCCTGTTCAGCCGACCGCTGCCGCCGCCGCAGCTCGAGGCATGGCTGTTCAACCACGACCTCGAGCGCCTGCACCCCGCCGGCCCCGGCGCCGTGTTCGGCATCGACCTCCGCGACCGGGTGCACCCCGTCTCCCACCACGACCGCTGAGGCCACCTCGGCCACGCGCGGTCGGATCCCGCAGCCGAGCCGAGCGAGCGGCGGCCGGCAGACTCGAGGCAATAGCGCTCGGATTCCGGGGGGCATTGCCTCGAGAACCAAGGCGGACCGAACTCGAGGCAATAGCGCCCGGATTCCGGGGGGCATTGCCTCGAGAACGCCGCGCTGGGGCCCGAGCGCGGGTCGCCCGGGCCCCGGCCCTCAGGAGTGGGCGGACGCGTCGGCCTCGATGGCCTCGGCGTCGGCGGCCAGCTCCTTGCGCTCGAGCTTGTCGGCCTGCTTCATCGCCTCTTCGATCCGGGCGCCCATGTCGGCCACCCCGACCACCACCAGGCCGGCCTGACCGGCGTCGAGCAGCTCACCGAGCTCCTTGAGGTCGTGGCGGCTCATGCCCGCGGCCGCGTGGCCGGCGAGCGAGCCGAGGAGCGCGCCACCGGCGGTGGCGCCGGCGAGCAGGCCGCCACCGATGGCGGCGAACGGGAACAGCGCCACCACCAGGCCGGTGGCCAGGCCCATGCCGCCACCCAGCACGCCGCCCACCCGGGTGGGGGTCTCGTGCTTCTTGGTGATCTTCACCTTGCCGTCGATGGGCTTCGAGACCACGGCGGCGTCGTAGGCGTCGAGCAGGTCGGCTTCGGTGTGCAGCACCTTGACGGCCTGGTAGTCGGCCTCGGCGGCCTCGAGGTTGGGGTAGATGCCGACGTAGGCGACGAACGTGTCGATGGGCATGGGACTCTCCTGGTCTGGGGCGCCGGCGGCGCCGGATCGGCTGGAGTGAGTTCTAGCGCGTGCGCGTGACCCGTCGGTGCCGTGTGACGTGCGCTGTGCGGTGTGCGCCGTCGGGTGCGGCTCAGGCGCATCCTTCGACCAGGCTCAGCCCCGCGGTGTTGCCGGCCTCGACGTAGCTGATCGTCGGCTCGCCGGAGCCGCTCTCGTCGACGGCCAGCTGGAACGACATGCCGGCGTCGCCCTCGATCACGTCGAGGTGGGTCGATCCGTAGATGTCGACGTTCTCCTCGATCCCGTCGCCGAACGCCGCCCGTAGCTCGGACTCGTCGCTGCCGACCCGAAGGTCGCCGGGGCCGACGACCACGCTGTCCCCGTACGCGCTGATCAGGGAGAGGTCGCCGTCGAGGAACAGGACGGACACGTCGTCGGGGTCGACCGCAGCGGTGTCGGTGACCGATCCGTACCCGCACGCCTCCCGGATCCCGAACACGTCGTCCTCGTCCTCCTCGATCCACCCCGTCGCCAGCGCCTCGTCGACGGACATGCCGATCCGGAGGGGACCGAGGCCGTCCGCGGTGAGCCGGTTGGCCGGTACGTCGTCGGGGCGGGTGGCGACGAAGCCGGCCACGAGCACGACGGCGACCACCAGGCCGCCGATGATCAGGAGGGTGCGATTCCCCGAGGTGGCGCGCACCGCGGGAGGAGCGGCGACGGGCGCGGGTGTGCCGGGCAGCGGCGGCAGCGGCGTGGCCGGGCTCGCCGGGGCTGGGGGCTGGATCGGCGCGCCGCACGACGGGCAGAACCGCGCCTCGCGTGCGAGCGGCTCGCCACACGCGCCGCAGAACCGCGCCTTCGGCTCATTCATGGCTGCCGCCACCTGACAAGGGTGCTCCGCTCATGTGCGTGGGCACCGTAGTTCCGGGGACACGGCGATTCGCGCCTCAGTGGCCGTGGCACAGCTTCGCCTTGCGGCCGCTGCCGCACGGGCACGGGTCGTTGCGACCGGCGCGGGCGAAGACGCCCATCACCTCGTCGGCGAAGCGGCCCTGGCGCAACAGATCGGCCATCAGGCGCATCGGCCCGTCGATGTGGTTGAAGAACCGCCGGTAGCCGGCGCACAGGTAGTTGAGGCCCGGGTCGCCGTCGGGCGTGCGGGTGAAGCGGTTCTTGGGGCACTCACCGTTGCAGGCGAAGCGCACCTCGCAGTCCAGGCAGTACTGCGGCAGCGTGTCGCGCTTGGCCAGGCCGAAAGCCCGCTGCTGGGGCGAGGCCAGCAGCTCGACGAGGTGCGTCGTGGTGATGTTGCCCACCAGGTGCTCGGGCTCCACGAAGTGGTCGCACGAGTAGAGGTCGCCGTTGTGCTCGAGGGCCACGGCGTCGCCGCAGGTCTCACCGAAGATGCACAGTGACGCAGGGGCGCCCACCCAGGACGCGAGCGCGGCGTCGAAGTGGGCGACGAACACCCGGCCGACGTCGTGGCGGAGCCACTCGTCGAACACCGCCATCAGGAACGTGCCCCACGCCTGGGGATCGACCGACCGTGAGGTGACCTGGTCGCCCTCCTGGAAGCCGGTGTCGTTGTCCCGCTCCACGATGGCGATGAGCTGGATGTGCTCGGCGCCGAGGTCGTCGCGGAAGTAGCGGTAGACCTCGAGCGGGTGGTCCTGGTTGGCGGCGTTGACCGTGCAGAGCACGTTCCAGTCGACGCGGTGGGCCTTCAGCAGATCGAGGCCCCGCAGCACCTTGGCCGACGTGGCCTCGCCCCGCTTGTCGACCCGGTACGTGTCGTGCATCGCCGGGGGCCCGTCGATGCTGATGCCGACGAGGAACCGGTGCTCCGCCAAGAGCTCGCACCACTCGTCGGTGAGCAGGGTCCCGTTGGTCTGGATCGTGTGCTCGAGTGTCTGGCCCGGCCGCTTCAGCGACTCGGCCAGCTCCACCGACCGCCGGAAGAAGTCGACCCCCATCAACGTGGGCTCGCCGCCCTGCCAGGCGATCGTCACGGTGGGGGCGGCGGCGTGGGCCTCCAGGAGCTGGGTGATGTACGCCTCGAGGACGTCGTCGTTCATGCGGAAGCGGTCGCCCGGGTACAGCGCCTCTTTCGACAGGAAGAAGCAGTAGGTGCAGTCGAGGTTGCAGATGGGCCCGGTGGGCTTCGCGAGCACGTGGAACTGCGCCGGGGCGGTGGGTGGTCGGGGGTCGGGCGCCGGGGGGCCGAGGGGCCTGTCGCGTGGGCGACCGAGCGACACGGGGACCGGGGCCATCGCGCCAGGCTAGTGACGGCCAGGGACTCGCCACCGAGCGAGCACTAGCGTTCTCCGGAGTGGTCACAGGAGCGGACGATGAGCAAGCAGACCAGCGCGACCCCTAGCGACCCCGAGGCCGGCAGCGCACCGGACCGAGGGCCACTCGTCCTGCTGGCCCTGATCCTGGTGGCCGCCGTCGCCAACCTGAACCTGGCCGTGGCCAACGTGGCGCTGCCCGACATCGGCACGGCGTTCACCGCAGCCCAGACGACCCTCGATCTGGTGGCGATCGGCTACTCGTTGGGCCTGGCCGCCTCCGTGCTGTGGTTGGGGGCGCTGGGCGACCGGTACGGCCGCAAGCTCATGCTCCTCCTGGGCGTGTCGCTGTCCATCCCCGCCTGCCTCATGGCCGCCCTCGCACCGTCCATCGGCGTGCTGATCGCCGCCCGCATCCTGGGCGGCATCTCTGCGGGCATGGCCTATCCGACCACGCTCGCGCTCATCACCGCACTGTGGTCGGGGCCGGCCCGCACCCGGTCGATCGCCCTGTGGTCGGCGCTCGGCGGGGGCGTCTCCGCGCTGGGCCCGCTCGTCGCGGGCGCGCTCCTGCTGCACTTCTACTGGGGCTCGGTGTTCCTCATCACCATCCCCTTGGCCGTGGTGGCCCTGGTGCTGGCCCTCCGCCTGGTACCCGCCCACGTCAACGAGTCGTCCGACCCGGTCGACAACCTCGGCGGGATCCTGTCGGTGCTGATGGTGGCGGCCCTCGTGCTGGCCATCAACGTCGCCCCCGTGCCCGACGAGGGCGTGGTGGCGCTGGGCCTGGCGGTGATCGCGCTCGCGGCGGGCGCCGCGTTCGTCCTCCGCCAGCGGCGCGCCGCCAACCCGCTCTACGACCTGGAGGTGGCGGCCCGACGGATCTTCTGGGTGGCCGCATGCGCGGGCATCATCGTGTTCGGCTCGCTCATGGGCGCGATGTTCGTGGGCCAGCAGTTCCTGCAGAACGTGCTGGGCTACTCCAGCCTCGACGCCGGCGCCGCCATCCTGCCCGCCGTGGTCTGCATGGTGCTCGCCGCGCCCCGCTCGGCGAAGCTCGTCGAGGCCAGGGGCGCCCGGTTCACCCTGCTCAGCGGGTATGTGTTCTGCCTGCTCGGGTTCCTGACCATGCTGGTCTTCTGGAACGACGGCATCTCGTACTGGCTGGTGGGCCTGGCGTACGCGTTCGTGGGCCTGGGCGTGGGCCTGGCCGGCACCCCGGCGTCGCACTCGCTCACCGGCTCGGTGCCCGTCACCAGGGCCGGGATGGCCTCGGGCACCGCCGACCTGCAGCGTGACCTGGGTGGCGCCATCATGCAGTCGATCATGGGGGCGTTGCTCACCGCGGGCTACGCCGCCGCGGTGGCCACGGCCATCGCCGGTGCCCCGGCGGCCGACCAGGCCAAGATCACCGACAGCGTGCAGACCCAGCTCGAGCGCTCCTTCGCCAGCGCCGAGTCGGTGGCCGCCGCCCATCCCACCTACGCGTCGCAGATCACCGAGGCGGCGCGTTCGTCGTTCGTGGACGGCCAGGACTGGGCCTACCTGGCGGGCATCGTGGCCATCCTCGGCGGCGCCGCCCTGGTCTTCTTCCTGTTCCCCCGCCACGACGACGAGAAGCGCCTCCTCGCCGAGTACCAGGCCCAGGACGAGGTCGCCGCAGCAACCTCGTGACCGAGCGGGGCCCGCTGTCTCGAGGAAGCGGGAGCGGCGCTCCCTGGAGCGCGGCGAAGCGAGGGACGAGCGAAGCCTTGATGATGCGATGAGGCGTCAGCCGAAGAGCGATCAAACAGGCGATCAGACGGGCTCGGGCATGGACTCGAGGCGGCCCGAGGCGATGGCGTCCACCAGTGCCTGGTGGTCCAGCAGGTTCTGCGCGGCGTAGCTCCGTGAGAAGAGGGCGATCGACTTGTCGAACCGGTTGCTCGTGCCCAGGTAGGCGCTGATGGCGATCGGGTCGCCGGAGCGGGCGTGGGCCCGCGCCAGCGTCCAGGCGCACATCTCTCCGTACATGCCCATGCTGTGGGGCGTCATCGTCTCCACCTCGGCCGAGCCCTTGCCGTCCCAGAGCTGGCGTATGTAGTAGTCGTGATCGCGGCCGTCCAGGGAGACGGTCCCGGGCACCCGCTCCCATCCCAGGAAGATGTCGCTGGTGGCCTGCATGAGGCGCTGGCCCTCGACCACCCGCTCGCCCTGTTCGGGGAACTCGGTGGGGCTCAGGAACCGTTCGAGCACCGACGCCTCGGCCTCCTTGATCTGGAGGAACAGTGGGTCGTCGTTGTCGCGGCCGACGAAGAGGGCGACCCAGCAGCGGGTGCCGACCGAGCCGACCCCCACGACCTTGCGGGCGAGATCGACGAAGCGGTACGTCTCGAGCAGGTGCCGCCGGTCGGCGCTCAGCGTGTCGCGGTAGGACTTGAGCACCCCGACGACCACGTCGTGGGCCCGGACCTCGTCGGGGCCCATGAGGTCCTTGAACGGCACCAGCAGCGGTGGGGTGTTGCGGAAGCGCAGTTGGCCATCGACGGTCTCGGTGAGCTTCGCCAGCGCCTTCATCCTGGTCTTCGACTCGGCCTTGGTGACGAGTCGCTGCATGCTGGCGTTCTCCTTGGCCTTCGCCTGGGCGCCCCATCGGGCCTGGATCCCGGCGATGTCGAGGTGGACGTACCAGGTGTCGAGGTTGCTGGTGGCTGCGAACGAGGCCATGGCCTCGCGGTAGTAGCGCACGGTCTGCTCGACGATGGGCCCCGTGGTGGTGGCCGGGAAGCCCCGGGACCGGCCGGCGATCTCGATGCTGGCGGCCAGGCGCTTGACGTCCCACTCGAACGGTCCCGGCAGGGTCTCGTCGAAGTCGTTGACGCTGAACACCAGCGCCCGCTCCGGTGACTGGAACAGGCCGAAGTTGGACAGGTGGGCGTCGCCGCACAGCTGCACGGTGAGGTCGGAGTGGGGGACGGAGGCGAGGTCGGCCGCCATCACCAGCGCTGCGCCCCGGTAGAAGGCGAATGCCGAAGCGGCCATCCGGCCGTGGCGCAGGGGCACCAGCTCGGGCACGCGGGTGGTGGCCTGCTCCTCGATGAAGGCGATGGGGTCGGTGCGGTTGGCGGCCGGCGCCCACTCGCCGTGGCTCTTGCGGGTCACCTTCTCGCGGGCCGCCCGCCCGTAGGCGATGCGCTCGTCGATGGTCATCTGGGTCTGGTCGTAGTCAGGGGCCATGAGGTGTCCTAGCTGGTGGTTTGGCGGAACGCGGCGACCGCGTCGGAGACGGTCGGGTAGAAGGCGTCTTCGCCGAGCAGGTCGACGATGCCGTAGCGGTCGAGCTGACGGCGAACGTCGTCGAGGGTCTCGGCGATGACGAAGCGGATGTGATGCTCGTCCAGCTCGGTCTGCGCCTGGCGGAGCGTCTGCGCGCCGCTGTAGTCGACGTCGGCCATCACCGCGGCGTCGAGGCAGAACCACCGGATCGGCGCCTCGGAGTCGGCGCCGTCGTCGGCGACCAGGCGGGTGACGTCCTCCATGAGGTGATTGGCGTTGGCGTAGTAGAGGGTGCCGGCGAACCGGTACACCACCAGGCCCGGGAGGGTGCGGGCGTCGGGGGTGAGTTGCACCGCCCGCCAGGCGGGATCACCCCGGTGGGGGATGAGCACCGAGGTGGCCGGCCGGTAGGAACGGCGCAGGTGGTCGAGCAGCGACACGATGATGGCCAGAACGATGCCCTGCTGGACTCCCACCACCACGACGGCCACGGTGGTGACGGTGGCCACCACGAACTCGTCGGGGCGCAGCCGAAGGACGGTGCGCATGCCGCCCAGGTCCACCAATTCGATGCCGATGAGGAACACCACCGCGGCCAGCACCGCGTTGGGCATGTACTGCAGCGGCTCGGTGAGGAACAGGAGGACGACGACCACGATGGCCCCGGTGCTGATCTGGGCCAACTGGCTGCGGCCGCCGGCACCGTCGACCATCTGGGTCTTGGTGGGGCTGCCGTTCACCACGAAGGTGCCCGAGATGCCGGCGAACAGGTTGGCGGCGCCCAGGCCCACCAGGTCGACGTTCTCGTCGAAGGCGTCGTTGTACTTGGCCGCATAGGCACGCGAGGTGGCGGCGCTCTGGGCCAGGATGAGGATGAAGATCGACGCCGCGGTGCCCAGCAGCGCCGGCACCTCGGACCACCCGGCGCCAGGCATCCCGATGGACGGCAGCCCGCCGGGGACCTTCCCCAGGGTGGACACCCCATGGGCGGCCAGGTCCCACTGCCAGCTGACGAAGATGGAGCCGATCACCGCGATCAGCGCGCCTGGCACCTTCTTGGTGACGAGCTTGGTGCCGAGGATCACCACGATCACGCCGGCCGAGACCGCGACGGTCGACCAGCTGATGTCGCCGATCCCGTTCTGCAGGGTGTCCACCAGCTTGCCGATCGTCCCCGTGTCGGTGTGGCCGAACACGGTGGTGCCGGTGCCCTCGGGGATGCCCAGCAGGCCGCCCACCTGACCACAGGCCACCTGGATGCCGACACCGGTGAGGAAGCCGATGAGGACCGTGCGCGAGAGGAAGTCGGCCAGGAACCCCAACCGGACCAGCCGGGCCAGCAGCATGAACGCCCCGGCCATGAGGGCGACCAGGCCGGCGAGGGCCACGTACTCGGACGATCCGCTGGCCGCGATGCCGGCGAGGCCGGCGGCCATCACCGCTGCGGTCGCCGAGTCGGCGCCGACCACCAGGTGACGGGACGACCCGAACACCGCGAACGCCAGCATGGGCAGCACGATCGTGTAGAGGCCGGTGATGACCGGCATGCCGGCGATGGTGGCGTAGCCCATCACCTCGGGGATGGCGAGTGCCGCGAGGGTGACGCCGGCCAGCACCTCGGCGGGCACCGTCGCCCGGTCCATCGGCAGCAGCCCCCGCAGCACCGGCAGGCGCCGTTTCGTCAGGCCGGTGCTCGCCATCGCCGGAGCGTAACCCGCCGTTCACGTTCGGTCCGGATGGCGGTCGGCGCCACCCGGACCGAACGTGGGTGCGGCGATCAGGTGGCCGCGATGTCGCGCCCGTGGGCGGTGAGGGCCCAGATGATGGCGATGTCGACCGCGATCATCGCCACCGACCACACCGGCTGGTACGGCAGCCACGCGAAGTTGGCGATCGCGCTGCCGATGGCCAGGAGCACGCCGACGGTGCGAGCCAGGACGTTTCCGCTGAAGACACCGATGCCGGCGAGCACCACGATGATGCCGACGACGAGGTGGATCCAGCCCCAGGTCGTGGAGTCGAACTTGAACACGTAGTTGGTCGTCACGGCGTAGACGTCGTCCTTGGCGATGCCGGCGATGCCGGCGATGGCGTGGAACGAGCCGATCATGATCATCATGAAGCCGGCGAAGGCGGTCCAGCCGACGGCCCAGCCGCTCGGTGCGTCATCCATGGTGGATTCCCCCATTGTTCGTGGTCGGCGACCGGATGGCCACACGACCTTGTCGGGATCACGCGTGTACGTGATCGTCGCTCATTCTGAGCGACACCGTCGGCGTTGGTCAGTGCCGAAGGTCCCTTCTGTCACCCGGGCGGCGACGGCCGCTGCGACGGTCGTTCAGGGGGCGTCGAGGGGCAGCGGGCGCCGGCTGAAGAACCGGGATCGGCCGACGTGCAGGGCCCGGTCGGAGGTCCAGGGCGCGTCAGGGGCCCGGGTGTGGCCGGCCAGGCCCATGACCGCGGTGTCGTACCCCGAGCGCAGCCAGACGAAGCGGTGCCATCCGCGGTCGGTGTCGACCGCGCCGGTGTCGACCGTGCCGGTGTCGCCGGGCTCGGGAGCGGTGGTCGCCACGGCGCCGGTGCCTGCGTCGCGGGCCACACCGGCGGCGACCAGCTCCCGCACGGCGCGGTCGTACTCGTCGCGGGTCACCGAGATCGCGGGCAGCTCGTCGCCGGCCGCGGCCAGCAGCTCGATCAGCCCGGCGGGCTCGGGCACGTCGAGGCCGGCACTGCGCGCCACGCGACCCATCGCCGGGATGCCGTGGGCCAGGACGAGGACCGCCGGTGCGATGTCGGCGGCGGTGGGGTCCTGCGGATCCGCGACGAGGTGCCGGTCGCCGTGGAACAGCGACAGCCGGAGCGCGGCACCGTCGAGCACCGTGCCCGCCGTGACCACCCACGACAGACCCGGTTGCTGGGACGGGAACGAGCAGAGCGCGGGAAAGGCGGTGTGGCTCTGGGCCAGGGCCACGAACCACTGCGACGCGGGTGTCCACACCGTCGAGCCGTCCACCGAATGGGCCACGTGGAGGCGCCGGAGCAACTCGACGGCCGACGGCGGTGTGCCCACGAGGGGCTCGAGGAGGCCCACCCCCCGCTCGCGGTCCGAGTAGGCCGCGTAGAGGGTGGGGAGGAAGCTGATCAACAGCGCCACCAACCCGAGGCCGATCGTGGCCTCCACGAAGGTGAGCCACGTGAGGCCGGCGCCGTCGGGCTTGGCGAAGCCAAGGGTGAACAGCGACGAGCCGCTCACCACGAAGGCGTCGTAGAACGAGCCCTCGTCGAGGCCCCAGAAGATGAGGGCGAACGCGAAGGTGACGAGCATGCACCAGGCGAACGGCAGCGACACCAGGGCCACCGGGGCGTAGAGCGACGAGAAGCGCTTCGGTACCGGTCGCCGGTGCCCGTGGCTGACGAACACGCGGTCGGCCACGGCGAAGACGAAGCGGGTGATGCCCGTGAAGCCGCCCCTGGGCAACACCACGGTCTGGAGGGCCGAGAAGAGCACCGTGCCGGCCAGCACCATTCCGGCCACCACGCCGAGGCTGTGTCCCGCGTCCGGCATCGCCACGAGTATGGCCCGTCTCCCCTCCCCACCGTGTACCCCGCGGTTACGCTCCGCTCCGACCCTCAGGAGGCGCCATGTTCACCCACACCGACAACGACCCCGACGACGCGCTGGCTCCCGCGTACGGCAGCCGCTACCTGTCGTCGCCGGTGCCCAAGTACCGACTGCCCGATGACGACATGCCGGCCCGGTTGGCGTACCAGCTCATCCACGACGAGTTGGCGCTCGACGGGAACCCGGCGCTCAACCTGGCCACCTTCGTCACCACGTGGATGGAGCCCGAGGCCGAGGCGCTGATCGCCGAGACGCTGAACGTCAACAGCATCGACCAGGACGAGTACCCGCAGACCACCGAGATCCAGAACCGGTGCGTCAGCATCCTCGCCGACCTGTTCCACGCCGACGACTCCGAGCACGCCATGGGCACCGCCACCGTGGGCTCGTCCGAGGCCATCCACCTGGCCGGCCTGGCCATGAAGTGGCGCTGGCGGGCCGCCCGCCAGGCCGCGGGCAAGCCGGCCGATCGCCCCAACCTGGTCATGAGCGAGACGGTGCAGGTGTGCTGGGAGAAGTTCGTCCGCTACTTCGACGTCGAGCCCCGCATGGTGCCGATCACCGCCGAGCGCACGGTCATCGACCCCGAGCTGGCCATGGAGCTGGTGGACGAGAACACCATCGGCGTGGTGGGCATCCTGGGCTCCACCTACACCGGCGAGTTCGAGGACATCCAGGGCCTGTCCGACGCCCTCGACGAGGTGCAGGAGCGCACCGGCGTCGACGTGCCCCTGCACGTCGACGGGGCCAGCGGCGCCTTCGTGGCCCCGTTCACCCAGCCCGACCTGGCGTGGGACTTCCGCCTGCCGCGGGTGAAGTCGATCAACGCCTCGGGCCACAAGTACGGCCTGGTGTACCCGGGGGTGGGTTGGGCCCTCTGGCGCGACAAGAGCCAGCTGCCCGAGGACCTGATCTTCCACACGAACTACCTGGGCGGCGACCAGCCCACCTTCGACCTCAACTTCTCTCGGGGCGCCAGCCAGATCGTGGCCCAGTACTACAACTTCCTGCGCATGGGCCGCGCCGGGTACACGGAGGTGATGACCCGCCTGTCGGAGGCGGCGGCCTTCCTCGCCGGCCTGGTCGAGGCCAGCCCCTACCTCGATCTGATGAGCAAGCCGAACGCTCTGCCCCTGGTCTGCGCGCGGGTCAGGGACGACGTGGGCTTCACCGCGTTCGACCTCAGCGCCAAGATGAAGGAGCGGGGCTGGATCGTGCCCGCCTACACCCTGGCCAAGGACGCCGACCACGTCGCGGTGATCCGGGTGGTGGTGCGTGAAGGCCTCAGCCGCGACATGGCGGGCATCCTCCTCGAGGACTTCCACCGCGCCGCCGAGGAGCTGGGCGGCCTGCCCCCCGAGATCCGCTCGTCCAAGCCGCACCAGCCCCACAAGCGGGGCAAGATCTGCTGATCAACCCGCAGACCGGGCGCATCCACCTACCGCTGCGGTGGGTGGATGCGCCCAGCGTCTCGGTGTTGCGCGGCTCACAGGTAGTCGTGGCGGGTGAGCCACTGCATCGCGAACCAACCCCAGATCGGGGGCAGGTAGTAGCTGATCATCCGGTAGAGCAGCACCGCGGGGACCGCGACGTCGTTCGGGACACCGACGCTCACCAAGCCGGCGGTGAGGCCGGCCTCGGCCACGCCGATGCCACCGGGTACCGGCGACGCTCCGGACAGGAGCCCGACGGTGACGTTGATGAACAACGCCGCGCCCAGGTCCATCGACCCGCCGAGGGCCTGGACGCAGAGGACCAGACCGGCGGCGCCGAGGATCTGGCTGCCGAGTGTCGCGCCGAGCGACTTCAGCAGCTTCCCGGGCTCCTTCACCACTGCGAGTGCCTCGCGCAGCTGGTCGACCGGTGAGCGGAGCTTGTCGGCGACCGCATGGCGCCACTTGGGCCTGGCGACGACGAGGACGGCTCCCAGGAGGACGA
The DNA here is from genome assembly GCA_964635055.1 of uncultured Microthrixaceae bacterium. Classification (GTDB taxonomy): domain Bacteria; phylum Actinomycetota; class Acidimicrobiia; order Acidimicrobiales; family DATDAH01; genus JAEUJM01. The sequence goes on along the minus strand of CAZWMT010000027.1, from coordinate 52,838 downwards.
GGGCCACGGTGATCGCGACGAGTTGGATCACGCTGTCGCTGATCTGGAGGCCCGACAGGTCGATGCTGCGCTTGCCGACGACGACGGCCAGCGTGATCACGACCACCTGGCCCAGGAAGGCGATGAAGCTGGTGATCATCGACGTGGACGTCGAGGTGACCGACGAGATGCCGAACTTCTGGAAGAAGCGCATGTTGAGGGAGAGGCGCCCGGCGGAGCTGGGCACCGCGACGTTGATGAAGCTGACCGCGAACTGCTCGAGCGTGATCATGCCGACCGGCACCGGCTTCGGCGACACCGCGGCCATGCTGACCGCATCGGTGGCGTTGGTCATGGCGACGAGGATCAGGGCCAGCAGCAGGGTGGGCCAACTGGCCGTCGACAGCGCGTCGCCGATGGTGGAGAAGCCCACGTCGGCCAACTGGGCCACGATCGTGTAGACCGCGAACCCGCCGAAGCCCGCCATCAGCACCTTGGCCGGGTTGACCCGCTGCAGCTTCTCGAGCTCGGGCTCGTCGACACCGAGCTCGGACGCCACCTGCTTGCGCAGCGCGCCGATCTTCAGCTTCTGGTGGAGGGCCCGGTGACGCAACGAGGGGGTGAGCGCCGCCGGCTGCATCATGGGGAGGGCCGCGGCGATCTCGGTGTCGCCGATGGCCTGCCGGGCCTGGGCGATGGCCCGGTCGGGCCCCACGACCAACGCGGTGGAGACCAGCAACCCCACCACGTCCTCGCCGAGTTGCTGGGGGGTGGCGGCCAGCGACGAGGCCGCGAAGTCGGTCAGGACCGGCGCGCCCGACTCATCGATCAGGATGCTGTTGGGGTTGAAGCCGCCGTGGCTGAGACCCGCACCGTGCAGCACGCCCACCTGCTCCCAGACGGCGGCCAGCATCGCGTCGTCGACCCCGTCCGGGTCGATGGTGCTCAGCGCCCCGCCGCCGCTCGCGCTGGCAACGATGGCATCTCCCTGGGTGCTCACTCCCACGCCGAGCAGGTCGGAGACCCGGACGCCGGCGCGTTCGGCGACGAGGAGGGCGAGCGCCTCGTGCTCGACCTGCTCGCGGCGGGAGTGCCCCTGCTGCGGGTCGTCCTCCTGGTACCAGGCGAACCGCCACAGCTGCGCCCATCGGCGGGCGTCCCAGGCGTCGCGGCCGAGCACCCGCACCGCGGCGGGCTTCCCGTCGGCGGTGGTGCCGTGGAACACGGCCGAGCCGACCGGCTGGCGCTCGGCGTAGTGCAGGTCGGTGACCTCGACGCCGATGTCGTGCAACCCCGCCGTCACCCGGGTCACCGACGGCAGGCCGGCGGTGGTGCCGAACACGAGGCGGACGAGCGCGGCCGAGAGCGAGCCCACGAGCAGGGCGGCGACCACGTCGGAGGGCTGGTTGGTGTTCCCCAGCAGCGACGCGGCCGCGCCGGTGAGGACGAGGCCCCACCCGAACCGCCGGACGGGAGCGCTCAGGTGCGGCGCTGCCGCGGCCTGCACCGCGGTGGTGGTGGCCACGAAGAACGCCGGGAACGTCGTGGCCGGGGTGGTGGTGCTGACGAGGGTGAAGGCGGGCCACGCGGTGTCCACCAGCCGGCTGAGCAGGGCGACGAGGCCACTGGCGAGCAGGGCCGCGAGCACCAGGTCGCGGGCCAGTTCGAGCCGGTGGCGGGCGACGACGGCGACGCCGACGACGAGCACGACCGCGTAGGCGACGGTCGAGACGTACACCGCCTGCGCAGCCCAGAGGATCCAGCCGGGAAGCTGGATGACCAGCGTGGACCAATTGTCGTCGAAGTGGGCCCCGTCGTCGGCGATCAGGGCCATGACCACCAACGCGGCCACGGCGGACAACGCCGAGACGAGGTCGTTGACGCGGTGGACGCGCGGCGCGTTCGATGGTGCCGAGAAGATCTGGACCCCGTGATCGGTCGGAGCGCTGGCGGGCATCGGTTCCCCTTCCGGGCCGGCGGGCGCCGCTAGGACGCCAGGCTCGATCCGACCATGGCCATGAACAGGAAGAGCACGATCTCGCTGGTCACCCACGAGTTGGCGTCCATCCAGTCGCGGACCTTCGGCAGTGCGGCCTGGCCCCGCTCACCGAGCACGAGGAGGGCGAGGGCGGGCAGCGCGAGGAACAGCGACGTGAGCAGGACGAACGGGAGCAGGGCCCACCAGGACTCGCCCTGGCCGGACGCGTAGCCGCCCACCGCGAGGGCGGTGAGGATGTCGCCGGGAAAGAGCGCCAGCAGCAGGAAGCCGAGGCGCAGCGACCCCTTCGGCTCCATGCCCTCGAGCTTGCCCATCCACTTCGGCGGCTCGGACTGCTTCCGGGTGACGTACTTGTGCACCGCGGCGGCGGCCAGCAGCAGCAGGACGACGACATCGATCGTCGTGTGTGTGGTCCCGCTGTCGGATGCTCCGGTGCCGAGCGCGAAGGCGATCGTCACCCAGGCAGTGACCGCGGTGGCGCCACCGATGACGAAGGCGGCCGAGTTCTGGCGCCACTTCGGGGTGGTGGCCAGGAAGATGGCGCTGAGGATCTGTGGCCCCGCGATCATCACGAACGACAGGGGCAAGAGCTTGGCGATGGTCATGAGGGTTCCCCAGGGTCGAGCGTGGATGCTGTGGGCCTCGTCAGCGCTGCCTTCACCGCAAGGGAGGCACGGCGCTCGACGAGTATCGGGAGATAGATGTGGACGCCGGCATCGTCGAAGTGACGGGCTGCTTCGTCCACCCTGCGCTCGACCAGGGAGGGGTCCGCCGCCGGGTGGTGGCGCTGGACCCGCGCGATCACCGACTCCAGCCACTCGTGAGCGGTGCCCGGCTCGACCGCGGCGACCTCGGAGGCCCCCGACGGCGCCCAGCCTGTCGACTCGGTGACGGTCATTGCGAACCTCCATTCGCTCGGGTGGCCCGGTCGGGTGCCCGACGGGAGTATGACCAACTGGTGACGCCGCACCGTACGCCGGAAAGGCGTTGAGGTGTAGTGCCGTTGGTCATCTCGGGCTGACCGTGGGTGAAACGGCGATCCCGGTTGCGGGCCACGAGTGGGTCAACCAGCGACGGTCGTCGGGGTGGTCAGATCGCAGCCGGATGTCTGCGAGCTCACGTCGGTGGACAGGGTGTCGAAGGCGGTGAGGGTGTCGTTGGCTGCACCACGGATGGCGCGCAACGTCGCGGCCGCCCCTTCGTCGCCACCCAGTCCCGAGATGGCCGACGAGAGCTGGTCGAGGGCCTGGCTGAGGGCGTCGACGTCGTCGCCGAAGTCGCTGCTGGCGGAGGCCTCCACCTGATCGAACGAGGTCTGCACGTCCGTGAACGCCGCCTGGATCGCCTCGGTCCCGCCCGTGAGCGTGTCCTGGCTGACCAGCGTGCCGAGGGACGTCGACAGGGCCTGCATCGCCGCACAGGTGGAGATCTCGGTCGTGGTCGTGGTTGCCGCGGAGTCGTCGCCCGACGAGCAGCCGACGGCGACGAGGAGGAGCGTCGCCCCGAGGGCGGCGACGCGCGCGAGGTGACGGTGGCGGGGAGTGGTGGTGGTGGTCATCGGATCTCCGATCCTGGAGGGCACGGGCCGTGGTTCGGTCCGTCGGTCAACTGAAGTCCTCGGCGGTCGCACGTGTCCGTCATCGTCGTTCACGCCTCCGCCCATCGGGCCAGGCCCACGGCGAGGGCCAGCGCCCCGAGCACGTAGAGGCCGGGGACGAACCAGAAGCTGTTCCAGACGCGTCGCGCCGAGAGCTTCGCGAAGCGGAACCCCTCGCTCCCGGCGCCTGCCATCTGGGCCCTTCCCTCCGCTGCTCGTCCGTCCGGGGCGGAACCTACGGCTCGATCGGGTGACTCGCTGTCACCCCGAGCGGGGTGATCGCCGCGGACAGGACCGATCCGGATCACCCTTGGGCGGGTGACACCCGGTCACCCGCGTCGGCCGTACCGTACGATCGGTCGGGTCCGTGCGAACCACCGTGACTCGACGGGACCCATGGGGTGAGGAGACTTGGCGAGCGTGAGCACCGACCGGGAGAGGCCCACAGGTGGCCGTCGCGTGGCGGCGTCGGTCGCGCTCGTCCTGGTCCTGGCGGTGGTGGTGGAGACGCTGGGACGCGTCGTCGCGGACCCGCTGCGGGTGGTCATCGAGGTGGCGCTGCTGATGGGGTTCCTGGCGGCGGCCTGGATCGCCGTCACCCGGACCGGCGCCAAGCGACTCGTCGCCACGGCGCTGGCGGTGCTGGTGGCGATCGGGCTCATCGTGGTCGTGGTCGGCGCCGACGACTACCTGCTGGTCTCGCTGCTCGTTCGCCTCGTCGCGCTCGGCGCCGCGGTCGCGCTGGCGCGGTTCGCGCTGAACCTCTCCGACGCCGCCCTCTCCAGGAGCCAGACGCCGGGGACGCCCGTGCCCCCGGCGACGCGCGGCGTGCTGTTCATGAACCTGAAGTCGGGCGGCGGCAAGGCCGAGCGGTTCCACCTGGTCGACGAGTGCACCAGACGCGGCATCCAACCCGTCGTGCTCGAGGCCGGGATGGACTGGCTGCAGACCGTGCGCGATGTCGCCGGCTCCGGGGTGGACGTGCTCGGGATGGCCGGCGGCGACGGGTCGCAGGCCATGGTCGGCACCGTGGCGGCCGAGCTCGGCCTGCCGATGGTCGTGGTGCCGGCCGGCACGCGCAACCACCTCGCCCTCGACCTCGGCCTCGACCGTGACGACGTCGTCGGCGCCCTCGACGCCTACGACGAGGCCGTGGAGCGCCCGATGGACCTGGCCGACCTGAACGGGCACGTGTTCGTCAACAACGTGTCCCTCGGGATCTACGCCGCCATCGTGCGGTCGCCCGAGTACCGCGACGCCAAGGTGGACACCACGCTCGCGACCGTGCCGCAGGTGCTGGGCCCCGACACCGAGCCCTTCGACCTGCGCTTCACCGGCCCTGACGGGATCGAGCACGACGGCGCCCACCTCATCCAGATCTCGAACAACCCGTACGGCACGACCGCCGGCGGGCGGGCGAGCCGGCCCCGACTGGACACCCACGAGCTCGGGGTCGTCGCCCTGGTGCTCGGCCAGGACGGCGGACCGGCGAGGTTCCTGGCCGCGGCGGCCGCCGGCCACCCCGAGCGCTTCGCCGGGCTCACCTCCTGGTCGACGCCCACCTTCGACGTGACTTCGGGCAGCCCCATCGAGATCGGGCTCGACGGGGAGACCATGGTCATGGACCCGCCCCTGCACCTCTCGATCCGCCCGGAACCGGTACGTGTGCGCCTGCCCAAGCACGCCATCGGCTACTCCAAGGCGGCACGGGCGATCGGTGTTCGCGAGGCGGTGCGCCGTCTGTGGCGTGTCGTGCTCGGCCGGCCCACTCCCTTCGACCCGGCCATCTGATGGCATCGAAGCCCGACGCCCGTCGGGGGAGAGGGCTACGACCATGAGCGAGGGCACGCGCGAGCCGGAGGTCACCTCGTCTCCCGGTGTGAAGCGGTACCTGCCGATCCTGGTGTGGCTGCCCCGGTACGAGCGGTCCTGGTTGAAGGGCGACCTCGTCGCCGCCCTCTCGGTGTGGGCCATCATGGTGCCCACCTCGCTCGGGTACGCGAGCCTGAGCGGCGTCCCGGTGCAGAACGGCCTCTACGCGGCGGCGGCGGGGATGGCGCTGTACGCCCTGTTCACCACGTCTCGCCAGGTGGTGCAGGGGCCGGGCTCCTCCACGGCACCGGTGCTCGGCGCCGCCGTGCTGTCGGTGGCCGCCGCAGGGTCACCGGAAGCGGTGTCGATGGCGGCCGCCATCGTCTTGATGGCGGGACTGCTCTTCCTGGTGATGGCCGTCCTGCGGATGGGGTGGATCGCGAAGTTCCTGTCCGCCGCGGTGCTGACGGGCTTCACCTTCGGGGTCGCCGTCAACGTGGCCGCGGGCGAGCTGTTCAAGATCACGGGCACCGAGAAGACGGGATCGAACACCTGGCAGAAGCTGTGGGACTGGGCCGCCGGCCTTCCCGACGCGAGTGGAACGACGGTCGTCGTCGGTGTGTGCGCGCTGGTGCTGTTGTTCACGCTGAAGATCCTCGCCCCGAAGGTGCCCGCGGCGCTGGTGGCGGTCGTGCTGGGCATCGTCGCCACCGTGGTCTTCGACCTCGGAGACCACGGTGTCGAGCTCATCGCTGAGGTGCCCCGCGGGCTGCCCAGTCCGGCCATCCCCGACCTCGGTCTCATCGCGGACAACTGGAGCATGGTGCTGGGCGCCGCGGTCGGTCTCCTCCTCATCGGCTTCTCGGTCACGACCGCGGCGGTGCGCGAGTACGCGACGAAGCACAACTACCGGGTGGACATCAACCAGGAGCTGCTGGCCCAGGGCATGTCAAACGTTTCGTCCAGCGTGTTCCAGGGGATCTTCGACAACGGCAGCCTTTCCAAGAGCCCGGTGAACGACGGCGCCGGGGCCCGGTCGCAGGTCGCCAACCTGGCCCAGGCCGGGCTCATCGTCCTGACCCTGCTCTTCCTCGCCCCGATCTTCTCGGATCTCCCTGAAGCCGTCCTCGGCGCGGTGATCATCGAGGCCGTCGTCATGGGGATGATGAACGTGGCTGAGATGAGGCGCCTGCTCCGCGTCAAGCCCATCGAGTTCGTGGCGGCCCTGGCGGCCCTCCTCGGCGTCATGACCTTCGGCATCCTGCAGGGGGTCGCCATCGGCGTCGGCCTGTCGATGCTGTGGCTGATCGCGGTGTCGGCCCGGCCGTACATCCCCGAGCTGGCGCGGCGGCCCGGGTCCGACGCCTACTTCGACCTCGAGCGCGTGACGGACGGGGAGACGTCCCCGGGGGTCAAGGTCCTGCGCTTCGACGGCGGGCTCTTCTTCGTGAACGCCGACTCGCTCGACGACCGGCTGCGCCAGGTGCGCATCGACGCCGGCCCCGACCTCGCCGCCGTGGTCCTCAGCATGGAGGGCGTCGACTTCATCGACTCGGAGGGTGCCGACGTCCTCACGAAGATCGCGAGGGCCGGGGCCGACCTCCACGTCGACCTCCACCTCGCCCGGTTGAAGCCCCAGGTGCTCGACGTGCTCGAGCGCAACGGCCTCTTCGAGCTCGTGCCCCGGGACCACGTCCACGACACGGTGGCCGCCGCGGTCGCGTACCACGAGCAGCGGAGCGAAGCCTCGACGGCCCCACCGGCCGCTACCCCCCCGTCCGACCCTCCGGGAGGAACGACATGATCGCCAACACCGCCGTGTACCGCAACGGCACCAAGCTGCACGTCGACGCGAAGCCCGACGACCTGACTGCGGTGCGCGCCGCGGTGAAGGCCGGCCAGCCCGGCGACTTCGTGTCGGTCGGCCTGCACGAGCCCGACGCCGACGAGATGGGCCGGGTCGCCGACGTCTTCGGCATCCATCGCCTGGCGGTGGAGGACGCCGTGCACCCCGTCCAACGGCCGAAGCTGGAGAAGTACGGCGACATGGTGTTCCTGGTGCTCCGCACCCTCTCGCACGACAAGGGGTCGGACACCCTCGGGCGCGGGCAGATCGCCGTGTTCCTGGGCCCCGACTACGTGGTCACCGTGCGCCAGGACACCGGTTTCGAGCTCGAGCCGGTGCGCCACGACCTCGAGTCGCACGTCGAGGTGTTGAAGCAGGGGCCGGCCGCGGTGGTCTACGCGGTCTGCGACCGGGTCGTCGACAGCTACAGCGATCTCGTCGACGCGTTCGAGGACGCGGTCGACGACGTGGAGTCCACGGTTTTCGCCCCGGAACGGGTGCGCTCGTCCAAGCGGATCTACGAGCTCAAGCGCGAGCTCACCACGATGCGCCGGGCGGTCGTCCCGCTCCAGGCGCCGATGCAGAAGTTCGCCCATTCGGAGATCGCCGGCGTGTCGGAGACGGCGGCGCCGTTCTTCCGCGACGTCGCCGATCACCTCGTCAGGGTCAGCGACGAGATCGACGCGCTCGACGGCCTGCTGTCCAGCGCCTTCGATGCGCACCTCTCGCGGGTGGGCGTGCAGCAGAACGACGACATGCGCAAGATGTCGGCGTGGGCCGCGATCGCGGCGGCGGTCACGGTGCTGGCCGGCATCTACGGGATGAACTTCGCCCACATGCCGGAGCTCTCGTGGACCTTCGGGTACGCGTGGGGGATGTCGTTGATGGTCATCGCGGCCGTGCTGCTCCACCGGAAGTTCAAGCGGTCCGGCTGGCTGTAGTCAGGCTGGTTGAAGGACCGCTCACGAGCAGGCTTCCACGGCGGCGGTGACCGTCCCGTGGAAGTGGTCGGCGCCGATGTCCTCGACGAGGCCGACGTCCGCGAACTGCGCCATGAGCTCGCTCGACGCCCGGGCCACCTCGAGCTCGATGTTGCGGGCCTGCAGGCCGCTGAGGACCTCACGGAGCGCGACGGCGGCGGTGGCGTCGATGCCGCTGATGAAGGACGCGTCGAGGATCACGTGGCGCACCGGCTTGGGCGCCCCGTCGACCGCGGCCCACAGCCGGCGCTTGAAGAAGTGGGCGTTGGCGAAGAACACGCGGTCCTGGATGCGGTAGACGACCACGCCCGGGGTGATCCCCGCCTGCGGGTGGTCGCCCACGTCGACGTAGCGGTCGTCGTCCGGAGACCATCCGAGCACGGCGTCGGCCGGCTGCGCCGTGCGCCGGATGACGTCGAGGATCGAGAGGAGGACGGCCACCACGATCGCCTGGAGCACGCCGATGGTCACCACGAAGACCGCGGTGACCGCGGCGATGGCGACCTCGGCCTTGCTGCTCCGGGCGAGCTCGCGCCACTGGGAGGGGTCGATCAGCTTCGACGAGGCAAACACGATGACCGTCCCCAGGATGGCCGAGGGCAGGTACTCGATCGGCCCCGTGAGGAACAGGAGGATGGCGCCGATCACCAGTGCGGCGACCAGGCCGCTGACCTGGCTCGTTGCCCCCATGTCGTCGTTCACCGCCGTGCGGGAGCCGCTCGTGCCGACCGGGATGCCCTGGGTGATCCCCGCGGCCGCCTGGGCGAGCCCGAAGGCCAGCAGCTCCTGGTTCGCATCGACGGTCTCGTGGTGGCGCGCCGCGAACGAGCGGGCCGTGAGGATCGAGTCGGTGAACCCGACGAGGAAGATCGCCACCGCGGCCAGGCCGAGGGTCCCGAGGTCGCCGCGCGACACGTCGGGCACGGTGAGGGAGGGCAACCCACTGGGCACGGACCCGGTCACGGCGACCCCGTGCGCCGCGAGGTCCAACAACCAGGACGCGGCGATGCCGACCACCACCAGGATCAGCGCGCCGGGGATGCGCTTGCTGATCCCCGCCGCCACGAAGAGGAAGCCGAGCGCGAGGGCGCTGACCACCACCGTCGCCGCATTGGCGTCGCCGGCGTGCCGGAGCACGTCGTAGGCCACGCGGAGCGTCCCGTCCTGGTCGCTGGAGACGCCGAGCAGCTTGCCGAGCTGGCCGACCACGAGCACGACGGCGACGCCGGTGATGTACCCGACCAGCACGGCCTGGGAGAAGTAATCGGCGATCCAGCCGAGCCGGATCAGCCGCGCGGCCAGGAACACGGCGCCGACCAGCAGCGCCAGCATGGCGGCCAGCCCCGCGTACTCGGCGCTCCCCGTCGCGGCGAGGGGGGCGAGGGCCGTGGCGACGAGCAGCGCCACGGTGCCCTCGGGGCCGATCACCACCCGCGGGGCCGAGCCGAAGAGCGCGTAGGCGACGATGGGCAGGAGCAGGGCGTACAGGCCGGCGCTGACCGGCGCCCCCGCGAGCTCGGCGTAGGCCATGGCCGACGGGAGGGCCAGCGCCGCCACGGTCACCCCCGCCAGGGCGTCGGTCTGCAACCGGGCGCCCGAGTAGCCCGACATCGAGGGGACGAACGGCACGAAGCGGGTCGTGAGCGGTGGGCGGCTCGCCGAGGCGAAGGCGCCCCGGCCCTGGTACGCCTCGCGGAAGGGCTTCACGACCCTGCGGAGGGCGCCGCCGACGGTGGCTGCTCGGCGGCGGCGACCGCGGCCCGCACCGTCGGGAAGATGTGGTCGAGGATCTTGCCGTCGCCCGAGGTGCGGAAGAGGTCGCTGATCTGGCCGATGTCGCGGGCGATCAGGAGGCGGATGTGGTCCGCCGACAGGTCCTCGGTCAGTTGCACGAGCATGTCGACGGCGGTGATGTCGATGGTGGGCACCACCTGGAGGTCGAGCACGACCGTCCGCGTGTCCGGTCGGAGCGCGGCGAGGATGTCGTCCTTCACGTTGTCGGCGTTGGCGTAGAACAGGCCGGCCTCGGGGCGGACGACGACGACGCCGGGCGTGGGCCGGGCCTCGGGGTGCCGGGCCACGTCGACCCAGGTGCCGTCGTCGCCCCGGCCCAGACGGGCGACGTTCGGTCGCGAGGCCCGGTACACGAGCAGGAGCACCGAGACGACGATGCCGATGACGAGCCCCGGCAGCGTGTCGAACACCAGGACCCCGAGGAGGGCGACGATCGCGCCGATGAAGTCCGGGCGCGCGGCCGGGCCGTAGATGGCCCCCAGGTCGGAGGAGTAGGCGTGGTAGAGCCGGGCGAGGGACGTGACGTTGACCAACTCGACGACGGCGGCCACCACGACCGCGGCGAGGGTCGCTTCGGGGAGGTCCTCGAACAGTCCCGTGAGGAAGAGGAGGGTCAGGATGGTGAGGGCGGCGACGATGAGGCCGGAGACCTGGCTGCGGGCGCCGGCGTCGCCGTTGACCGCCGTCTTCGAGAGGCTTCCGTTGACGACCATGCCGCTGGTCACGCCCGCGCCCAGGTTGGCCATGCCGAGGCCGATGAGCTCGCGGTTCGCGTCGATGGCGACGTGGTCACGGGCGGCGTAGGTCTTGGCTGCACCGAGCCCCTCGGCGAAACCGACGAGGAGGATGCCCATGCCGGCGCCGATCAACTTGGCGTACTGCGAGAGCGAGAGGTCGGGCAGGCCGACGTGGGGGAGCCCGGACTCGATGGGGCCCACGATGGCGACGCCGTGGGCGTCGAGGTCGAACACCTTGACCGCGGCGATGCCCAACAGGACCACGACCAGCGAGCCGGGCACCTTGGGCGCGAGCCGGCGCAGCAGGAGCACGGCCGCCAGGGAGCCGAGGCCGACGAGCAGCGTCATGCCCTGGGTATCGCCAAGGTTGGTGACGAGGTCCCAGAGCTTCTCGAAGAAGTTGCCGGACCCGGCCGGGACGCCGAACAGCTTGGGGAGCTGGCCCACGATGATGGTCAGGGCCAACCCGACGATGAACCCCTTGAACACCGGCTGGGAGATGAAGGAGGCGAGGAACCCCAGCCTGGCCAGCCCCGCGACCAGCCCCACCAGCCCGGTGACGATGGCCAGCCCGGCGGTGAGCGCCAGGAAGTCGTCGGAGCCGCCCGCCGCGAGGGCGGCCACCGCCGCGGCGGACAGCACCGCGGTCGAGGAGCCCGGCCCGACCACGAGTTGCTTCGAGCTGCCGAAGACGGCGTAGAGCAGCAGCGCGGCCGGTGCCGCGTAGAGGCCCACCACGGGTGAGACCCCGGCGATGGTGGCGTAGGCCAGTGCCTCGGGGACCAGCACCGCCCACACGGTGAGGCCGGCGATGGTGTCGGGGCCGAGCCAGCCGCGCTGGTAGCCGGCCAGCGAGGGGAACAGTCGTGGCGGCGCCATGGCCCTAACCGACGGGTTGGGGCGTGTCGGCCTGGTGGCAGGCCTTGGCCTTGCGGCCGCTGCCGCAGGGGCACGGGTCGTTGCGCCCGACGCTGCGCAGGACATCCATGACCTCGTCGGCGTACCCGCCTCGGCGGAGTCGGTCGGCCATGAGCCGCATCACGCCGTCGATGTGGGTGAAGAACGCCTTGTAGCCGGCGCACAGGTAGTTCAGGCCGGGCTCGCCGTCCGGGGCGAGGGTGAAGCGGTTCTTCGGGCACTCGCCGTTGCAGGCGAACCGCACCTCGCAGTCACGGCAGTACTGCGGCAGGGTGTCCCGCTTGGCCTCGCCGAAGGCGCGCTGCTGGGGCGAGGCCAGCAGGTCCACCAGGTGGGTGGTCGTGATGTTGCCGATCAGGTGGGCGGGCTCGACGAAGTGGTCGCACGAGTAGAGGTCGCCGTTGTGCTCGAGGGCCACGGCGTCGCCGCAGGTCTCGGCGAACACGCACACCGCCGGCGGCAGGCCGAGCCAGGAGGCCAGCGAGGCGTCGAACGACTGGACGTACACGTCGCCCACGTCGTGGCGCACCCAGTCGTCGAAGACCGCGATCATGAAGCGCCCCCAGGCGTCGGGGTCGACCGACCGGTCGGTGACCTGGTCGCCCTCCTGGAAGCCGGTCTCGTTGTCGAGCTCGACGATGGGGATGAACTGGAGAAAGTGGGCGTCGAGGTCGTCGCGGAAGTGGCGGTAGACCTCGAGGGGGTGGTCCTGGTTGGCGGCGTTGACCGTGCACAGGATGTTCACGTCGACGTCGTGGGCCCGCAGCAGGTCGTAGCCGCGGCGGACCTTGGCGTAGGTGGGGTTGCCCTTCTTGTCCTTGCGGAAGGTGTCGTGCACCTCGGCGGGCCCGTCGATGCTGACGCCCACGAGGAACCCGTGGTCGTGGAACAACCGGCACCACTCGTCGGTCAGCAGCGTCGCGTTGGTCTGGATCGAGTGGTGCACCACCTGGCCCGGCCGCCGGTACCGCTCCACGAGGGCGAGGGCGCGCCGGAAGAACTCAACGCCCATCAGCGTGGGCTCGCCGCCCTGCCAGGCGATCGTGACCTCCGGCCCGGTCTGCGACTCGAGGAGCTGGCGGACGTACTCGTCGAGCACCTCGTCGCTCATGCGGAACCGGTCGCCTGGGTAGAGCGCCTCCTTCGACAGGAAGAAGCAGTAGTCGCAGTCCAGGTTGCAGATCGGCCCCGACGGCTTGGCCAGCACATGGAACGAGGCCGGCGCCGTCAGTGGCCGCTCGGCCAGCTGCGGCCCCTCCGGCTTCGGGGTGAGCGTGACCCGCTGCTCGCTCATGGCCGATCTAGCCGTGGTCCGTGGCGGCGAACACGGTCCGGAAGTCGTTGCGCATGCCGGCCACGACCCAACCGCTGGCCTTGGCCTGCTCGAGGGCCTGCTCGGCGCCGCCGGTGTAGGCGAACTCGCGCTCGGCGTCGTCGTGGTCCACCAGCAGGCGCAGGGTCGGGCGGTCGGGGTGGTGGGCGAACTCGAGCATCGGCAGGTCGCCGTTGGAGTTCCCGCCGGCCAGCAGCGGCCGACGCCCGAGGTGGCTCCAGATCTGGATGGGCTTCTGGGGCCCGTCGTCGAGGAAGCCGAGAGCGTCTTTGCGCATGACCGCCCCGCCGGGGCCGTCGCCGGCGTACTCGAGCACGGTCATGCTGCCGATGACCCGCTCGGGCGGGATGCCGAACAGGTCCTGGCTGATCGGGCGCATGAAGTCGGCGCCACTGCCGGAGACGATGTGGTTGGTGAAGCCGTTCGCAGCCAGGTGGGCGAGGAGCTCCACCATCGGCACGTACGCCGTCTCGAGGTACGCCCGGCCGAGCGTCGGGTGTTCGGTGCCCTTCAGGAACGCGTCCGCCGCGGCTTCGAAGGCCTCGACGTCGATGCCGGCATAGGTCCCGACGATGCCCCCCAGCAGCGTCTTCACCTTGGTCTCGTCACCGGCGTAGTGCTCGTCGATGGCCGCGCCGAACCAGGCATTGTCCTTGTCGTGGGCCGCCTTCCACGGTTGGCGATCCCTCAGCGAAGGATCGGCCTCGGCCTGCGCGGCCAGCCGCCGGAGCAGGAAGTCGGCCTCGACGGGCAGCGGCTTCTCGCACCAGAGGGTGCCGTCGGCGTCGAAGACGGCGACGCGCTCCTCGATGGGCACGCCGTGGCTCACGATGCGATCGACGAACTCGAGGATCGCAGTCTTTGCGGTGCCCTCCCGCCAGCTGGGAAGCGGGTCGACGTCCATCTTCGTATCTCCGATCGTCCTGGGGTGGCGGAACCGCAAGGTACGACTCGATCGGGTGAGGGCCTGTCACCCCGTCAGGGGTGATTCCCGCCCCCGAGCCCGGGGTCCCGGACCGGCTGCAGGGGACCGAGGCAGTGACGGGCTACCTGCTGGCCTCGTGCGATGCGTCGCGGTCGGGGGCAGGTGCCTCGATCGCTCTGACCTCGTGGTCCATGGGGAAGGTCGGGATCGTGCCGGACGAGGGGGTCGCCAGGCGGCGCATGTGGTCCATCACCGCCTGCCACTCCTTGATCTCCTGCACACCGTCCGCCGTGGCCGTCGTGGCCAGGTGGTTGGGGTCGACGACGTGCCGCGGTGCGAGCACCTCGGGCGTCGCGTGGCGCGGGTTGTCGAGCGCTTCGAGCCTCGAGGTGAGCGCCTTGCCGTCCTGGTCCTTCGGCGTGAGGGGCAGCGCTCCCTTCGAGTACGTCGGGATCGCGGCGATGATGATGCCCAGGTAGAGCGGCGTGGTCACGCTGTAGGTCGTGTCGTGGCCGTCGGTGAGGTCGATCGGGTGGTAGCCCGACGTCTTGTCGCCGAGCTCGACGGCGGTCACGACGTCGTACTGGGGCCGGGAACGGTCGTAGTGGAACCGAAGACCGGAGGCGCGGGGGAAGTACTCGCCGGGGTGGGTGGGGTTCTCGACGAGGAAGAACTCGAGGATGTTCTTCAGCTCTCTCCCGGTGAAGTACGCGGTCAGAAGAGCGCTTCCGGCGGTTGGGTCGACGACGCCGGCGCCGAGCGCGGCGATGGAGAACACGTCGTAGACGGTCTGGACTCCTGTCTTGCCCTTCACCAGTGGGGCTCGCATCATGCCGCTCGCGCTGATGGCGACATCGGCACCGGTGGCCGCCCGGGCCGAGTCCGTCACGAAGTTGGCGAGTGGAGTGCTCCCGACGATGTCGGTGAAGGTGTTGGGAACGTCCTCTTCGACGACGACCAGCGGCTGGTCGATGTCGTAGCCCCGGGATGCGAACACGGCTTCGGTGACCGTGTCCTTGTAACCCTCGACGTCGGCGGCGATCGTCGGATCGCCCAGGATGGTGTCGTCCACTGGGTGGAGTACGTAGGACTCGACGCTGAGGTCGCCGTCGTCGATGGAGACCTCGAGCTGGGCGAGGTGCTCGGTGAACTTGCCGGACTGCACGACCGGGCGGCTGTCGACGAGGATCGGGGTTCTCAGCGTCGTGTGGCTGTGACCGCCGACCACGATGTCGATGCCGGGCACCTCTCGAGCGAGGGTCACGTCGTCGCCCTCGGTGAACGTGCCATCCGGGTTGCGGACCAGGCCGCCGTGGCTCAACGCGATCACCACGTCGACTCCCTGTGTGTCGCGCAGCTCCTCGACGATGGCCTTCGCCGTGTCGATCGCATCGGGGAACGTCACCGCACCGGCGTTACCCGTGTAGAAGACCGCCTCCTTGCCCAGCACGCCGAAGATCCCGAAGCGGATCCCAGCCCGCTCGATGACCGTGGAACGGACGATGGTTCCGTCGCGCCCGAGCCGCTGCAGGGCGTCCAGCGACTGGTCCGACGCGGAGAAGTCGGTGTTCGACGCCACGATCGTAGGAATGGGCCCGGCTGCGGCTGCGGTGCTGATCGCCCGGGCCAGGCAGTCGGGCCCGAGGTCGAACTCGTGGTTCCCGAAGGTCGTGACCTCGTAGCCCATCCGCGCCAGCAGATGGAGCTCGGCGCCGGTCTCCGGGGCGGCAGCGCCGAACGCGGTCTGCATCGTGAAGTCGCCCGCATCGAGGACGAGCACCGGCCCACGGCCGGCGGCCTCCTTCCGGCGCTGGGCGATCAGCGTGGCCAGCCGCGCGTAGCCGCCGAGGGTGGCATCGTCGTCGAGCACGTCAGGGCTGTAGTCCGAGACCGGAGCGACACCGACCAGGTTCGAGTGCGTGTCGTTGGTGTGCAGGATCGTGAAGCGGATCGGCGCGCTCATGACATACCCCTGTTCTCCTTGCGTCGGACCGGGCCGCGACCCCCGTCGACACGGCGACATCGCTGCCCGCGCCGACTCTTGAGGCCCGACCGACACGAACCCGCCGGGCGCGGCGGGACGGCACCGCCGCTGCCGGAGAAGGGCACGCAGGCACAGCCTGCGTGCCCTACTCCGATCGGTTACCTCAGTCGCGGGCGAAAGCGGCCCGGACCTCCTTCTCGAGGTCGACGAAGGGGGCGCCGGAGACGTTGATGACGACCTTGTGGATCGTCCCGCCGGTGAAGGCCCACGGTGCGTCACCCGGGTAGTCGTCGGTGACGGGCTCGCCCCGGTCCAGGCCGACGTTCAGGCCCTCGCCGGCCAGCGAGAACTTGCCGGGCTGGGTCTGGATCTTGGCCGAGCCCACCGCCTCGTCGTTGATGTAGAGGGTCAGCGTGCCCGTCGTGGGCGTGGCGTCGCCCTCCTTCTCGAACCGCGCCGAGAGCCGGCAGTCGCCGGTCGGCACGGTCTTGGTGGACTCGACGTACTGGTCCTTGGTGCCCACGAAGTTGTAGTCGTACTTGAGCTTGCCGTCCTTGACGTAGAGGGCGTGGCCGCCGAACCGGCAGCCGTGGGCGAACAGCACGCCACCGACCTTGTCCGAGTCGATGGTGACGTCGGCCGAGATGCCGTAGGACCGGTTGCGGATGTTCACCGCGACCGCCTCCGGGACCTCGGCGCAGCCCGGGTAGTACTCGTACTGGTCGCGGGCCGTCGCCAACTTCGGCCGCGGGGTGTTGAGGATGTCGATCGCGCTGCGGGTCTCGAGGGGCAGCGCGTTGTACATGCCCGCCTGCGACCACCAGAGCGCCTCGAGCTCGGCGAGCTTGTCGGGGTGCTTGTCGGCCAGGTCGTGGCACTCGCTCGGGTCCGTCTCGGTGTTGAACAGCTCCCAGCGCTGCGTGGGGAAGTGACCCCACGCGTCCGGGGTCGCGGGGGTCACCGAGGCGGCCTTCCAGCCGTCGTGGTAGATGCCCCGGGTGCTCAGCATCGAGTAGAACTGCGTCGTGCGCCCGGCGGCCTTCTCGTCGTCGAAGGTGGCCTTGAAGCTGGCCCCCTCGAGCGGGATCTGGGTGGCGCCCCGGTAGGAATCGGGCATCTCGACGCCGAGGCAGTCGTAGATGGTCGGCACGATGTCGATGGCGTGCAGGTACTGGCTCCGGATGCCCGCCTTCTTGATCTGGGCCGGCCAGGACACGATCATCGGGTCGGCGGTGCCGCCCTGGTAGTTCGAGTAGCGCTTCCACATCTTGAACGGCGTGTTGAAGGCCCACGCCCACCCGGTCGGGTAGTGGTTGTAGGTCTTCGTGCTGCCCAGCACGTCGAGGTACTGGAGGTTGTCCTCGATGGTGTCCGGGATGGCGTTGAAGAACTTGTTCTCGTTCACCGAGCCGTTGGGGCCACCCTCACCCGACGCGCCGTTGTCCGACACGATCACGATCAGCGTGTTGTCGATCTGGCCCGACTCCTCCAGGTAGTCGAGCATGCGGCCGAGCTGGTGGTCGGCGTGGCTCACGAAGCCGGCGTAGACCTCGGCCATGCGGGAGAAGAGCTTCTTCTCGTCGTCGTTGAGCGAGTCCCACGGCCGAACGACGTCGAGGTCGGGCCAGTCCTGGCCGTCAGGGCCCTTGAGGTCGGTGTACGGGTTGATGGGCGAGAGCTCGGCGTGCTCGGAGATGATGCCGAGCTCCTTCTGCTTCTTGAACACCGTCTCGCGGTAGGCCTCGTAGCCCATGTCGAACTGGCCCTTGTACTTGTCGGCCCACTCCTTGGGCACGTGGTGCGGGGCGTGGCCGGCGCCGAAGGCGTAGTAGAGGAACCACGGCTTGTCCGGCGCGACGGCCTTCATGTCCCGGATGTAGGACATCGCCTTGTCGGTGATGTCGACCGAGAGGTGGTAGCCCTCCTCCGGCGTCTTCGGGGGATCGACCGTGTGGTTGTCGTGGATGAGGTCGGGGTACCACTGGTTCGTCTCCGCCCCGATGAACCCGTACCAGCGGTCGAAGCCGCGGCCGGACGGCCATCCGAGGCGACGCGAGGCGAGGTTCTCCTCGTCCTCGGCGCACAGGTGCCACTTGCCGACCATGAACGTGCTCCAGCCCTGCTCACCCAGGATCTCGGGAGCCATCGCGCACTCCAACGGGATGTGCCCGCTGGCGTTGGGGAAGCCGGAGGACGCCTCGGAGATGCAGGCCATGCCGTTGGTGGTGTGGTTGCGGCCGGTGAGCAGGCACGAGCGGGTCGGCGAGCACAGCGCCGTGGTGTGGAAGTTGGTGTAGATCAGACCGCGCTTGACGATGCGATCGATGTTCGGGGTCTTGATCGCGCCGCCGTACGCCTCGAGCGCGGAGAAGCCCACGTCGTCGAGCACGACGTACATGACGCTCGGGGCGCCCGCCGGCGGGACCGGCTGGGCGTAGGGCGTCCAGTCCGGAGTCGAGTCCTGGATGTCGATGTTGATGGTGCCGTTGAAGGGCTTGGCCATGGGAATCGTCCTCTCGTGCGGGGGGTGCCCGCGAGCGCCGGGAGGGGCGCCCGCTGGCGGTGGTGTAGTGGGTGCGGGGTTGCTGCTGGGTCTAGGAGTCGAGCTCCTTGGCGGCGTCCGCGACGGCGGCGTCGATGTCCTTCGGGTCGATGTCGAGCTGCTTCTCGAGCTGCTTCTCCGCCTTGAGCCCGGCCTTCTCCAGGGCGGCCTCGACGGTGGACTCGCCGATCACGAGCAGGCAGGCCTCACCGGAGTCGATGAGCTCGCCGAGCTCCTTCACGTCCGAGCGCGAGAGGCCCTTCCAGAGGTGGCCGCCGGCGGCGCCGACCGCGGCGCCGACCGCCGCCGACCCGAGGATCGAGGGCGGGAACAGCAGGCCGACGACGGCGCCGACGGCGAGGCCACCCCAGCCGCCGTGGCGGGTGGCGGTCTCGTCCTTGTTCTCGTGCACCTTGCCGTCGGCGTCCTTGGTGAGGACGGCGGCGTCGTAGCTACCGACCGCGCCGAGGCTGTGCAGGTCCTTCACGACCGCGTAGTCGGCCTGGGCGGCGGCCTCGCTGGGGTAGGTGCCGAGGAGGAGGAACACTCCGTCTGCCTTGGTCATTGGTCTTGTCTCCTTGCGTTGGTGGCGACCTCGTCGCCGGTGGTCCGTCTTCGTGAGGTGTGGTGGCGCTCGCCGGGTGACGAGCTACGCGATGCCCAGTTCGGCGGCCGCTTCCCGCACGGCGGCGTCGAGGTCCTTCGGGTCGACGTCGAGCTGCTTCGCGACCTGCTTCTCGGCCTTGAGGCCCGCCCGCTCGATGGCGGCCTCGACGGTGGACTCGCCGACGACGAGCAGGCAGGCCTGGCCGTCGTCGATGAGCTCGCCGAGCTGCTTGACGTCGGCACGGGACAGCCCCTTGGCCAGGTGGCCGCCCACGCCGCCGATGACGGCGCCGACGACCGCCGAGCCGACGACGGCCGGCGGGAAGAGCAGGCCGAAGAGCGCGCCCACCGCCAGCCCGCCCCACGCCCCGTGGCGGGTGGTGGTCTCGTCCTTGTTCTCGTGCACGCGCCCGGCGACGTCCTTGGTGACCACCGCGGCGTCGTACGTGCCGATCGCGCCCTCGGCGTGGAACGCCTTGACGATCTCGTAGTCCTCGCGAGCCAGTGCCTCGTTGGGGTAGGTCCCGAGGTACAGGAACACGCCGTCTGCCTTGCTCATGGCCGGTCTCCTTGGTTGAACGGTGCGGGCACTCGGCCGGTCAGAAGCGCCGACGGGCGCGACGCCGGCTCCGGCGGCGGACGCCGCACACCGACACCGGCGACAGGGGCCGGCCGAACGGGTCGATGAACAGGGTGACCGGCCCGCCGGAGGCGGGCACCGTCCCCTCGAGCACGTCGATCCCGTAGGTGAGGGCGCCGTCCGCCAGCGTCGGCGCGTTGATCACGACGACGATGTCGGTGGGCGCGTCCGCACCGTCCTCGACGAAGGCGAGCACCGCGTTCGGCGGGTCGTCGGCGAAGCTGTTGTCGCCCTGGTCCCAGAGCTCGACGAAGTCGGCGGTGGTGAGGTGGCCGACCACCCGTTCGGGGCGGTCCGAGAAGTACAGCGTCGACGGCGTGACGTCCTGCAGGGTGACGGTTGTCCCGTCGCTGATGACGGCCTTGGCCGTCTGCACGAACATCGCCTCCGCGTCGGCCAGCTGGTCGATCTGGTCCTGGTCCATGGTGTCGGCGCTGCTAGTCGACGACGACGACGTCGGCGTAGGGGTCGATCGGGCGGGTGACCAGGTAGCTGAACACGCCGATGATCGGGACGAACACGATGAACAGGAACCAGAGGGCCTTGGCCCAGCCGCCGTGGTCGGTCCGCTTGAAGTTGTCGATGAACGTCCAGATGACGACGAAGATCCACAAGACCCACATGCAGAACAGGCAGATGGTCCAGAACGCCGAGAGCAACGGGTAGTCGTAGGCGAGCATGGTGACGCTCCTCTTTCGTTTGATGGCGAAGGACCGAGCCGGCGATCGGGGCCGCCGGCCGGGCAACCGTCGGGTCGATCTGTGACCCTGCGGTTTCGTGCAACGTAAGATCGCCAGGGGTGACCGCCTGTCACCCCTGTGAGGGTGATCGCGAGAATCGAGACGGACGCTGAGCTCACATCTGCTGGCGGCGACCAAGTTCTCGCCGCCCGCCCTTCCGAGGCGCTACTTCCCGCGCGTGCGCTTGCACTCCCTGCTCGACGACGGTGTGGACGCGCCCCTGACGGTGGTCAGCGGGGTGCCGGGGGCGGGCAAGAGCGTGGTCCTCGAGTCGTGGCTCCAGGATCGTCCTGACCTCACCCGGGCATGGATGTCGTGTGACGCCCGCGACGCCGATCCGGTGAGCTTCTGGCGTGCGCTGACCGCCGCGCTCGTCCGCGCCTGGCCGAACCGATGGCTCGATCTGATCGACCTGCTCGCCGAGGACGACCCCGACCTCGATGACGTCGCCGTCGCCGTCGTCAACGAGTTGGCCGACCTCGGCGAGCCCGTCGTCCTTGCCGTCGACGACTTCCACCTCGCGCTCGCCGCGGCCCCCAGCCTCGGCGCGCTCATCGACCGCCTCCCCCCAGGGTGTCGCATGGTCATCGGCACCCGCGGCGACCCGGGGCTCTCCCTCGCTCGCCGTCGCGCCTACGGGCAGGTGCTCGAGGTGCGCAACCGCGACCTCCGGCTCACCCGCGACGAGATCGCCACGTTGATGCGGAAATTCGACGTCGACCTCCGCCCGAACGAGGTCGACGTCGTCGAGCAGCACACGGAAGGCTGGATGGCGGGCGTCCAGCTGACGGCGATCGCGCTCCGCGAGCGACCCGCTCCTGCGGAGTGGCTGTCGGAGCTGGTGCGGGCACCCCGCTCGATCGCCGCCTTCCTCGACACCGAGGTGCTGGATCGCCTGCCGGGCGAGTTGCGCGACTTCGTCCTGGACACCTCCGTCCTCGACATCATGGATGCCGACGTCTGTGAGGCGGTGACCGGGAGATCCGACGCGAAGGCGTGGCTCGCACGCGTCGAGGATGCCAACCTGTTCCTGACCGAGCTGACGCCCGGGCGCTACCGCTTCCACCACCTCTTCGGCGACCTGCTCCGCCGCCGCCTGCACGAGGACGACCCCGAGCGGGAGCGGGCCCTGCACCGGCGCGCCGCGGAGTACCGGCTCGGCGAGGGTGACCTCGAGCGCGCGATCAGCCACCTCTTGACCGCCGGCGACGAGGTCGACGCCCTCGAGATCCTGCGCGACAACCTCCAGGGCGCCTTCTACCAGGGCGACGGCCGCCTGCCCGGCCGCCTGTCGGACCTCATGAAGGGTCGTTCCACCACCATCGCCCCGGCCCGCCTCCCTGACCTCGCGCTCGCGCTCGCCGCCAGCGCACGCACGGGCGAGGCCGAACCGTGGATCGCTCGCGCGGTGCGTCACGAGGCCGAGCTCGGTGACACCGACCGCGCCCGCCTCGCCGTCGCCCGCGCCATCGTCGCCCTCCGGTCGGGGGATGCCGACGGCATCGACGTCGCCTTCGGGGCCTACGCCACCCCGGCGGACCTCCCCGACGCCGAGCTGGCCGGGAACGCGGCCAGCCTGCTGGCCCGCAGCCGGCTCTGGCGCGGGGACGCCTCGGGCGCCCGCAGCGTCTACGAAGGCTCGTTGCGCGCGGCGGAGGATCACACGTGGCGAGACGTGGTGATGTCGAGCGGCCTGGCATGGGCCGCGTGCGTGGAGGGGGAGCTCACCGAAGCGGCGCAGGTGGCGGCCCGGGCGCTGGCGGCGGCGGCCTCCATGGGCCTGGTCGGGCATCCCGTCTCGGCCGAGGCGCTGTGCGCCCAGGGCCGGGTCGCCTTCGAACGAGGTGACCTGGCCGTGGCGGAGAAGCTGCTCGAGCAGTCCATCTCCGTGAGCGAGGAGGTGCGGCCGGCCTTCGCGCTCCTGGGACAACTCTGCCTCGCCCGGGTGTGGTTGGCCGCAGGGCGCGTGGGGGAGGCGCTCGACGGCGTGGCGCTGGCCCGGGACTCCCTGCCGGTCGGTTCGACGAGCCCGCTGCTCGCCCTGTGCGACGGGCTCGCCGGTCGGATCGCAGTCGAGAGCGGTGACCTCGACCTCGCCGAGGCCCACCTCGAGCGCCTCGGCCCGGGCTACCGCGCCGACCTCCTGGAGGCCCGCATCCACGTCGCTCGCGGCGCATGGGACCTGGCCGCCGCCGCCCTCTCGCGCCGGTCGCCTGTCACCGTGCGGGATCGGCTCGACGGTGCCGTGCTCGCCGCGCGGATCGCAGCAGGATCGCGCTCGGCCGATGCCGACGAGCGGCTCATCGAGGCGGTCGATCTCGCGAAGCCCGATCGCTTCGTCGTGGCGATCACCGACGACATCGGCGAGCTCCGTCCCCAGCTCACCAAGGTGCTCCGGCCCCGTCGGGTCGGGGCGTTCGAGCAGGCGGTGCTCGAACGGCTGGAGGACCGTCTGCCCGTGGTGACGACCGTCGACAACTCCAGCGGTCCATTGAGCGGCCGCGAGGTCACGGTGGTGCGCTACCTGGCATCACGCTTGACCAACCGCGAGATCGCCAGCGAGCTCTACATCTCCACCAACACGCTCAAGACCCACGTCCAGCGGGTCTACCGCAAGCTCGGCGTGTCGTCGCGCCGGGAGGCGGTGGCCGAAGCCCGTCGTCTCGGCATCCTCTGACAGGAGCCTCGCCGGCTCGAGGGCCCGAGTCGTCCGGATCGGCGGCACCGGTGCCTGTGCCACGATGGCGGTCACCCGGCCCGGGGCGACGGACGATGGGGAGACGTCGATGAAGCGTTGGTTGCCGTTGGTCGCGTTGGCGATCGCCCAGTTCGTGATGGTGCTCGACCAGTCGGTGATGAACGTTTCGATCAGCACGCTGGTCGACGACTTCGACACCACCGTCACCACCATCCAGGGGGTGATCACCTTCTACTGCCTGGTCATGGCCATGTTCATGATGACGGGGGGCAAGATCGGCGACATCATCGGGCGCCGGCGGGCCTTCGTGATCGGCCTGGTGATCTACGGCTGCGGGTCGGCGATGACCGCGCTGGCGCCGACGGTGGCGGTGCTCACCCTCGGTTGGTCGGTGCTCGAGGGCCTGGGTGCCGCCCTGGTGCTGCCCGCCATGGCGGCGCTGATCGCCGGCAACTTCCAGGGTGCCGACCGCAAGGTGGCCTACGCGGTCATCGGTGGCGTGGCCGGTGCGGGCATCGCCATCGGGCCCATCCTCGGCGGCTGGGCCACCACCGAGCTGAGCTGGCGCGTCGTGTTCGCCGGCGAGGTGGTGCTGGTCCTCATCATCCTGATCATGTCCCGCAAGGTCGTCGATGCCCCCCGGAGCGGGGACGCCCCCCGCCTCGACGGTGTGGGTACGTTCCTGTCCGCCGCCGGCCTGGGCCTGATCGTCCTCGGTACGTTGCAGTCGAGCACCTGGGGATGGGTCCAGCCGAAGGACTCGCCGATCGAGCCCTTCGGCTTCTCGCTGACCCTCTTCGTGATCGCGGCCGGCGGGGCACTGATCTGGGCGTTCGTGTGGTGGCAACGCCGGCGGGAGGCGCAGGGGAGCGACCCGCTCGTGCACCTCGACCTCCTCGACAGCGTGCCGCTGCGGTCGGGGCTGATGGGCCTGTTCACCCAGAACCTCATCCTGATGGGCGTCTTCTTCACGGTGCCCCTGTACCTGCAGGTCGTCCTCGGCCTCGACGCGCTCGACACCGGCATCAAGATGCTGCCGGTCTCGATCACGATGTTCCTCGCCTCCGCGATCGGCTCGCGCCTGTCGGCCCGGTTCTCGGTGCGGACGATCGTCCGCGCGGGCCTGTGGACGATCGTGGTGGCCGTCCTCGCCCTGCTCGCAACCGTGCAGCCCGACCTGGCCGAGGGGTCGTTCGCCTTTGCGATGGCGGTGCTCGGCGTGGGCATGGGCCTGATGGTCAGCCAGCTCGGCAACGTGGTGCAGTCGTCGGTCGACGCCTCGGGGCGCGGGGAGGCCGGCGGCCTGCAGTACACGGGCCAGCAGCTCGGTTCGTCGCTCGGCGTGGCCCTCATCGGCGCCCTCGTGCTCACCGGGCTCACCGGCGCCTTCGTGCGCAACGTCACCGCCGACGAGCGCATCAACGAGGAGGTGGCGGGGCAGGTCTCCGTCGCCGCCGGCACGGGCATCGATTTCGTGGCCTCGGACGAGGTCGAGGCCGCCGTGCAGCAGGCAGGCATCGACGACGCGCAGACCGCGGCCATCGTCGACGACTACGAGCAGGCGATGCTCCAGGCCTTGAAAGCGGGGCTGCTGGCCGCGGCGTTCCTCGCGCTCGTCTCGTTGACCACCACCAAGGGCCTGCCCGCCACGGTGGCGCCCGGCGAGGATGAACCCGTCGGCGGGGCCGACGACCTGGTGGCGGCCGACAAACCGTAGGGCGGCGGGACGCTCCCGGTGGCGGCGGCCCGACCCCCGGGTGCGGCGGCCCGATCGTCAGCGGGCGCGGTCGAACAGGTGCTGCACCGCCGTGTCGAGCATCGCTTCGGCGTCGAAGTCGGCGATGTCGGCCAATCCGGCGGCACGCTCGAAGAAGGGCGCGAAGATGATCCAGCCGAGCACCAGCGCCGAACCGGTCACCGCTGTGATCCGTGGGTCTTCCCGCTCGTCGGCGAGGTCGGCCTGTTCGGCGGCCAGCACGGCCTGCACCCGCCGGAAGGCGGGGTACTCGGGCCAGATCCGCTCGACGGGGTAGCCGGACAGGATCGCCCAGGCCAGCAGCCGGATGGCGGATTCCTGCTCGAGCGTGGCGGCGACGATGGGTGCCATGTCCCCACGGCTGTTCGAGATGCCCTGCGACACCGCGCCCATGCGCTCGATGGCTTGGGCCAGCACGACCCGCAGCAGCTCTTCCTTGGTGCCGTAGTGGCGGTGGATGAGGGCGTGGTTGACGCCGGCCCGATCGGCGACCTGGCGCACGGTGACGGCGTCGGGGCCCTTCTCGGCGAAGAGCTCGGTGGCCGCCTGCAGGACGGCCTCCATCACCTCGGTCCGTCCGACCGGCCGGCTGTCGCCGCCAGGGTCGGGGGGGACGTGTCCATTGAGGTGAGGAGCCACGCTCGGTGCATCAGGCATCGGGGTTCCTCCGGATGTGAACCAACGGGTCACGGGTCCATCTACCCTACCGACCCCTCCCGCAGTACCCGCGGGTGTCGCTGCGGCGATGGCGTGGCCACGGCGCGGGAGCCGGGCCCTGCGGTGCGTGGACCTACTCGATGCCGTGGTCGACGGCGTAGCGGACCAATTCGTGGCGCCGGCTGAGGTGGAGCTTGGCCAGGATGTTGCGGACGTGGTTCTCCACCGTCTTCGGTGCGATGTGGAGCTCGTCGCCGATCTCCCGGTAGCTGTGGCCGCGGGCCACGTGCTGCAGGACCTCGCGCTCGCGATCGGACAGCGCCTGGGTGCTGCCGCCCGACGTCCGGGTCAGTCGGCGGAATTCGCCGAGGACGAGGGCGGCCAGCTGGGGTGAGAAGACCGGCTCGCCCTGTGCCGCCCGCCAGAGCGCCCGGCGCAGCTCCTCGGGCGGGGTGGACTTCACCAGGTAGCCGACGGCGCCGGCCGCGATCGCGTCGAGCAGGTCGCGCTCGGCCTCGGACACCGTGAGCATCACGATGCGGGTCTCCTCGCCACAGGTGCGGGCCACGTGCAGGCCACCCCCGCCACCCATGTGCAGGTCGCACAGCACCAGGTCGGGGTGCTCGCGCCGGATCACGGTGACCGCCTCGGTGGCGTCGCCCGCCTCGCCCACGACGTGGAAGTTGTCGCCCAGGTCGGCGCGCAGGCCCGAGCGCCAGATCGGGTGGTCGTCGGCCACCACGACCCGCACCGGGCCGGTCACTGCGAGGTGGCGCCGGGGGGTGGGCCGGACGGCGGCGGTGGTGGTGGGGGAGGCGGCGGCGCGGGAGACGATTGCTGCGGTGCACCTTGCGCACGCAGTTCGGTGACGGGCTCGAAGCCCGTGCCGGCTGTGGCCCCGGTCACCGGGAACGACTCACCCGGGTTGGGCACGCCGGTGGCGCCGAGGTTGACCGCTGCGGCCTGAGTTGCCGCGGCGATGGCTTCGGCCGCTTCCACGGGCCGCTGCTCGTTCGCGGTCGCGTACGCGGCCTGGGCCCGCCGGTCGATCTCCCGGTTGCCCCGCGTGACGGCGCCGACCGATGCCTCCTCCTCGGTGGTCTCGAACCACAGCAGCTCGGCGCGCCAGCTGTTGCGGCGCACGTACCGGTGGTCGGCGCCGATGCGGTCGAGGGCTCGACCGAGGCCCAAGGGGTTCTTGCAGAGGTGGACCGCCACCACATCGGCCACGTCGTCGGCCTCGCTGCGGATGCGCTGGCTCATGCGCGACAGCAGGAAGGCGGCGGCGCCGCCCAACGCGGCCATCGCCGCGCCGAAGGCCGCCGCGGAGGGCAGGAAGCCGCCCTTGTCGGCCAGCCAGAACACGATGACGACGATGCCCACGCCGGCGGCGGACACGAGCTTGGCGTAGCGCCGGGCCCGCTGGACCGAGGCGCCGGCGGCGGTGACCCACTGGGCGTCAGAAGCGTGCAGGTGGGCCATCTCGTGGGCGCAGACCGCCTCGAGCTCGTCGCGGGGGAAGGTGGTGAGACCACTGGTGATGGCGAGCACCTTGCGCTTCCGGCTGCGCAGCGACAGGGCGTTGGGCGCCGGATCGTCGATCAGCCAGAGCTCCGGGGGGTCGCCCCCCACGCCCAGGCCGATGGCGAGGCCGTCGATCACGTTGTCGACCTGGTCGAGGATGCCGCGGTTCAGCTGCTTGGCGCCGACCGCATCGAGCACCTGGTGCGGCGCGGCCGACACCACGTGCACCAACAGGTAGAAGACCGACAGCGCGAACGCACCGGCGACCACCGCCACCGCGCCGACCCCGAGGTAGTCCCACAGGGGCGAGTCGGTGAACCCGTCGCCGCTGATCCACGACCAGAAGCGCGCCGCGGCGGCCAGCGCCAGCAGCACCAGCGAGGCGTTGAACAGGGCGGTCATCACCGTGCCGACGGCGAACCAGAGCGGGGCCCGTGCCCGCGCCCAGGACCGGCGGGTGTCGAGATCGCGGATGCGATCGGGAACGGCCGAGGTCATGTGCGCATTCTCGCGCTGCCGCGGGCGCGACGACCCACGGTGACGACCATCGGGCCCGGCCACCACGGTTCGGGGACTGCTCGCTCCGAGAGCGGGTCACCCGCCCAGCGCGGCGTCGATGTTGATGAAGTTGCTGCCGGGGCCCACGCCGATCAGCGTGGCGCCGGCGAAGTCGATGCTGTCGTCGAAGTACTCCTGGACGCGATCGCCACTGGGGTCGACGATCGTGGCCCGGTACGTGCCAGGGGGCAGGCCTGAGATGCGGTAGCTGCCGTTGAGCGCGGTGACCGTGCCGCCGGCGAGGCCGGTGGGGCCGATGGCGAACACCCATGCGCCGGGGAGCGGGGCGGCGGTGGCCTCGTCGGTGACGGTCCCCGACAGCGATCCCGTGCTCGGATCCAACGACGCGTTGGTGACGGCGGGAGCGCTCACCGAGGCGGCGGCGCCGATGTTCGAGGCCGGCTGGTTGTTGTGCCACTCCATCTGGTGCAGGCCGGTCGCGTCGACGAAGGCCAGCTTGTAGGCGCCGGCCTGCACGCTCAGGGTGTAGCCACCGGAGCCGTTGGTGACCGTGGCCCGCGCGAGCCTGAAGTCGGCGGCGTGCATGGCGATCACGAACACGCCGGCCAGGGGGCTTCCCGTTCCCGTCTCCGTGATGGTGCCCGTCAGGTTGACGCCTGCGGGCGTGGCGGTCTGGGTTGCCAGCGCACCGTTCGCCGCCGTGGAGCCGCCGGCGGTGACCGGCACGGGGGTGGCGTCGGGCACGTTGGGCGAGTTGGGGTGGAACTCGGTGGCGTGGTTGCCGCTCGGGTCGAGGCGGCCGACGAAATGCGTTCCGGCGCGCAGGTCGGGCACCGACGCCACGCCCGAGCCGTTGGCCACGACCCCTCGCTCGGGCAGGCCGGTCGAACCGCTCAAGGTGAGCACCATCGCGCCCGCGATCGGGGTGCCCGTGCCCTCCTCGGTCACGGTGGCCGTCACCGTGCCGCGTGTTGGCGCCATGGTGGGATCAGCATCGACCAGGCCCGGCGACGCGGCGGTCACGACGGCCGGCGCGCCGAAGAAGGCTGCCGCGTGCCGGTCGCCGGGATCGATCAGATACAGGAAGTAGCCACCTGGAGGCAGTTCGATGCTGTAGTTCCCGCCGGAGTCCGCCACCGCGCCCCCGGCGATCGAGAAGTCGGACGGGCGCATCGCGACGACGAATGCCCCCCCGACCCGCGCGCCGGAGCCCGCTTCGGTGACCGTGCCGGAGATGCCCGACAGGGCGGCGGAGCCCAGGGCGACCGGATCGAGGCTGTCACCCATCTCGCCGGCGGCATCGCCGCGGGCGAGGACATCGCCCTGCCCCAGCTCGCCCGACGTGTTGACGCCCCAGCACTTGACGGTGGCGTTGTCGAGTCGGGCGCAGGTGTGTTGGCTGCCGGCGGTGACGGAGGTGGCGCTGCGCCCGGTGCCGAGGGAGACCGCGGGCAGGCTGTTGCCCATCTCGCCCGCGGCGTCGCCCCGGGCGAGCGTGTCGCCCAGACCGAGGCGGCCGTTGGTGTTCGACCCCCAGCACTTGACGGTGGCGTTGTCGAGTCGGGCGCAGGTGTGTTGGCTGCCGGCGGTGACGGAGGTGGCGGTGCGTCCGGTGCCGAGGGAGACGGTGGGGAGGCTGTTGCCCATCTCGCCGGCGGCGTCGCCGCGGTCGGCGGTGTCGCCGAGGCCGAGGCGACCGGAGCCGTTCCGGCCCCAGCACTTCACGGAGGCGTTGTCGAGGAGGGCACACGTGTAGCTGTTGCCGGCGGCGATGGCGGTGGCGGTGCGTCCGGTGCCGAGGGAGACGGTGGGGAGGCTGTCGCCCATCTCGCCGGCGGCGTCGCCGCGGTCGGCGGTGTCGCCGAGGCCGAGGCGACCGGAGCCGTTCCGGCCCCAGCACTTCACGGAGGCGTTGTCGAGGAGGGCACACGTGTAGCTGTTGCCGGCGGCGATGGCGGTGGCGGTGCGTCCGGTGCCGAGGGAGACGGTGGGGAGGCTGTCGCCCATCTCGCCGGCGCCGTCGCCCCGGATAGCGGTGTCGCCCAGACCAAGCTGGCCGTTGGTGTTCGCCCCCCAGCACTTGACGGTGGCGTTGTCGAGGAGTGCACAGGTGTGGCTGCTGCCGGCGGCGATGGCGGTGGCGGTGCGTCCGGTGCCGAGGGAGACGGCGGGGAGGCTGTCGCCCATCTCGCCGGCGCCGTCACCCCGGCTCGCGACGTCGCCGAGTCCCAGACGACCGCTGGCGTTGAGCCCCCAGCACTTGACGGTGGCGTTGTCGAGGAGTGCACAGGTGTGATTGGCGCCGGCGGCGATGGCGGTGGCGGTGCGTCCGGCCCCGAGGGAGACCGTGGGCAGGTTGTCGCCCATCTCGTTGGCGCCGTCGCCGCGGGGGAGGCTGTCTCCCAGTCCCAGCTGTCCCGAGGAATTGAGTCCCCAGCACCTGACCGTGCCGTTGTCCAGGAGCGCGCAGCTGTGGCCACCACCGGTGGAGACCACCGTGGCGGTGCGCCCGTCGCCGAGGGCGACGGTGGGCAGGTTGTCGCCCATCTCGCCGGCGGCGTCGCCCCGGCTCGTGGTGCCTCCGACCCCCAACTGCCCGGCGTCGTTCCCGCCCCAGCACTTCATGGCGCCCGTGTCGAGCCTGGCGCAGGTCTGCGAGCGGCCGGCGGTCACCGCCGTGGCGGTGCGGGCGGTGCCGAGGTTCACGGCGGGGAGGCTGTTGCCCATCTCGCCCGGCGGCGTCGCCGCGGGGGAGGACGTCGCCCAGGCCCAGTTGCCCGAGGCCGTTGGCCCCCCAGCACTTGACCGTGGCGTTCTCCAACAGGGCGCACGTGGAGAGCCCTCGGGCAGTGAGCCCGGTGGCGGTCCGGCCCGTGCCGAGGGCGACGGTGGGCAGGGCATCGCCCATCTCGCCGGCGGCGTCTCCCCGGTCGAGGTTGTCGCCGAGCCCGAGCTGCCCGGAGGCGTTGCGGCCCCAGCACTTGACGGTGCGGTCGTCCAGGGTCACGCAGGTGTGGGCGTCGCCGGCCGACACGGCGGTGGCGGTGCGGCCGGTGCCGAGGTTCACGGCGGGGAGGCTGTTGCCCGTCTCGCCGGCGGCGTCACCCCGGGTGACCTCGTCGCCCTGGCCGAGCTGGCCGTCGCTGTTGGCCCCCCAGCACTTGATCGTGGCGTTGTCCAGCAATGCGCAGGTGTGCGAGAGGCCCAGGGTCACCGCGATGGCCGTGCGGGCGGTGCCGAGATCGATCGCGGGGAGGCTGTCGCCCATCTCGCCGGCCGCGTCGCCCCGCCTGGCGGTGTCGCCCTGGCCGAGTTGGCCACTGCTGTTGGCCCCCCAGCACTTGATCGTGGCGTTGTCGAGCAACGCGCAGGTGGCGCCGCCGTAGGTCGTTATCGCGGTGGCGGTGCGCCCGGTGCCCAACGAGACGGCAGGGAGGCTGTCGCCCATCTCGCCGGCGGTGTCTCCCCGGTCGAGGGTGTCGCCGAGCCCCAGCTGCCCGTTCGCGTTGTCCCCCCAGCACTTGACGGTGCCGTTGTCCAACAAGGCGCACGTGTGGTTCTCGCCGGCGGCGAGGGCCGCGGCCGTGCGGCCGGACCCTAGGGATATGGCGGGCAGGGCGTCGCCCATCTGGCTCCCGAGCTGGCCGCGGTTGGAGGTGTCGCCCTGGCCGAGTTGGCCGCTGCCGTTGGCCCCCCAGCACTTGACGCTGGCGTCACGCAGCAGTGCACAGGTGTGGGTGCTTCCTGCCGCGATCGCACGGAAGGCCACGGAGGCGCCGGCCGTTTCGTTGGCATCAGCGGCCACCGGTGGTGCGGGCGCGGTCATCGCCACCGCGAGGCCGGCGGCCATGAGTGCGATCACGACGAGCCGCGCCGCACCGGTCCGCGTCCACCCCGACACATCCGGTTTCATGTTCTTCCCCCGCCCCATGTTGGCGTGCCGACGATAGCCCCTGCAGGAGCGGCGGTCCGCTGTTCACCAGCCGTTGATGGGTCAGTGCGGGCAAGCTCGAGTGGTACCGGTGCGCGCGCCTCAGGCGCGGCGACCGAAGGAGAAGGCCATCGGTGCCGCCCAGGTCCGCGGGGGTGTGACGACCTCGGTGAAGCCGTGGGCGGCGAGGAGGGCCTCGACGTCGCCGGCCCGCCAGGGGTGGCCGCCCGAGCGCACCGTCCGCAGGTCGACGAGGGTGGCGGCCAGGGGGTCGTCGGGCCCCGCGTAGCGACCGAACATCACCCAGCCGCCGGGGCGGAGCGCCCGGTGGGCGGCCTGCAGCACCGCCGGCACCGTGGCCTCGGCGAGGAAGGGGCCCGGCACCCAGACCAGGTCGAAGGCGGCCTCGTCCACGAGGTGGGCGGCGTCGCCGTGGCGGAACGACACGCGGTCTCCAACGCCCGACGACGCCAGGTTGGTGTGGGCGAGTGCCAGGGGTGCGTCGGCAACGTCGATCCCGACGACCGTGGCCTGGGGGAACGTCCGGGCCAGCGCGATGGCCAACCAGCCGGTGCCCGTGCCGAGGTCCAGGAGTGCCGACGACTCCGAGCGCAGGCGCCGGTCGAGGTCGCCCACCCCGGGCGCGAGCGACGCCAGCAGGCCGGCCACCATCATCGAGGCCCGCCCCTGGCTCTGGAGCACCGCAGGGTCGTCGGTGATCCACCCGCACGGTCGGTCGGGTGCGTCGATCAGGTCGGCAGCCTGGCGGAAGAAGGCGCGAACGGCGCCGACCGCCATCTGGCACTGCTCGGGCGTCATCTGCTCGAGGTCGTCGATGCCCGCCAGCGTGGCCGCCTCGTGGGCCAGGCGGTCGACCGCAGGGGGCGCCGCCATCCCCTCGGCCCGCAGCCGCAGGCAGGCGGCCACGGCGGCGAGCGCCTCGACCGAGACGTTGAGTCGCTGCGTGGTGGCCATCAGCTCGTCGAAGGTCATGGCGGGCATTCGGCCCACAGCGCGAGCCGGATCATCACCCGAGCGGGGCCCACAGTCGCACCTCCGTGCCGCGGCCTGGACGGCTCTCGATCTCCACGCGACCGCCGACGGTGGCGAGCCGGGCCCGGATCGAGTGGGCGATGCCGGTGCCCTCCTGGGTGACCGCGGGGTCGAAGCCCCCGCCGTCGTCCTTCACCGAGCAGAACACGCCCCCTGGCCCGCGCTCGGGTTCGCAGCCACCGTCGTCGCCGGGCTCGGCGTACACGGTGCACCGACCGGCCCCGCCGTGGCGACCGGCGTTGGCCAGCGCCTCGGCGACGGCACCGCCGAGGGCGTCGATGACCGCCGGGGCCGGCTCGGGAAGGTCCTGGGCCAGCACCACGTCGACCCGGCCGCCGAAGCGGTCCTCGAAGCGCGCCGCCGCGGCCCGCAGCGTGGGCGCCAGCCCGTCGGGTGCGTCGCGCCGGCCGGCCAGGAAGTCGCGCAGCTCGCGCTCCTGGTCGTGGGCGATGCGGGCCAGGTCGGGGTCGCCGGCGCGGCGCTGAACGAGGGCGAGGGTCTGGAGCACCCCGTCGTGCAGCGTGGCGGCCACCTCGGCGCGGGCCTCGGCCAGGGCGATGTCGCGCTCGGCCTTCCGCAGCTGCGCCGCCGCGAAGCCCGCGGCGCCACCGGCAAGGGCATAGAGGACGATGGTCGACACGGCCGACAGCGCCCGGTCCTGCGGCCATGCCCCGCCGGCGACCACGTCGCCGGTGAGACGGGCCAGGCCGACCGCCGCGCCGGCGATCGCGCCGGCGGCCCCGCCGAACGCGATCCCGGCCGACAGGATGCCCGCCATGGGCCAGGCCGAGCCCAGCGACTGCGAGTGGCCCTGGGCGTAGGCGATGGGGTCGGCGATCGACAGGGCCACCGCGACGGTCAACTCACCCGTCACCATCCACGGGCTCAGGAGCAGCGTGGGGTCGCGGCGCAACAGCACCGTCGCGAGCACCGTGACGGCCAGCGCCGCCCCGAGCAGCACGACGGCCACTCCCGGCTCCTCCAGCTCGCTGCGGTCGACCAGGACGAGCGTGGCCATCCATCCCCAGGCCAGCCACCGGTAGGCGGCCACCCCGGTGAGCATCCCCCTGGTCAGCGGCGACCCGCGCGGTGGCACCTCCCGAACGTTAGGCCCGTCTGGTTGACTGTCGGAGCACACGGTTGACAGGGGAGCGAATGCGGATCGGTTGGGCGGGACGATTGCTCGTGGTGCTCGCCGCGCTGGCGGTATCGGCGATGACGCTGGGACCGGCCGCCTCGGCGGAAGCTCCTCGGTCCGAGGCAGCGAACGCGCGGGCCGGATCCGGTGCCGAGGTCAGCGGTGGCCCAGAGGACGCCGTGAGCTGCGACGTCACCGTCTCGACCGCCACCGGCCTGAACAACGCCAACGCGCATCCAGGGGACACCCTCTACACCGTGTGTGTCGCCGCCGGGTCGAACATCACGCCGACCGGCAGCGATCTCCAGTGGACCCGCGCCAACTCGGTGATCGCCGGCTTGGGCTCGGGGGCCACCCAGGCGAGGATCAACGGCCGCATCACCGTCGCCGCCGACCACGTGACCGTGCGCGACCTGGTCGTCTCGTACAGGACGGCCACGGTCCGGCTCTGGGCCGACCACGTCAGCCTGTTGAATTCCACGGTCTCGTCGCCCGAGGGCACCTGCGTGGAGGTGGGGTACCTCGATGCCTATCTTCCCGCGCTCCCTGCCGACGTCGCCGGCCCCGGCGACGATGATCAGGACTACCACAAGGTGTCCGACGTGACGATCAGCGGCAACCGGATCGGTGGCTGTGCGGACGACGGGGACTTCCTCGACACCTGGCCGTGCAACAACTCGGGCTTTCCCGGCATCTACTCGCAGTGGACCGACGGGCTCGTCATCAGTGAGAACGTGATCCACCACACCGCGCTGCGCGGCATCCAGCTCTTCCCGTGGAACAACAACGTGACCGTGGTGAACAACCTCCTGCGCCGCAACAGCGTCGCGGTGAACATCGGCACCGCGGAGCGGGCCTGGCTCCGGGCCAGCGCGATCAACCTGACCACGAACGTGTTCGCCGAGCAGTGGTCGGAGGATCTCGTGGCCGATCACTCCCACATGCAGTCCTCGTGCTCGGGCTGGGACGTCGAGCCGTACACGGACTACCTGGTGAACAACTCGCCGCCCCACGTCACCGTCGACGACCAGGCCTGGGAGCACCGGTCCTACACCTCCGTCGATCCCAGCGGGACGTTCAGCGCCAATTGCGGCACCGACGCCCGGCCTCGACCCGGTCAGGCCACCAACTTCGTCTGGACCGGCAACATCGACCGGGCCGCCACGTTCGTGCCCGGCGACGACCACCAGACCACCTCGAGCCCCTGCGCGGGACAGGGGCCGGTGGCGCTGCGACCGTCGGTGTCACCACCGGTGATCGACGCCGTCTTCGTCGAGAACGGCAGCGCCAGTCGCAGGGTGCGGGTCGCCATCGCCGCCAGGGACGACGTCGGCGTCACCGATGCTCGGTATGCCAACGAGGACGGCGTGTGGTCGGCATGGAAGCCACTCGCCCCGGGCATTCCCTCGATCAACACCTGGCTGCTGTCGTCGGCCGCGTCGGCCACGAAGTCGGTGTCGGTGCAGGTGCGCGACGCCCAGGGCAACACCTCCGCCGTCCGGGCGAGCGGTACCTTCCGGTTCACGCCCTCCCACGATCTGCACCGCGGGGCGAACTGGTACAACGACCTGCTCGTCCGGCGGGCGAGCGACGGGGCGATGGTGCTGTACCGGGGCGCGGCCACCGGGTCGGTGAGCGGCAACGTGACCGACAACCTTGTGGCCACCGGGTGGAGCATCTACGACCAGATCGTGGTCAGCCGTGACCTCGACGGTGACGGCCTCTCCGAGGTGCTCGCCCGTGTGCGGAGCGGCCTCACCGGTGCCGGCCAGCTGCGACGCTTCGAGTACGACGCCGCCACCGGGTCGCTGACCCAGGTGGGGACGGTGGCGCTCACCGGCGGGTGGGGTGGCTTCACCAGGATCCTCGGCCCTGGCGACTTCGACACCGACGGCCGCACCGACCTGCTGGCCGTGAAGAGCAACGGCACGCTGTGGCTCTACCGGGGCAACGGCGCCGGGGGCATCATCGACGCAGGCCAGATCGGCACGTCGACCGTGTTCAACGCCTACACGATCATCACGCCGGGCGACTTCAGCTCGGACGGCATCCCCGACCTGATCCTGCGGGGGTCCGACGGCGTGCTCACCGTCCTGCGCGGCGACGGCAGGGGCTCGATCGCCGGCACCAGCCGGTTCGGGTCGGGCTGGACGAACCTCACCATCGTCGGCACCGGCGACATGAACCAGGACGGCAACGCCGACATCACCGCCCGCCTCCCGGACGGCACGCTCTGGGTCTACAAGGGCAACGGGGCGAGCATCACCGCAGGCCGTTACCAGGTGGGGACGTCCGCCTCCTGGGGCCAGTTCAACACCCTCGGCTGACGGCGGTCAGACGACCACCGAGCTACGCCGCCGCCCGGACCCCGTCGAGCAGGTGCTGGGCCGCCTCGCCGAGTTGGATCGCGGCGGTGGCGTGGGGGAGGGGCTCGAGGCTGGCGATGGCCGACTGCGCGTACCGGCCGGCGGTCTCGAGCGAGCCCGCCACCGAGCCGTTGGCCCGGACCACCGCACGGGCCCGGTTCAGCTGGTCGGGGTCGAGCGGGCCGCCCAGCAGCGATGCGAGCTCGTCGGCGTCGCCGGCCGAGAGGGTGCGGATGACGGGCAGGGTGTAGACGCCCTCGACCAGGTCGTGGCCCGCGGGCTTGCCCAGCTGCTCGTCGGTGGCGGTGACGTCGAGGATGTCGTCGACGATCTGGAAGGCCATGCCGAAGCGCAGGCCGAACTCGGTGAGCGCCTCGATCTCGGGGCGGGGCAGCTCGCCCACGATCGCACCGATGCGACAGGCCGACGCGAACAGCGACGCGGTCTTGCCCTCGATCGACGACAGGTAGTCGGCCTCGGTGCGGCCCACGTTGTAGGTGTCGCGCAATTCGCGGACCTGGCCCTCGCACAGGCGGCCGATGGTGGCGGCCAGCAGCCCGGCCACCTCGGTGCCGAGCGAGGCGGCGATCTCCGAGGCCCGGGCCAGCAGGAAGTCGCCGGCCAGGATGGCCTGGAGGTTGCCCCACTTGGCGTTCACGCTCTCGACCGTGCGTCGGGTGGTGGCCTCGTCCATGACGTCGTCGTGGTAGAGCGAGCCCAGGTGGACCAGCTCGACCGACACGGCGCCCAGCACCACCTCGTCGGAGACGACGTCGGCCCGGTTCGCCGAGCCGGGATCGCCCAGGCCCGTCGCCGCGGCGGCGAGGGCGAACGCGGGGCGCACCCGCTTGCCGCCGGCGGTGATCAGGTGGCTGGCCACCTCGGTGAGGAACGGGTCGTCCGACACCACCGACGACCGCAGCGCGGTCTCGACCCGTGCCAGGCCGGCTTCCATGCCAGGAATGGCGAGCAGCGGGTTGTCGGCCACCCAGGGAGCGTATTCGGGAGTCGCGGATGTGCCCCAACCGCAGCCGTGCAGCCGCCGGGCGACGTGGCGGAGCGGAGCGGAGCCGCGGTGGTGGCGAACCCGATGCCGGAGGCGCTGCGACGGAGGAGCAGCCGATGTGATGCGTATTCGGGAGTCGCGGATGTGCCCCAACCGCCGGCGTATCTCCCGTCAGAAGGCCTGGCCGGACGGCTGCTTGCCCGGTCGCCTGCCGGCGAGCGCGACGGCGATCGCGGCCAGCCCAGCGACGAGGACGAGCACGGCGCCCGCGATCGCGCCTGCGTCGCTGCCGTCATCGCCCGGGGGCGCCGCGGTGGCCTCCTCGCCGCCGGTGGAGCCGTCGCCCCCGGGTGGTTCGGTCGTGGGCGGGGGGTCGGGCCCGGTCGTGGTCGTGGCCTCGGGCTCCTCGGCCACGACCTCGATGGTGCCCCGCATCTCGTCGGGGAAGAACTCGCAGAAGACCGCGTAGGTGCCGCCCTCCTCGAGGGTGAGCGTGGCGCTCGTGCCGGCGAACCGGCCTTGCTCCTCGCCGGGA
This sequence comes from uncultured Microthrixaceae bacterium, assembly GCA_964635055.1. Taxonomy (GTDB): domain Bacteria; phylum Actinomycetota; class Acidimicrobiia; order Acidimicrobiales; family DATDAH01; genus JAEUJM01. Next base: position 15,223 of record CAZWMT010000027.1, on the reverse strand, counting down.
GCGACCGGCCCGGTGGTGAACGAGCCGTCCTCGGCGGTGAGCGTGTGCTGGAGGCCACCCACGTTGGCCACGGTGATCTCGGTCCCGGCGTCGACCGTCAGGTCGGCAGGGTCGAACCGGCGGGTCTGGCCCTCCCGGAACTCGTCGTAGAGCTGCACCCGGGTGCGAGGGGGCGGCGAGTCGCCGGGGTCGACCACGACGATCGCGTTCATCGTGGACGGGTTGATCTGGCAGAAGATCTCCACCCGGCCCGGGGTGTCGAACGTGACCGTCGCCGACGTACCGGGGGCGATCTCGCCGGTGTCGAAGGTGCCACCCCGGTCGGTGATGGTGTGTGGCCGGTCCGAGTTGTTCGGGAAGGTGATGCGGTCGCCCACGGTGATCGGCTCGGGTGGCACCGCGATGCCGAAGCTGAAGATCTCGCCCTCGTGGTCGGTCGGAGCGCCGGCCGGCGAGGCGGCGGCGGGTGGGATCCAACGGTCGCCGACCAGCGAGTCGATGCCCAGGGGCGCGAGCGGGAGCACGACGACGGCCGGCAGCACCGTGACCACGAGCAGGATGACGACGGGCAGGGTGACGACGACGGGCCGGGAGACCAGGAGCGCCGGGACACGCCGACGGGCGCCTGTGGCCATCACAGGCTCCTCGTGTAGCGCACGACCGCGTCGATCTCCTCGGCCGAGAGCGTGGTGCCGAAGTCGGGCATGCCGCCGCGGCCTTCGGTGACCACGACGACCTGGTCGGCGGCGTCCGGGAAGGCCTCGACCACGGCGCCGCCGGCGAGTGTGGGCCCGAGGCCGCCCTCCCCGGAGGCTCCGTGGCACACGGCGCACCGGTCGGCGTACACGGCCGCGCCGTCGATCTCCCCGCCCGCGCCGGCGCCGGCGCCGTCCGCGCCGTCGGCTCCCGACGCCACGGCCGGGGTCCCGGCGCCGTCGGGCTCGTTGGCGAACAGCATCACCACGAACAGCGCCACGGCGAGCAGCGTCACCACCTCGGTGACGGTGACGGCGACGCCCAGCGCGCGAGGCGGACGATCGCTCACGACAGCTTCCCGTCGAAGGTGGTGAGGAACCAGTAGCTGCTGGTGAACCACAGCAGGACCAGCAGGGTGAAGGCACTGCCCCCGAGCAGGGGCAGCGCCCAGCCGAGCAGCTTGCCCGCCCGCACCGCGATGACCTTCACCACGAACACGCCGTAGAACAGGCATCCCGCCACCGAGTGGAGGAACACACGGTTGAGCCCGGCATCGGCCGAGAAGCCGATCGACCAGAGGCAGTGGTAGGCGACGGGCAGCGTGCACAGGAGGGCCAGCGTCCCCGTGAGGCGGTGGACGTCGCCGAGCCACGGAGGGGCCGGGGCACGGAAGCGCCCGTACATCCGCAGTGCGCTGATCACCTGGGCGACCGCGAACAGCACGGCGAGGGTCGCCATCCAGACCTTGAACTGGATCTGCCCGGAGAACAAGGCGGTCATCGCGGTCTCGCCCGTCGGGTCGTGCACGCGGCCGTAGACGCCGAGCAGCACGGCGGTCCCGGCGCCGGCACCGAATGCCGCGACGGCCGTCGCCGGGTGGTGGCGCTGCCTCACTGCCTGTTCGGCCGTGCTGCTCGACTCGCTCACGCGCCCCCCGCGGGTCGACCCTGGTCCCCGGGCTGCGGGGCCGACGCTCGGATCGTAGCCAACCGACCCCGGGCGTGCGCCGCGATCCGCGTCGCGAACGCCGTGGTACCCCGGGGATCGACCGGAAGCCTCCAGAGCGCCCTCGAATCGACCGACGTGCGGAGGGGGAGTCCACCGGTAGACTCACCTCACGTAACCCCTGTGGTAGGGAGGCAGTTCTCTTGTTCGAACGGTTCACCGATCGAGCCCGTCGAGTCGTCGTGCTGGCCCAGGAAGAGGCGCGGCTGCTCAACCACAACTACATCGGCACCGAGCACATCCTGCTCGGGCTGATCCACGAGGGCGAGGGCGTCGCGGCCAAGGCGCTGGAGTCGCTCGGCATCTCGCTCGAGGCCGTGCGCAGCCAGGTCGAGGAGATCATCGGCCAGGGCGGCTCGTCGCCCAGCGGCCACATCCCCTTCACGCCGCGAGCCAAGAAGGTGCTCGAGCTGTCGCTCCGCGAGGCGCTGCAGCTCGGCCACAACTACATCGGCACCGAGCACATCCTGCTCGGCCTCATCCGGGAGGGCGAGGGCGTGGCCGCCCAGGTGCTGGTGAAGCTGGGCGCCGATCTGTCCCGCGTGCGCCAGCAGGTCATCCAGCTCCTCTCCGGCTACTCGGGCCCCGGCGGCCAGGAGAAGGCCGGCGCCACCACCGGAAGCGGCAGCGAGGCCGGCGCGCAGTCGGGCTCGCTGGTGCTCGACCAGTTCGGTCGCAACCTCACCCAGCTCGCCCGCGACAAGAAGCTCGACCCGGTCATCGGGCGCGCCCGCGAGACCGAGCGGGTGATGCAGGTGCTGTCGCGCCGCACCAAGAACAACCCGGTGCTCATCGGCGAGCCCGGCGTGGGCAAGACCGCCATCGTCGAGGGCCTGGCCCAGGCCATCGCCAACGACACGGTGCCCGAGACGCTCACCAACAAGCAGCTCTACACGCTCGACCTCGGTGCTCTCGTGGCCGGGTCGCGCTACCGGGGCGACTTCGAGGAGCGCCTCAAGAAGGTCCTGAAGGAGATCCGCACCCGCGGCGACATCATCTTGTTCATCGACGAGATCCACACCCTGGTGGGCGCGGGTGCCGCCGAGGGCGCCATCGACGCGGCCTCGATCCTCAAGCCCATGCTGGCCCGGGGCGAGCTGCAGACCATCGGGGCCACCACCCTCGACGAGTACCGCAAGCACCTCGAGAAGGACGCCGCCCTCGAGCGTCGCTTCCAGCCCATCAAGGTGGAGGAGCCCACCGTGGCCCACACCATCGAGATCCTGAAGGGCCTGCGCGACCGCTACGAGACCCACCACCGGGTCACCATCACCGACCAGGCCCTCGTGGCGTCGGCCAACCTGGCCGACCGCTACATCTCCGATCGCCACCTGCCCGACAAGGCCATCGACCTCATCGACGAGGCCGGCGCCCGCCTGCGCATCAAGCGCATGGAGACGCCCGCCGACTTCAAGGAGCTCGAGAACCAGATCGCCCAGGTCGTCCAGGAGAAGAAGGAGGCGGTCGAGGCCCAGAACTTCGAGCAGGCCGGCCAGCTCCGCGACCGCGAGAAGGAGCTCCTCGGCCAGCGCGAGGAGAAGGAAGTCGAGATGAAGGCCTCGGGCGTCGACCTGTTCGACGAGGTCGACGAGGAGGCCATCGCCGAGGTGCTGTCCATCTGGACCGGCATCCCCGTCTACAAGCTCACCGAGGCCGAGACGGCCAAGCTCCTCCGCATGGAGGACGAGCTGCACAAGCGGGTCATCGGCCAGGAGTCGGCGATCAAGGCCGTGTCGCAGGCCATCCGTCGCACCCGTGCCGGCCTGAAGGACCCCAAGCGCCCCAGCGGCTCGTTCATCTTCCTGGGCCCCTCGGGCGTGGGCAAGACCGAGCTGGCCAAGACGCTGGCCGAGTTCCTCTTCGGTGACGAGCAGTCGCTGATCCAGCTCGACATGTCGGAGTACATGGAGAAGCACACGGTCAGTCGCCTGGTGGGCTCGCCCCCCGGCTACGTGGGCTACGAAGAGGGCGGTCAGCTCACCGAGGCCGTGCGGCGCAAGCCCTTCTCGGTGGTGCTCTTCGACGAGATCGAGAAGGCCCACCCCGACGTGTTCAACACGCTGCTCCAGATCCTGGAGGAGGGCCGCCTCACCGACTCGCAGGGTCGCTCGGTGGACTTCCGCAACACCGTGTTGATCATGACCTCGAACCTCGGTACCGCGGACCTGCGCAAGTCCAAGCTGGGCTTCGGCACCAACGAGGGCGCCGTCACCTACGAGCGCATGAAGGAGAAGGTCAACGACGCGCTCAAGCAGCACTTCCGGCCCGAGTTCCTGAACCGCATCGACGACACGATCGTGTTCCACGAGCTGTCGCGTGACGAGGTGATCCAGATCGTCGACCTGATGATCAAGCGCCTCACGGTCCAGCTGCAGGGCCAGGGCCTCGGCATCGAGCTCACGGATGCGGCCAAGGTCAAGCTGGCCAACGAGGGCTACGACCCGACGATGGGTGCCCGGCCCCTGCGCCGTGCCATCCAGCGCCTGGTGGAGGACCCGATGTCCGAGCGGCTGCTCTGGAAGGAGTTCCGCGCCGGCCAGATCATCCTGGTCGACGCCGAGGTCGATCCCGAGTCGCCCAAGGGCGAGACGGTCATCACCTTCACGCCCCGCGAGGGCTTCGAGCCCCCGAGCCTCGAGATGGCCGAGGCCGCCGACGGCGCCGGCCCCGTCGCCGAGTAACCCTGCCCGACCTGCCAGACCCGAACTCGACGCAGTAACTGTCGGAATGCGACAGCTGTTGCGTCGAGCTCGCGTTTTGCTGGGGGTGGCGGCGCTGGTGGCCGTCCTGGCCGGCTGCCAGGTCGACGCCGACATCGGCCTTGCCCTGCGCGAGGACGGCTCGGGGGCGGTGACGGTCACCGTGGTGCTCGACCGCGACGCCGCGGCCCGGGTTCCCGACCTGGCCGACGACCTGCGGTTCCGCGACCTCGAGGCCACCGGCTGGGAGGTGACGGGCCCCACCGACACCGAGGACGGCGGCGTGCGCATCAGCGCCCGCAAGCCCTTCGCCGACGTCGAGCAGGGCCGGGCCGTGCTGCGCGAGGTGGGAGGGCGGGGCGGGCTGCTGCGCGCCATCGTCCTGGAGCGAACCCACACGTTCGGCGAGACCTCGTGGGCCTTCGGCGGCCGTCTCGACCTGTCGGCCGGCCTGTCCACGTTCAGCGACGCCGATCTCGACGCGGTGCTGGGCGCCGAGGCCTTCGGCCTGGACCAGACCGCGCTCGAACAGGAACTGGGCGAGCCGCTGTCCGACACCATGTCGGTGACGGTCACCGCCCGTCTGCCCGCCGGCGAGTTCACCACCAACGGCGATCGGGGTGGCGCCGCGCCCAGCGCGTCGTGGCGGGCGAACCTGGGCGACGACCCCGTGACGATGGCGGCGTCGTCGAGCCAGCGCGACACCAAGGTGCTCGTGCTGGCCGGCGTGTCCGCCGCCGCGCTGGTGCTGCTGGTGCTCGTCCTGCTGGTGCGCCTCGTCCGCCGGTTGGTCCGCCGCCGCCGGGCCCGCCGCACCGATGATCAGGCGTCGCGCCCGTAGCCCCAACCATCGACCCACCGTTCTGGTGGCTGGAACCCGACGCTCACGACAGGTTCCAGCCACCGGAAGCGTTGACCCACCGTTCTGGTGGCTTGGACCCGACGCTCACGACAGGATCGAGCCACCGGAAGCGTTGACCCACCGTTCTGGTGGCTGGAACCCGACGCTCACGACACGATCCAGCCACCAGAACCAGGGTCCACGCCGACCGGGCCGTCCGGTGTGGTGCCCGGATCAGTCGGGCGTGGCGCCGAACCAGAGGGGCGCCCCCGCGGTGGTGCGGGTGAGGCGGAAGGCCTCGGCCGCCGGGAGGCCGACCGCTCCGCCCCGGACGTGGGCCAGGTGGCGCAGGTAGTCCACCGAGCGGGGGTGGGGGAACGTCCCCACCTGGCTGGCGTAGCAGGCCATGGCCTCGAGCTTGGCGTCGAGGTGCTCGCCGATGTCGACGTAGACGTTGGGCACGAACCACTCGGCTGCCTCCGGCGCCGCCCACTCGGTCTCCGACGCGGTCTCGTACTCGAGCACGGTGCGCACGGGTTGGCCCGGTTGGGGCCGGGTGGCCACCGTGACCGCCCGGGTGACCACGTTGTGGTCGACGTGCGGATCGCCGCGATGCGGCATGAGCACCGTGTCGGGACGCAGATCGCTCACCACCGCCGAGATGGCGTCGACCACGACGTGCTCGGCCAGCGTGTCGAGCTTGGGCGCGTTGAAGTCGAGGCGCACCGACCGGGACACGCCGAGGAGGCGGTGGGCGGCCTGCATCTCGCGCGTGATGGCATCGGTGATCTCGTCGGGGAAGATCGACGGGTCGCCCTGGGTGACGACCAGCACGTGCACCTCGACCCCCTGCGCCGCCGCCAGGGCCATCGAGCCGCCGCAGCCCAGCACCTCGTCGTCGGCGTGGGGGGCGACCACCAGGATGCTCATGCCGAGCGCTCCTGACATCGGCTCGGACGTCGTCCCAGCGGCTTCGGCGTCCGGGGGGTCGATGCGGCTGCGCCGCGCCGCTCCGCACCGTTGCTGGTCATGAGGAGGCCTCCTGTTGCTCTCCGGCACGCTCGAGGCGCTCGAGGCGGGCTTCGAGGTCGGCGACGAGGTGGCGCAGGCGGTGGACCTCGTCCTCGGCGCGGTACCCGAGCAGCGCGCCCACGGGGATGGGCGCCGGCCCCGATCCGGTGGCGTTGGGGTCGGCCTCGGTGTGCTCGAGGACCCACAACGGATGGTCGCCCGCCTGCACCAGCAGGGCGCCGTCCTCGTCGCGGACGGCGAGCACCCGGCCGGGAACGCCGTGGTGGCGAGCGTCGGTCGCCAATGCGGTGGACCACACCGTCACCCGGTCGTCGCCACGGTAGGTGTACGCCCCCGGGTGGGGCCTGGTCGACGCCCGCACCAGGCGGTCGACCGCCTCGGCGGGCTGCCGCCAGTCGATGCAGCCGTCGGCCGGCGCCCGGCGCCCGAACACGGTGGCGGCGGAGGCGTCCTGGGGTGTGGCCACGGTCCGGCCGGCGAGCAGCTCGGGGACCCACGAGGCCAGCCCTCGCTCGATGGCGGCGATGATCTCGCGCTCGAGATCGGCGGCGGTGGCATCGGAGGCGACGGCGAACGGCTCCTGGCAGACGATGGGGCCGGCATCGACGCCGTCGTCGATGAGGAAGAAGGTGGCGGCGGCGGGACCCTGCTCGAGGATCAGCCACGCCACCGGCGCCCGACCGCGTCCGTAGGGGAGTCGGGTGGGGTGGAAGCCGACGGTCCCGATCGAGGGAAGGGCGAGCAGCGTGGGGCCCACGAGCTGCGACAGCCCCACCACGAAGACCAGGTCGGGGGCCCACTCGCGGAGCCGCGCCTCGACCTCGGGGCCGTTGACACGGTGGAAGGCCACCGATGCCACGCCGTGCTCGGCAGCCACGGCGGTGAGGTCGCGGTAGCCCGACACGCCCGGGGCGTGGTCGGGGGCGAGGCCGGCCACCCCCACCACCGGGGCGCCGGCGCCGATGAGGGCCCGCAGCGTGGCCTCGGAGGAGAACACGCTGCCCACGACGACGATTCGCTCGGGTGCGGGCAGGCGATCGGCGCTCATCGGGGCGTCGGGCACGGGAGGAGCATGGCCACGGCGAAGGTACTACGCCGGTCGCGCGGTCCCACCGTCCCGGGAGGCGACACGATTGCCGGGGGCCGCCCGGGCCCCACCGTACGTGGTCGCTCCTGGGTCGTTCGGACTACCTCGTAGGTCTTTTGGCCCAAGTCGGGCGCACGGCGTGACGATGAGAGGGGGTGCCCTCGTCCCGGAACTTCCGCTCGGTCGCCCTCGTCGCGGCGCTCCTCCTGGCCGGTGGGGTCGCCTGGGCCGGAGCCTCGGGCGCCGTGGCGGTCGCGGGTGCCGATCCCGGCGGCACGGACGATGCGGTGGTCGTGACGAGTGACCTCGTCTTCGGGTCTGCCCCCGACGAGCACGGCGTCACCGAGACGCTCCGGCTCGATCTCTACGACGCGGGTGGCGCGGCGCGGGCGCGCCCGGCCCTCGTCCTCGTGCACGGCGGCGGGTTCACGCGTGGCGACAAGGCCGAGCCGGTCTACGCCGCCACCGCGCGGGCGTTCGCCGAGCAGGGGTTCGTGGTGGCATCGGTCAACTACCGCCTGCGGGCCGACACCTACCCCGACTTCCCGGTTGCGTCGCTCGACGCGCAGCACGATGTGCAGGCGGCCGTTCGATGGCTCCGGGCCCATGCCGCGGCGCTGCGCCTCGATCCCGACCGCATCGCCGTCGCCGGCCACTCCGCGGGTGCCCTCACCGCCCTGCGCGTGGCCACGAGCCCCGACGACCCTGGCGACAGCGGCACCCCGGGTGAGTCGTCGGCGGTGGCGGCGGTGCTCGCGGTCTCGGGCTTCCTGCCCATCGACGTGCACGCCACCGGGACCAGGGTGCTGATGCTCCACGGCTCCGCCGACACGGTGATCCCGCCATCGTGGGCCGATGGCACCTGCCGCCGGTGGCGGACGGCAGGGGGCGACTGCCGGCTGGTCACGTTCCCGGGTGGCACGCACGATGCAACCGGCTTCTTCGACCCCGGGTCGCCTCTGGTCTCGGACTTCCTCGCGTGCACCGTGGGGGGTCAGGTGTCGTTCGGCGATCTCGTGCCGGGCACGGCGTCGTCGGTGGCGGTCGCTTGGGCGACCGGCCGGGGTGTCCTCAATGCCGCGGTGACGGCGCCCTTCGGCCCGGCGGCTGCGGTGACCCGCGCCCAACTGTCGTCCTGGGCGTGGCGCCTGGTGGGGCGACCCTCGGCGTCGCTCCGGGCCTTCGCCGACCTGCCCGTGGCGGCGAGGGCGGCCCCGGCAGCGTCGTGGGCGGTCGCCGGTGGCGTCCTGCCCGCCCGTCCCGACGGCACGTTCGACCCGGAAGGGACCGTCACGCGGGCCGAAGCCGCGCTGGCCTTGTGGCACCTCACCGGGCACCGCCGACCCGAGCCCATCGCGGCCGACGCGCCAACCACTTCCGACGCCCCGGTCGACGCCACGCCGGCGGTCGACTGGCTCGAGAGCCGGGACCTGGACTCACTCCTGGTCGGCGGTGTGTTCCGGCCGGACGCACCGCTGCGGCGGGCGCAGTGGGTGCGGGCCCTGCGTCACCTGTCGTTCGACCGTGGCGCCTGGGCCGACGTTCCGGGCGGCGCCGCGCTCTGCTCCGCGTGAGGGCCTGAGCCGGGGGCGATCGTTGGGCTGTCAGGCCCGACGTCGGTCTGTCCGCCCCTCCCTCGCGCCGGCGCCCGCTGTGTCGTGCGCCCGACGCCGGCGCCTGGGGTGTTGTGTGGCTGATGGTCGCAGCCTGGGGTGTTGTGGGCCCGACGCCCGCGGCCGGGTGTTGTGGGCCCGACGCCGCGCCCGGGGTGTCGTGAGCCTGGCGGCCCCGCGGTGGGCTCGGCGGGCGGGCCGTCGCTGTCGGTCTGGGGGACGGGCCCGGCGACGGCGAGCCTTGGTGCCGTGGCGCACGCTCGGGTCAGGTGGTTTACCGTGTCCGCATGGGTCGCCTCGCGACGGTTCGGGCGCTGCTCGGGCACGTCAGTGCCGGCGACCCGGACGCCGCCTGCGCGTTGGTCACCGACGACGTGGTCATGGAGTGCACGGCACTCGGGCGCCAGCGGGGCCGGGAGGTGCTCCGCGGAACGGTGGGCGGCCACCTGTCCAGGCTCGACGCGGTGACGTTCACGGTCCACCGGGAGTCCGAGGTGGACGGCGCCGTGCTGAACGAGCGCACCGATCGCTTCGTGCAGGGCGACCGGTCGGTCGAGATCGTGGCCGCGGGCGTCTTCGAGTTCGCCCCGGACGGCCGCATCAACCGATGGAAGGACTACTTCGACCCGGTCGACGTCGACGTCCTGCCGAGGGTCATGTCGCCGAACTCCGCCAAGTGGGAAACCATGCCCGACGTGGTCGCCGCCCTCGCGCTGGTCGCGCCCTCCGACCGCGGCAACGTGGGGCTCGCCCGCCGCCGGGCCGCCTTCGAGGCACTGGTGGCACAGGTTCGGCCCGACCTCGACGACCGCCGGCGCAAGGGCATCGGCGCGGTGATGCGGGAGATGACCTCGGCCGAACGGTGGTACGTGCTCACCCACCGCCACCGGGTGAAGACCGGCGTCGCCGCCGCGGTCACGGCCTGGACCACCCGGCTGCAGCTCGATGCGCTGCGGGCCGGCGACCTGCCCGCCCCCTGGTTCCCCGAGGACGACCCGGCGGCGCCACCGGCCGACGGCACGCCCACGCCGCCGTCTGCTGGCCCGGTCGACTGACGAGGTTGTCTGCAGCGGCGCCGGCGGTGGGTGATCGGGCCAGGTGCCGCGATCTTGTCAGAGGGGGCACGTACGTTTGTTCGTATGGCTCGAGCGAAGATCGTGTTCCGGTGTGGTGCGTGCGGCGGCGAGTCGCCCCGATGGCTGGGCCGGTGCCCGTCGTGTGAGGCGTGGAACACCCTGGTGGAGGAGCTCGATCAGCCGGCGGCAGCCAGCGCCGCCGTGGTGGCGGCCAGCCGGTCGGGTCTGGGGCCCATGCCCATCGACCAGGTGCCGGCCGACGAGTGGGTGGCCACGTCCACGGGGATCGACGAGCTCGACCGGGTGCTCGGCGGTGGCCTCGTGCCCGGCTCGGTCACCCTGGTCGGCGGCGAGCCCGGCATCGGCAAGTCCACGCTCCTGTTGCAGGCGGCGTCGGCCCGGGCCGCCGCGGGCGATCGGGTGCTGTACGTGTCGGCCGAGGAGTCCCGCCAGCAGGTGCGCCTGCGGGCCGGGCGCCTGGCCACGCTCGATCCCAACCTGTGGCTGGTGGCCGAGACCAGCCTGCCGGTGGTGCTGGCCGACCTGGCCCAGGTCGACCCCGCGCTGGTCGTCGTCGACTCGGTGCAGGCCCTGGCCGACCCCGCCCTGTCGTCCGCTCCGGGCTCGGTGGCCCAGGTTCGCCACGTGGCCGCCCGGTTGGTGGCCGAGGCCAAGCAACGGGGCGTGGCCGTGGTGCTGGTGGGCCACGTCACCAAGGACGGGTCGTTGGCCGGGCCCCGGGTGCTCGAGCACGTGGTCGACACCGTCTGCACCTTCGAGGGCGAGCGCCACCACGCGCTGCGCATGCTGCGGGCGGTGAAGCACCGGTTCGGCCCCACCCACGAGCTGGGCCTGTTCCAGATGACCGACCGGGGATTGCTGGGGGTGCCCGACCCGAGCGGGCTGTTCCTGTCCGACCGCCGGCGGGGCGTGTCGGGCTCGGTGGTGGTGCCCACCCTCGACGGCAGTCGGCCTCTGCTGGTCGAGATCCAGGCGCTGGTCACGGGGTCGGACCTCGGCAACCCCCGGCGCTCCGCCCACGGGGTCGACGGCGGCCGCCTCAACATGATCCTGGCCGTCCTCGAGGAGCGGGCCGGCATCTCGGTGGCCCGCTCGGATGTGTACGCGTTGGCGGCCGGTGGCCTGCGGGTCACCGAGCCCGGGGCCGACCTGGCCCTCGCGCTGGCGGTGGTGTCGGCGGCCACCGACATCCCTGTGCCCGAGGGGGTGGTGGTGTGCGCCGAGCTGGGCCTGGGCGGTGAGCTGCGCCAGGTGTCGCGTTTGGACCGGCGCCTGGCCGAAGCCGCCCGCCTGGGGTTCACCACCGCGCTCGTGGCCCCCGACGGGCCCGACCCGGTGCCCGGCCTGCACTCGGTCCCCGCGGCGACGCTGGGCGAGGCGGTCCGGCTCTGCCACGGCGGCGGCCTCGGCCGCCCGCTGGTCGCGGCGGTCTGATCGGGCCGTCAGCACCGCCCCGCCAAGTAAGCTCTCACCGTGGCGCAGCCAAGCGAAGCGCTCAGGGCCGCCCTGGCTGCTTCGGCACCCGGTCGCCCTCTGCGCGAGGGCCTGGATCGCATACTGCTCTCGGGCATGGGCGCGCTGATCGTGGTGGGCGACGGGCCCGATGTGCTCAACCTGTGCTCGGGTGGCTTCCTGCTCGACGCCGCGTTCACCCCTCAGCGCCTGTCGGAGCTGGCCAAGATGGACGGCGCCATCATCCTGGCCGCCGATGCCAGCCGCATCGCGCGGGCCAACGTCCACCTCGTGCCCAACCCCAACGTGCCCACCTCCGAGACGGGCACCCGCCACCGCACCGCCGAGCGGGTGGCCCGGTCGATCAACGTGCCGGTCATCTCGGTGTCGGAGCGGATGGCGGTGATCGCGGTCTACGTGGGCGACGAGAAGCATCCCCTCGAGCCCATCCCCCGCCTCCTCGACCGCTCGAACCAGGCGCTGCAGACCCTCGAGCGCTACCGGACTCGCCTCGACGCCGTGTCGCGCTCGCTGTCGGCGCTGGAGGTGGAGGACCTCGTCACGCTGCGCGACGTGGTCAGCGTCATCCAGCGGGCCGAGATGGTGCGCCGGATCGCCGAGGAGATCGACAGCCACATCGTCGAGTTGGGCGAGGACGGGCGGCTGGTCCGCCTGCAGCTCGAGGAGCTCTACTCGGGGGTGGCCTCCGACCGCCGCCTGGCCGTGGCCGACTACTTCTTCCGTGGTGAGGGCTACCAACTCGACGATGCCCTCGCCGCGCTGGCCGGCCTCAGCACCGAGGACCTGCTCGACCAGAAGGGCGTGGCCGCCACGCTGCGGCTGCCGGGCACTCCCGACGACCTCGACCTCGACCTCGGCGTGCAACCCCGTGGCTACCGCCTCCTGGCCAAGATCCCCCGCCTGCCCGAGTCGGTGATCGACAACGTGGTCGCCCGCTTCGGTGACCTGCAGAAGATCATGCGGGCCACCATCAGCGATCTCGACGACGTCGAGGGCGTGGGCGAGAGCCGGGCGCGGGCCATGAAGGACGGCTTGGCCCGCCTGGCCGAGACCAGCATCCTCGACCGGTACGGGTGAGCGCGCTCGGCGCGGCCCTCGCGGCGCCACGGTCCGGCGTCGCGTCCCGGTAGGGCCTCCCGGTACGGCCCGTCGCCGCCCTCCCGGCGCCGCGACCCGTCGCACGGTCCTGGCAGACTGACGCCTGATGATCGACACCATCACCCTTCCCTCGGGCGTGCCCGCCCGCCTGGCCCGGCCCCGTCAGGGCGAGGCGAACGCCGGCCTGGTGATCGCCCCCGACATCGGGGGGCTTCGCCCGCTGTTCGACGACCTGTGTCAACGCCTGGCCGACGAGAACGGTTGGGTGGTGTGTGCCCCCGAGCCGTTCCCCGGTCGTGAGGCGATGACCCTCGACGAGCGCATGGCCGCGGTGGCCAGCCTCGTCGACGGTACCCAGCTGGGGGCGTTGGTCGAGGCGGCAGACGCCACCGGCGTCGAGCCGGTCGGCCTCATCGGCTTCTGCATGGGCGGCATGTACACGCTCAAGGCCGCCGGGACCGGACGCTTCCGCCGCTGTGTGGCCTTCTACGGCATGATCCGCGTGCCCGAGAACTGGCAGAGCTCCGGCCAGGGCGAGCCCCTCGATGCGCTCGCCACGCCGGGGGCGTCGCCCGTCCTGGCCATCATCGGCACCGCCGACCCCTACACCCCGCCGGACGACGTGGAGGCGCTCGAGGCCGCGGGGGCGCAGGTGGTGCGCTACGAAGGCGCCGAGCACGGCTTCGTGCACGACCCCAGCCGCCCCGCCCACCGAGCCGACGACGCCGCCGACGCGTGGCGGCGCACCATCGACTTCCTGCGCAGCTGATCGCCGGCGAAACGCCGACCGCTGAGGTCGGCGCACGGTGAGGTCAGGGCACGGTGACGGTGACGCGGACGGTGTCGACATGGGTCGGCTCGTAATACGAGCGCACCTGCAGGGTGACGGTGCGGACCGTCCCCGACCGGATCCGCGGGGACAGCAGCATCTCGACGGTGATCGCGATGCGGTCTTCGGGGAACAGGGTGACCCGGTACTCGCCGGACGTGACCAGATCGGTGATGTCGTCCGGGGCCGTCCGGCCGCGGATGTATCGCACCGACATGTTCCTGCTCGTGTCGAGCCTGCGCACGAGGTACAGGTCGTGGGTGTCGGTGGGGTTGGTCAGACGCACCCGCACCACCGCGACCCCACCTGGTCGGCGGGTGAGTTCGATGTGCTGAGCGACGGCGTCGGCGTTGAAGAGGTCGGCGCCCCGGAACGGCTCGCCGAGGCGCTTGATGGTGAAGTCGGGCTGACGGCGCGGCGTGACGGTGACGGCGACCGGGTTCGAGGCCACGGCGGCGGTCTCGGTGCTGTCGGCGGTGGCGACGTTGGTGTACGTGCCCTGATCGCCGCTGTCGGTCACGTAGGTGCAGTGGACGGTGTGGCCGGCGCCCACCGCCAGGATCCCCACCGACGCGTTGCAGTCCGGCGCGTTGGGGTCGTCGATGATCACGTTGGTCAGGTCGACGTCGCCCGTGTTGGTGATCGTGACGTGGTAGTCGATGGCCTCACTGGTGAGGACGGCGGTCTGATCGGCCGCCTTCACGATGCTGAGGCCCGGGGCCGCGTCGGCCGGGTGGGCAACCTGCGCCGCGTCGGCCGGCACCGTCGGGCCGCTGATCGCGGCGGCGAACGCCGCGGCGACGGCCGCCCGCACGACGCCCTTCGTTCGATGCATCGTGGCCGTCCCTTCCCGCCTGGGACCACCGTAGTGCGGCGCGGGTACGGTCAGCGGGCGCGGATCGTCATCTGTCGGCGGTTGGTGATCAGGTAGATCCCGTCGGACTGCTCGAGCCAGCCCAAGCGGATGAACGAGGCGATGGCCTTGTTCACGCGCTCGCGGGATGCCCCGACCATGCCGGCCAGCTCCTCCTGGGTGATGGGGAGCTCGAACTGGTCGCTCTCGCCGGCCAACTCCAGCAGGCGCTTCGCCGTGCGCCCGGTGACGTCGAGGAACACCGAGTCGGCCAGGGCCTCGTCGGTGATGCGGAGGCGGCCGGCCAGCAGCTCGACCACCCGCCACAGGTGCCCCGGCTCCGCCTCGAACACCTGCCGGAGCGGCTCGTAGGGGATGGCGATCACCGTCGACTCCTCGAGGGCGCGGGCCTCGGCCGACCTGGGGAGGCCGTCGAAGAGTGGCATCTCGCCGAAGAGGTCGCCCCGCTCCATCAGGGCGATGAGCGACTCGCGGCCGTCGTCGGAGCGGTTGGCGATGGCGACGCGACCGCTGTCCACCACGAACAGCTCGGTGGGGTCGTCCTCGAGGCTGAACACCACGTCGCCGCGGGCGAACGACCGCAGCGACGCGGCCCCGCCGATGATCTCGAGCGCGTCGGGGCCGAGGTCGCGGAACAGCACGACATCGGTCAACGCCCCCAGGTCCACCATGGCGTGGTCATCGTAGATGCCCGGACGGGCTGGCGGCGTCTCGACCCGCGCCAGTGCAGTGGGATCGGTGTCGGAGGGCGTGGTGACGGCGACCGAGGGAGGCGGCGGCGGGGTGTGTGGTGTCGGGGTGGCGTGTTCGGAGGGGCGGGTGGGGCGACCGGGGGACGAGGGTGTGGTGGGGGGCGTGTGGGGTGGGGGTCGGCGGCGG
>CAZWMT010000026.1:0-81869 GCA_964635055.1 uncultured Microthrixaceae bacterium | reverse complement strand
CGCTACGACGTGATCGTCACCGACAACCTGTTCGGCGACATCCTCACCGATCTCGGTGGCGCGGTGTCGGGCGGCATCGGCTTCGCGGCCTCGGCCAACCTCAACCCCGACCGCACCGGGCCGTCCATGTTCGAGCCGGTGCACGGCTCGGCGCCCGACATCGCGGGCACGGGCACGGCCAACCCCGTCGCGGCGGTGCTGTCGGCTGCGATGATGCTGGAGTTCCTGGGCGAGGCCGATGCCGCCGCCCGTGTCCGCAAGGCGTGCGCCGACCCGTCGGCGCTCGGAGGATCAACCAGCGACGTGGGCGACGCGATCGCGGAAAGGGTGTAGGCATGCCAATCGAGAAGGTCGAGAAGATCTGGATGGACGGCGAGCTCGTCGACTGGGACGACGCCAACATCCACATCCTCACCCACACGCTGCACTACGGCTGCGGCGTGTTCGAGGGTGTCCGGGCGTATCACACCGATCGGGGCGCGGCGGTCTTCCGGCTGCGTGACCACATCGAGCGCCTGTTCAACAGCGCCAAGATCTTCATGATCGAGATCCCGTACTCGGTCGACGAGCTGGTGGCGGCCACCCGAGAGTTGGTGGCCGTCAACGAGCTCGACTCGTGCTACATCCGCCCCATCGCCTACCTCGGCTACGGCGAGATGGGCCTCAACCCCCTGCCGTGCACGGTCAACGTGTCGATCGCGGCATGGCCGTGGGGCACCTACCTGGGCGACGACGGGCTGAAGAACGGCGTGCGCCTGAAGGTCAGCTCCTGGAAGCGCCACGACCCGAACAGCCTGCCCCCGGCGGCCAAGGGCACGGGCATGTACATCAACTCGTCGATGGCGAAGGTCGAGGCCCTCAAGGCCGGTTACGACGAGGCCATCCTGCTGTCGCCGAGCGGTCACGTGAGCGAGTGCACGGGCGAGAACATCTTCATGGTGCGCGGCGGCACCATCTACACGCCGCCGGTGTCGGCCGGTGCCCTCGAGGGCATCACCCAGGACTCCATCCGCACCATCGCCGGCGACCTGGGGTTCGACTACCAGGTCCAACACCTGCTGCGCAGCGACCTCTACACCGCCGACGAGGCGTTCCTGTCGGGCACCGCAGCCGAGATCGTGCCGATCCGCTCGGTGGACGACCGCGACCTGGGCGAGCCCGGCCCCATCACCCGCGCCCTGCAGGACGCGTACTTCGCGGCGGTGCGCGGCGAGGACGACCGGTACAAGGACTGGCTGGACCATGTCAACGAGTAGCCCGCGTCAGCCGTCCCACGTCGACATCTACGACACCACGCTGCGCGACGGCAGCCAGCTCGAGGGCATCTCGCTCACCGTCGACGACAAGCTGCGCATCGCCGAGCAGCTCGACCACCTGGGTGTCCACTTCATCGAGGGCGGCTGGCCGGGGGCCAACCCCAAGGACGACGAGTTCTTCCAGCGGGCACCCGCCGAGCTCGACCTGGACTTCGCCACCCTGGTGGCGTTCGGCTCGACCCGCCGGGTGAAGGGCAAGGTGGACGACGACCCCACCCTGGCCCACCTGGTGAAGGCCAACACCTCGGCGGTGTGCATCGTCGGCAAGTGCTGGGACTACCACGTCACCGAGGCGCTCCGGACCTCGCTGGACGAGGGCGTGGCCATGGTGGCCGACTCGGTGGAGTTCCTCGTGGCCGCCGGCCTGCGGGTGTTCTTCGACGCCGAGCACTTCTTCGACGGCTACAAGCGCAACCCCGAGTTCAGCCTGCGGGTGGTCGAGGCCGCCGCGGTGGCGGGCGCCGAGAGCGTGGTGCTGTGTGACACCAACGGCGGGTCGCTCCCGTTCGAGGTCGAACAGATCGTCGGCGAGGTGGTCGACTACCTCGACACCCCCGTGGGCGTGCACCTGCACGACGACACCGGGTGCGGTGTGGCCAACGCCCTCGCCGGGGTGCGGGGTGGCGCCACCCAGGTCCAGGGCACCATCAACGGCTACGGCGAGCGCACGGGCAACTGCAACCTCAGCACGATCATCCCCAACCTCAGCCTGAAGATGGGCGTCGACACCATCCCCGCCGACCGGCTCGAGCGGCTGACGGCGGTGTCGCACCACGTGGCGGAGCTGGTGAACATCAGCCCCGATCCCCAGCAGCCGTACGTGGGGTCGTCGGCGTTCGCCCACAAGGCCGGCCTGCACGTCAGCGCCATCGCCCGCCGCTCCGATGCCTACGAGCACGTGCTGCCCGACTCGGTGGGCAACGGCACCCGGTTCGTGGTGTCCGAGCTGGCCGGCAAGTCCACGCTCGAGCTCAAGGCCAAGGAGATCGGCCTCGAGCTCGACGGCAAGGAGCTCGGCGAGGTGGTCGAGCGGCTGAAGACCCTCGAGCACGAAGGCTTCCACTTCGAGGCCGCCGACGGCTCGCTCGAGTTGTTGATGCGCGACGCCTCCGGCTGGACGCAGTCGTTCTTCGAGCTCGAGTCGTTCCGGGTCACCGTCGAGCACCGGGCGCCCTCGTCGGGCAGCACCGGCCGGGTCGGCGCCGACGTGGTGACCGAGGCCACCGTCAAGGTGAAGATCGGCGACGAGCGGGTGATCGAGACCGCCGAGGGCAACGGACCGGTCAACGCCCTCGACCAGGCCCTGCGCAAGGCGATCGGCGACGCGCATCCCGCGCTGGCATCGGTGCACCTCACCGACTTCAAGGTGCGGGTGCTCGACACCGCCAAGGGCACCGGCGCCGTCACCCGGGTGCTGATCGACTCGACCGACGGCGACCGCTCGTGGTCGACCATCGGCGTGTCCGAGAACGTGATCGAGGCGTCGTGGCAGGCGCTGGCCGACTCGGTGATCTTCGGCCTGCTCAAGGCCGGCCCCGCCGACGCCTGACGTCGGGCCGTGGCCTACTTCGAACTGGCGCCCGATTGTGTCGCCTGGGCGACGAGATCGGGCGCCAGGTCGAGGGACCTCGTCAACTGGCGCCTTGTTCTGTTGCTGGGGCGACCAGATCAGGCGCCAGTTCGCTGATTCTGCGTCTGGGCTGGGTGGCGGGTGTCGTACCTCGTAGGATCACCGCCGATGGGTGCCCCCGAGTACGTCCCGAAGAGCGCACGCCCCACCGAGCGGGTGTACGAGTCGCCGCCGTGGCAGCACGATCCGTGGATCGAGCACCCCGCGGCCAACCTGGGGGCGGGCCAGCCCCGGGGCACGTTCTACGGCAACCAGGGGCCCGACCAGGGCTACGTGCTGCTGTTGGCCGAGCGGTTCTCCGATCGGCTGGTGTTGCAGGAGGGCGAGCACGAGGCCGACGTGGTGGCCGGCGTGATGGGCGTGGCCCTCAAGCGGGCCTCGCTGTTCGGCCGGGCCCCGGTCATCCACGACCTGACGCTGGCCTTCACCATCTGGGGATTCCTCGACGAGTCGCCCGACCCGGCGCTGGTCGACCTGCGCCGGGAGCGGTTCGCGGCGGCGGCCCACCACTACGCGGAGCAGCGCGACATCGTCGACCTCGTGCCCGAGGCCACGTTGCGCCTCACCCCCACCCAGGCCGCCGACGCCCACGCCGCCGACTGGCGGGGCCCCCTCGGCCTCACCGCCGGCGTCTGACGCCACTCCGACCAGCTCGGCCCTCCGGGGGGCGAGGCGATCTTCGTTCCGGAGGCACGTAGCGAGCGCTCCGCAGGCTGTCGCAGAATGGACACAACGGCGCGAACAACGGCAGGGAGGTGGGCCTGGGTCTCGCCTCCAGTGCGGTTCGGCTCCGTGCTCGCCGCGGCCTTCGACACGGGTGGTCGCGGGTGGTCGGCGGGAGCAGGGCCGATCGTCGGTGACTTCGGAACGGACCCGAGGCCCCGAATCGCTACCCTCCGCGTTCGGATCCACGTCGGTGGTCATAGTCGAGGCAATAGCGCGCGCAGAGCGCGCGCTATTGCCTCCGGTTTGGGGGCCGCGGGCCCTGTGGGCACCGAGCGTGAGATCCGGGTCGCGGTCGGCCCCGTTCTTCGCGCCGTTCCACCCTCGACGCGCGACTCGAGCACGGCACGAGGTCGGACCGCGACGGCGCAGCGGCGAACGCCACCACCCGCAAGGCAACTCCAGGAGTTCTGCGCAAGCCTGTCCGTGCGTGCCATCGCCTCCGGTTCGGTGGCGACGGGCCCGGTGGACACAGAGCGTGAGGTCGGCGCGGCTGGCGGGGACTCCTTCACCGGGCTACGGCGGCGCCGCTCGCCCGCTGGGCGACCTTCAGTCGCCGCTGTCGCCGCTGTCGCCGCTGTCGCCGCTGTCGCCGCTGTCGCCGCTGTCGCTGTCGCCGCTGTCGCTGTCGCCGCTGCCGCTGCCGCTGTCGCTGTCGCCGCTGCCGTCACCGCCACCGCCGCTTCCGGCGTCGTCCGGCCCCTCACCGTTGTGAGCGTCGCGAGCGCCCCCACTTGCGTCGCCTGAGTCGCCCGCGCCGCTGCTGTGGGGCTCACCACCGCCGTGTTCACGAGCACCGAATCCGCCACCACCGCCACCGCCGCCACCGCTGCCGCCGTCGTGCTCGCGATAGTCCGCCTCCGGGCTCGAGGCCGGTGCGGCGCTCGACGCCACGTCACCGGCACCGCCGCCGGCCCCCACCAGCACCCGCTCGTGCTCGGCGGAGGCCGCCGGTGGCGCGGGTGCCCCGGCGCTCTGGTCGGGGGTGGGGCGGGTCATCCGCCACATCGCGACCAGCACGGCGCCGAGGCCGTAGACGGTGGCGGCGAAGGTGACCAGCCCGCCCACGAACGGCACCACGCCGACCAGGCGCAGCAGCAGCCAGCCCAGGCAGAACGCCAGCAGCGGGCCCACGCGGTCCTGCACGATGAGGCTGCCCAGGAACAGTGCCCCGGCCACGTAGCCCACCAGCAGCAGCGGCACCATGGCGAAGAGGCCCGAGAGGCCCAGCGGGATGCCGACCAGGGTGACCAGGAGCAGGCCCGAGACCACGGGCAGCCCGATCGTCGCCGCGAAGCCGGCGCCGATGGAGGGGGCCACCGCCGTGCGTCCGGCGTCCACCGTCCGGGTGGCCATGCCGCGGAACGCGCCTGCGAACACCAGGCCGGCCACGAGGCTGGAGAGGCTGACCGCCAACCACCAGAACACCCGCGCCGCGGTGCCGAGCGCGCCGAAGATCTCGGAGAACCGCACTCGTTGGATGTCGCCGTCGACCGCGGCGGCTTCGGCCACGCGGGGGGTGCGGGACGACAGCACGTCGCCGCCGACGCGGGCGCCCTCCTCGACGATGGCACGGCCCCGGAGCACCACCACGCTGTCGGTGACCGTGCCGCGAATGACCGCGGTGCCGTTGGCCACGATCACCGGTCCCTCGACGCGGCCGTCGATGATGGCGTCGCCGCGGCCGACGATCACCTCCTCCACCTCCCGGCCCTCGGGGATCACGGTGGGGTCGCCGACGAGGACCACGATGTGGCGAGACGGCTTGCTGAAGGTGTCGGGGTCGCCGTCGCCGGCGTGGGCGGCGTGGGCGGCGCCGGCCGACGCCGCGACGGTGAGGACGACGATCGCCGCCGCGGCGGCCAGTCGGGACAAGATGCGCATGGTGCCTCCTCGTGGTGCGCCGAGGGGCGAACCACCGCCCGGTCGTCGCGTGGGATGCTGTGCGCATGATCGTCGATGCCGCCCTGTACCGCAACGGTGCGCGCGATCCGGAGCCGTTCGACGTCAGCCGGAAGTTCCACACGCCGCCTGATCCGACCACGTTCCTCTGGGTGGGTCTCTACGAGCCCACCGAGGCCGAGTTCGCCGCGGTCCGCGAGGAGTTCAACCTGCACCCACTGGCGGTGGAGGACGCGATAAAGGCGCATCAGCGCCCGAAGCTCGAGCTGTTCGACGACAGCGCCTTCATGGTGCTGCGCACCGCCCGGTACATCCAGGAGACCGAGACGGTTGATTTCGGCGAGTTGCAGGTGTTCGTGGGGCGTGGCTTCGTGGTCACCGTGCGCCATGGTGAGGCCGCCGAGCTCGCGGGGCTGCGCAAGCAGATCGAGTGTGACGAGGCCCTGCTGCGGTGCGGTCCGGCGGCGGTGCTCCACGCCATCGTCGACCATGTGGTGGACGGCTACGCGCCCGTGCTGCTGGGCATCGAGGACGACATCGGCGAGGTGGAGGAGGAGGTGTTCTCGCCCACCGGGCACAACCCGGTCGAGCGCATCTACTACCTCAAGCGCGAGGTGCTGGGCATGATCAAGGCGGCGGCGCCGCTGCAGCAGCCGCTCGAGCGACTGGCAAAGCTGCACGACATCCCGTACCTGCACGACGACATCGCCGCATACTTCCGCGACGTCCTCGACCACCTGACCCGGGTGCTCGATCAGGTGAACGGGTTCAACGAGCTGCTCACCAGCGTGCTCGAGGCCAACCTGACGCGGGTGAGCATTCGCCAGAACGAGGACATGAAGAAGATGGCGGCGTGGGCGGCCATCGGTGTGGTGCCCACCGCCCTCGCCGGCGTGTACGGCATGAATTTCGACCACATGCCCGAGTTGCGATGGCGGTTCGGTTACCCGTTGTCCCTGATGGCGATCCTGCTCATCTGCATGCTGCTGTACCGGAACTTCAAGCGAGTGGGTTGGCTGTGAGCGACCGGTCCCGAGACGACCTCGAGCAGGCGAGAGCACGGTGGTGGGCCACCGTGTCCACCGGCGACCTGGAGGGCTACCTGTCGCTGTTCGCCGACGACGCCGTGTGGGTCACGCCGGAGCTCGACGAGATCGTGGGTCGCGAGGCGATCCGGGAGTGGCTCGCACCGGTGTTCGCCCAGTTCGACTACGAGCTCACCATCACCGTGGCGGACGTGCGGGTGGCGGGCGACCTGGGCATCGAGCGGGCCCGGTTTCTGTCGCGCATGACGCCCAAGGTGCGGTCGACACGGCCCGACCCCGCGGTCGCCGGCGGCGAGGCGCTGGGCGGTGCCGAGGGTGTGGGCGATCTCTTCGAGGCGGACCGAGCCCCCGACGATGCCACGGAGGGTGTCGGTGGCGTGCCTGCGGGCGGCGTCCAGGCCGACATGGGTGGTGGGGGCGATCTGAACGAGGGCGCGGGTGAGCTGGTGGACGGCGCGGGTGACGAGGGCGCCGACGAACGGGACGACGGTGCGCTGCAGGTGCTCGAGGACGAGGTCGCTGGTGCCGCGGCCGAGCGTGCGGCTGGCGACGCGGCGGGCGGGGACCGCGCCGTCGATGCGGCACCCGTCGAGGACGGGCGAACGGGCATCCCTGTCGAGCACGAGGGCGAGGTGGCCGCGGTCACCGAGCCGGAGCCGCTGGTGTCGGGCGAGCCGTGGGGCGACACGGCACCGGGTTCGGGCGGTGCGGCCGAGCCGCTCGGGCCGGCCGACCTCGGCGCGCCGGCGGTGATCGCCGAGGCCGAGCCGAGCCGTGACGTGGGCGGCGGCGTCGGTGTGGGCGGCGAGGGTACGGCCGAGCCGGCGGGTGCCGGTGACGAGCCGGGGTCCAGCGGTGCGAGCGCCCAGGACGCTGCGGGTGCCGAGCCGCCCCTCGATGGCGAGGCGGCGCACCAGGAGGGAGACGGGCACGACGAGGCCGTCACCGATGGGGCGCCCGACACGGAGATCCCTGCCGGGGACGAGTCGTCACCGCTGCCGCGGGGCCCCGAGGAGGGCGATCACGAGCCCCACGAGGGCCGCTACCTGATGTATTGGCGCTGGCACGGCGACGCCGGCTGGCTGGTGCAGCGCTACGCCGACGTCACCGGCGTGGGCTGATCCCGGCCGCCGGTTCGCTGTCGTAGGGGGCCGGTAGCCTCGGGGCGGTGACCCCATCGGTGCCCCGTGTCCGCTTCGCGCCCGCCCCCACCGGCTCGCTGCACGTCGGCAGTGCCCGTTCGGCGCTGTTCAACTGGCTCTACGCGCGTGCGGTCGGCGGCACCATGGTGCTGCGCATCGAGGACACCGACACCGAGCGCAACAAGCCCGAGCTGATCGACGGCATCCTGCGGTCGCTCGAGTGGCTGGGCATCGACTGGGACGAGGGGCCGATCCACCAGTCCGACCGGTTCGAGCTGTACCGCGAGGCCGCCTCGTCACTGCTGTCGCGTGGGCTGGCCTACCTGGTCGACGCCGACGACCAGGTGGTCGAGGGCGACACCATCACGCCGGGCCTGGCCGTGCGCTTCCGGGTGCCCGACGAGGGCGCCATCGAGTTCAGCGATGTCATCCGGGGCGACGTGCGGTTCGAGAACGAGAACGTCGAGGACTTCGTGATCTGGCGGTCGAACGGCACGCCCACGTTCCTCATCGCCAACGCGGTCGACGACGTCGACCTGGCCATCACTCACGTCATCCGGGGCGAGGACCTGCTGTCGTCCACCCCCAAGGTGATCCACCTGCGTGCCGCGCTGGACCACAGTGTGCTGCCGGTGTTCGCCCACCTGCCGCTGCTGGTGAACGAGCAGCGCCAGAAGCTGTCGAAGCGCCGCGACGACGTGGCGCTGTGGGACTACCGCGACAAGGGCTACCTGCCCGAGGCCATGGCCAACTACCTGGCGCTGCTGGGGTGGGGCCCCGCCGACGGGGTCGAGGTGCGTCCCATGGGGGAGATCATCGAGCAGTTCCGGCTGGAGGACATCACCAGGTCGCCGGCGTTCTTCGATGTGAAGAAGCTCGACCACGTGAACGGCGAGTGGATGCGGCGGCTCGACCCGGCCGACTTCGTCGAGCGGTGTGCCCCGGTCCTCGCCGAAGGGCCGTGGGCCGCCGATGCCTTCGACGCCGAGGCGTTCGCGGCCATCGCCCCGTTGGTGCAGGAGCGGGTCACCACCCTCGCCGAGGTGCCCGGCTACGTCGACTGGCTGTTCCTGCCCGAGACCCCGGTCGACGAGGCCTCGTGGCAGAAGGCCATGGTCAAGGGCCCCGAGGCCGCGGGCATGCTCGACGACGCCATCGCCGCCTTCGACTCCGTCGAGTGGACCGCGGAGTCGCTGCACGCCTGCCTGCTGGCAGTCGGCGAAGCCCGGGGACTCAAGCTGGGCAAGGCCCAGGCGCCGGTGCGGGTGGCGGTCACCGGCCGCACCGTGGGACCGCCGCTGTTCGAGTCGCTGGTGCTGTTGGGCCGTGAGCGCACGCTCCAACGCCTTCGGACGGCCCGCGCCAGGTTGTGACCGGGTCGCGCCTCCAGCGGTTGCCGCGCTGGCTCCGGGTCTGTGTGCGGGTGGCGCTGGTCGGCGTCGGCCTGATCGGCCTGTACCTGACGATCACGTTCGCCCAGGTGTGGTGGACCTCGCGCCAGGACGACGCCACCGAGGCGTCGGCCATCGTGGTGCTCGGGGCGGCCCAGTACGACGGCACGCCCTCGCCCGTCTTCCAGGCTCGCCTCGACCACGCCCTCGAGCTGTACGAGCAGGGCCTCGCTCCCACCATCGTGGTCACCGGCGGCAACCAGCCCGGCGACCGCTTCACCGAGGCCACCGCCGGCGCCAACTACCTCCTGGCCAAGGGCGTGCCCGACGAGGACATCCGCCGCGAGGTCGACGCCCACAACTCGTGGGAGTCGCTGGCCGCCACCGCCCGCATCCTCGACAGCGAGGGGGTGCACGACGTGATCCTGGTGTCCGACCCGTACCACTCGTTCCGTGTGGGCCAGATCGCCGAGGAGTTGGGCATGACCGCCCACCTCTCACCCACCCGCACCAGCCCGGGCAGCGGCTTCACCGAGTTCCGGGCCATGCTGCGCGAGACGCTGGCGGTGTCGGTGGGGCGGTTTGTGGGCTACCGGCGCCTGGTCACCATCGACGACAGGGTGGGCCGCATCCGCGAGGGCGTCGGCCGCGGCTGATCGGCGCGCCGAGTTCCCCGGAACCGAGTTCGGCATCGGGTGCGGGGGCGGGTAACCTGCACCTTCCCGTTCGGGGGTGGTGTAATCGGTAACACAGCTGGTTCTGGTCCAGTCGTTGGGGGTTCGAGTCCTCCCCCCCGAGCTTCACAACAGATCTGGCCCCATCGTCTAGAGGCCTAGGACACCACCCTCTCAAGGTGGCGACACGGGTTCGAATCCCGTTGGGGCTGCAAAGCGGCGATCCCTGCTACGGCAGGGATCGCCGCCGTTTTGGCGCCCGTCCGGCTCGACCGGCCGAGGGAGGTAATCCCACACTGATCCACCTTGGGAACGGTGCAGCCCTCGCGGCGGCCACGGACTATCGCTTGGACCGTGCGCGGGCCATTGCCTTTGAGACCGCTTTCTTGGGCGCAGCCCCTTTGGTGACATCACGGCACGCCTCGCGTAGGACCGGGGTGGCGATGACGAGGTGCTTTCCCTGGGCCTCGTAGGCCGCCCACACCTCGTCGAACACATCGCCCCACTCTTCTCGGAGGAACTCGTGCGAGACCTTGTCCCAGGTGGCATCGGGTGCAGTTGCGCCTTGGGGATCGATTACCTCGGAGCTTCTTCCGGCCCCGCCAGCGCCGGACTGCGTCGGAGGTTGGCTCTCCGGTGACTGGATCGGCGCTCTGGTGGCGACCGTCGGTGTCTTTGAACGCGCCATGGCTGAAGTGACGGCTCTGGCGGGACTGGTGCCACGGTTCACCTGGTTGCACGCCTCACGTAGAACTGGTGTCGCGATGATGAGCGGCCGCCCGCTGGACACGTACGCGGCCCAGACCTGGTCGAAGACCTCGCCGTGCTCGTCGCTGAGGAACTGATACGAGGCTTTGTCGGGGAAGGCGCTCTGGGGGTCGGTCTCGGGTGCTGCCGGGAGCCGGACCGTGGGGCGCGGGTCTGCTCGATTACCCGAGGATGCGACGTGACGGACGGTGGGCTGCGGATCGCCCCGTGGCGAGGTGTCCGGTGAGGTTCCCCCCGCGTCTTTGGATCTGTTGGAGCGGAGATCGCCTCCGTCGCGAGGTGCGAGTCTGAGATCGGTGACCGCGACGCCGCCGTCGACCTGGATGACTTGCAGTTGGCGGCCGAGTTCTTCGGCGCTGGCGGGCCGCTCGGCGGGGTCCTTCGCGAGTGCGCGCAGGAGCAGGTCGGCCAGAGTCCCAGGTACACCAGGAAGTCGCGGCGGTGGCTCCTGGAGCACACGCATCATCTGTGCGGCGATCGGCTCATGACGGCCGCTCGCGAACGGTGGCGTGCCCGCGATCAAGGTGTGCAGCGTGGAAGCGAGGCCATAGAGATCACTGCGCTCATCGGGTCGTTCCCCCCGGAGTAGCTCCGGCGCGACGTGGTCCACGGTGAACGAGGCGTGCCCCGTCGTCGTGCGGGCACCACCCTCGACTGCGGCGATCCCGAAGTCGCCGAGCTTCACTTCTCCGTACGGGCCGATCAAGAGGTTCTCGGGCTTCAGGTCACGGTGCAGGGTGCCCGCGGCATGAGCGACGTCGAGTGCGCCCGCCATCTGAACGCCGACCGCGACGGCTTCTTGCCACGACAGTGGACCGGCTCTCAGATGGTCAGCGAGCGATCCCGCTCCGAGGAACTCCATGGCGAGGAACGGGTGCCCGTCGGTGGTGATGCCCGAGTCGTAGACCGCGACAACGTTCGGGTGCCACGACAGCCCGCCCATGGCGAGGCACTCCCGCTCGAACCGCTGGCGGTCACGGTCTTCAAGATTCCCAACCGTGAGCACCTTCAGGGCCACGATCCGTCCAAATCGGTCCTGGCGACCGCGATAGACGACACCAAACCCGCCCTGGGCGACCTCGACGAGATCCGAGTAGCCGTCGACATGCGGCACTGTCCCCATCGCACCCCCCGTCGCTCCAGTGTCGGCCACGCAACCGTAGGACACCGCGACCGTTCAGAGACCAAGGCGCGTGGCGGCGCTGTTGGGTGAACAACGGCCAGGCCTCACGTGGTGTCGGTGATCTCGTTGGCGGGATCGATGCGCGTGGCCGTTTGGGCGGGTGGGGTCACACCCTCTGGAGCCAGATGTTGCCGCCGAGGTTGTTGGCGACGCCGGGGATGCACGCGGCGATCAGGTCGGGGTGCCGTGACCACATGAAGCTCTGGAACCAACGCACGCGGTAGGCGTCGTTGTACATGAGGAACGCTCGCAAGAGGTACGCCTCCTGCCAGGCCCGCCCCTCGAGGACCCAACCATGCGGATACTCGAAGGGCATGAAGATGTCGTGGAGGTGGATCCAGACACCGGAGGCGAGGCGGGGGAGCACCTCGAAGAACAGGTGGTTGACGTCGGAGCCTGCCTTGGCGACATGGGTCGAGTCGATGAACAGCAGGTCGCCGGCCTGGAGGCTGTCGAAGACGTCGAGCGGCACGTCCTGCACGGGCCGTGCGTCGATCACCGTCTGCTCCTCGTCACCCGGCCGCATGAGGTCGTGCAGCAGTTGCGGGTACGGCTCGATGAATCGGATCTGGACCTTGCGATCGCCGTGGTCGAGCCAGCCGTCGGCCGTGTCGAGCAGCATCGCCGACGAGTACCCGGAGCCCACCTCGATCACCCGCTGCGGGCGGATGTGGCGCAGCATGGCGTGGAGGACGGTCCCGTCGGTCCACCCGTACGTGGGGTTGTCGAGGTGGTACCGGTAGGTCTCGTCCGGCTGGGCGGGGAACGGAAGGTCGGCGATGAGCCCGGACAGTTCCGCCAGCAGCTCGACCTGTTCGGCCTCGCGAAGGTCGACCCCGGCGATCTCCACCTCGGGATCGAAGATCGTGTCAGCCCGGCGCTCGACCTCGTCGAGGTCGGGGTACGGCGAGTAGAAGTGGCCGACCGGGAACCAGGTCCGGAACAGCCTCAGGAACTCGTCGTGGTCACGCCGGCGCACCACCGGCGAGCGCTCGCGCACTCGCCTGAGCCCGCGGCCCAAGGCATCACGAATGCCCGGTTGCAGGGACCCGGCCACCACGTCATCGTAGGTTGGTTCGTGCCGGATTCGATTCACCGAACGGGATTCCGGGTCGCGATCAGAACGGACCGTGTGCCGCCGAGTGGAGTCTGGCCGAGAGGCCGGTAATGGTCGAGAGTCGCTGGTGCGGTCGCCCGTTGTCGCCGACACCTACCAGTCGGGCTGCCAATCGCGAAGCAGCAGGTGATCGAGTTGTAGGGTGCGTCGGGTTGTGACCGGCACGACGAACAGCCCGGAGCGGCGCGCTGTCTGGAGCGGGAGGACTCGTTGAGCGGCACGCCACCACAGGACACCGCTCGCCTGCTCGAGCTCACCCAACGGGCACTGGCCGGCGAGACGCTCTCGGCCGCTGAGCGCCGCGAGCTCGAGACCGCCGGCATCACCGTCAGCCAGCCCGCAGCGACGGTGGCCGACCCCACGTCGCTCGAGGCCCAGGACCCGCCCACCGCCGACGGCGCCCACACGCGGGCCGCCGCCGAGCCCGACCCCGCTGGCGCCGCCGCCGACCCCGCTGACGTCGATCTCGACGCCGCTGACGCTGCCGAGGTCGATGCTGCCGAGGGGCCGGGGCGACGCGACGCCGTGACCGCGGCGGCGGCGCTGCCGGAGGTGGGCCGTCCCGCAGCCCGCATCGTGGTCGACCTGGATGACGGCCCCGAGGCCGGTGACCGTCCTCGAGACGGCGCCGCCCCCCGACCGGACTCCGGCGCGGGCGACGCCACGCCGACCTGTGCCAGCTGCGGCCACCGGCTCCCGGGCGGCGACCGGTTCTGCCGGTCGTGTGGCACGCCGGTCGCCGAGGGCACCGCCGACGCGCCGGCCAGTGCCGCGGTGCACAGCCGGTCGGTGCTCACCGCCAGCCCACGGCGGGCCGGCGGTGTGCTCGACCAGGTGGCCGCGCTCGACCCCGACCAGATGCGGCGCATCGTCGACGAGGCCGGGCGGACCGGGCCGGCGTTCGACGACGCCCAGGAACGGGTGGAAGCTGCCGCCACGCGCGCCGAGGCGACCGGCATCGAGTACTGCTACCGCACGATCCGACAGCTGATGACCTGGCACCGTGGTCCCGGCGGGCAGCTCGCGGGGTCGACGCTGTCCGACGAGGTGGCGGTCGCGAAGATGGGCACGGCCGCGGCGCTCTCCTACCTGAGGACCGGTGACATGACCGTGGCCGAGCGCGAGGCGTTGCGCGGACCCTGGGTGCGGGCGGTCGGGGAACCACCCGAAGCCGTCGACCTGGTGACGCTGGCCGTTGACGACCACCGCTCTCGGCGCGAGGACTGGTCGCTGCCGGCCGTGCCCAGGGACCCGACCGATCCTGGTCTGCGCAACTCGGTGGCGTCGTTCTCGCCGCGTGCTCAGCCAGGTCCGGCGACCAGGCCCAGCACGAGCTCGTCGGCCTCCCCGAGCAGTCGGGCGACGCCGCGATACGTCGGTGACGCCGGCATCGGTGACCTGTGGTCGGTGCGCCAGGTCTTCGATGCGGCCTGCTGGGTCATCGCCGGGATCGCCATGATCGTCCTCGCCCTGCAGCCCGAGACGTCGTCCGGTTGGGTGGTGGTCATCGGGATCGCCGGGGTGCTGTACGGCCTTCGGATCCTGTTCGGCGGCGGCAGCTACTGGGTCTCGTCGTGGGTGTATGTGATCGCGTTCTTCGCCGTGGTCGTCACCTTCGGCGCGATCTTCTGACCGACGCCCATGAGTTGGTCGCCACTCCGGCCTCCGCCGGAGCCGCCGCCTCAGCTGGCGTCGAGGTACTGGCGGTAGCGCTGGCCCACGGCCATCTGCTGGCCCATGCGCTGGATCCACACCGCTGACGCGCGGAGGAACGCGTCGGGGTCGAAGCCCTCGGCCTGGGCCACCGCGGCCATGCCGGCCTCGTCGGTGACGCCCTTGCCCTGGGCGATCTTGCCCACGCGGGCGTAGTCCTGCAGGCTCACCCCCTCGACGTCGGCCCAGATGGGGTCGTCGTCGGCCACCGCGGCGTTGGACGGCCCGCCGAAGTTGGCGGTGTCGATGCCCATGGCCCGTTGCTGGGCCATCACCTGCTCGGGGGACTGGGGCTGGGCTGCCCCTCCGATCGAATCGCCGAGCTTCTTGAAGAACCCCATCGTGGCCTCCTCGAGGGTGGGGGACGGGCTGGCGCCACCAACGGTAGTGCCCTCTCGTGCGGGAGGCAGCGCGCCGGGCGTGCGCACGGGCGCAGCGAGCGTGTGAACATGGGGCGGTGGCGAGTGACGGAGGTCGAGGTCGGCCCCGTGAGCGACCGGTGCCGGCGGCCGTCTCGGGTCGGGGCGTTGCCCGTCGGGTTCTCGCCGGTCGGGTTCCAGCCGGTGGGGTTCTCGGCGGTCGGGGACCCGCAGGTCGGGTCCTCACCGGTCGGGTCCCCGCTTCGAGCTTCACCGGCGCGACCTCGTGACGCCGGCGCTGGTGACGCCGGCCGAGGTGCTCGCCGCCCGCACGCGGATCGGGAGCGACCTGCGCATGACGCCGGCGTGGCGGGCCTCGTCGCTCTCCGACCTGGCGGGACGGCCGGTGCTGCTGAAGGCGGAGAACCTCCAGCGGACCGGGTCGTTCAAGCCGCGGGGCGCCCTCAACTACCTGCGGGCCCGGCCCGACGACCGCGGGCCGGTGGTCGCCGCCTCTGCGGGCAACCACGGGCAGGGCGTGGCCTTGGCCGCGGCCATGGCTGGGCGGGCGGCGGTGGTGTTCATGCCGCTCACCGCCTCGCTCCCGAAGGTGCGGGCCACGAGCGAGTACGGCGCCGAGGTGCGCCAGGTGGGTGACACCGTGGACGACGCCATCGCCGCCGCGGTCGCGTACGCCGACGAGACCGGCGCCTGCTTCGTCAGCCCCTTCGACGACCCGTTGATCATCGCCGGCCAAGGCACCATCGGGCTCGAACTGGCCGAGCAGGTGCCCGATGCGGCCACGGTGCTGGTGCCGGTGGGCGGCGGCGGTCTGATCAGCGGAGTAGCGGTGGCCCTGGCTGCTCTCGAGCCGGCCTGGCGGGTGGTCGGGGTGGAGGCGGCAGGGGCCGCGTCCATGGTCGCCTCGTTGGCCAACCATCGCCCCACCACCGTCGACGAGCCGGCCACCATGGCCGACGGCATCGCGCTCAAGTCGCCGTCGGCGCTCACGCTGGCGCACGTGGAGGCGCTCGTCGACGACGTGGTCACCGTGTCGGAGGAGGAGATCGCCGGGGCCGTGCTGCTCTTGATGGAGCGGGCCCGCTGCGTGATCGAGCCCGCCGGCGCCGTTGGCCTGGCCGCGCTCGTCGGCGGCCGGATCGCAGGGACGGGGCCGGTGGTCTGCCTCCTCAGCGGGGGGAATGTCGACCCCATGCTGCTCAGCACCCTCATCGAGCACGGGCTGACCGTCGCCGGCCGCTACCTACGGCTACGGGCGGTCGTGCCCGATCGGCCCGGCGCCCTGGCCCAACTCACCCAGGCGCTGGCCGACCTGGGGCTCAACGTCACCGACGTGGAGCACCATCGCGCCGGAGCGACGGTGAACGTCACCGAGGTGGAGGTGCTGGTGACCGTCGAGACCCGTGATCGGGCGCACGCCGGGCAGGTGCTGGACCGCCTGCGGGCGGCGGGGATCCGTGCCGAGGCGCTCGAGGCCGGATCGTCATCGGGTGGGCCGTCCGGCGTGCGGTGAACCTCGACGACCTGGCGCGTGGAACGGTCGCGTCATGTCGTAGACAAGGCCATCGGCCGGGCAACCCACGGGGCCGCGTGCGGTCAGCGGGAGCGGCACACGGGGGCCGGATGGGGCCGGGACCAGGGACAGGATCAGGCCTCTGGATCAAGGCCCCAGGACTACTAGGAGGTCGGGGGCCGGTCGGCGGGGTCGATGGGTGCGCGGTCGTCGGTCCACTTCGACCCGTCCCACCACCGGTACTGCGTGGGGTCGGAGGGGTCGGGTATCCAGCCACGGGGAGGCAGCCGCGACGACGGGTGCAGCACCCGGTTGCGCTGCACGAGGTACAGCGGGAGGAACACGATCAGGAGCAGGAAGACGCCGGCGAACCAGCCGTCCGGGCCGAACGCGCCCACCCGGAGGCCCTCCTCCTCGAGGGCCTTGGCGTCGCTGCGCACCCAGTACCCCACCCCGCCGGCGATCAGGAGCCCGAAGACCATCTCCATCTGTACCGTCGCCTCCTGGGGCCGTCTGCGCCCGTCCCCACCACAACGGCGTGGCGGTCGCGGCCAGGGTGGCCCGCCGGCTCGAAGAACGCAACATCCCACGTGGCATGGTCGCCACGTCTACGTGAGGACGTTGACCGCTCGTGACACCAACAGCGCCAAGGCCGCCAACGAGATCGCCGACTGCACCAGCATGGTCATCTTCGACCACCGGGTGAGCGGCAGGACGTCGGTGGGGCTGAACGCGGCGGCGTTGGTGAACGACAGGTACAGGTAGTCGGGCATCTCGGGCCGCCAGTCGTCGGGCCGGTAGTGGTTCATGCCGTCCTGCATCTGGGGGAACAGGAAGTCCGGGTACGAGCCGTTGTCGCACGCCTGGTCGGGGGCGTGCCAGTAGTTCGTCCGGTACCAGGGGCCCTTCCAGTCCATCTCCCAGTACCACAGCGCGAACACGATGACGTTGGTGGCCCAGATCGTCACACCGCTCAGCAACAGCCGGCTGGCCGTGCCGGACTGGTCCGACTGCAACACGTCGACGACGAGGCGGGCCCCCGACACCGCGTTGGCGGCCGCCAGGAGCCCGACGAGCACGAGCCGGATCCAGCGGTAGCGCCTGTCCTCCTCGTCCACGTCGGCCTTCGTGTGGGTGCCGAACCCGTTCCGGTGCGTCACGAACACGACGACGGACAGGACGAGCACGACGCCCGGGAGCAGCCAGGGCGGCCGGGTGGCGTACTCGTCGGGGAGGCTGAACTGCAGCACGGCGGCCAGCGCGGCCAGCAGCGTGACCTGCAGCGGGTCCTCGCCGCCGTTGTCGGTGTGCGGGTCGCACGCCGGGCCCGTCGTGATGGCGCCGGTCGCGCCGGTCGCGTCGGACAGGTCGGGCGGGTCGGGCGGGGTCGTCGGGGCGGCGCCGTCCTCGCCACCCGTGCCGGCAGGGGGGCGATCCTCGTCGCTCACTCCGCTGGTGTCCGCCGCCACGTCACCAGTGTGACCCGCGGCCGGGGTCGGCGGGCGCCGTGCCGATGACGACTGGACCGGCCCGGTCACCTACGCTCATCGGCCGCAACCTTGTGCCCCCAGGAGGATCCCCCACATGACTCAGCCCCGGCCCGACGACTCTCTGCGCGACCTCGTGCAGGGAGGTGCGGTGACCGTGCCGCCGGAAGCGACGCTGCGGGAGGCGGCGGTGGTGATGGCGCGTGAGGAGATCGGCGCCGTCGTGGTCGTGGTGGAGGGCCGGGTCGCCGGCGTGCTGTCCGAGCGCGACGTCGTGCAGGCGGTGGCCAACGGTGACGAGGTCGACGACGACCGGGCCGAGGACGTCATGGCCATGGAGGTCGTCACCGCGTCGGTCGACGACACCGTTGCCGACGCCGCCCAGACGATGCTCGAGGGGTCCATCCGTCACCTCCCGGTGGTGGACGGCGACAAGGTGGCCGGCGTGGTGTCGATCCGCGACCTGCTGGCCGCCTACTGCGGCGCCGGCTGAGGTCCCCGCCGGGTCGACTGCCCGGCCGGTGATCGCAGCACCCGCACCTCGCGCTCAGGTGCCGGCGGGCTCGAGTCGTGACACGCTGCCGTCACCCGACAGCGCGTAGAGCTCGCCGTCGGGGCCCTGCCCGAACGACTGCAGCGAGAACGCCGCGGCACCGTCGCCCAGGTCGCTCTGGTGGCCGACGAGGGCGCCGTCGGTGGCGGTGATGCTGGACAGCACGCCGGTGCAGAAGTCGCCGAACACGTACTGGCCCACCAGCGCCGGGATGGCGGTGCCGTGGTACACGTAGCCGCCGATGATCGAGCACCCCTCGATCTCGCCCGGGGCAGCGCCCTCGTGGGGGTACTCGAACAGCGGTGGCGTGTGGTTGGCCGGCTCGGTGCCGTTGAAGGTGTCGGTGCCCTCCATGCGGCTCCAGCCCAGGTTGGCCCCGCGGCCGGCGTTGCGGCCGCCGGTGTCGCTGGTGAGCACGTCGACCTCTTCCCACACGTCCTGGCCCACGTCGGCCACGTAGAGGTCGCCGGTGGCGCTGTCGAACGAGATCCGCCAGGGGTTGCGCACACCGTAGAGCCAGATCTCGCCGCGACGCGGCGACTGGCCGACGAACGGGTTGGTGACCGGGATCTTGTAGGGCCGGGTGGCACCGGCCTGCGGGTTGATGCGCAGGATCTTGCCCAGCAGGGCGGTGCGGTTCTGCCCGTTGCGGTCGGGGTCGCCCCCGCCGCCGCCGTCACCGACAGCGATGTAGAGCTTGCCGTCGGGGCCGAAGGTGATGTCGCCACCGTTGTGGTTGCCGAACGGCTGGTGGCGGATGCTCAGCAGCACCCGGCGCGATCCCGGCACGACCACCGGCCCGCCGCCACCCTCGGCCAGGGTGTACTCGGCGATCCGCAGGTTGCCGTGGACGTTGGTGTGGTCGACGTAGAGACGGTCGCCGGCGGGGTTGAAGGTGATGCCGAGCAGGCCCCCTTCGCCGTCGCTTCCGGTGAAGCCGGTGATGTCGAGCAGCGGCGTGGGGTCGACGGTGACGTTGCCGCCCGACACGTGCAGCACCTGCACCCGCCCTGGGCGCTCGGCCACGAACAGGTCGTCGCTGCCCGCGAGCGTGGCCATGGCGATGGGGCTGTCGAGGGTGCCTGCGGTGATCACCGGGTCGAGGGCGATGTCCACCAGGGGATTGCCCTCGGCGGGCGGGGTGGCCCCGGTCGGGGAGGTGGCGGCACCGCTCGTCGCCGATCCGGTGACGACCAACGCGCCGCCCAGCGCGATGGCGGTGAGCGCCCCGAGGGCGCGTCGGGTGAGTGTCGAGCGATGGCGTGGCGACGGCATCGGGTCAGCGTAGGCGAGGCTGCTCGGGGTCACGGGGCGGCCACCGGCTCGATCCGGGAGATGGTGCCGGTGTCCAGCGCGGTGGCGCTGAGCACGTAGAGCTCGCCGTCGGGTCCCTGCCCGAACGACTGGAGCCGGCCGGTGCCCGCGCTGATGCCCAGGCTGGGATAGGACGTGGTCTCGGGCGCCGGCGCGCCACCGATGACGAAGCCGCCGATGCGGCCGCTGCACCGGTCGCCGTAGACGTAGGTGCCCACCAGCGACGGGATGGCGGTGCCGCGGTAGACGTAGCCACCGATCACCGAGCAGTCACCTCCAGGCGTGTGCGGGTAGGTGAACGCCGGCCGGGTGTGGTTGGTGGGCTCGGTCCCGCCGTTGAACGGGAGGTTGGCCTCCATCTGGTTCCACCCCAGGTTGGCGCCACGGCCGGCGGTGCGGCCTGCGCTGTCGGCGAGCAGCACGTCCACCTCCTCGGTGGTGTGCTCGCCCACGTCGGCCACGTAGAGGTCGCCGGTGGCGCGGTCGAACGAGATGCGCCAGGGGTTGCGCACGCCGTAGAGCCAGATCTCGCGCCGGACCGGTGCGGCCTGGGTGGCGAACGGGTTGCCGAGGGGGTTGCGGTAGGGACGGTTGACCGCGGCCCGCGGGTTGATGCGGATGACCTTGCCGAGGAGGGTGCTGAGGCTCTGGCCGTTGCCGAGGGGGCCGTTCTCGATGTCGCCGTCGCCCAGGGCGAGGTAGAGGTGCCCGTCGGGGCCGAAGGTGACGTCGCCACCCTTGTGGTACGACTCGCCCTGGTGCACCTTCAGCACCACCCGGCGGGTGGTGAGGTCGACGGTGGCCCCGGTGCCGCCGTTGGCCATCGTGTACTCGACCAGCCGGTTGTCGGCGTGGGCGTTGGTGTAGTGGACGTAGAGGCGGGCGCCGGTGGGATCGAACGCCAACCCGAGCAGGCCGCCGCCTTCAGCGGTGCTGGCGTAGTCGGAGATGTCGAGCAGCGGGGTGGGGTCGAGGGTGACCGTGTCGCCCGACACGTGCAGCACCCGCACCCGGCCGGGCCGCTCGGCCACGAACAGGTTCGTGCTGCCGGTGCGGGTGGCCATGGCGATCGGGCTCTCGAGCCCGCTGGTGACCACAGGCTCGAGGGTGAGGCCGCTGGGGGCGGGCTCGCGTGCGGCACCACTGGCGGTGGCGGGGAGGGCCGCGCCGATCGCCAGGGCGAGGGCGGCGACGAGGGCGACGAGGAGGCGGGGGGCGACGGTGCGGGACGGCATCGCCGCAGGGTAGGGCACGCGGACCACCGGCGACATATGTCACCTGTGACACATGTCTGTAACCTAATTGCAATAATTGGCGGATTCGCCGGATAGCAAGGGGAGCGGCCCTGGGCGGGGGCTCGTCCCTGTTCCCACACCGGAGGTCCCTCCGACCCGTGTCCCCCTTACGTCGCATCCTCTCCATCGCCGTCGTCGTACTGGCGTCGATGTCCGTGGCTGCATCGTGTAGCGCCCAGCAGGTGCAGACCTACTTCAGCCTGAGCGGTCGTGACATCACGACCACGCAGGCGTCGCAGATCGCGAACTACCTGAACATCTGGGACGCCCAGAACCGGGCCCTGCTCCAGTACCTGGCCGCGGTCCAGGCCTCGTCCATCCCGAACGAGGCGAACTGGGACCGCGTCGCCGCCTGCGAGTCGGGTGGCAACTGGTCCATCAACACCGGCAACGGCTACTACGGCGGGCTGCAGTTCAGCCTGAGCACGTGGCGGGCCTACGGCGGTACCGGCTATCCCAACCAGAACAGCAAGGCCCAGCAGATCCGCATCGCCGAGAACGTGCGGACCCAGTCCGGCCTCGGTCACTGGCCGGTCTGTGGGTCGCGCTTCTAGCGCTTCTGCACCCGTTGACGCCACGGCCCCCACCCTCATTCGGGTGGGGGTCGTGGCGCGCCGGGGGACTGGCGCAGCCCGCGACCGACAGCGCGGGCCCGGCCGGGCCCGTCGAAGGTCTCGTGCCGGGCGTGTGGGCTGTGTGCCGCCGGTGTGGGGGCAGCTGAGCCCCGCCGGCCCCTTGCGCTCGGGTCATGGGCGTGGCACCGTGCGGTCGCTCCCCCCGACAACCGCCGCCCGTCGCCCCACCGACGGGCGCCCGCAGAGGAGAACTGTCCATGGGGCAGCACACCACCCCCGATCCGAAGGTGCTCGGCCGCGTCCGGGCCCTGCTGGCCAAGGCCGAGTCGACGTCGTTCCCGGAAGAAGCCGAGGCGCTCACCGCCAAGGCCCAGGAGCTGATGGCGCGCTACTCGATCGACGCCGCCCTCGCCGGCCGCGGTCAGGGCGCGCCTGGCCGCCCCGAGCACGTGCGCCTGACGATCGTCAACCCCTACGTGTCGCCCAAGGTGCACCTGCTGTCGGCGGTCGCGCGTGCCAACCGCTGCGAGGCGGTGTGGATGAAGGACCAGGGGGCGGTGACCGTGTTCGGGTATCCCGTCGACCTCGAGGCCGTCGAGTTGCTGTTCACGTCGTTGCTGGTGCAGGCCACCGCGGCCGCGTTGGCGGCGGGGGCCCAGACCGATGCCTGGGGGCGCTCCCGGACCCGGTCGTTCCGGTCGTCGTTCCTGCTGTCGTTCGCCGTGCGCATCGGTGAGCGCCTCGCCGAGGCTGCGGCCGACGCGGTGGACGAGGTGGTGGCCGAGGCCGAGGAGTCCGCCACCGACCTGCTGCCCGTGCTGGCCGACCGCGCCGACGCCGTGCGAGCCGAGCGCGACCGGGCCTTCCCGCAGCTCCGGACGGCGCGCACGTCGGTGTCCAACGGCCAGGGCTGGTCGGCCGGGCGCCGCGCCGCCGAGACCGCGTCGCTCACCGGTCAGGGCCAGGTCCGGGGCGGCGCCCGGCGAAGTCTCGGCCGCTGAGGATCAGTGGCCGGTCCAGCGGGGCGGGCGCCCCTCGAGGGCCGCCGCCCGCCCCTCGGCGGCGTCATCGGTGCGGGCGGCCACCCGCCGCATGGTCTCACCGAAGCGCACCGCCTCGGTGAAGGGCAGGTGCTGGGCCCGCCAGGCCATCTCCTTGGTGGCGCGGGCCGCCAGGGGCGCCGCTCGGCACAGGCGGCCGGCCCAGGCGCGGGCCTCGTCGAGGAGCGACTCGTGGGGCACCACCTTCCACGCCAGCCCCATCTCATGGGCCCGGGTGGCGTCGATGCGCTCGCCGGTGAGCAGCAACTCCATGGCGTTGGCCCACCCGATACGGCCCGGCAGCCGGATGGCGCCGACGATGGTGGGCACCCCGATCGTCACCTCGGGGAAGGCGAACGTGGCCCGGTCGGACGCGATCACGAAGTCGCACGCGGCCACCGCGGTGAGCCCGTAGCCGATGCAGTGGCCGTTCACCGCGGCGATGGTGGGCTTCCAGATCTCCCAGCCGCTCTCGAACGAGTTGGTGGTGGGGATCTCCCAGAACGATCCGGGCCAGGTGCCCACCGACCCGGCGCCGTCGCGCAGGTCGGCACCCGCGCAGAAGGCACGGCCGGCCCCCGTGACGATGGCCACCCAGGCCTCCTCGTCCTCGTGGAAGCGGGTCCAGGCGGCGTTGAGGGCCTGGCGCATCTCGCCGTTGATCGCGTTCAGCACCTCGGGGCGGTTGTAGGTGATGGTGGCGACGTGCCCGTCGAGCTCGAAGCCCACCGTGTCGTTGCGGTCCGGCACCCGGCCGACCCTACGCCCGCCGGGCGAGGCCGCGTCGAGCCGCGATCTAGCGTGGGTCATGACCATCGACCGGGACCGATTGCGACAGCTGCACGCCCGAGAGGAGGCGGCGTTCCGCGACCGCCACCCTCGCTCGGCGGCCCTGGCGGCGCAGGCGGGCGAGCATCTGCTGGGTGGCGTCCCCATGAACTGGATGGCTCGGTGGCCCGGCGCCTTCCCCGTGTTCGTGGCCGAGGCGACGGGCTCCAGGTTCACCGACGTCGACGGTCACGCCTACGTCGACTTCTGCCTCGGCGACACCGGCGCGATGACGGGCCACGCCCGGCCCTTCGTCACGGAGGCCATCGCCGCCCAGGCCGCTCGTGGCCTCACGACCATGCTGCCGACCGAGGACGCCACCTGGGTCGGTGGGGAGCTGGCCCGACGCTTCGGGCTGCCGGTGTGGCAACTGGCCATGACCGCCACCGACGCCAACCGGTTCGTGCTGCGCCTGGCCCGGCACCTCACGGGCCGCCCCAAGGTGGCGGTGTTCGACTGGTGCTACCACGGCACGGTGGACGAGGCCTTCGCCGTCCTCGACGACGCCGGCCGAGTGGTGGCGCGACCGGGCAACACCGGCCCTGCCGTCGATCCCGCGCTCACCACCACCGTCGTGGCGTTCAACGACGCCGGCGCGCTCGAGCGGGCACTGGCCGGTGGTGACGTGGCCTGCGTCCTGGCCGAGCCTGCGCTCACCAACATCGGCATCGTCCTGCCCGACGCCGGGTTCCACGACGCCCTTCGGGGGCTCACGCGCGACGCCGGCACCCTGCTGGTGATCGACGAGACGCACACGATCTGCACGGGCCCCGGCGGCTACACCGCCCAGCACGGCCTCGAGCCCGACCTGCTCACCATCGGCAAGCCCATCGGCGGGGGAGTGCCGGTCGCCGCCTACGGCATGACGCAGGCGCTGGCCGACCGGTTGTCCGGGTTCGTGGCCGACCCCGACACCGACGTCAGCGGCATCGGCGGCACCCTCACGGCGAGCGCCCTCGCCACCGCTGCCGCACGGGCCACCCTCGGCCACACGCTGCGCGACGAGGACTACGCCCACACCGTCCCGCTGGCGGGGCGTTGGGCCGCCGGCGTCGCCTCCGTGATCGAGCGGTACGGCCTGCCTTGGCACGTCCAGCAACTGGGGTGTCGGGCCGAGTACTGGTTCTGCTCGCCTCCGCGGAACGGCGCCGAGGCGGCGGCGGCGGTCGATCACGAGCTCGACGCCTTCCT
Source organism: uncultured Microthrixaceae bacterium (assembly GCA_964635055.1). Taxonomy (GTDB): domain Bacteria; phylum Actinomycetota; class Acidimicrobiia; order Acidimicrobiales; family DATDAH01; genus JAEUJM01. The sequence goes on along the minus strand of CAZWMT010000026.1, from coordinate 57,088 downwards.
GCACCTGTACGCGCTCAACCGGGGGATCCTGCTCACCCCGTTCCACAACATGGCACTGATGGCGCCGACGACCACCGACGCCGACGTCGATCGCCACACCGAGGTGTTCGCCGCCGCGGTCGCCGAACTCTCGACTGGAGACGGCTGACCTGCCCTCGACCCGGTGCGCAGCGGTCTGCGTCCTGCCGTGCGAGGGGCGCGCGCCAGTGCCCGGCGTGTCCTGCACCGCCGGATCCTCCTGGTGACGCTCTGGCGCAACCAGGCGAGGCGGCGCACCAGGGCCCAGCGTGGCCTGCACCGCCAGGGCATCCCCCGGTGGAGAGGATGCGGCGGTGGCGCCAGGGCGTCGTTCCGCCGGCGGCGCCCGCCGGCGTGGCCGCCGTTCGGGCGCGCGGTCGGCGGCCCCGGGCGTAGCGTCTCGCAGCGTGCGAGTGGTGCGGCGGCGCAGCCAGCAGGTCGAGGGGCGGGGTCGTCGGCTCACCACCCGCGCCACGTTGCGGTTCGCCTTCGCGACGATCACCGGCGCGCTGCTCGAGTACGTCTACCTCGTCCGGGTCAACCCGCCGTCGGCGTCGCTCGACGACGACCTGGGCCTGGTGGTCGCGATGATCGTGGTCATCCTGGCGACGAGCGCTGTGGACGGCACCGTGCACCTGCGGAGCCAGCTGCGACCGGTCGAGGCCTGGCTCGCCGAGGAACGGCCGGCCACGCCCGCCGAGCGGGAGATGGTGCTGCGGCTGCCGTGGAACCTGGTGGCCCGTTCGTACTCGCACTGGGCGGGAGCGGCCGTGGTCTTCGCCGTGCTCATGGCGCTGCTGGGCTCCTCGGGCCAGGCCATCGTCCGGGTGGTGATGGCACTGCTGGTCGGCGGCTTGATCACCTGCGCCATCGGCTACCTCCTCATGGAGCAGACGCTCCGCCCGCTCACCGCCCGGGCGTTGTCCGGTGTGCGCCCGGGCCGTGCCCGGCGCCTGTCGATCACCATGCGCCTGCTGCTGGGCTGGATCCTCGGCTCGGCCCTTCCCGTGTGCGGCATCCTGCTCGTGCTCATCGGGCCCCGCGACGTCAGCGGCAACCTGCGGGTCTCGGTGGCGTTCCTGTGCCTCGTGGTCCTCGGAGGTGGCGGCCTGCTGGTGTGGGTCACCGCCGGCTCGGTGGCCGAGCCGCTGGAGGACCTGCGCGGCGCGTTGGGCGAGGTGGCCGATGGCGACCTGGACGCGGCCGTGCCGGTGAACGACGGGGGTGAGATCGGCAACCTGCAGGCGGGCTTCAACGAGATGGTGGCCGGGCTGCGCGAGCGCCGGCACCTGGAGGACCTGTTCGGTCGCCACGTGGGTGCCGAGGTGGCCAGCCTGGCCCTGCAGGAGCAGGCCGGCCTGTCGGCCCAGATCAAGACCGCCAGTGCCCTGTTCGTCGACGTCATCGCCAGCACGCGGCTGGCCGTCGAGCTGGCCCCGGTGGAGATGGTGGCCATTTTGAACGCCCTCTTCGACGCCACCGTGCGGGTGATCACGGCCAACGGCGGGTGGGTGAACAAGTTCGAGGGCGACGGTGCCCTCTGCGTCTTCGGTGCGCCGGTCGAGGTGGACGACCACGCCGACCGGGCCCTTCGGTCGGCTCGTGAGCTGCGGGCCGAGGTGGTGGCCCTGAGGAGGCGATGGCCAGAGCTCGACGCCGGGATCGGTGTGTCCTCGGGCCGGGTGGTGGCCGGCAACGTCGGCGCCGAGGAGCGCTACGAGTACACGGTGATCGGCGACCCCGTGAACGAGGCCGCCCGGCTCACCGACGAGGCCAAGCGAGTGCCCGCACGGGTGATGGCCGGTGCCGGCGCGGTCGGCGCCGCGGGCCCCGCCGAGCGGGCGCGCTGGGTGGCGTGGGGCGAGCTCTTGCTGCGCGGGCACGACCGGCCGTCACCCGGCTACGTCCCTGCGGCAGCGGCGGTCGCCGCTCCCGAGGCGGTCGCGACGCCCGAGGCGGTCGCGACGCCCGAGGCGGTCGAGGGGTACGGTCCCTGACCCCGGGGACCCGTCCTGGTCCAGCACGCGGTGGTTCCATCGTCGGCGTGGTCGGCGTGGTCGGCGTGGTCGGCGTGGTCGGCGTGGTCGGCGTGGTCGACGTGATCGACGTGATCGACGTGATCGACGTGATCGACGTGATCGACGTGATCGACGTGCCGGCACGTGCGAGGAAACGGGAGACCGGGGCCATGTCGCCGTGCGATCGACGCGCCGGCGGGCGGCGAACCGGGCTGTCGGATCGGGGCCATGCCGCGGGTGGCATTGGTCGGCGGCCAGCCGCCACAGGTACCGTCGGAGGCCTGTCTGAGCACCTCTCGAGGAGACCTTGATGCCCGAAGCAGTGATCGTCGCCGCCACGCGCAGCCCCATCGGCCGTGCCAACAAGGGGTCGCTCGTCGACATGCGCCCCGACGACCTCGCCGCCCAGGTGGTGGAGGCAGCCCTCGCCCAGGTGCCCCAGCTCGATCGCACGCAGGTCGAGGACCTGATCATGGGGTGTGGCCAGCCGGCCGGTGAGTCCGGGTACAACATCGGCCGGGTGGTCGCCATCCTCGCCGGCATGGGTGATGTGCCGGGTACCACGGTGAACCGCTACTGCTCGTCGTCGCTGCAGACCACCCGCATGGCCATGCACGCCATCAAGGCCGGCGAGGGCGACATCTTCATCTCGGCCGGCGTCGAGACCGTCAGCCGGTTCATGATCGGCATGTCCGACGGGGCTCCCGGCAGCACCAACGGCAAGTTCAACGACGCCATGGCCCGTACGGCCGAGCGCTCGGCCGGGGGCTCGGACCCGTGGGCCCCGCCTGCCGGCCTGCCCGACGTGTACATCGCCATGGGCGAGACCGCCGAGAACGTGGTGCAGTACAAGAACGTGTCGCGCGAGCGCATGGACGAGTTCGCCGCCAACTCGCAGCAGCGGGCCGTCGCCGCGCAGGAGCGGGGCTTCTTCGAGCGGGAGATCACCCCGATCACCCTGCCCGACGGCACCGTGGTGGCCAAGGACGACGGCCCCCGCCCCGGCACCACCAAGGAGAAGCTGGCCGAGCTGAAGCCGGTGTTCCGCCCCGACGGGCAGGTCACCGCGGGCAACGCCTGCCCCCTCAACGACGGCGCTGCCGCGCTGGTGATCATGAGCGACACCAAGGCCGCAGAGTTGGGCATCACGCCGCTGGCCCGGGTGATCAGCACCGGTGTGTCGGGCCTCAACCCCGAGATCATGGGCCTCGGCCCCATCGAGGCGTCGAAGCAGGCCCTGGCCCGTGCCGGCATGACGATCGACGACGTCGACCTCGTCGAGATCAACGAGGCCTTCGCCGCGCAGGTGATCCCGTCCGCCGACGAGTTGGGCATCGACTTCGACAAGCTCAACGTCAACGGCGGCGCCATCGCCCTGGGTCACCCCTTCGGCATGACGGGGGCGCGCATCACCGCCACCCTCATCAACGGCCTCGAGGACGCCGGCAAGAGCATCGGCCTCGAGACCATGTGCGTCGGCGGCGGCCAGGGCATGGCCATGATCATCGAGAAGCTGTAACCGCCAGCTTCACCCAACACGAACCAGTCTGGAGGAACTACCGGTCACCCGTGACTGGTGGTTCCTCCAGCTCGTGGTGGTCAGTGGTCAGTGCGCGACGGTCAGTGCGCGGCGGCCTCGAAGTAGGGGTTGGTGCCGCTGGCGTGGTCGGTCACGTCGACCACGGCGGTGATCTCCGGGATGGCGGCCCGCAGGGCGCTCTCGATGCCGTTGCGCAGGGTGGCGGTGGACTGGGCGCAACCCTGGCAGCCGCCGCTGAGGCGCAGGTAGGCGGTGCCGTTCTCGAAGCCGGCGAGGTCGGCACGGCCGCCGTGCGACGCGATGCTCGGGTTGATCTGCGCCTCGAGCACCTGGCCGATGCGCTCGGCCGGCGTGCCGCTCAGCTCGAGCGGTGGGCCCGCCGGCGCCGCCGCGGGGCGGGCGGGCGCCGGCGGCTGGTTGGGGTTCTCCATCACCAGACCCGGGTTCAGCAGGTCGCGGGACAGGTCCAGGGTGGCACCCCGCAGTTGCTCGACGCTGTCGGACGGCACGATCACCACCAGGTCGCCGTGCTCGCTCCGCACGTCGCCGGGCCCCGCCTGCTTCGGGTCCTGGAAGTAGATGTCGTAGGCGTAGTCGGCCCCCGACACGCCCATCACCTCGACCCAGAGTGCGAGCTCGGCGGGGTCGTCCTCCTGGGCCCGGATGTCGAGCACCCGGCGCCGGGCCTTGTCGCTCACCGAGAGCACCGCGGCCCCGTCCGCTCCGGGGAGGTCGGCGGGTGCGTCCGCGGGTGTGTCGGCGAGGTCGGCGGAGGTGGCGGCGGCGTCCATGGCAGCCAGGATACGGGGGACGGCCCGGATGCGACCGGGCGGGGGACGACCGCGAGGACCCCAACAGAGGGGTTGTTGGTTCTGGTGGCTGGGGTGTGTTGTGAGCGTGGCGTTCGTGCCACCGGAATGGGGTTGTTGGTTCTGGTGGCGGGGATGTGTTGTGAGCGTGGCGTTCGCGCCACCGGAATGGTGGGTTGTTGGTTCTGGTGGCGGGGGTGTGTCGTGAGCGTGGCGTTCGTGCCACCGGAATGGGGTTGTTGGTTCTGGTGGCGGGGATGTGTTGTGAGCGTGGCGTTCGCGCCACCGGAATGGTGGGTTGTTGGTTCTGGTGGCTGGGATGTGTCGTGAGCGTGGCGTTCGAGCCACCGGAACGACGGGCAGCGGGCAGGGCGGATCGGCCCGGCTCGGGTCAGAACGCGCCGTGGCGGCCCTCGCCGCCGGCGAACCGTATGGCGCCGGCCTGCGTCTCGCCCGAGCGGATGACCTCCAGGCCCAGGTCGGTCTCGAGGGCGAGTGCCTCGTCGACCGACAGCCCCCACTGGCGGTAGCTGCTCTCGCGGTCGGACCGCAGGCACCCCTGGGGGAAGGCGGCCAGCTGGCGGGCGAGCTCGATGGCGGCGGTGAGGGCCTGGCCGGGCTCGACCAGGCGGTTGGCCAGGCCCATGCGCAGCGCCTCGTCGCCCGACACGCCTCGACCGGTGAGGATCAGGTCGAGCGCGTGGCTGTGGCCGACGAGGCGGGGGAGCCGCACCGTGCCGCCGTCGATCAGCGGCACTCCCCAGCGGCGGCAGTACACGCCGAAGACGGCGTCCGAGGCGGCCACCCGCAGGTCGCACCAGCAGGCGAGCTCGAGGCCTCCGGCGACCGCGTGGCCCTCGACCGCTGCGATCACCGGCTTGGAGAGCAGCATCCGGGTCGGCCCCATGGGCCCGTCGCCGTCGACGGTGACGCGGTTGCCGCGGCCGGCCGAGATCGCCTTCAGGTCGGCGCCGGCGCAGAACGTGCCCGCCGCTCCGGTGAGGATGGCCACGGCAAGGGCGTCGTCACCTTCGAAGCGCCGGAACGCGGCGGCGAGGTGGGCGGCGGTGGGCCCGTCGACCGCGTTGCGCACCTCGGGACGGTCGATGGTGACGATCGCCACCGGCCCGTCGGCCTCGAACCGGACGCTCACGGCCAGTCCACCGCGGCGTGTGGCCGTGGCCCGGGGACCCGCGCGCCGATGCCGCGCCCGACCGCCCGACCATCGGCGGCTTGGGGCCGGCCGCAGGCGCTGCCAGTGGCGCCGCCGGGCCCGTCGCCATGGTGGGCGAGGCCTTCCCGCTCGAGGCGCGTGCCGAGGGCCCGCCCGACCGCCGGACCATCGGCGGCGTGGGGCCGGCCGCAGGCGCTGCCAGTGGCGGCGCCGGGCCCGTCACCAGTGCGGGCGAGGCCTTCGCGCTCGAGGCGGCGGGGAACGGGAACGGAGCCTGGGCCGTGTGGTCCTCGTGGCCCGAGGTGCAGCGTCACCTGCCCGCCGTCAGATCGCTGCCGGGGGCGGGCCCCAGCGTGGGGCCGCCGGCGAAGGCCTGGGCGATGCCCATCCACTCGACCGCCAACGGGCCGGAAACGTCGAGGGTGGTGTCGGTTACGTTGCGGCGTTGGGTGACCACCAGGCAGAAGTCGAGGGCGGGGCCGCTGATCCGGTCCGCCGCCGAGGCGTCGCCCCACTCCCACACATCGCCGCCGGGACCGGTGAGCTCGACCCGGACCTCCCCCGCCGGGGCCTCACGGTCGCGGATCACGTAGCTGAAGCCACGTGTGCGCACGCCCAGGAAGGCGATGTGGCGGAGCCGGTCGGTGGGCGCCCGTTGGACGCCGAGGGCGTCGGCCACGTCCTGGCCGTGGGCCCACGTCTCCATCAGCCGGGCGGTGATGAACGACCGGCCACCCATCGGCGGCCCGTACCAGGGCAGACGGGCCCGCGGGTCGAGTGGCCGGGCCACGGCGACCAGCGCGGCCCGGGCCTCGCGCCACCAGGCCAGCAGGTCGGCGGGGGAGAGGGCCCGGCCCCTCCCGACCGCGCGTTCCATGAACGCCGCGGGGTCGGCGAACAGCGCCTCGACGTCGGCGGTGAAACCGGCAGGGTCGACGATGGCCTGGGTGCCGGTCTCGTCGAAGAAGGCCAGATGGCCGATCTGGTCGCGCACCGCCCACCCCTCGGAGGGCGTCGGCGTGGCCCAGCCGGCATCGTCGAGGTCGGCCACGAGGGCGTCGAGAGCCTGGTGCTCGGCGGCGAGGTCGTCGCAGAGGTCGTTGAGGTCGTCAGCCATCGCAGCAGCATGGCAGGCTGGGCCATCGCTGACGACGGGTTGCTGGCCGACGGTTCCTACGACGTGATCGTGGTCGACGCCGACGAGGTGGACGGTCAGCCGGGCACGGTGTCGCTCGACCTGACGATCCTGGCCGGCGACGCCAAGGGCGAGATCGTGTCGGTGCGGGCGACCGGGCTCACCACCGACCCGGTGATGCTGTTGGGCCTGCCCGGCACGCTGACGGTCTCCGGCGGCGTCCCCGCCGTCACCCTCGAGCCCTGAGCCCCTGAGGAGGCTGCTCGGATCGACGACGAGGCTCGTGGTCGAGGCAACAGCGCGCGCCGTGCGCGCGCTGTTGCCAGGGCTCGGTGGCGATGGGATCAGGTCTGCACGATCGCCACCCCGCGGATGGTTGGCCGCAGGATGGGTGGGGCCTTGGGCATGGGCTCGCGGTGCTCCACCTCCACGTCGAAGCCGGCGGCCGCGATCGCCTCACCGGTCGAGCGGGTGAGGTGGCAGTTGCCGGCGACCCGCTTCCAGACGGGCTCGAGCCGGTGCTGCCAGCGCAGGGTGCGGGGACGGTCGCCGGCGGCCACGTGCTCGAGGTAGACGAACCGGCCGCCGGGCCGCAGCACCCGCCGGATCTCGGCCAGGGTGGCGTCGGGGTCGGGCACCGAGCACAGCACCAGCGTGCTGATCACCGCGTCGAACGAGTGGTCGCCGAAGCCCAGGGCGTCGGCGGCGTGGGGGTGCACCTCGACGACGGCCGGCCCCGACGCGATCGACCGCTTCGCCTCGAGCTTGGCCCGCATGTGCGGGTCGGGCTCGGTCAGCACCAGGCGCGACACGGTGGCCGGGTACCACCGCAGGTTGTGGCCGGTGCCGGCGCCGATCTCGAGCACGTCACCGGCCAGGCCGACCATCAGGTCTCGTCGCCAGTCGGCCAGGCCCGCCGCCTCGGTGGCGGCGGTGAACCGGTCGTAGGTGGCGGCCATCAGCCTGGGCATCGACCACGACGGTAGCGCCGACCGAAATGGCCGAGCGTCGGCGTCGGCGGTGGCCACACTGGGGAGATGGCGCATCCCAACTGGCCGCTGTTCGACCTGGTGATCCGCACGCCGCGCCTCGAGTTGCGACCGCCCGCCGACGACGACCTGCCGGCCCTCATCGAGCTGGCCGATCGGGGGGTGCACGACCCGGCGACGATGCCGTTCGCGGTGCCGTGGACCGACTGGGAGCCCGAGGCCCGCCACCGCCAGACGATGCAGTGGTGGTGGCGCAACCGGGCCGACTGGCAGCCCGAGCGCTGGCTGCTCGGCTTGGCCGCGTACGAGGTCGACGTCACTGGGGGGCGCAGCGTCGTCGGGGCGCAGGACGTCCAGTCGACGGACTTCGCCCGCTCGGGGACGGTCCTGACCGGGTCGTGGTTGGGTCTGGCCCATCAGGGACAGGGCCTGGGCAAGGAGATGCGCGCCGCGGTCCTGCACCTGGCCTTCGCCGGCCTGGGGGCGCGGCGGGCCGAGACCCAGGCGTGGCACGACAACGCCCCGTCGCTCGGTGTGACCCGCTCCCTCGGGTACCGACCCAACGGTGACGGGATGGCTCTGCGCCGCGACGTCTACGACCGCCAACTGCAGTTCGTGCTCGACCGAGTCGACTGGGAGCAGCGTCGCCGGGACGACATCGTCATCGAGGGCCTCGACGCCTGCCGGTCCTTCTTCGGCCCCCCACCCTGACCTGGATGCGGTGAACTGGCGCCCGATCCGGTGGCCCTGACGACAGGATCGGGCGCCAGTTCGAGAATCCGGTGACCTGGCGCCCGATCGGGTGGCCCTGACGACAGAATCGGGCGCCAGAACGGGGGTGGCAGCATCGCCGGAACGGGCCGGGCGGGCGCGTCGTAAGCTCGGGGCACACCGAAGGTCGGACCGAACGCCGGGGGGCGACACATGCAGCGACTGACCGGGCTCGACGCCAGCTTCCTGTCGATGGAGACCGCCACGAGCCCGATGCACGTCGCCGGCCTGGCCGTGTTCGACCCGTCCGAGGTCGAGGGTGGCTGGTCGATCGACCAGGTGAAGTCGGTGTACGGCCAGCGCCTGCACCTGGCCGCCCCGTTCCGCCGGCGGTTGGTGAACGTGCCGCTCGGCCTCCACCACCCGCTCTGGATCGAGGATCCCGACTTCGACCTGGACTGGCACATCCGCCACATCGCCGTGCCGGCGCCGGGGAGCGCTCGTGAGCTGGCCGAGCTGGCCGGGCACCTGGTGGCGCTGCCGCTCGACCGGTCCCGTCCGCTGTGGGAGATGTGGGTGATCGAGGGCCTCGAGCACGGCCACGTGGCCGTGCTCACCAAGGTGCACCACGCGGCGATCGACGGCGCATCGGGCAACGAGATCACGGTGGCCACGCTCGACCTCGAGGCCGACCCACCGCCGACGCCACCGCCCGACGAGCCGTGGGTGCCCGACAAGGTGCCCAGCGAGGCCGAGCTCCTCGGCTACGCGGCCACGTCGCTGGCCCGCCAGCCCTTCCGGGTGGTGCGGGCCACGGGGCGCACCGTTCGTTCCACCATCGACCGCCGGAGCCTCCCGGGCCGACCGGGCACCACGCCGCCCCCGTCGATGTTCAGTGCGCCCCGCACGTCGATCAACACCGCCATCACCGGCCACCGCAGCTACGCGCTCACCACCCTGTCGCTGCCCGAGGTGAAGGACGTGAAGAACGCCTTCGGCGTCACCGTCAACGACGTGGTGCTGGCGATGTGCGGCGGCGCGCTGCGGCGCTACTTCGACCAGCGGGGCGAGGTGCTCGACGGCGCGCTGGTGGCCATGGTGCCTGTGTCGGTGCGCACCGAGGACCAGCAGGGGGCCCTCGGCAACCGGGTCTCGTCCATGCTGGCCACGCTGGCCACCGACATCGACGATCCCGTCGAGCGGCTGCAGGCCATCCACGAGGCCATGGCCACCGGCAAGGAGCGCCACGCGGTCGGTGCCGACGCCCTGCAGGACTGGGCCGAGTTCGCCGCCCCCGCCCTGCTCGGCCGTGCCGCACGGCTCTACAGCGGCATGCGGATGGCCGGCCTGCACCGTCCCGCGTTCAACGTCACCATCTCGAACGTCCCCGGGCCGCCGTTCCCGCTCTACTCGGCGGGCGCCAAGCTCGTGGCCAACTACCCGGTGGGCCCGATCTTCGACGGTGCCGGCCTCAACATGACCGTCATGAGCTACCAGGAGAACCTGGACTTCGGGCTGCTGGCGTGCCCCGACGTGCTCCCTGATGTGTGGTCGGTGGCGGACGGCCTGGCCGACAGCCTGGCCGAGCTCACCAAGGCCGCCCGCGCCGCCCGCCACTGAGGACGCGAACTCGAGGCAATAGCGCCCGGGTTCCGCCAGTCATTGCCTCGAGAACGAGTCGTTGGCGAACTCGAGGCAATAGCGCCCGGGTTCCGCCAGTCATTGCCTCGAGAACGGGGTCAGGAGTCGGTCGCCTCGATGCCGGCCCGCAGGCGGGCGGCCATCGCCGCCATCTCGGCGTCATCGGCGTAGCGGGTTCGGGGCCAGAAGAAGCCCCGGAGGCCGTCCTTGGGGTTGCGGGGCACCACGTGCACGTGCAGATGCGGCACGCTCTGGCTGATCCGGTTGTTGACGGCGACGAACGAGCCGGCGGTGCCGAGCGCGGTCTCCATCACGCCGGCCACCTCGCGGGCCCGGCCGAACACCAGTGGCACCAGCTCGACGGGCAGGTCCACCAGGGTCTCGTGGTGGTCCTTGGGGATCACCAGCGTGTGACCGGCGAAGAGTGGTCGGCGGTCGAGGAAGCCCAGGCACGACTCGTCGTCGAGCACCACATGAGCGTCGAGGTCGCCGGCGACGATGCGGCAGAAGACGCACTCGGCCATGGCGCAGGATGCCACGACACGCGACCGTCGGGCGACGCTCGAACGCCAGCTCCGTGCCCGCGACGGCATCGCTGCCTGCCGCCTGGGTCGTCGGCGTCGATGTCGGCACACGACCCTGGCACCGCGGCACGGGTCGACGCCGACACCGCCGCACGACTCGACCCGTCACCCGCCCGACCTACGATGCGGCCCACATGGACGAGCCCGCGGACATCGAGTTCGACGAGCAAGGCCCCACGCGACCCCTGCCGGGCGCCGAGTCGGCGCTGGCGCCGGTGCTGTGGCTGGTCGACCGCGTCGCCACCCGGGTGTTCAACCAGCCCACCACCCTGCGTTGGACGGCCACGCCGGCTGATGCCCTCCGCGGTGAGGTCGAGGTGATCACGGTGGGGGTGCCCGCCATGCGCATGGCGGGCCTGCGGGTCGAGCGGGTCGTGGGCCGGGTGGATCGGGTGCGCATCCAACCGGGCCTGATCCCGCGCCTGCGCGGGGGACCGGTGTCGGTGAAGGCCACCGTCACCCAGGAGAGCGTCGATCGCTGGATCGGGTCGGCCAACCTGCCGCTCCGGCTCGAGCTCACCGCCGACGGGATCCTCAGCAGCACGGGCATCGGATCGTTACGTGTCGGTCACGTGCTCACCGAGCTCGAGGTCGGCGGGCGCTGGTTGCGGTTGCGGCCTCGACAGGTGGCGGCCCGCGAGCTCCCGGCATCCATCCGGCAGTTCCTCGTGGGGAACCTGCCGCTGCCACCGCTTCCTGCCGGTGCCCGGTTGATCCACGTCGCCCACGCAGCGGGCGAGTTGGTGGTGCGGGTCGCGCTCGACGACATCGACGAGGCGATCACCCCCGGCCTGCCCGGCCGGCTGCAGCGGCGGTTGTCGGGCCGCTAGCGCGGAGGGTCCGCGGGTGGCGCGCCTCCAGGGGTGGCGCGGCCTCCTGCAGCACGTACGATCCAGTGGGGCTCGCGACCCCCTCTGCGGTCTGGGTCGCCTCTGTGCCGTCCGACAGAGGAGCGCCCCAATGGCCGCCGATCCCGCCCCCGATCCCGCCCCCGCCCCTGCCGCCCGCCTGTGCGAGGTGGTCACCCGACTCGAAGGCGCCCTGTTCCCGTTGGGCTGGGAGCAACCGCCGTGCCTCGTCGGGGTGATGGCGTCGGGTGCCGTCGAGCTCTGGGCGCCCCCGGCCGTCGCCGATCCCATCGGTGAGCTGGTGGGCCTCGATGCCCCGGCGCACTGGGCGGCGGTGGGCATGCTGGCCACGGGCCGCGTGCACGACCTCGCCACCGAGAGTGGGCGCCAGTACGGGGTCCGCCGCGGCCGGGCGCGTCGGGCTCGAACCGGGCACTTCGTCGACCGCTCGGGCGTGTCGGTGTCGTTCCTGCGGTTGGGCGACGACCCGCCCGAGGTGCGCCGCTCGGGCCTGCGCGGCGACCGGGTGGACGATGTGTGCCGGCGGTCGTTGGGACTGGCCACCGCGCCTGCAGCCGTGCCGATCGCGGCGTACTGGGCGTCGTGCTGGCTCGACCGCGTGCTCGCGGCAGCGGCCGTCTCGCCGACCCATGTGGCCACGTGGGAGCGGGTGGCCCGCCACCACATCGCCGTCGCTCGGGAAGCGCACGCCCCCGGCGTCGAGGCGCTCATCGCCGCCGGGAACGAGTTGACCCGCGTCGGGTCATGGGAGTGGCTTCGGCTGCAGGTGGCCGGTGGCCGGCGGCGGGTGACGACCGTCGGCGCCGCCGCGGCGGGGTGGATGGACGAGGGCATGTTCTCGAGATGGGCGCTCGAGGAGCTCGCCCCGTTGGGGCACCTCCGGGGGGCGGTGTTCGAGGTGGTGCCGGCCGAGGTGGCCGCCGACGTGGATGACGTCCTCCACGCCTGGGGACTCCCGTAGGGTTGGTCCCCATGGGCACGACGCCGCCTCCAGCCGACGGTCGTCTGCCCGACCGAGCGCCGACCCATCGAAGCGAACGAGAGCGGGAATCATGAGCGACCCCTTCGACCCCACGCGTGCAGGCGGTGTCCCCACGCCTCCCGCCGGCTCGCCGAGCATCGGGGGGCCGGCGACCGGTGGCGCGGTCCCTGGCGAGCCGCCGCCCACGGCGGCGTCGTCCTCGATCTACACCGGTGGCGCGCCGACGGCCTACGGGCCCGGAAGCACCGGTCCTGGCGAAGCGGGCGGGCCGGGCGGGCCCGCCGGGCCGGGCGGGCCCGCCGGGCCGGGCGGCCCGAACGGGGGCGACGACGAGTGGGGCCCGGGGAACGAGCCCGACGATCGCTGGAAGATCTACGCCCTCGTGGGCCTCGCCGTGGTGGTCATCGCGCTGTTGATCGGCGGCATCATCCTCAGCCAGAGCGGCGATGACGAGCCGCCCACCACCTCGTCATCGAGTTCGTCCACCACCAGCTCGTCGTCGACGACCACGTCGTCATCGACCTCGACGACGTCGTCCACCACCACCACATCGTCGACCACCTCGACCACCGCCCCCACCACCACGACCGCGGCGGGCCCCCCGGGGGCGCCCACGCCCGAGGCCGCCGCCGCCAGCCTGTACAACGCGTGGACGGCCGGCGATCAGGCCAACGCCGGCCAGTTCGCCGACCCGGGCGCGGTCACCACGCTGTTCTCGCTGGACGGCGTGGGCAACGACCTGTCGTTCGACGGCTGCACCGCCGCGGGCTCGGGATCGTTCGCCTGCACCTACTCCAACGACACGGACACCGTGCTGTTCGACGTCGATCCAGTGCCCAGCGGGTATCGGGTGACCGGGGTGTCGTTCCCGGCTGACTGACCGGTCACCCGGTCACCCGGTCACCCGGGGCTCGCACTAACAGGAGCGCGAGTCGTTCTCGTCGGTCTGGCCGTTGCAGGTGTCGCCGACCAGCTCGAGCATGGAGCCCACCGGCGTGATGATGAACAGCTCGCCGCACGCATCGTCGTCGCCGTTCCCGCAGTTGTCGACCAGCTCCTGCACCGTGGAGCCACTCTCGCTGGTGAGCCCACAGGCGCCGTTGGCGCCGGGCACGAGGTTGTTGCAGCTCCCCCCGATGTCGTGTTGCGCCGAGCCGGGTGCGGTCTCGAAGAACAAGAAGTCGCACTGCAGGAACTCCTCGTTGAACGCCGCGGTCTCCTCGGGCGTCGGCGACGCGACGGCCGACGCGTCGTTCGCGACGGTGACGCACCGGTCCTCGATCCCGTCGAGGGTGACCTGGTCGAGCACCGGCACCGTGCTGGCGGGGTCGAAGACCTCGGACGTGGAGGATGACGTCGTGTCGTCCGGAGGGGTGGTGACGCTGCTCTCGGTGGTGGTCGACGGGCTGTCCTCGCTGTTGCCACCGATCACGATGATCCCCACGATCACCAGCAGGAGCGCCGCGACGCCGCCACCGACGGCCGCCCAGATCGGCACGCCACCGCTCTTCTTGGGCGGTCCGGGGGGTGCGTTCGGCGGTGGCGGCGTGGTGGTGGGCACGCCGGGGACAGGGGCGGGCGGCGGGGTGGTGGGCACGCCTGGTGGCCCGGGAGGTGGGGGCGTGTAGGGGATGCCCGGAGCGGGTGTCGGGGGGATCCCCGGCGTGGTCTGGCCGACGATGGTGGCGCCCGGATCGGGAGGCGGCGGCGGGGTGGGCGGGATGCCCACCAGGTTGCCGGTGACGATGGTGCCGTCTGGCGCGGCGGCGCGCAGCGCCTGCATGGCCTTGGCGCCCAGCTCGCCGCAGCTGTCGAAGCGGTCGGCCGGCTCCTTGGCCATGGCCCGTGCGATGACGTCGTCGATCGCCGGGGGCAGGGTGGGCACCAGCGCCGTGGCCTTGGGGGGCTCACGGGTGAGGTGGGCGCCGATGATGGCCTGCACCTCGCCCTTGAAGGGGGGCTCGCCGGTGAGGGCCTCGTAGAGCAGGCAGCCGAGGGCGTACTGGTCGCTGCGGCCGTCGAGGTCCTTGCCCTGGATCTGCTCCGGGGCGGCGTAGTACAGGGTGCCCAGGAACTGGCCCACCTGGGTGAGGCTCTGCTCGGCGGCCGTCTCCTTGGTGAGGCCGAAGTCGGCCAGGTACACGTGGTCGGTGTTGCCCCCGGGGAGCAACACGTTGCCCGGCTTCACGTCGCGGTGCACCAGGCCGGCGCCGTGGGCCAGGTCGAGCGCGCTCGCCACCTGTGCGACCACCCGCACCGCCTCGTCGGGGTCGAGGGGCCCGTCGGCCAGCTTCTGCTTCAGGTCGATGCCGTCGATGAAGCGCATCGCGATGTAGAAGTGGCCGGCGTCCTCGCCGGCGTCGTAGACCGGCACGATGTTGGGGTGATGGTCCAGCTGCACCGCGAGCAGGGATTCGCGCTGGAACCGGTCGCGGAAGGACTCGTCGGCGCTCAGCTGCTCGTGGAGCACCTTGAGGGCGACCTTGCGCCGCATCGCGGGTCGGAGGTCCTCGCCGAGGTACACGGTGGCGAAGCCCCCGGTGCCGATGACGCGGAGGATCTGGTAGCCGGCGAACTCAGTGCCGACTTCGAACGTGTTGGACATGTGTGCTCGCTCCGATAGCCCGGCCTCGCCCCAGCGGGGGCGAGTGTAAACGACTGGTGGGGACGGACATGGTCTGCCCGTCGCGGTGCCCGTTCAGACGTCGGAGTGGAGCGGCCCGGTTCCCGTGACAGTCGTCACGGCCGGCCGTAGCCGACGGGCGATCCCACGTAGCCCATGCTGACGACCTGGACGTAGGAGCCCGTGTGGGGAGCGTGCACGATCTGCCCGCCGCCGATGTACATGCCCACGTGTGAGATGGGGCTGAAGTAGAAGACCAGGTCGCCGGGCTGCAGGTCGGCCGCGGAGACCCGGCGCGTCACCGAGTACTGGGCCGACGAGCTGTGGGGGAGCGAGCGACCGGCGCGGGCCCAGGCCCACATCATCAGGCCCGAGCAGTCGAACCCGCTGGGGTCGGCACCGGCCCAGCGGTAGGGCACACCTTGCATGCTCAGGGCCGCTTCGACCGCGCCTGCGGCGCCGGAGGCCGGTGGCGGGGGCGTGGGCGACGGGATGGGCGCCGGCGGAGTGCCGGGGTCGGTGCCCGTACCGCCGCCGGTGGGGTCGGCCGGGGGGGCCTGGGCCGCCTGCGCCGCCGCCTGGGCTGCGGCGTCGATCTCGGCTTGGCGGGCCGCGGCCTCCTCGGCTCGCTGCTGTTCGATCAGGGCGGCCAGCTCGGAGTCGATCTGTGACTGCAGCTGCTCCTGCTCGTCGATGGCCTGCTGGGCGTCGGCGGCGGACTGGTTGATCTGGTCGACGAGGTCGGCCGCGTCCTGGCGGCTCTCCCGGAGCTCGGCCACCCGGTCGGCCACGTCCTCCTCGGTGGCGGCGAGATCCTCGATGAGTTGGGTCCGGTTGCCCGTGACCGTGTCGAGGTACCCGAGGCGCAGTGGCATCTCCCGCTCGTTGCGGCTGTCGACGGCCACCGTGAGCGCGGAGTTGTCGGGACCACCGAGATAGGCGTCCACGGCGTAGGTCTGCAGCTCGGCCTTGCGCTGGTCGCGCTCCTCGACGGTGTCGGCCAGGCGGGCCTCGGCCTGGGTGATGTTCCCCTCCACCTCCGCCAGCTGGGCCTGCGCCGCGTTCGACCGGTCCTGCAGGCGCTCGTAACGGGCACTGAGCTCGTCGAGGCGGGCCGCGACCTCGCGGGCCTCCTGGCGCTTGTCGTCGATGCTCGACTGCCCGGACGCGGGTGCGGCACCGACGAAGGTGGCCCCGGCCAGTAGGGCCGCGAGCGCGACCGTGCTCCAGCGCAGCCGGGCGCGCGATCGGGGCGAACGGGTCAAGTGTGAGCTCTCCTACCGGCCATGTTGCGAAAGTGTGTCAAAAATGGAGGGTACCCGCCAATACCGTCGGCAGCGGGGACCCCGTCCTGGAGCGGAACCGTCCGGTTCGCCGACCGGCGGGAGCGATCAGCCGAGCCTGCTCGGCGAGTCGAACAGCAGGATCCGCTGGCCGAGCAGCAGGTGGGTTCCCGGCTGGATGGTGGTGGCGTGGCCGGGCAGCACGCGGGTCCAACCCGACCCCTCGGAGGCCACGAACGTGCCGTTGGCCGAGATGCAGTCGGAGATGCGCACGTCCCACTCGTCGAGCTCGAGGCGCGCGTGCACCCGTGAGATCGACCGGCCGGGATCGGCCAGGATGAGCGGACGGGCCGTGCCCGTGCGCACCGCCTCGTCGTTGTCGGGATCGCGCCCGAGCACGTAGTCGGCGTCGACCACGAACGTCTCGCCGTCGTCGAGCACCAGCACGCCCAGCGGCGGACGCGGGCCCTGGCGCACATCGGCCCCGTTGCGGCTGAGCGCCGCGCCACAGGTGACGCAGAACGGCACGCGGGGGTCGTTGAAGTGCTGCTGAGGGCAGTAGACGCCCGGCACCATCGTGGCCCCGGCGACCTGGGCGAGCATCGCGGGGGTGACCTGCACCGTGGGGCCCGACACCGCGGAGTCGCCCGGTCGAGCCGGCTCGGGTGCCTGGGGCTCGGCCGGAGCAGGGGCGGGCTCGGCCGCGGCAGGGGCGGGCTCGGCCGGGGGGCGGGCCGGCTCGGGCACCACCGGCGCGATCGGGGCGATGATCGACGTGGGCGGCACGTTGGCCACCTGCTCGCCGGTGGGCGGCTCGGCCAACTGGACCGCGCTCGGCTCGGCCGGTTGCTGGCGCGACATCGCGGCGCGCTTGCCCACGACCGACGCGGCGTGGAGCGCCGCCCCGAGGGCGATGGCGTGCTTGGGGTGGGCGTCGACCACGACCGGCCGGCCGATCTCGGCGCCGATCAGCTGGCCGACGAGCGGGATGCGCGACGAGCCTCCCACCAGCAGCACCTTGGCCACCTGTGAGGGCTCCACCTGGGCCGACTGGAGCGCGCGCCGCATGGCGGTGACCGTGTCGACCAGCGTGGGCCGGATGATGGCCTCGAACTCCGAGCGGGTCATGCGCACCCGGCTGATCTTGGTGGGCAGCCGCACCTTGATGGACGCCTCGGTGTCGGCGGAGAGCACCTCCTTGGCGATCACGCAGTCCTCGCGCAGTGCGACGATGGCCTCGACCGCCTCGGGGTCCTCGGGGTCGAGCCGGTCGAGCGCGCCCCCGGTGGACTCGTTCACGAAGCCGAGCACGGCCTCGTCGAAGTCGATGCCGCCGAGGCGCTCGATGCCCTCGGGCTCACCGAGCATCTCGAACGAGGTATCGGTCTTGCGCAACACCGCGGCATCGAAGGTGCCGCCGCCCAGGTCGTACACGGCCAGCACGTCGCCCGGGCCGAGCCGCTCGGTGGACGCGTAGTAGATGGCCGCGGCCTCGGGCTCGGAGAGCAGCGAGCTCCCCTCGAGGCCCGACCGGCGGACCGCCTGCGAGAGCAGGTCCTTCTTGTACGGGCCCCAGTTGGCAGGGTGGGTGACGGTGACCGACTCGGGGCTGCCACCCTCGAGCGTGGTCACGGCGTCGGTGACGGCCTTCAGCAGCCGCTCGGTGAGGGCGTCGGCCGAGAACGGCGTGCCGCCGAGCAGGAGCGGCGCGGGGTCGCCCATGCGGCGCTTGAACTCGCGCGCCATCCGCGACGGGTCGGCCAACCCACGGTTGAGGGCCGGGTGACCGGTCACCACGGTTCCGTCGGCCCCCACCCACACCACCGACGGGATGGCCGCAGTCCGATAGTCGAGTGATGCGACCTCGACCCGGCCACCACGCGCCACCGCGGCAGCGGTGAAGGTGGTCCCCAAGTCGACCCCGAGTTGGAAGCTCACAGCGATCCCTTCAAGGTGTTCGACCTTAGTGTTGTCACGACGCAATACATTTGCACGATGAACCGACGAGGGCCACGAGCGACGCGTTGGCCCCGACCGACCCGACGACACCGCCAGGAGCGGGGGACATGACCGATCTGCGCTCAACATTACGGGCCGCAGCCGACATTGCCGATCGTCGCGGTCGTGCCGATCTCGTCGAGCGCATCGAGAAGGCCGAGCGCCACCGCACCGATGCCACCATCCGGGTCGTCGTGGTGGGCGACTTCAAGTCCGGCAAGAGCTCGCTCGTCAACGCGTTGGTGGGCTCGGTGGCCTGCCCCGTCGACGACGACCTCGCGACGGCGGTCATCACGTCGGTGGCCCACGCCCCCGCGCCCACCGCCTCGCTCACCTACAAGAGCGATCAGGGCGAGCAGCTCGCGCCGGCGAGCGTGGCCCTCGACGACCTCATCGGCGTGGTCGAGCGCGGCCAGCACGACGGCCACGCCATCGCGTCGATCTCGGTGGGCGTGCCCAGTCCCTTCCTCGCCGGCGGCCTCGAGCTGATCGACACCCCGGTGCTGGGCGGCCTCGACTCGCCTGAGGCCGTGGCCACGCTGATGGGCCTGCCGTTCGTCGACGCGCTGTTGTTCGTCTCCGACACCTCGCAGGAGTACACGGCGCCGGAGTTGTCGTACCTGCGCCACGCGTGGTCGTCGGGAACCCGGGTCATCTGCGTGATGTCCAAGATCGACCTGCACCCGCAGTGGCGGCGCATCCTCGAGATCGACCAGGGCCACCTGCGGACCGCGGGCATCGAGCCGCCGATCCTGCCCGCCTCGGCCCGGCTGTACGAGCTGTCGGTGCAGTCCGGCGACGAGACCTACGCCACCGAGTCGGGCGTACCGGCACTTCGTGAGTACCTCATTCGCAACGTGGTGATCCCCGCCAACGCCGGCCGCGACCAGGCCGCGGTGGCCGAAGTGGTCGGCGTGCTCGACCAACTCGAGAGCGTGCTGCGGGCCGAGCAGGCGGCGCTGGCGGCCGACGTCGAGGGTCCCTCGCTGGCCGAGCTGCGGGCATCGTACGAGCAGGCGACGGCACTGCTGTCCGACGGTGCGACGTGGCGTCAGGTGCTCAGCGACGGGGTGGAGGACCTGAGCAACGACGTCCAGCACGAGTTGGCGGTCCGGCTCCGCAACCTCAGCCATCAGGCCGGCGAGATGGTCGATGCCGGCGATCCCGTGCTGAACCAGGAGGAGTACTCCAACTGGGTGTCGCGCGGCGCGGCCGCCATCGTGAGCGAGTGCTTCCAGGTGGTGGCCCGGCGCGGGGAGGAGCTGTCGAACCGCATCGTGGCCGAGCTGTCCAGCGCCACCGAGGGCCTCTTGGTGTCGCTCGACGTGGCCCTGGCCACCCAGCCGACCGACCAGCTGTCGTTCTCGTCGCACTCGTCGTCGGCCGACGACGACGAGGACAAGGTGCTGGTGGCCATCGGTGGCGCCTGGGGGGGCATGGAGCCGCTGCTCGGTGTGGCCGGGATGATCGGCCTCGGCGTCGGCGGCGTGGTGGCCGCTCCGGTCCTGTTGGCCGTGGCCGGCGTGGCCGGCGTGCTCACGGTGGGCCGGGCCTTCAAGCAGGAGCGACGCAAGGCGCTCAGCTCCGAGCGCCAGCGGGCCAAGGACGAGTACCGCGAGTACCTCGACGAGGTGCAGGTGCGCTTCACCAAGGCGCTCGACGACGCGGTGCGCAGCCTGTCGCGCCAGTTGCGCGACGGGGCGACCACCCGCGTGACCGAGCTGCAGCGATCGGCCCGATCGGCCCTCGAGGCCACCGAGCGGGCCCCGACCGTGGACGAGGCGGCGCGCGCCGCCGAGGTCGCGGACCTGGTGGCCGAGCTGGCCACGGTGGCCGGGTTGCGTGAGCAGGCACGACAGGACGTCAAGCTGACACTGGCCGCGATGCCCGAGGCTTCGGGTGATCGGGCCGGCGAGAGGGGGACCGATGGGTGAGGACCGGCATGGCTGACGACAAGGTGGACATCAAGATCCCGGGCGTGGGCTCGCTCCGCCTGGTGCGCCGGGGCGACCACAGCTCGCTCTATCGCGGCGTGCAGAACCACTTCAACCGCGAAGTGGCGGTGAAGGTCTTCACCGTGAAGGCGTTGGACCGGGCCGCCACGACGCGCTTCGAGCGTGAGTGCGCGGCGATGGGCGTGGTGTCGGTGCACCCCAACGCGCTGACGGTGTTCGACTCGGGGGTGGCCAAGCGCCGGCCCTACATCGTCACCGAGTGGTTGAGCCGCGGGAACGAGCACGACCGGCTGTTGCGCTCCGGGCCCTTCGACTGGCGGGAGGCCGTCGACATCGGCGTCAAGGTGTCGGGTGCGCTCGAGAGCGCCCACCGGGCCATGGTGCTGCACCAGAACCTGAAGCCGCACAACGTGTTCGTCAGCCCGCTGGGCGAGCCGCTGCTGGGCGACTTCGAGGTGTCGCCCAGCGGCTCGTTCGTCAGTCGCAGCGGCGACCCGCGTGACACCCAGCTGCACGCCGCCCCCGAGCTGTTCACCGGCGGCCAGCCGTCGGTGGCGTCGGACATCTACGCGCTGGGCTCGATCATCTACACCCTGATCGCCGGCCACCCGCCCTTCGAGGTGGACGAGGAGGAGCCCCTGGTACGGGTCATCGCCCGGGCCGCGGCCGAGCCCTTGCCCGACCTGCGGCCGCAGAAGGTGCCGCCGGGCGTGTGCGGCGTGCTCGAGTGGTCGATGGCCAAGAACCCGGGGCTGCGCCCACCGACGGTGCGCGAGCTGGGGCGGTTCCTCCAGGCCGCGCAGCAGGCCGCCGGCCAGCCCCCCACCCGCCTGGCTCTGCTGCCTGAGACCGACGAGGACAGGGCGCTGCCACTGCCGGCGCTCCCGGCGTCGCTGCTGGCCGGCGCGGGCGGGGCCGCCGCGGCGCCGGCCCCACCGGTCGCACCCCCACCCCCACCACCGCCGATCCCGGCCTCGGCCCCGGCGGGCCCCGCCCCTGCTGCCGCCGCGCCACCACCTCCGCCGGCGCCTCCGGCCCCCCCGATGCCGCCGGTGCCGGCGCCCGCCGCCCCACCGCCGAGCGCGCCACCGGTGCCCCAGCCGTCAGCGGTGCCACCGGGCCTGCCGCCGGTCCCGCCCGTCCCGCCGCGCCAGCCCGTGCCGGCTGCGCCGCCACCCGTGCCCACTGCGCCGCCGCCGTCGGCCCCGCCGGTGCCCACTGCACCGCCGCCCTCGGCCCCGCCGGTGCCCACTGCACCGCCGCCCTCGGCGCCCCCGGTTCCCACGGCGCCGCCGGCTCCTGCGGCTCCGCCGGTGCCCTCGGGTCTGCCGCCGGTGCCGCCCGTCCCGGCCGCACCGCCGGTGCCAGCACCGGCCGCGCCGGTTCCCGAGCCGGCCGCGGCTCCGACTCCGGAACCGGTCGTCGCTCCTGCTCCTGAGCCGGTCGTGCCTGCCCCCGAGCCGGCGGTCGTCCCGGCGCCCGAGCCCGCGGTCGCCGCGGCCCCGGCCATCGAGATCGACTCGTCACTGCCCCTCGCCGCCCAGACCCGCCTGCTGTTGCGCAAGGCCATCGCCGCCTACGCCGGCCGTGCCGGGGGCGACCGCCTGCGGCAGGCCGAAGCCCGTCTCGACGACCCCCTGCGGGTCGCCATCGCGGGCAAGGTCAAGGCGGGGAAGTCGACGTTGCTCAACGCCTTGATCGGCGACGAGCTGGCGCCGACCGACGCCGGCGAGTGCACCAAGATCGTGGCCTGGTACACCGACGGGCTCACCTACCGGGCAACCTTGCACCCCTCGCGGGGGGAGCCGGTGGAGACCCCGTTCTCGCGGGAGGCGGGCGCGATCGAGGTCGACCTGCAGGGGATGGATCCCGGCGACATCGACCGCATCGTGATCGAGTGGCCGTCGGCCTCGCTGTCGGAGATGACCCTCATCGACACGCCGGGGCTCTCGTCGGTGTCCGAGGAGATCTCGAAGCGCACCGAGGACTTCCTCGCCTTCGACCACGACCGCGACACCCCCGCTGACGCGGTGCTCTACCTGATGCGCCACTTCCATCGCAGCGACGCCCGCTTCCTCGAGGCGTTCCACGCCGACGAGCTGGCCCACCCGTCACCGGTCAACGCCATCGCCATCTTGTCCCGCGCCGACGAGCTCGGCTCGGGACGGCCCGATGCCCTCGAGTCGGCGCAGCGGGTGGCCGCCCGCTACCGCACCGATGCTCGCATCCGGCGGCTCTGCCAGACCGTGCTGCCGGTCGCGGGGTTGTTGGCCCAGTCCGGGGCCACCCTGCGCGAGTCCGAGTACCAGGCGCTCGCCGCTCTGGCGGCGTTGCCGGCCGATCGTCAGGCCCTCCTCCTGGCGTCGGCCGATCGCTTCATGGGCGACGACGCCGAGCTCCCGCTGTCGGCGGAGGAGCGGTCGGCGCTGATCCGCCGCCTGGGCCTGTTCGGCGTGGGGCTGGCCGTGCGCCTGATCGCCTCGGGTGAGTCGCAGGACGCCGATGCCCTGTCCACCGCGTTGGTCGAGCACAGCGGTGTGGAGGACCTGCGGCGCGTGCTGATGACCCAGTTCGCGGCGCGCCGCGAGCTCTTGAAGGCGCGCGCCGCGTTGGTCGTGTTGCAGGCGGTGCTGCGCGAAGACCCCATCGAGGCGGCCGCCCAGCTCTCGTTCGACCTGGAGCGGGTGCAGGCCGGTGCCCACGAGTTCACCGAGCAGCGACTGTTCAACTCGTTCCGGTCGGGGGCCATCACCTTCCGGCCCGAGGAGGAGGACGAGGTCGACCGCCTGCTCGGGGCCCAGGGCATGCAGCCGAGCGTGCGCCTGGGCCTACCCCACGACGCCGAGCCGGACCTGTTGCGCGACGCCCTGCTCGACACGATCGCCCGCTGGCGCAAGCGGGGCGAGAGCCCGATGACGTCACGAGACGTGGCCGAGGCGTCGCAGATCCTCGTGCGCAGCTGCGAGGGCATGCTGCAGTCGCTGCAGCCGGCGCCGGCGCCGGCGTAGGCCTCGGCGGGGCGACGCCGATCACGCAGCGTCCGTCGCCGGGAGACCGGCCAGGGCGCGGTGGGGCGCGCTGGGTGCGGTCGGGGCGCGCCGGGTGGGGGCGGCCCCCGTGTGACCGTTCAGCGCGACAGCATGCGACCCACCGCCGACATCAGCTCCTCGGCCTGCGCCTCGGGCTCCTCGGGCCCGCCGCCGCCCGGTTGCAGGCAGTGCCGGACGTGGCCGTCGAGCAGGCCGAGGGCAACGTTGTCGAGGGCCGCCCTGATGGCGTTGATCTGGGTGAGCACGTCCACGCAGTAGCGATCGTCGTCCACCATCTTCGACACGCCCCGCACCTGGCCTTCGATGCGGGCGAGGCGTGCTCGCAGCTGGTCCTTCGTCGCGGTGTAGCCCCGTGTGGTCATCGGCCTGTCTCCTCGGCGTGTGGTGCGTTGCCAGTGTACCCCCAGGGGGTATATGGTATACCCCTACAGGGTACCTGTTCCCGGGGACCTGTTCCTGGGTACGACGAGGAGCGTGAGCCATGACCACCACCGCCACCTACCGGGTCGAGGGAATGAGCTGCGAGCACTGCGTGCGCGCCGTCAGCACGGAAGTGGGCCGCATCGAGGGCGTGCGCACGGTCGAGGTCGACCTCGACGGCGGTTCGGTGGCGGTCACGAGCGACGGGCCGCTCGCCGATGCCGACGTGCGCGCCGCGGTCGACGAGGCCGGCTACACGGTGCTCGCCACGACGGTGCTGGACTGACGGTGGTGGACTGATGGGGGTGGCCACCCGCCTGGGCCTCTTCGCCGCCGCGCTCGCGGTCGTGTTCGTGGCCGCCTTCGGGGTGGGACGGGCCGTCGCCCCCGATGACGGGTCCCCGACCCCCGACACGGTTCCCACGGTCACGACGTCGCCCGGAGGATCGGGCCACGACATGGAGATGGGCTCATGACCCCTCGAGCGGCCCGCTGCGTGGCCGAACGGGCAACGAGCGGGGCATCGGCCCGCGTGGCCCGAACGCGACGACGAGCGGCCCGGCGACGCGGTCGCGCGGAGCGCGAGTCGTGAGCGCCGACGCCCGGGCGTCCGGTGGTCACGTCGACCTCGACGTCCAGGGCATGACCTGCGCCTCCTGCGCGGCGCGCATCGAGAAGCGACTCAACCGCATGGAGGGCGTGGAGGCCGCGGTGAACTACGCCACCGACCGGGCGTCGGTGGATCTCCCGGACGGGGTCGACCTGGCCTCGGTGCTGGCCGAGATCGAGGCCGTGGGCTACCGCGCCACACCGGTGGGCGATCCGTCGGCGTTCTCGACCCCGACCCCGGCACCGACCCGGGTCCCGGGCGGATCGGATGACGGTGCCGGGGTCTCCGAGGGCGGCCGCGGGCCCGACGCCGAGTTGGCCGAGTTGCGCCGGCGCCTGCTGGTGTCGACCGCGCTCGCCGTGCCGGTGCTGTTGATGGCCATGGTGCCGGCACTGCAGTTCGACAATTGGCAGTGGCTGTCGCTCACCCTGGCCTCGCCGGTGGTGGTGTGGGGTGCCTTCCCGTTCCACCGGGCCGCCTGGCTCAACCTCCGACATGGCGCGGCCACGATGGACACCCTGATCTCGCTGGGGGTGAGCGCGGCCTACCTCTGGTCGCTCTATGCGCTCTTCATCGGCGGGGCCGGCGTCACCGGGATGACCATGGGGTTCGACCTGGCGCTGTCGCGAGGGAGCGGTCAGGACGAGATCTACCTCGAGGTGGCCAGCGCGGTCACCGTGTTCATCCTCGCCGGTCGCTACTTCGAGACCCGGGCCAAGCGGCGGTCGGGCGCCGCCCTGAAGGCGCTGCTCGAGCTGGGGGCCAAGGAGGTAGCGGTCCTGCGCGACGGCACCGAGCACCTCGAGCCCGTGGCGGCGCTGGTGGTGGGCGACCGGTTCGTGGTGCGCCCGGGGGAGAAGGTCGCCACCGACGGGGTGGTGGTGGAGGGCACATCGGCCATCGACGCCTCGCTGCTCACCGGCGAGAGCGTCCCCATCGAGGTGGGCGTCGGCGACGCCGTCACCGGGGCCACCGTGAACGCCGGCGGGCGTCTGGTGGTCGAGGCCACCCGGGTGGGCGCCGACACGCAACTGGCCCGAATCGGGCGGCTGGTCACCGAGGCCCAGTCCGGCAAGGCGCCCATCCAGCGCCTGGCCGATCGGGTGTCGGCCGTGTTCGTGCCCGTCGTGATCGCCCTGTCGGTGGCCACGCTCGGCTTCTGGCTCGGTTGGGGCGAGGGCGCCGCGACCGCGTTCACCGCGGCGGTGTCGGTGCTGATCATCGCCTGCCCGTGCGCGCTCGGTCTCGCCACCCCGACCGCGCTGCTCGTGGGCACCGGACGGGGCGCCCAGTTGGGCATCCTCATCAAGGGGCCCGAGGTGCTCGAGTCGACCCGTCGGGTCGACACGGTGGTGCTGGACAAGACCGGGACGGTCACCACGGGCACGATGGCGCTGGTCGAGGTGATCACCGCCGACGGCTCCGCGGCGGCCGAGGCCGAGGTGTTGGCCGTCGTGGGCGCGGTGGAGGATGCCTCCGAGCACCCCATCGGCCGCGCCATCGCCGCGGGCGCGCGGGAGCGGGTGGGCGCGCTGGGCCCGGTCGAATCGTTCCGTGCCACCCGCGGCCTGGGCGTGCAGGGCGTGGTGGACGGCCATGGGGTGGTCGCCGGTCAGGAGCGCTTCGTCGCCGACTGGTCCCTGACCCTGCCCGATCCGCTGCGGCAGGCCAAGGAGGCGGCCGAGGCCGAGGGTCGCACGGCGGTGCTCGCCGGCTGGGACGGCGAGCTGCGGGCCGTGCTGGTCGTGGCCGACACCGTGAAGCCCACGTCGGCGGAGGCCGTGGCGGAGCTGCGCGACCTGGGCCTGGCCCCGGTGCTGCTCACCGGGGACGGCGAGGCCGCCGCAGCCGCCGTGGGTGCCGCCGTCGGCATCGACGAGGTGATCGCCCAGGTGCTGCCAGAGGACAAGCTCGACGTGATCCGCCGCCTGCAGGACGAGGGCCGGGTGGTGGCGATGGTGGGCGACGGGGTGAACGACGCCGCCGCGCTCGCACAAGCCGACCTGGGCCTGGCCATGGGCACCGGCTCCGACGCCGCCATCGAGGCCGGCGACCTGACCCTGGTGCGGGGCGACCTGCGGTCGGCGGCCGATGCGATCCGCCTCTCCCGCCGCACCCTGCGCACGATCCGGGGCAACCTCTTCTGGGCGTTCGCCTACAACGTGGCGGCGCTGCCACTCGCCGCCGCCGGTCTCCTCAACCCCCTCATCGCAGGGGCGGCCATGGCGTTCTCGAGCGTCTTCGTGGTCAGCAACAGCCTGCGCCTGCGCCGCTTCCGCCCCTCCTGACCGCCGGCGGTCTCCCCACCACCACCCGCCCACCACTGGTTCTGGTGGCTGGATCGTGTCGTGACGGTGGTGTTGGAGCCACCGGAACGGGTGTTGGGTGGTTCTGGTGGCTGGATCGTGTCGTGACGGTGGCGTTGGAGCCACCGGAACGGGTGTTGGGTGGTTCTGGTGGCTGGATCGTGTCGTGACGGTGGCGTTCGAGCCACCGGAACGGGGGCTGGTGGGCTCTGGTCCGCCGCTCGTCGGCGGCGTCGGTGGTGCGCTCCCGGCCGGAACCGGCGTCAGTTGGCGGCCGGGGTCGACGTGGGCGTCGGCCCCGTGCCCGCGGCGGCCTCGGCCTCGGCGAGACGGGCTTCGATGAGGCTGCGCTGATCGGCGCCGAGGTCGTCGGCGGTGAGCAGTTCGCGGAACAGGTCGGCGGCGCCGGCGGGATCGTTCAGGCCGGCGAGGCGCACGTTGGCGAGGTACCAGGTGGCGTTGCGCTCGCCTGGGAGGACATCGAGGGCCTGCTGCAGCAGGGCGGCGCCGCGCTCGCTGTCACCCGACAGCGCCGCGGCCCACCCGAGGTCGCGCAGCGAGCGCTGCTGCTCGACATCGGTGCCCGACTGGGCGAGGGCGAGGCGGGCCTGCCGGCGTGCGTCCTGGATGTCCCCGGTCGCCAGGTAGCGCTCGGCCAGGGTCAGCCGCAGCGCCACGGGTGCCGACTCGTCGGCCGCGTCGGACTCGAGTTGGGCCAGCGTGAAGTCCTGGTACTGGTCGCTGCCGTCGAGGGACGGGTGCCCGGTGGGCAGCGTGCCGTCGCCGAGGGTGGGCGACGGGTCGGGCGCGGGCGTGGACGCGCCGTCGGAGTCGCGGGCGCTGGCCAGGAACACGCCGACGGCCAGCGCCACGACGCACGCCAGCCCGAGCCGTGCCCACCGCGGCCACGAGGCGTCGTCCTCGGTGGCGACGGCCGCGTTCGGTCCGTCATCCTCTCCGGCTGCGGTGGGTTCACCGTCGTCGTTGCCGCTGTGGCGTGGGGGCGTCAATCGATGCAGTCGAGGATGCTGGCGTCCGCACGGTTCTGCGGGCCCTCGCAGGCCAGCACCCGACCCTGACCGGAGGTCGCCGACACCACGTCGGTGACCACCAGATTGTCCACCAGGGCGTCAGCGTCGTCGATGCGGGCCGACTCGGGCATGTCGCCGGCGTCGTCCTGGGCGGCGGCGAGACCCCGGATGAAGTAGGGGGGCAGGTGGCGGAAGCGCAGCTTGGCCGTCACGGTGACCGTCTCGCCATCGGCGATCTGGCTGGTGTCGAAGGTGTACGGGATCGTCAGCTCGGTCTGGTCCTCGCCGTCGGCGTTGAGCCGGGTGGGGTTCAGCACCCGCATCGACAGGTTGTCGGCGATGCGGGCGCGCTCCTTCACGATGCCGCCGAGGAACGACTGGTACGGCACCTCGACGAAGGTGCCGTCGCCGTCGGGATCGCCGTCGGTGAGGATGCGCTGGAAGTTGGCCAGCCAGGGGTCGCAGTCCTCCTGGGTGCCGGCCAGCTCGATGTTGGAGTTGTTGAGCTGACTGGGATCGACGCCGGCCTGGTCGGCGGCGACCAAGGGGTCGCACTGGGGCAGGTCCTGGGTGTTGCTGTCGATCACCCCCGACCCACAGGCGCTCTCGGGGCCCACACCCAGGTCCTGGACGCACACCTCGGTGCCGTCGGCGGTCTCGGCGGTGACCTCCAGCCAGAACTGGCGGGCGAACGCGAACCCGGTGGGGAAGTTGTGCCCGAGCAGGTTGTTGGAGACGGTGACGTCGGCCTCGAACTCGTCGCCCGCCACGGTGTCGCCGTCGACGTTGTCGACCTTCAGGGTGACTGCCGACTGGAGGAACGCCTGACGCTCGGCCAGCACCTCGTCGAACACCTCCTGGGAGCCGTACGTGCTGGTGTCGAGGTCGTAGTCCACCCCTACGAAGGTGTGCGAGCGGAAGTCGCGGTCGGGGTTGGGCAGGAGCCCGGGTGCCACGTCGACGACGGGCGCGGTGCCGTCGCCCTCGGTGGGCATGTGGCAGCTGGTGCACCCCAAGGGGCCGTCGAGCGTCTGGTCGGGGTTGTCGGCGAACCGGTCGGAGAACCCGACCACGTAGTCCTGCCACTCGTCGTAGGTGGTCTGCAGCACCAGGTCGTCCTGGTTGCCATCCTCGTCGGTGTCGTCGATCTCGTTCTGGTCGAGGATGAAGTCGCCGTCCTCGTCGGAGGTGGCGGCATCGCCCGAGAGGCCCTGCTCTGCGCCCTCGACCGGGCTGATGGTGCTGCCCTGGGCGTCGCCGTCGATGTCGACCGCCACGTTGTGGCAGGCGCCGCACAACTCGGAGTTGGCGACCTCGTCGCTCCACATGGGCTGCTCGCCGTCGAGGTCGTGCACGCGGACGGGCAACGGGTTCGGGTCGTCGAACAGGGGCCCGAAGAAGCTGCCGTAGTTGGCCGAGCCGCCGTGCTGGACCGCCAGCTGCCCGAAGCCGGCCCGCTCGGCGGGGGCCTCGCCCTGGCTGTGGCAGGTGATGCACGCCACACCGTCCGAGATCAGGGCGGGGTTGTCGCTGGACACCGCCGGCGGCTGGTCGCCACTGGGCTCGTTCAGCGGCAAGAGCGCGTCGATGTCGTCGGTGAACTGGGCCCCGACCGGCGCGTGGCAGTTCACGCAGCTCTTGGCCGCGGCGTCGTAGAGGGCCTGCTGGTCGGAGCCGAGCTCTTCGGCCAGCCGGCGGTTCTCGGCCAGGGTGACCGGCAGCTGCGCCTCCATCAGGGCGCTGGTCTGCGCATGGGCCATCGCCGACACGCCCCAGTCGTCGGCGATCTCGCTGTGGCAGTCGGCGCAGGTGTCGGCCGACGAGTACGAGCTGGCCTCGTCACCGAATGCCGCCTGCTGGGCGCCCAGCACGTCCCAGACGTGGTAGCCGAGGAGCAGGAACAACACGATCGTGAGCGGCGCGTGCGCGGCACGGAGGAATTTGTAGGCCCGTACCGAGCGGCTCTGGCCGCCCGTGCGCGGGAAGTGCTTGTTGACCTCGTCCGACAGCTCGCGGACCTCGGTCCACACGGCCTGCTGCTCAGGACCGAGAAGGGCGACGTCGGCCTCGATGTCGCCGACCGGGCGCCGGCCCTCGACCAGGTCGGCGGCCAACTGGCGGAACCGCCGGGGCTGGCCGTCGACGATCTTGGAGATGCTGACGTCGACGTTGAGGGCGGTCTTCTGGAGCCCGATGAGGTGGTGGCGGCACACGCCGGCGATGGCCACGACGATGCCGACGACCAGCAGCACCTTGCCCGACGAGAGCGCGTCCTGGAACGGGACCACGGTGGCGTGCACGAAGGCGGCCACCAGCGCCAGGATCGGCAGGTAGAGGTGGGACCGGATCCAGGCCATGGTCCCGCCCGGCAGCGTCTTCTTCAGGGTCTTGTTGCGCTTGCGGGCGCTGTAGACCATGCCGGGCCCGGCGAAGAACAGGAACGTGATCAGGCCGAGGCCCGCCACGAACAGCAGCGTGAGGCTCGCCGACGCGTCCATCCCCTGGAGGACGAACAGTCCACCGAACCCCGCGATCAACAGCACGGCGCTGCCGATGCCCGAGATGAGGTTCCAGGTTCTCGACTTGATCTGGAACTTGTTGGCCAAGGTGTCCCCCCGAAGACCGCAGAGTGAGCCGCATCGCCCTGTTAGGTTGAGACCCTAGCTTGCGGTTCGACGCGGTTCGCCGCATAGCCGTTCCCGGCGGTCGAGCCCACGAGAAGAGTTGGGAGGAGCTCCCTTGAGCGCTTTCGCATTCGTGGTCCCCGCGGTCGACCTGCCGCTCCTCGGCATCGGTCCCACCCCGCTGCGCATGCTCCTCACCCTGGTGGTGCTCACGGCGATCGTGCTGGCCGTGCTGGTGCTGGCCACGGTGGTGGCCGCCAAGCCCATCGACCACAAGTGGCCGCCGGACGAGCCGCTCGACCCGACCGAGATGCTGTGGGGCGAGGTCGGCGGGTTCGTGCAGAAGAGCTTCGCGGGCCTCGACCTCAACCTGGCCCGCGACCTCGCGTCCTACATGGACGAGGTCAAGATGCCCGCCGACACCTGGATCGTGCAGTACGGCGACCCCGCGTCCCACTACTTCGTGCTGAAGAAGGGCCAGGCCGAGCTCCACGGCGGCCAGGGCCAACCCACGGGCCCCATCGCCACGAGCACCGGTCGGCCGGTGCAGGAGGGCGAGGGGTTCGGCGACTACGCCATCCGGCACCGCACGCTGTCCGACATCGGCGTGCGCGCGGTCACCGACTGCGTGGTGCTGAAGCTGGCCGCGGCCGACTACATCGCCGCCCTCACCGTCAGCGCGGCCACCGATCAGGCGCCGCTGTTCGGTCAGAACGTGGCCCCCGTGGCCGCCGCGGCGCCGGCGCAGGCGGCGGCCCCGCCACCCCCGCCTCCGCCGCCGGCCGCGCCGCCTCCGCCTCCCGGCCCCCCAGGCGCCACCTCGTTCTGACGGGCCCGGTTTTGTGACCGTGCCCGGCCCGTCCTAGACAGGCGGGCCATGGCCCTGGTCCTGGGAATCGACTCGTCCACGCAGTCCACGAAGGTGGAGGTGCGCGACGCCGACACCGGCGCGCTGGTCGCCAACGCCGCCGCGCCCCACCCGCCCACGTCGCCGCCGCGCAGCGAGCAGGATCCCGAGGCGTGGTGGTCGGCTCTGGCGTCGG
The DNA here is from genome assembly GCA_964635055.1 of uncultured Microthrixaceae bacterium. GTDB lineage: Bacteria > Actinomycetota > Acidimicrobiia > Acidimicrobiales > DATDAH01 > JAEUJM01. The sequence continues at coordinate 25,675 of CAZWMT010000026.1, read as the reverse complement.
CGGTGGCCGCGACCGGGGTCTCCGAGGTGGCCGCGGTGGCCGTCGCCGCGCAGCAGCACGGCCTGGTGGCCCTCGGCGAGAGGGGCGAGGTGCTGCGACCGGCCAAGCTCTGGAACGACACGGAGACCGCAGCCGACGCCGGGTGGCTGGTGAAGCAACTCGGCGGGCCCGAGGCGTGGGCCGAGGCGACCGGCAGCGTGCCCGTCGCCTCGTTCACCATCACCAAGCTCTCCTGGCTACATCGCAAGGAGCCCGAGCACTTCGAGCGGTTGACCCACGTCCTGTTGCCCCACGATTGGCTCACCTACCGGCTCACGGGGGCCTGCGTCACCGACCGGGGCGACGCGTCCGGCACCGGCTACTGGTCGCCGGCCGAGGAGCGCTGGCGCACCGACCTGCTGCGGGTCGTGGACGACGCCCCGGGCGACGACGGTTGGCTCGCCCGCCTGCCCAGGGTGCTCGGCCCGGGTGAGCCGGCCGGCCCCCTCCTCTCGGTCGCGGCCGGCGTGCTCGGCCTGCAGGGCGCACCGCTCGTCGCGGCCGGGACGGGCGACAACATGGCCGCCGCGCTCGGGCTGGGGATGGCGCCCGGTGACGTGGCCTTCTCGTTGGGCACCTCGGGCACGGTCTACGCGGTGAGCGACCGTCCCACCGCCGACGCCGGCGGCGCGGTGGCCGGCTTCGCGGATGCCACCGGTCGTTTCCTGCCCCTCGTGTGCACCCTCAACGCCACCGGCGTCACCGACGACGTGGCCCGGATGTTCGATCTCGACCGCGACCGCTTCGCCGACCTGGCCCTGTCCGCGCCGGCCGGCTCGGGCGGCGTGGTCATGGTGCCCTTCTTCGCCGGTGAGCGCACGCCCGACCGGCCCGACGCCACGGGCACGGTGACCGGGTTGCGCCACGGCATCTCCAAGGCCCACCTGGCCAGGGCGGCCCACGAGGGGGTGGTGTGCGGCCTGCTCGACGGCCTCGACGCGCTGATCGGCGCCGGGGTGACCGTCGACTCCGGCCGCACCCTGCTGGTGGGCGGTGGGGCACGGTCGCGCGCCTACCGGCATGTGCTGGCCGACCTCTCGGGTCGACCGGTCACCGTGCCCCACACGGACGAGTTGGTCGCCGCGGGCGCCTGCGTCCAGGCCGCGGCGGCGCTCGCCGGCGCCGACCCCGCGGAGGTGGCGGCGGCGTGGGGCCTGGGTGCCGGCGTCACCGTCGATCCGGACGACGGCGTCGACGCAGCCGGCGTGCGGGCCGCGTACGACGCGGCCCGCGGCTGAGCCACATCGTTCACCTCGACCTTGGGCTACGTTTACCCGCGCATGGCCCCTGCGTCGCCGATCCGGCGTAGCTTCGGGTCCAGCTGAACGGGGAGAGGCACAGGCAGATGAGCGGAGCACGGTGGCCCGGACTGCGTGGTCCGAACTCACGACGGGCAACCCTGGCGAGGCGAGGGCGTGACGCATGAGCGGGGTCTCGTTCGAGGAGGTGACGAAGCGCTTCGACAGCGTCACCGCGGTCGACGCGCTCACCCTCGACATCATCGACGGCGAGTTCATGGTCCTGCTCGGCCCGTCCGGCTGCGGCAAGAGCACCGCGTTGCGGATGATCGCCGGCCTCGAGACCGTCACCGAGGGCGTGCTGCGCATCGGTGACCGCATCGTCAACAACGTCGAGGCCAAGGACCGCGACATCGCGATGGTGTTCCAGAGCTACGCGCTCTACCCGCACATGACCGTCACCCAGAACATCGAGTTCCCGCTGAAGGCCCGCAAGTACTCGGTGGACGGTGGCGAGCCGCGCAAGCTCAGCGCGAGCGAGCGCTCGCAGCGGGTGGACCACGCCATCACCACGCTGGGGCTGACCGAGTTGGCCAAGCGCAAGCCGGGCGCCCTGTCGGGCGGGCAACGCCAGCGCGTCGCCCTGGCCCGGGCCATCGTGCGCCGCCCCGAGGTGTTCTTGATGGACGAGCCGCTGTCCAACCTCGACGCCAAGTTGCGGGCGCAGACCCGCCTCGACCTGGTGGATCTGCACCGCGAGGTGGCCACCACCTTCATCTACGTCACCCACGACCAGGTCGAGGCCATGACGATGGCCGATCGCATGGCGGTCATCGCCGACGGGCGCCTGCAGCAGGTGGGCGACCCGCAGTCGGTGTACGAGCGCCCCGCCAACCTCTTCGTGGCCCGCTTCATCGGGAGCCCGCCGATGAACACCATCTCCGGCGAGGTGGTCGAGAACGGGGTGGTGGCCTGCGGCGCGAGCCGCATCCCGTTCGAGGGCAAGGCCGCCATCGGGCGCCAGGTGGTGGTGGGCATCCGGCCCGAGCACCTGCACGTGGGGAAGGGCACCATCGAGGCCACCGTGCAGGCCGTCGAGTGGCTGGGCCACGAGCGCCACATCATCGTCGACATCGCCGGCTCCCGGGCGATCGTCCGCCAGGAGACAGACGAGGGCGCCGCGCCGGACCTCGGCGCCACCGTCACACTGGGCCACCACCGCGAGAACGTGCACCTGTTCGACGCCGAGCACACGGACCGGATCAATTGACCCTGATCCACCCGATCGAGCCCGTCGCGCGACCGGTCCGGTCCGCCGGAGTCACCGGCGCGGCGATCGTCCTGTTCCTCCAGGGCGCCATCCTCGGCACGGTCGGCGCGGTCGTCGCGGTGGTCACCCTCGGCCTCACCCTCGATCTCGTCGTCGGCATCATCTGGGCTCTGGTGCGCACCGTCGGGCTCGACGCGGCCACGCCGAGCCTCTTCCCCGACCTCGCCATCGCCAACCTCGACACCTACCTGCTGCTCGCGGTGATGGCCACCTGCCTGCTGCTGCTCAGCCGCAAGGAGGTCACCCTCGGCCGCTCGCTGCTGGCGGGTGACCCCGAGGCGGTGCCGAGCGCCGTCGGCCTGCAGTGGTGGTTCCTGGGCGTGGGGGCGCTGTTCGGGTTCTGGACGCTCGTCATCACCAAGGACCCCGTGCTGTTCCCGGTCGTCGGCGTCATCCTGCCCGTGGTCGCGTTGGCCCTGTTCGCCATCGGTGGCCAGCGCCCCCTCCCGAGCGCGTCGGGCGGCGGCTCGTCCTTCAGCGGATCGTCCACCGAGCGCTGGAACTGGCGGAGCGGCACCGAGCGACGGGAGGCGCTGCTCGCGGTGGTGTTCCTCGCCCCCGCATTCACGGTCTTCTACGGCTTCTTCTTCTACCCGCTCGGCCGTCTCGTGCACTTCGCGCTCTACCAGCAGAACCGCACCGGCACGGCGGAGCGCTACAAGGGGTGGAGCCAACTCACCGACGTGCTGTCCGGCGACGACTTCCGCGAGGGCCTGATCCACACCCTCACCTACGTGCTGTTCACGGTGCCCGCCGGGCTGGTGCTCGGCATCGTGCTCGCCGTGGTGGCCAATCGGCGCCTCAAGGGCATCAAGTTCTTCCAGACCGTGCTGTCGTCCACGGTGGCGACCTCCGTGGCGGTGGCCTCGGTCATCTTCTTCGTGCTGCTCAACCCCCAGGTCGGCTACTTCAAGGTGAACTGGCTCGCCGAGCCGAACCAGGTGCTGTTCGGCGTGTCGCTGTCGTCGGTGTGGCAGAACCTCGGCCTCACCTTCATCATCGTCCTCGCTGGCCTCCAGGCCGTCCCCGACGAGCTCGTGGAGAGTGCCACCCTCGACGGGGCCGGCCCGATCCGGCGCTTCTTCGGAGTCACCCTGCCCATCATCTCGCCCACGCTGCTGTTCCTGATCGTGGTGCTGACGGTGTTCGCCTTCCAGGCCTTCGCCCAGATCGACATCCTCACCGCCGGCGGACCGGCCGGGGCGAGTGAGACGCTGGTGTTCAAGATCTTCAACAAACAGCAGCCCATCGACCTGGGGGAGGGATCGGCCATGGCCCTCGGGCTGTTCGGCATCACCTTCCTGGTGACGATGGGCCAGTTCCTCATCCTCGATCGGCGGGTGCACTATGGCAGCTGACACCATCGCGCTGAACGACCCCACCCCCGTGCTGGGTGCGCCCACCGCCGCAGTGGGGGCCATGCCCGGCAAGCACGCCCGCACCGCGAAGAACGTCGGCTGGTACGTGTTCTTGTCGTTCCTGTCGCTGTTCGTGCTGTTCCCGGTGTGGATGACCCTCGTCCGGGCGCTGTCCACGCCCGTCGCCTATGTCAACGAAGGCCTCCCGCTCTATCCCGTCGACGTGCAGTGGAACATCTTCTCCCGGGCCTTCTCCGAGGGTGAGCTCGGCCGGCGCATGGCGCTGAGCGCCGTCGTGACGGTGATCATCGCGGCCAGTCAGCTCGTCACGTCGATCCTGTGCGCCTACGCCTTCGCCTTCCTCCGCTTCCCGTTCAAGCGCCTGGTGTTCGTGGTCTTCATGGCCACGCTGATGCTGCCCATCGAGGTCACCCTCATCCCCAACGTGGGCACCATCCGCGACCTCGGCTGGCTCAACTCGTACCAGGGCCTGACGGTGCCGTTCCTGGCCACTGCGTTCGGGATCTTCCTCATCCGCCAGGGCTTCATGGGCATCCCGAAGGACCTCCTCGACGCGGCCAAGCTCGACGGCTACGGCCACTTCGCCTTCATGACGCGGGTGGCGGTGCCCATCACACGGCCGGTGGTGGCGTCGTTCGGCGTGATCTCCCTCCTGGCGGCGTGGAACCAGTACCTCTGGCCCCGCGCGGTGGTCACGGTCTCCGAGTGGGAGACTGTGCAGATCGGCCTCAAGTCCGTGGCGGCGAGCAACGTGGAGGAGTCGAACATCGGCTTCGCCGCGGCCATCATCGCCGCTGTGCCCGTCCTTCTCCTGTTGATCTTCCTGCAGCGCCACCTCATCCGCGGCCTCACGGCCGGCGCCGTGAAGGGCTAGTGCCGTCCCCCCAGAAAGAAGTGTGATGCGTCGTTCACCCCGGTCCCCGTTGGTCCTGGCCCTCGCGGTCGCGTTCGCCCTCGTCGTCGCGGCCTGCGGTGGCACGAGTGGCGGCGGCGACAGCGGCGGCGGTGATGATGGCGGTGACAGTGCCGCCGACCTGCCCGAGTGCCCGGTCGACGCTCTCGACGACGCCGACGGCACCGTCGAGGTGACGGTGTGGCACGCGTACGTGGCCAAGACCGAGCAGGCCCTCAAGGACCTGGCCGACCAGTACAACGCCTCGCAGGACAAGGTCCACGTCAACGTCGAGAGCCAGGGCGCGTCGTACCGGGAACTGCAGCGCAAGTACCAGCAGGCCATCCCCAGCGGCGACCTGCCCGGCATCGCCATCCTCGAGGACATCCAGAACCAGTCGATGGCCGACAGCGGCACCGTGATCCCGCTCACCGCCTGCGACGAGGCCGACGACAGCTTCAACACCGACGACTTCCTGCCCATCGCCCTCGACTACTACGGGATCGACGACGTGGTGTGGCCGGCGTCGATGAACCTGTCGACCCCGATCCTGTACTTCAACCGGAAGCACTTCGAGCAGGCCGGACTCGACCCCGACAACCCGCCGACCACCCTCGAGGAGATGCGTGACGCGGCCCAGGCCATCGCCGACGCCAACATCCCCGGGGTCGAGAACCCGTGGGTGCAGGTGGCCACATCGTCGTTCATCGAGTCGTGGATGACCGGCGACGACGTCGAGCTGGTGAACAACAACAACGGGCGCGACGAGCCGGCCACCGAGGCCACGCTGGCCGACAACGAGCCGCTGCTCGACCTGTTCACCTTCCTGAAGGGCATGGCCGACGACGGCCTGCTGTTGCCCATCCCCGACACCGACGGCCAGATCGACCAGTACACGGCCATGGCCACCCAGCGCTCGTCGATGGCCATCGAGACCACCACCGCGGCCACGTCCATCGAGTCGTTCCTGAAGGGCCAGCTCGACACCAGCCAGCTGAGTGACGACGGCCGGATCAACACCGAGGGCCTCGACCTGTCCGGCCTCGACATCGACGCCTCGCCCCTGCCTGGCGTCGAGGAGCCGGGTCGCCCACAGGTGGGCGGCGGCGTCTACTACATCACCAACACCACGCCGCCCGAGGTGCAGGCCGGCGCCTGGGACTTCCTCAAGTTCATCAACACCACCGAGAGCCAGGTGTTCAACGACCTGCAGGGCTCGTACCTGCCGCTGTTGCAGTCCGCGGTCGACGATCCGGCGTTGCAGGACACGTGGCAGAACACCCTGTCGGGCCAGTGGCTCGCACTGGGCTTCAACCAGCTCGAGACCGGCGTGAACGCCGAGGCGCCCGGCATCACGCTCGGCCCCTACACCGAGTTCCGGGCGGCCATGACGGGGGCGCTCGAGGACATGTACTTCAACGGCGGCGATCCCGCCGACGTGCTGGCCAACGCCCAGACCGAGGTCGACGACGCCATCACCCAGTACGACGAGGAGAACTTCTAGCAGCACCCGCCGGGCCCGCTCGGGCCGCCGCCGCCCGGGCAGGGGACTTCCGGCCCTGCCCGGCGGTGGGTCGTTCGTTTAGCCTGCGGCAATGCGCCGTACACCGCTGGTCCTGGCCATCGCCGTCGCCCTGCTGATCGCTGCCTGCGGGGGAACTTCGGGAGGCGGTGCCGGCGACGACAACGCGGGTGATGGCGGGGCCGGTGCCGATGCGTTGCCCGAGTGCCCGGTCGACGCCCTCGACCAGGTGCCCGAGTCGGACCTGCCGGTCCACGTCACGCTCTGGCACGCCTCGGTGGCCAAGGGCGAGGAGTCCCTGAACCAGATCGCCGACGCCTACAACGCGTCGCAGGACCGGGTGGTCGTCGACGTCGAGAACCAGGCGACGTCGTTCGAGGAGCTCCAGCGCAAGTACAACCAGGCCATCCCCAGCAACGACCTCCCGGGGATCGCCCTGCTCGAGGACACCCAGACGCAGGCCATGGCCGACTCGGGGACGATCCTGCCGGCGCAGTCGTGCATCGACGCCGAGAACTACGACATGTCGGACTTCGTGCAGACGCTCGTGGACTACTACTCGATCGACGGCAACCTGTACCCGGCGTCCATGACCGGCTCGAACGCCCTCATCTACTTCAACGTCACCCACTTCGAGGAGGCCGGGCTCGACCCGGCCCACCCGCCGACCAACCTGGACGAGATCCGTGAGGCGGCCCAGGCCATCAAGGACGCCGGCATCACCGACCACCCGTTCGTGTGGCACATGGCGCCCTGGCAGGTCGAGTTCTGGCTCACGGGCAACCACATCCCCTTCGTGAACAACAACAACGGGCGTGACGCCCCCGCCACCGAGTCGGTGCTGAACAGCCCGGGCGCCCTCGAGCTGTTCCAGTGGCTGAAGGACATGAACGACGACGGCTTGATGCTGCCGGTCACCGACGTGCCCGGCCAGATCGACCAGTACCTGGCGCTGGCCAACGAGCAGGCCTCGTTCGGTGTGGAGGCGTCGAGCGCGGCCACGTCGGTCGAGGCGTTCCTCAAGGGCCAGCTCAGTGCCGGTGACCTCACCGACGGCCGGGTGAACGCGGATGTCGACCTGAGCGGCTTGGACATCGGTGCCGACCGCTTCCCCGGCATGGAGGAGCCCGGCCACATCCAGGTGGGCGGCGGCGTGTACTACATGATGAGCACCACCCCGCCCGAGGTGCAGTCGGCCGCGTGGGACTACATGAAGTGGGTCAATTCGGTCGACATGCAGGTGGTCAACAACCTGGTCGGCGGCAACGACCCGACCCTGGTGAGCGTGGCCGACGTCCCCGAGGTCCAGCGCACCTGGGAGGACACCCTGTCGGGCCAGTGGCTGGCCATCTCGTTCGACCAGCAGCAGAACGGCATCGACCCCGAGTTCCCCGGCCCGTTGGTGGGCCCGTACACCGAGATGCGCACCGCGGTGCGCCACGCCGTGGAGGACATGCTCCTGAACGACAAGGAGCCCGCCGACGTGCTGGCCACCGCCGAGCAGGAGATCACCGACGCCATCCACGACTACGACGAGGAGAACTTCTAGAGGGCTCGTCCCGCCTTCGGCTGTTCGTCCCGCCTCCGGCTGGTCGCAGCCGAGGGCGGGACGGTCACCGCCGGCCCGCCATGTGGCAGCCCGCTGTGTCGATCACGCGCGGCGGGTGGTGAACTTCACGGTGTCGCGGTACTCGAGGGCGGGGTCGAAGACGTTGAGGCCGGCCGTGAGGCTGGCGCCGGCCGGTGCGTTGGTGGCCACCGTCACCTGCACCTTCACGGTGAACGTGGCCTGAGGGGCGAGGACGGGGGTGAGGTAGCTGCCGGCGGTCACTCCGTTGGTGATGCCGCTGCCGTTGGCCGTGTACTTGATGCGGAACCTCGGGGTCGATGCGGTGCCGCGGAGACGGAGGGCCGCGGCGAACGAGGCGTCGTTCTGGACCGAGACGAAGTAGGTGACGGTGCCGCCCCGGGCCGCCCCGCCGCCGACGGTCTGGCCGGCGCCAGTGGTGTTGTAGACCCCGTCGCCCTTGTAGGTGGTGGCGGTGGCCTTCCTGATGCGGGCGTCGGGCCGGGGCGCCGCCTCGAGCACCACGAGGGCGGGGGTGCGGCCGGAGTCACCGCCCTGGGTGACGATGAGGGCGCCGTCGGGAGCGAGGGCCAGGTTGGGGCCGAGACCGGGGTCGATCTCGTGGTGCCAGCGGCCGGTGCCGTGGGCCGCAGTGCCGCAGAGCCCGAAGCCCGCCCCGTGGTACACGGTGCCGTCGCCGCCGACGATCGGCGACCCGGTCGAGAAGAGGTCGCCGAAGGGTTGCGCGCAGTCGGTGTCCCATGCCGGGTCGCCGTCGGGCTCGAGGGCGAACAGGCCGTCGGACGCGACGTAGACGGTGCCGTCCCCGGCGATGGCCGGTGCGGTCGAGAGGGGCCAACCGGTGGTGAACCGCCAGTCCTCGGTGCCGCCGGGGTCGACGGCCACCAGATCGGCGCCGGCACCAACGTAGATCGTGCCGTCGGCGCCCACGGCGGGCGACGAATCGCCGCCGCTGAACGGCTGCAGGGCGAGGTGCCACTGCTCGTTGCACCCGTCGTCATAGGCGAAGAGTGTGTTGGTGGCGTCGATGACGTACACCGTGCCGTCCGGGCCGATGGCAGGGGTGGTGGTGATCGACGAGCCGCTCGAGGCGGCGCAGCTCAGGGTGCCGTCGGCCTCGAAGTGGTACAGGTACGTGTTCTTCGAGCCGAGCCACACCGTGCCGTCGGTTGCGATCGTGGGTGATGAGATCCGGTAGCCGGTCAGGGCGCCGCCGAGGTCGATGTCGCGGAACAGCGCGCCGTCGGTGTCGATGATCATCAGGTCGCTCTGGCCGTAGGTGTTGCCCCCCTCGGCGTCGGTCTGCAGGTAGATCCGCCCGTTCGCGCCGATCGCCGGCGCGGCGACCTCAGGTGCGCCGGGCAGGGGGAACGACCATTGCAGGCTGCAGTCGTCGGGGTCCACCGCGTGCAGCATCCGGTCGGCGGGGTTGTCGTCGCGATCGCCCGAGCCGACGTAGACGGTGCCGTCGGGCCCGACGACCGGGACTCCCACCGACCCACCGGCGAGGTCGACGCTGCAGCGGCGCCGGGCCGGGGCGGGCCCGACCGACTCGCCCCGACCGGTGTGGCCGGCGTCGTGCTGGTACTGCGGCCACGAGCTCTCGGCGGGCTGGGCCGTGGCCACGGGTCCCGGAACGCCGACGGCAGCCACCCCGATGGCGAGGGCGGCAACCCCCACCACTCGCAGAGCTCTGCGGGATCGTGCGGTGGCGGCCATGGCCGGCTCACCTCCTACTCGTGACGAACCTCACGGTGTCCCTGCGGGTGGTGTCCGCAGTGGACCTGGCGGTCAGGGTGGCGCTGAGCGACGAGTGCGCCGGGGCGCTGGTGAGGACGGTGACCTTGACCTTGACGCTGAACGTGGCTCCGGGAGCCAGGGACGGCGTGGTGTAGGTGCCGGCGACCACGGCGTTGGTGATGCCGGTACCGGAGGCCGTGTACGTCACCCGGTACCGGCTGGTGCCGGCGGTGCCCTTGAGGCGCATGGTGTCGGCGAACGGGGCGTCGTTCTGGACCGAGACGTAGTAGGTGACGGTGCCGCCTCGAGCGGCGGAACCCGTTCGGGTCTGGCCCGTCCCGTCGGTGTTGTAGACGCCGTCGCCCTTCAGCGTGCCGGTCCGTCCCTTCTTGATCCGGGCGTCGGGTCGCGGCGGGGGACCGAACTCCTGGATGCGGTCGTTCGACGTGTCGGCGGCGTAGACGTGGCCGACGCTGTCGACGGCGATGCCGCTCGGGTTGCGGAACTCGCCGTTGCCCGTGCCCGTGGTGCCCCATTGCGTGAGGTACGCACCGGCGCCGGTGAAGGCCTGGATGCGGTCGTTGTTGAAGTCGGCGACGTACACGTGGCCGTCGCTCCCGACGCCCACGCCGACCGGGGCGCTGAACTCACCGTTGCCCGCACCGTTGGCGCCCCACTGGCCGAGGTAGGTGCCCTCGGCGGTGAACTCCTGCACCCGGTGGGCGGCGGTGTCGGTGACGTAGACGTTGCCGCCCCCGACGGCGATGCCCTGCGGGTTCGTGAACTGGCCGTTGCCGGTGCCATCCGTGCCCCAGGACCGGACGAACGCGCCGCTGGCGCCGGTGAACTCCTGGATCCGGCTGTTGTTCGTGTCGGCGACGTAGACGTGACCGTCGCCATCGGCCGCCAGGCCGATCGGGGCGTTGAACTCGCCGGTGCCGTTGCCGACCGAACCCCACTGGTGGAGGTACGTGCCGTCGGCGTCGAAGGCCTGGATGCGGTTGTTCCCGGTGTCGGCGACGTAGACGGTGCCGTCGGTGCCGACCGCGACACCCTGCGGGGCGGAGAAGGCGCCGTCGGCGGTGCCGCTCGTGCCCCATCGGGTGAGGTAGGTGCCGTCGGCGTCGAACCTCTGGACGCGGTGGTTGTTGGCGTCGGCGACGTACACATCACCGGTTGTCGCGTCGACGGCGACGCCGTAGGGGGTGGCGAACTGGCCGTCACCCGAGCCGTTCGATCCCCACGCGGTCAAGAAGGGCGGCGGCGGCTCGTCCGCGAGTGCAGGACTGCTCCACCCGGCGCTCGCCAGCGTCGCCGCGACCAGCGTGGCGACGACGGCCAGTCCGGCGATGACGTTTCGGTTCCTCAGACGCGCGGTCATGGGTCGAACGTCGCGCTGCTGGCGGGGCATGCGTAGAGGCGAAGGTCACGGCGCGGTCAACTCCGGCGGGTGACGAACTTCACGGTGTCCTTGCTGCCCGGGTCGGCGTTCGACTTCGCGGTCAACGTGGCGCTCAGTGAGGAGCCCGCCGGCGCGGTGGTGAGGACGGTGACCTTGACGGTGACGGTGAACGTGGCGCCGGGGGCGAGCACGGGTGTGGCGTAGGTGCCGGCCACCACGGCGTCGGTGACGCGCGTGCCGCCGGCGGAGTACTTCACCCGGTACTGGCCGCTGGTGGGCGTGCCCCGGAGTCGGATGGAGTCGGGGAAGGGGGCGTCGTTCTGGACCGACACCGAGTAGGTGACGGCGCCGCCCCGCACGGCGGAGCCGGTGCGGGTCTGGCCGCTTCCCGTCGAGTTGTAGACGTTGTTGCCCACGAGGGTGCCCGCGGTGCCGAGGCGGATCCGTCCGTCGGGCTTTCCTGCGGGCAGCGCGGGCCCGAAGACCTGGATGCGGTTGTTGAGGGTGTCGGCGACGTAGATGTGGCCGCCGGCGTCCACCTCGACCCCCTGGGGGTGGTTGAACTCGCCGGTTCCCTCGCCCTCGGAGCCCCACCGGGTGAGGTAGGCGTTGGCCGAGGTGAAGGCCTGCATCCGGCTGTTCTGCTCCTCGGCCACGTACAACCTCCCGTCGCCGGCGATGGCGAGGCCCATCGGGGTGTAGAACTGGCCACTGCCGGTGCCACGGGTGCCCCAGGCGTCGACGAAGGTGCCGCTGGCGGTGAATTCCTGGACGCGGTCGTTCCCGGAGTCGGCGACGAAGACGTGTCCGGCTGCGTCGATGTCGATGCCGGTCGGGTACTGGAACTGCCCCTCGCCGGTGCCCGCGCCGCCCCAGCGGCCGACGAAGGCCCCGTTGGCGGCGAACTCCTGGACCCCGTTGTCGTCGGTGACGTAGACGTGGCCGTTGCCGGCCACCGCCACCCCCATCGGGAACTGGAACTGGCCGTTTCCCGTACCGGCGCTGCCCCACGCCCCGTTGAAGGTGCCGTCGGCGCGGAAGCGCTGGATGCGGTGGTTCTCGGTGTCGGCGACGTAGACCGCGCCCGTCGAGGCGTTGACGGCGATGCCCTCGGGGTAGTCGAACTGCCCCGCACCGGTGCCGGCCCCGCCCCATCCGGCCAGCAGGGTTCCGTTCGGGGAGAACTTCTGCACCCGGTTGCCGAACGCCTCGGACACGTACACCCCACCGTCGGGCCCCACGGCCACGTCGCTCGGCATCGCCAACTGGCCGGGGTTGATGCCGACGGTGCCCCACGTGGTGCGGAACGGCGGGGGCGCCTCGCCCTCGGTCACCTCGTAGGTGTGGGTGACCTGGGCGCTGTTGCCCCCGTTGTCGGTGGCGGTGACGGTGAAGTCGTGGGACCCGGGCGTGGCGGTCGGGACGTGGGCGCCGTTCGCCACGGTGCCCACACACGAGGCGACGCCCGAGCCGCCCGGCTCGTCGGCGCACGAGTAGTTGGCGTTCACGACCTGGCCCTGGGTGTAGACCGCCCCGTCGGGCGGGGTCACCAGAGTCACCGTCGGATCGGTGACGTCCGAGGTTCCCGCGCCGAACTTCTGGATCCGGTCGTGGCCGGTGTCGGCCACGTACACGTCATCGCCGGAGACGGCGACGCCCATGGGGGTGTTGAACTGGCCGTTGCCGTTCCCGACCGTGCCCCACTTCGTCAGGAACGTGCCCGTGGCGGTGAACTCCTGGATCCGGGTGTTGAACGAGTCGGCCACCAGGACGTTGCCGGCGCCGTCGACGGCCACGCCGTACGGTGCGGAGAATTGCCCGTCGCCCGTTCCGTTCCCGCCCCACTGCAGGAGCCAGTCGCCCGACGGGTCGAACTTCACGATGCGGTCGTTGTAGTAGTCGCCGACGTAGGTGTTGCCGGCGCTGTCGACCGCGACCGCCATCGCTCCGTCGATCTGGCCGTACCCGGAGCCGTGGGTGCCCCACTGGCCGACGTAGGTGCCGGTCGACGTGAACTTCTGCACCCGGTCGTTCCAGCCGTCGGCCACGTACACGTAGCCGGCGCCGTCGACGGCCACGCCGCGGGGATACGAGAAGTGGCCGTCCGCGGTGCCGGAGCCACCCCAGGTGGTGAGGAAGTCGCCGTTGGCGGTGAACTTCTGGATCCGATTGTTGTAGCTGTCGGCCACGTAGACGTTGCCGCTCCCGTCCACCGCCATGCCGGCGGGGCGGTCGAACTGGCCGTTGCCCGTTCCGGGGCTGCCCCACTGGCCGAGGTAGACGCCGTTGGCGGTGAACCTCTGGATGCGGTCGTTGTCGCGGTCGGCGACGTAGACGTTGCCGGCGGCACCGACGGCCACGGCCTGGGGCCAGTCGAACTGGCCGTTGCCGGTTCCCGTGGCGCCCCACGTCAACAGGAACGCCGGCGGGTTCGTCGCTCCCGCAGGGACGGGCCCCGCGATCGTGGTGAGCGTCGCCGCGAGCAGTGTGACCACCACGAGCCGTGCCAGCATCCTGCGCAGCTTCACGGTCGCTGTCATGGCCTGATCGTCCGCCGGCGGCGCTGCGGGTAGTAGAGGAGAACGTCACCCGGGTGGGCCTGGTGGCGCCCTCCCTCCGGTACAGCACCGGAGCATCGGTGCTCCCGTCACCCGGAGACCATCAGAACCTATTGAAATCATATGACATGATCTGGTAGACCCAGGGGCGCGTTCAGGAGTGCCGGGGCTTCGGCCCGACCTCGCCGGCGGCATGACGCACCGCCGGCCTCGAGCCGTCACGTCCTGGAGGGGCCCATGCCCGTCACCTTGTTCCGTCCACCCCCGCGCCGCGCCGCGTGGGTGGCCCTACTCGCCGCACTGGCCTGCTTCGTGCCGGTGTCACTGTTGGCCGGGGCCCGGCCGGCCGTCGCCGAGCCCGGTGCCGGCAGCGCCAACAACCCCTGGCCGACCGACTGCAACATGCGCGTCGGCGTGGTGGTCGACCGCTCGGATTCCATCAAAGGCGCCAGTGACGCCAACCCGGCGCTGGTGCGGGGTGCGGTCGCCGACCTGGCCACCCGCCTCAGCGGCACGGGTGCCAGCATGGCGGTCTGGTCGTTCGGCACCCTGGCCTCCGGCTTCACCGGGCCGCACCCGCTGGGCGGTGCCGATGTCGAGGCCGGCGATTACCCCAGCATCGGCTTCACGTCGCTGAGCACCCCGGCCGGGGCCTCGGCGGTGGCCGCCACCGTGCAGTCCATCCCGTTCGAGCGCCCACCGGCCTCACCCGACGACCCGAACCGGGCTCGCGTGGGCGCCACCAATTGGGAGGCGGCGCTCGGCCGGTCGTCACACGGCATCCCCGGTGCCGTGGCGCCCAACGGCGACCGGCCCCGCGACGCCGACGTCCTCGTGTTCTTCACTGACGGCAACCCGACCATCGACAACGAGCAACTCGGTGGCGGCACCATCGGCACCCCCGACCGACGGGTCGACGCCGCCCTCGACGCCGCCGACCTGGTGAAGACCACCGGCGCCCCCACCAGGGTGATCGCGGTCGGGGTGGGCGATGTGAACGCGCCGAACCTCGAGCGCATCACCGGTGGCTACCCGGCCGCGCAGGAGTTCGAGGACTACTGGATCACCGACTTCGGCGGCCTGGGCGACGCCCTGTTCGACGTGGCCGCACGGATCTGCGGCGGCAGCCTGGTGATCCGCAAGCTGGTGCCGGGGCCGGCGCCGGGATCGTGGGTGCCGCGGCCGGGCTGGTCGTTCCACACCGAGTTCCCCGGCGGCGATCCGGCGTTCCTCGACCCGGGGACCAACCTCACCACCGGCGCCGACGGCAGCGTCCGCACCCAGTGGCTGAACCCACGGGGCGACACCGAGGTCACCGTCACCGAGACTCTTGACGACGGCCAGCGGGTGGCGGGGGTGTCCTGCGAGACCCAGTCGGGCGGTGAGCGGGGGAGTGGCGGTGCCGATCCGGGTGACCCGGCCCGAGGTGCCGAGCTGCAGCACGAGGACACGGAGACCCCGAGCTTCACCGTCACCGTTCCCCGGCACCACGAGACCGTGTGTGAGGTGCGCAACTACGAGAACGGGCCCGCCCTGGAGCTCGAGAAGGCCGCCGAGCCGACCACCCTGACCGCACCCGGCGACGTGACCTTCACGGTGACGGTCACCAACCCGGACCCCGTCGAGCCCGTCCGCATCGAGGCCCTGCTCGACGACCACTTCGGCGACCTGTTCGATCGGGACAACCAACGGGTGCACGACAACACCTGCGACGACGCCGAGCCGGGCACGAGGGTGATGATGCCCGGCGCGTCCGGCACCTGCTCGTTCGTCGCACGGGCCGAGCCCACCGACGACGGCGGCCCCCACGTCGACGTGGTCACCCTGCACGGCGTCGAGCTGCTGCCAACCGGGGTCGAGGGTGACGCCGTCGAGGTCAGCGACGACGCCACGGTCACCTTCACGGAGGTCCCGGGGCCCGATCTGTCGGTCACCGTGGACGACGGCCGCGAGGTCGTGGCCCCGGGGGACGACACCACCTACACCCTCACCGTGGCCAACCACGGCGACGTCGAGACGACGGGGATCGTCCTGGCCGACACCCTCCCGCCGGGCACCACGTTCGAGTCGGCATCCGACGGTGGCGCACTGGACGACGGCGCCGGCGATCCCGCTCGTGACGGGGCCGCCGCCGCGGTGTGGCCGTGGTTCGGCCTCGCTCCGGGCGAGGAGCGCTCGGTCGAGCTGACGGTGAAGGTGAGCGACCGGGCCAAGACGGGTGACGAGGTGCTGAACCGGGTGGTGGTCCACGACGACGGCACCCACGGTGCCGACCCGACGCCTGACGACAACGCGGCCACCGACCTCGACCGTGTGGAGGTGGCCGCGCCCGACCACCCGCCCGTGACCTCCGAGCCCGACCCGCCGGGCCTGTCGGGCTCGCTCCCCCGCACCGGGGGTGAGGCGGCCGAATGGGCGCTGTGGGGTGGTGCGCTGGTGGCCGCCGGCGTGGCCCTCGTGGGCCTGGCCCGGCGCTCACCCCGCTGGCGCCTCCGCACCTGAGCCGGTGATCGGTGCCCGGGGCCGCTCATGCCATGGGAGCGGCCCCGGGCACACGCCGGCGCCGGGGCACACGCCGGCCCCGGGGAACGCCCGGTCCTGGGCAGGCGCCATCGTCAGGACGTGGGTCAGGGTGTCGTGGTGTAGGTCGCCCGGTAGCGGGCCGGACGTCCCGGGGCCACGATGGTGTGCGTCCGGGCGCCGCCGTCGGACCAGCGGGAGAACGTGGCGGTGCCGCCGCCGGGCAGCAGGCCCGTGAGCGGCGCGGCGAGCGAGTTCACCGAGCCAACCATCACGGTGCGGAGGAACGGGGTGGTGCCGGCGGTGGCGCCCACCACCAACGGCAGCCCGCGTGGCGTGGCCGCGAAGGTGAGCTCGACGGTGCTGGGATCGAGGTCGAGCCGGCGCGAGACGGTGCCCCCGCCGGGCAGCGCCGCCGACAGCCGTAGCTCGAGGTGCGAGGGGTACTCGTGGTCGGGGGCGATGAACGACCCCGAGCGCACACCCTGGAACGACTGGATCACGTGAACGTGGCAGGTGGACGGGCAGTGCTGCATCAGCACGCTCCAGGTGAGGCGCGAGGCGGCCAGCGGGGTGCCGTTCGCCTGCTCTGCCCCACCCGAGAAGGTGATCCGCTGCCCGACGCCCCAGTGCACAGTGGGCGACGGTGTGTCGATGTGGGCCCGTCCCGGGCCGGCGGGTTCGTCGCAGGTGAGGCGTGGGTCGGCCCAGTCGGCGTGGTCGCCGGAGTTGCCGTCGCCGCCGTCAGCCACGATCAGCTTGAGCTTGCGGACCCCGCCCAGGTCGATGTCCATGTGGCGGGTCGGCGTCTCGGCCCGCATCACCGCGCTCTGGTACAGCACCCGGCTGCCGCCCCCCTGTACCTGGAACACCACCGACCCGCCGGCGCCGGCCTCGTCGTCGACCCCCAGGTCGGCCTGGAACCTGGTGCACCCGGGCTCGAGGTCGTACACCACCTGTGCGGGCGCGTGGACGCCGAGGCCGCGCTCGTAGACCACTCCGTTCAGGGTGAGCGGGCCCCCGTCGCCTGCCGCCTGCTCGCCGTTGCTCCGATCGACCTCCACCGGGCCCCACCCGTTGCTCGCCGCCGACCACGCACGGTCGGTGAGGGGCTCGGGGCCCGAAGGTGTGCAGTCGACGAAGGCGTCGGCCCAGTCGCCGTGGTCGCCGGCGGTGCCGTCACCGGCCGCGCTCACGTGCAGCCGCAACGTCTGCACCCCGGTGATGTCGACGTCGATCGGTACCGGACCGTCGCCGGCGCCCAGGGTGGCGCTCCGGAACCGCTGCACGCCGTCACCCTGGACGGTGAACACCGCCGAGCCGCCGTTGGCGACCTCGTCGTCGATGCCGACCTGCGCGGTGAAGCGACTGCACCGACCGCCCATCGGGAAGGTCATGACCGAGTCGGCGTGCACCCCCAGGCCCTTGGTGAACGTGGTGCCGCCGACCGTGAGGGTGTGGCCGTCGAGCGGCTGGTCCTCGCCGTTGCTGGTGTCGCGCTCGGCCGGGCCCCACCCGTTGGTCATCGACGACCACGCGAGGTCGCTCAGGTACGAGGACTGCGACGGCGGGTTCAGCTCGTCCCAGGAGATGCGCCGGATCGTGCCACCCGTGAGGTCGACGTAGAACACGTCGCCGTTGGGTCCGATCTGCAGGTCGACCGGGCCGTGGGCGCCGTCGACCAGGGTGATGGGGTCGCCGCCAGGGGGCACTGCCCAGATGCAGTTGCGGCTGTAGTCGGCGAGGATCATGGCCCCGTCGTAGGTGTCGGGGTAGTCGCCGCCTTCGTAGAAGGCGATGCCCGACAGCGACGAACTGCCCACGGGGCACGACTCGCCGGGGACCACCGGCGCGTCGTGGCTGTAGCTGAATGCGGGGTAGGTGACCGAGGAGGGGTGGGTGTACAGGTTCTCGCAGAGGTTCAGGCCCATCCCGTCGTAGGCCGGCATGTGGGCGTCACCCTCGTAGCACGGCCAACCGAAGTTCTCGGCGGTGCCGCCGGGGTCGACGAGGCGCTCCACCTCCTCGGAGGCGCCGCCCCCGACGTCGGCGATCCACAGCTGGCCGGTGCCCGGTTTGAACGCGAGGCGGAACGGGTTGCGCAGGCCGTAGGCCACCACCCGCTTCCAGTTGGCGCCGCTCCGGCCGGCCCAGGGGTTCCCGGCCACGCCCGCGCCCGTCGCGCGGTTCACACGGATCACCGTGCCGTCGAGGCCGAGGGGGTCGCCGGTGGTCCAGGCGTCCTGGGATCGGAGCGAGCCACCCTCGGTGGTGGGGATCACCATGGGCACGCCGGGCGCGGTGGGTGGGTCGCCACACGGGTTCAGCGGTATGCCGAACTGCCCGTAGTCGTTGAACGTGAAGCTGGAGCCGTCGCCCCCGCTGGCGTACAGCGACCCGTCGGGGCCGAACTCGATGTCGCCCGCGCCGTGGCTCGGGTACTGCTGGCACCAGTCGTCCACCAGCACGTGCTCTCCGCCCACCACGGTGTTGCCGCTCACCTGCAGCCGTGACAGGCGGCTGGAGATCACGCAGCCGTTGGTGATGGGCCCGGGCGGCGTGGGGCAGGAGTCGGACGTCTCGCCCACGGTGCCCCAGAGGGGGGCGGCACCGCCGATGGTGGCATCGCGGGCGTAGAGCACGTAGAGGTAGGGGTTGTCGGGGAACTGCGGGTCGAGGTTGAAGCCCAGCAGGCCGCGGTCCCAGTAGTTGTGCACCTGGGTGCGCAGGTCGGCGACGATGGTGGCGGACCGGTCGTCCAGGCTGTCGAACACCTTGATCAGGCCGCTCTTCTCGGCCACGAAGACCCGTCCATCGGGTGAGAACCGCACAACGGTGGGATCGGTGAGGCCAGCGATCACCGCGGTGTCGGTGAAGCCGGCGGGGAGGGTCTCGGCCCCGGCACGTTCGAGCGCGAACGGCTCGGACGACGATGGCCGCGAGGGCGAGACCGGGCCGGTGGCGAGCACCACGGCGGTGAGCGCGACCGTCAGGGCGGCGGCGAAGCGACGTCGGCCCCGCCGGTCCGGTCGGGCGCGCGGGGTGGGCGCGTGGGCCGCCGAACCCCGCGCCGGTCCCGCCTCGGAGCCTCCTTGTCGACTGATGGACCTCTGGTCGGTCGCGCGCCGTCGCACGTTAGGCCCGAGCCGGGAAGTGTCCGGGCGACGGCCGACCGTTCGTTCTGGTGGCTGGCATGTGTCGTGTGCGTCGTGTTCGAGCCACCGGAACGGTCGGCCTTTCGTTCTGGTGGCTGGGGTGTGTCGTGTGCGTCGTGTTCGAGCCACCGGAACGGTCGGCCGTTCGTTCTGGTGGCTGGGATGTGTTGTGAGCGTCGTGTTCGAGCCACCGGAACGGTCGACCGGGCGCCCCTCCGACGTGGTCGCATCGGCGGGTGGCCGGCGTGTTCCGGCTGAGGGCTACTCGGGCGCCGCCGTGGCGGCGGCCATCGCCGCGCCCACGATGCCGGCCTCGTTGAGCAGCTGTGCCGGCACCACCTTGGTGTCGATCTCGAGCAGCTCCAGGAACTTGTCGGCCTTCTTGCTCACGCCGCCGCCGATGATGATCAGGTCGGGCGAGAACAGCGCCTCCACCACCTCGAGGTACTCGTCCACCCGCTTGGCCCAGTGCTTCCAGCTCATGTCGTTCTCTTCGCGCACCGAGGCGGCGGCGCGCGACTCGGCGTCGTGACCGTCCACCTCGAGGTGGCCGAGCTCGGTGTTGGGCACCAGCCGGCCGTCGACGAACAGGGCGCTGCCGATGCCGGTGCCGAAGGTGAGCAACAGCACCACGCCGGCCACGTCGCGGCCCGCACCGAACGCCACCTCGGCCAGGCCCGCGGCGTCGGCGTCGTTCAGGACGGTGACCGGGCACCCGGTGGCGGCGGTGAACACCTCGTCGGCGTCGGTGCCGATCCAGCGCTGGTCGACGTTGGCGGCCGAGCGGATGACGCCGTGCTGGACGATGGCAGGGAAGGTGGCGCCGATGGCGCCCGACCAGTCGAACACCCGCACGATCTCGGCCACGGTGGCGGCCACGGCGTCGGGCGTGGACGGCTGCGGCGTCTCGATGCGGTGCCGTTCGGCCAGGAGCTTGCCGGTGGCCACGTCGACCGGCGCCCCCTTGATGCCGCTGCCGCCGATGTCGATGCCGAGGTAGGTGTCCATCGTCGAGCGACGGTAGCCCAGCACGGTCCGCGACGACCGGCGCGACGCGCCCGCCTACGATCGGCGAGATGGCGATCGAGGTCGACGGGTACGACGACATCCACGAGGTGGCCAGGGGCGGTTTCGGGGTGGTCTACCGTGCCCGCCACGTCCGCTTCGACCGCATCGTGGCGCTGAAGGTGCTTTCGCAGCTCCATGCCGACGACAGCGCCGCCCGCCGGTGGGAGCGCGAGTGCCGAGCCATGGGCGCGCTGTCATGGCACCCCAACATCGTGGTGGTCTACGACCTCGGGGTGACCGACGAGGACCACCCGTACCTGTCGATGGAGTTCCTCGACCGGGGCTCACTGGCCGACCGGATCGTGGCGCAGGGCCCGCTGCCTTGGCAGGACGCGGTGTCGATGGTCATCCAGGTGGCCGGTGCCCTGCAGGCCGCCCACGACGCCGGCGTGCTGCATCGCGACCTCAAGCCCGAGAACATCCTCGTGGGTCTCTACGGCGAGGCCAAGCTGGCCGACTTCGGCCTGGCCACGGGGGAGAGCACCGTGGCCACCGCCGCCGGGATGGCGTCGTTCACTCTGGCCCACGCGTCGCCTGAGGCGCTGTCGGGCGAGCGGGTCACGTCGGCCGGCGACGTGTACTCGTTGGGCTCGACGCTGTTCCACCTGCTGGCGGGTCGCCCGCCCTTCGTGCGTGAGACCGACGAGAACCTGATGGCCGCGGTGCTGCGGGTGGTGAACGATCCCGTGCCCGACCTGCGCCCGTTGGGGGTGCCCGATGTGGTCGCCGCCGTGGTCGAGGCAGCCATGGCCAAGGACCCGGCGGCCCGGCCCGCCGGGCCCGCCGAGCTGGGCCGGGCCCTGCAGCAGGCGCAGCAGGCCCTCGGCGTGCCGGTCACCGAGTTGCGACTCGATCCCCGGGGCGGCGCCGACGCGGCGGTGGCGGGCGCGCCGGGCGGCGCGGTCGCCCCTGCCGGTCCGGGCCTCGACGACGTGTCGGCGTCGGGCGACACCGTGCAGGTGCGGTCGGCCGACCTGGGTACGGACACGACAGCCACGTCCAGCGGGTCCGCCCCGTCGCCGGACGACGCCGCGCCGCCCGCGCAGGGGGATCCCTCGTCCGCCCCCGACCCGTCGACGACCGCGGTGGGCGCGCCCTCTGGTCCGTCTGGTGGCGGTGCCCCGCTGTCCGACGACACGATCACCGTCTCGACCGCCGCGCTCGCCGCCGACCCCGGCCTGGTCACCGGGTCGGCCACGGCGCCACCCGATGCGTCTGCCACGACCGCCCCGCCGCCGACCTCCGCCACGTCGGACGCTGCCGCCGGCGCGACGGACGGTCCCCCGGGCCCGCCCGCAGCCACCGCGCCGGCCTCGCCGGCGCCGGCCGAGGGCGCGTCTGCCGCCGCCCAGCCCGCCCCAACACCGGGCGCCCCGCCCCCGCCGACTGTTGCTGCGCCCGCCCCGCCGGCCCCGGCTCCGGTCCCGCCGGCACCGACCTCGACCTCAGCCCCCGCCCAACCGCCGGCCGCGGCGCCGGCCCCCGTCGGCGCCGCCGACACCTCCGCGTCGACCGGGGCGACCGCGCCGACGCCGGCCGGTGGCTCGAAGCGATCGAAGGTGCCCCTGCTGGTCGGGATCGCCGTGGTGCTCGTGCTGGTGGTCGTGGGCGCGGTGGTGCTGGCGACCGGCGGCGACGACGGTGGGGGCGACGACGGAGGCGGCGGCGCGGCGGCCGGTGGAGGCGATGACGGCGGTGCGGTGGGCACGGTGGTGGCCACCATCGGTGTGGGGGCGACGCCCCGCGGCGTCGCGGTGGCCGACGGCGCCGCCTGGGTGGCCAACCGCGACGATGCCACCGTGAGCCGCGTCGACACCGGCGACAACACCGTCACCGCCACCGTGGACGTGGGCGAGGGACCACGCGATGTGGCCGTGGGCCTCGGGTCGGTGTGGGTCACCTCGCTCGAGGCGCAGGAGGTCGCCCGGCTCGACCCGGCCGACGGCACCGTTCTCGACACGATCGACTTCGACGGGGGGCCCCAGGCGGTCACCACGGCCGACGGCCTGGTGTGGGTCACCGACCGCGACGATGCCACCATCGCCGCCATCGACCCCGACACCCTCGAGCAGGTGGTGGAGATCCCGGTGGGCGGCGACCCCTCGGCGGTGGTGGCCGACGGCGACGAGGCCCTGTGGGTCACCAACCGCGAGGACGGCACGCTGTCGGAGATCGATCTCGGTGATCGGTCGGTGGCGGCCACCGTCGACGTGGGTGATCAGCCGGCCGAGGCCGCGGTCGACGACGACAGCGTGTGGCTGGCCAGCGAGGGCACGTCGTCGGTGCTGCGCATCGACAAGGAGTCGGGCGAGGTGGTCGACACGCTCGACCTCGGCGTGCGGGTCGAGGGCGTGGCCATCGACGACCAGGGCGATCCCTGGGCCGACGGTCTGTCCACGCTCATTCAGATCGACCCCGACACCGTCGAGGTCGCCGGCGAGGTCGAGGTGGGCGGCGAGCTGCGCGAGGTGGCGGCCGGCGACGGCTCGCTGTGGACCGTGCCCCACGACGGCACCGTCCTCACGCGCGTCGATCCCTCCTGATTCGGGGCTGATCCCGCCTCCGCACGGTTCGTGGGCGTCCTCGCGATGTTCGCGGTGGGGCCGTGGTCGACGTGGCCCCGCGGTTGGCGAGGTCCACGCGGTTGGCGAGGTCCACGCGCGACGACACCGGAACGCGGCTGGTCGGTCGGCCGCGCCACGACCACAGCGCCGCGCGTCAGGGCGTGGTCTTCACCGAGACCGGGAGAAGGCTCGAGGTGGCGCTGTTGCCCGGGTCGCCGAGCTGGCCCGCGTCATTGGCGCCCCAGCAGCGCGCCTGCCCGAAGCTGAGGAGCGCGCAGCGTTGGGCGTTGCGCGCATCGACCGCGACCACGTTGGGCAGGGGGGCGGTGCCGATCGTGTTGAGGACGGAGACGGGGAGCGTGTGCTGATCAGCGGTGCCGTCGCCGAGCGGGCCGGTGCCCCAGCACTGCAGGTTCCCGGAGGAGAGCCGCGCGCAGGTGGAGTAGAGGCCGGCGCTCAAGGCGGTGACGGCGGCAAGCGGTGCGTCGCCCTCGCGGTCGAGCACCACGGCCGGTGGATCGACGTCGCCGATGGTCCCGCGGCCGAGTTGGCCGTAGTGGTTGTAGCCCCAGCATCCGGCCTGGCCGTTGGTGAAGCGGGCGCAGGTGTGGAAGCCGCCGAGCGCCAGCTCCCGCACGTCGATCATCGGCCCGGTGCCGGCGGCGTTGCGGACGACGACGGGGAGCGAGGTGTGGGTCGTCGTGCCGTCGCCGAGGGCGCCGTTCAAGTTGTTTCCCCAGCAGCGAGCCTGGCCGTTGTCGAGGCGGGCGCAGGTGCGACCCGCGTCGCCGCTCGCGGCGAAGGTCTCGATGTCCACGATGCCGGTCAGCGGCCCCGTCCCCTGCTCGTTGAGCACGAGCACGGGTCTGGTCCGTTCGGTGTGGGGCCCGCCCACCGCGGCGCCGTTCCCGAGCTGCCCGTAGGTGTTCACGCCCCAGCAGTACGCCTGGTCGTCGACGCGGGCACAGGCGTGGGTCGCGGAGAGCGAGAGCTGGTCGACGCCACTGAGCGGGCCCGTGCCCGCGGGGTTCGACACCGCGACGGGGTAGTCCGAGCTGTTCGGCGCACCTTGGCCGTTGCCCAGCAGGCCCCAGTACGCGCTGCCCCAGCACCGGACCTCCCCGTTGAGCAGCAGCGCGCAGGTGGAGAGCCACGCGGGGGCGACCTCGGCCACGCCGGTCAGCGGGCCGGACCCCGTCTCGTCCCGCACGATCTGGGGCCAGGGCGTGCTGGTCCGGCCGCCACCATTGCCCAACTGATACCGATCGTCGATGCCCCAGCAGCGGACCTCGGTGTTGGTCAGGACCGCGCAGGTGTGGGAAGTGCCCGTGGCCACCTGGGTGACGCCCGTCAGCGGTACGGGGGTTGGCGTGTTCGTGAACGTGCAGGTGATCTGCTCGCCCGCGGTCAAGGTCACGGTGGCTGTCCGCGTCGCCACGCTCGACGGCTCGCCGCCGCTGCAACTGATGGCGCTCAGGTCGTAGCCGGGGGTCTGCGCCTGGGTCACGGTGTAGGTGCCAGGAGCGAGCGCCGTGCCGGTGACGGTGCGGGGGAGCGCCGGGTCGGCGTCGTCGTCGAGGGTGAAGGTGCCGCAGCCGGCTCCCTGGCAGCCGGTGAAGCCGAAGTCCTGTGCGGTGTCGGGAACGGTGTCCTGGATGACGGTGAGCGACTGGGTCCGGTTGGTGAAGGTGCAGTGCACGTTCTCGGTGGCGCCGAGGTCGATGGTCACCCGCCGGTTCACGAGGTCGACGGTCTCGCCGGTGTCGCAGGTGATGGATGTGAGAGACCACTGGGCCGCCGGCACCGCCTGGGTGACGGTGTAGGTGCCTTCGGCGAGGTTCGTCGCGCCGGCCGTCCTGGGCAGGGTGGCGTCGCCGTCGTCGTCGAGGCTGAAGGTGGAGCAGCCGCTGCCGAGGCAGCCGGTGAAGCTGAAGTCCTGGGCGTCGTCCGGGCTCGCGTTCACCGTGATCCAGATCTGCCCCGAACCTGCGGCGTGTGCAGGGACGGCGCCGAGCGTCGTCACCCCGATGGCCAGTGCCGCCATTGCGACCGACCACCTTCGCCACAGCCCTTCTCTCATCTGCAGCCCCTCCGCTTCCCAGTGTGACACGAACGACCGCGTCCGAGGAGGCCGGTTCCCGGAGGGTCCCGCGGCCGTCGTACCCTGCGGGCGTGAGCGAATTCGTGTACCAGGACCTGTTGCCCCTCGGCCCCGACGACACCGAGTACCGGCTCGTCACCACCGACGGGGTGTCCACCGTCGAGGCCGCCGGGCGCACCTTCCTCCAGGTGGCGCCCGAGGCGTTGACCGCCCTGGCCCGTGAGGCCATGTGGGACATCGCCCACCTGCTCCGGCCGGGTCACCTCCAGCAGGTCGCCGACATCCTCGACGACCCCGAGGCGTCGGCCAACGACCGGTTCGTGGCCCTCGACCTGCTGAAGAACGCCAACATCTCGGCCGGCGGCGTCCTGCCCATGTGCCAGGACACCGGCACGGCCATCGTGATGGGCAAGCGGGGCCAGAACGTGCTCACCGACGGCGGCGACGAGGCGGCGCTGGCCCGGGGCATCCAGGAGACCTACGACCACGCCAACCTGCGCTACTCGCAGATGGCGCCCCTCACCATGTGGGACGAGAAGAACACCGGCACCAACCTGCCCGCCCAGATCGAGCTGTACG